>CAVXJU010000113.1:0-27104 GCA_963761935.1 Terriglobia bacterium | reverse complement strand
CGGCTTTCCATTCGCCAACGAAGCCGCGCGCTCCAGCATCGCGTCCGTTCCCTCCATCGCCTCCACCGCCACGCATGCGCGCTCGCAAATGGCGACGCTTTGCCCGACATCCAGACCCGCCAGCGTGTTCGCGATGCGGCGGCCATAAGCGATATCGCGCTCTTCGTCGGACGACGGTTTGCGCTTCGTCAGCACGCCGGCCCGGCCAGCAGCGGCTTCAGCAGCAAAGTGGAATCGGCCAGATGGATGCCTTCGTCCGCCAGCACCTTGGCCACGCCGCCGATCAGAGCGTCGGTGTTCTTTTCGCGCAGCGACGCGAGCAGCTTCACCAAGCGCCAGTCCGGACGGATCGAGGAGAAAATACTGGCGTGCTTCACCTGCCCGGCCATGATTACTTCGGTGATGCCTTCCTGTTTGCAGAATCTCGATCAGCCGGCTCAGCTCGCCGATCGAAATCCAATGGCAGCGCGCCGCCAGCTTTTCGATTTCAGGCGAGGCTTCCTCGCGCAGCCCGATCGCGACCACCTCGTCGCCCAGGCCGCGCGCCGTTTCCAGCGCCAACAACGGGAAGCGGCCGTTGCCGGCGATCATCCCGTATCTGCTCATTTCATGAACCCGCGCTCCGACGATGCGATGAACGCCAGCAGCTCCTCGATTTCCGGCCCGATCTCTATCTCAGCGGAAATGCGCTCCACCGCCTGCGTGGTGTTGAGTCCGGATTTGGTCAGCAGCCGGAAGGCCTTGTGCAGCCCCTCAATCGTCTCGGCGGAAAATCCGCGGCGTTCGAGGCCCGTCTTGTTGGCGCCGAAGGTCTTCACCTCGCGCGGGCTGACGGTCATCGAAAAAGGCAGGACATCCTGCGTCACCACGCTGTAGCCGCCGATGATGGCGTGCCGGCCGACGCGGCAAAATTGATGCACTCCGCTGAAGGCTCCGATCACCGCCCAATCGCCCACCTGGACGTGCCCGCCGAAAGTCACGCCGTTTGCGATCACGGTATGGTTGCCGAGCCGCACGTCGTGCGCGACGTGCGCATATGCCATCACCAGATTGTCGTTGCCGATCTCCGTGATGAGCCCGCCGCCTTCCGTGCCTCGATGAATGGTGACGAACTCGCGGATGGTGTTGCGGTGTCCGATGCGCGTCTCGGAAGCGCTCGCCTTTGTATTTGAGGTCCTGCGATGCCACGCCGATGGTCGTGTATGGAAACAACACGTTGTCTTCGCCGATTACGGCGGTGCCTTCCAGGTACACGTGCGCCATGAGCCGGGTTCGCGCGCCGATCTCGACATCCGCGCCGACGATGCAGTAGGGACCGATCTCGGCGCTGTCCGCGATGCGGGCGCTGCGTCAACGATCGCCGTCGGGTGAATCGCCATGCGATGGCTTACGGGACCGGGGTAGGGACGGGAGTTTCAACCGGCGGCGCTTCGGTTTGCGGCGTGCGATCGGCAAGCTTGCACATCAGTTCGGCCTCGGCCACCACCACGCCATCCACGGTCGCCTGGCCGTGCATTTTCGCGACACTGGCCTTGCGTCTGGTGACCTTCATCTCGATGCGAAGCTGATCGCCGGGCAGCACCGGCCGGCGAAATTTCGCTTCCTCAACCGAGGCCAGCAGCACCAGTTTATTCTTGCGGTCGGGGATGCTTTTCAGAACCAGGACGCCCGCCACTTGCGCCATGGCCTCCACGATCAGGACGCCCGGCATCACCGGAAAGTCGGGAAAATGGCCCACAAAGAACGGCTCGTTGATGGTCACGTTCTTGATTCCGACGATGCGTTCTTCCTCCAGTTCGACAATCGCATCCACCAGCAGCATCGGATAGCGGTGCGGCAGAATCTCGCGAATCGCCTGGATATCCAGAATGGGCATGGGAAGTGGCTATTATAACAGGCGATGCATCCGTTTCTTCGGTTCACGCGCTCGAAACAATCCGACATCATCGCGTTGATTGGCGAACTGGTGGAATGCGAGTCGCCCAGCGACCACCCTCCGTCGGTAAACCGTTTTGTCGATCTGCTGGCGAGCAGGCTGGAAGGCATGGCACGCGTGAGAACTTACCCCGGCGGAAAGTTCGGGCGTCATCTGCGCTGCGAGTTTCAGCTTCCGGGCCCGCGCCGTCGGCAGCCCGGAGACATTCTCGCGCTCGCGCACTCCGACACCGTATGGCCGCTGGGCACTTTAGCGCACATGCCGTTTCGGCGAAAGAGCGGACGGCTGTGGGGCCCTGGGGTGCTGGACATGAAGTCGGGCATCGCTTTTTTTCTATATGCCATGCAGGCTCTGCGGGAGCTGGATGTTCCCATAGCGCGCCGCGTGGTGTTGCAGGTCAATGCCGATGAGGAGGTAGGAAGCGAAACCTCACGGCCGCTCACGGAAGAAGCGGCGCGAGCGAGCGCGGCCGTGCTGGTGTTGGAGCCAGGCACGGGTCTGGAGGGTAAGCTCAAGACCGCGCGCAAGGGCGTGGGCGATTACACGGTCAGCGTGAAAGGGCGCGCCTCGCATGCCGGAGTGGATTTTGAGAGCGGCGCGAGCGCCATTGTGGAGCTGGCGCGGCAAATCGAACGAATCGCTGGTTTCACCGACCTCCGGCGAGGCTTGACGGTGAATCCCGGCGTCATTTCGGGAGGCACGCGCACCAACGTAATCGCCGCGGAAGCGCGGGTCGAGGTGGACATCCGCGTCGCGCGTCTCAAAGATGCTCCGGCACTCGACAAGAAATTCCACAGCCTGCGGCCGTTCGACAAGCGCTGTTCCATTCAGGTGGAAGGCGGCTTGAACCGGCCGCCCATGGAGCGCACGCCCGCCATCGGCCGGATGTTTTCGACAGCAGGAGGCCTGGCCAAAGAACTCGACGTCAATCTCGAAGAATCGTCCACCGGCGGCGGCTCGGACGGAAATTTCACCGCGGCGCTTGGTATCCCGACGCTGGACGGACTGGGCGCGGTCGGCGAAGGCGCGCACGCGCTGAATGAAAGCATTTTGATCGAACGCATTGCCGATCGCGCGGCGCTGCTGGCGATGCTGGTATTGTCGTTATGAGCAGGCTTGGCGCACTACGCGCCGCAGGTCGTCTTCTTCGCCCGCAAAAACCGTTCTGAGATCCAGCAGCAGCCGGCCTTCTTCGATGCGCGCCACCACCGGAGGGTCGGCTAGACGGCAGCGGCGTTCGGCCTCCACTACGTCCGCGCATTCGATCGCCACCAGCCAGCTTGCGAGCGGCTGCTCCGGCGTGGCTCCTCCGCCGATCAGCGACTGCCCCTCGATCAACATGCACCGGAATGCCGTCCAGGCCGGCCGCGAAACTTTCGGCGCGCGCGCGCAATTCGCCGCTGATTGTCGAAATCATGCGCAACGCCGGAATCTGGTCCCAGCGCTCCAACACCAGATTGCGCAGCGTGGTTTCGAGCGCCTGATAAATCAATTTATCCAGCCGCAGCGCCCGAAACATCGGATTGCGCCGCAATCGCGCCACCAATTTCGCTTCGCCCGCAAGAATTCCCGCCTGCGGACCGCCCAGCAATTTGTCGCCGCTGAAGGAAACCAGATTCACTCCGGCGCTGAAGGCTATCGGAGACCAGCGGCTCCTCCACGCCGAACGCGCGCAGATCTACAACGCATCCGCTGCCCAGGTCCTCATACACGGGAATGTCTCGCTCTTTGCCCAAGCGCGACCAGTTCGCGCAGCTCCGGCCGCGACGTAAATCCTTGGATGCGAAAATTGCTCGGATGCACACGCAGCAGCAAGCCGCGTGCGCTCAGTGATGGCCTCCCGATAATCTTCGATCCTGCGTGCGATTGGTGGTTCCAACCTCGCGCAACATCGCGCCCGAGCTCTGCATGATGTCGGGAATGCGAAAGCCGTCGCCGATCTCGATCAGCTCGCCGCGTGAGACCACGACTTCGAATCCGGCGGCCAGCTCGTTCAACGCCAGGTAAATCGCGGCCGCGTTGTTGTTGACGGCGATGCCGGGCGCACCCACCAGCCGTTCGATCAATTCCGCGATGTGCACGTCGCGTTTGCCGCGCGCGCCCGCGCGCCAGATCGTACTCCAGATTCGAGTAACCGAAATTCGGCTCGAAGCGCGGAAGCGGAGCACGGCCCAAGTTGGTGTGCAGCACCACGCCGGTGGCATTGATAACATGCCGCTGCGAGGGCTGTTCCAATCGCGCCAGACCACGTTCAACACGCGTCTCGAGCGCGTCCAAACTCACTGAATGGCCCGCTCGGATCTCCTCGCGCAGGTTGTCCAGGACGCGCCGCACCTCGGCGACAATCAGCTTGCGCGGAAAACGCTGCTCTAGATGCGCCAGGCCGGTCAAGATCTGATCGACCGGCGGAAGATCGCGCAATTGCTGCTGTGCCGCCACGTCACGATGTTATACCGGGACGGCCCCGGCTTCCAACCGTGCTATCTTCCTTTTTTCATGGACCCCATCACTGTACTGGTGATTTCCAACCCCACCGCCGGCTATCTGCGGCTCTTGGATCGTCTGCCGGAGCCGGTGAATATTCATACCGGAAACGATCTGGAGTTTCTGGCCGAGCATGCGCCGCAAGCCGACGTCATCCTGGTTGGCGCTCTCAAACACGATCTGCTGCGCGCCATCTTTCCCTTGGCGACTCGCTTACGCTGGGTACACGCCATGTGGGCCGGCGTGGAAAAGCTGCTGTTTCCGGAGTTGATCGAGAGCCCGGTTCCGCTGACCAACGGCCGGGGCGTTTTCAAGGACGGCTTAGCGGAATTCACCATCGCGTCGATGCTGTTTTTCGCCAAAGATCTGCGCCGCCTGATCCGTAATCAGGAAGCGGGCCGCTGGGAGCAATTCGAAGTGTTTGAGATCCGCAAGCAGGTGCTGGGAATTGTGGGATACGGCGGAATCGGCCGTGAATCGGCGCGGCTGGCACGTGCGCTGGGCATGCGCGTCCACGCCATCCGTCGCAGCAGCACGTCGGATTCAAACGGCGAGCCGGATCTCGACCGCGTGTTTCCATTGGGCGAACTGCGCGAGATGCTGGCCGGCTGCGATTACGTGCTGGTGGCTACTCCGCTGACTGAGGAAACGCGCGGCATGATCGGCGAAGCTGAGCTGGCCGCCATGAAACCAACGGCCGTCATCGTCAATGTGGGCCGAGGACCAGTGATCGTGGAGTCTGCCTTGATCGCCGCCCTCGAACAGGGACGCATCCAGGGCGCGGCGCTGGACGTTTTCGACACCGAGCCCCTGCCTGCGAACCATCCCTTCTACCGCTTGCCGAACGTGCTACTGTCGCCTCATTCGGCCGACCACACCATGGGCTGGAACGATCTGGGCATGAATAAATTCATCGAGAATTTCGAGCGTTTCCGTAAAGGCCAGCCGCTGGAGAATGTCGTTGACAAGAGAGCCGGATACTAAAGCGTCTTCTCTGAACCCTGCCGCAAGGGCGGAGCGTTCCAAATCCAGCGTCGTCCGTGCGCCGCTGATTACAGCGCGCGATCTGCTGGCGTGGCTCTATCTGTATCCGCTTCAGTTTCTCTTTAAGTTCATTTCTCGAGACCGGCTTTATCAGGTCAGTCGAATTGCCGAGCCACTTCTGCAATTCCATTTTCGAAAGTTGCGGAAGCGAGTAGAAGCCAGAATGCTGGCCACTCCCGGCTCGGGCATTTCAGCCCATGAGGCGCCACGGATTGCTCGCCAGCTTGTTTCAAACGCGATGTTCCGCCTGGTGGACGACGCCGTAATCTCCAAGCCGTCGTTCCTCCAGGAGCTACGTGTCTCCGAGGTTTCCGGGCTCGATTATCTGGAGTCGGCAGCGGCACAACGGCAAGGCGTAGTGGTCGTGGTTGGGCATTTTACCGCGGTCGCGTCGCGCGGCCGTATCTAGCCGCGATAGGCTACCCGATGCTCTCCGTGCGGGCCTATCGCCCGAATGCTGGCGGCGCCGGACGGCTTAGCGGACGATGGGTGCAACCTCGGCTTGCCAGATACTTGCATGCCGTAGTCGGAGACGCAGTGGATTCGTTGACGCCAGGTTGCACGCTCAAGATTCTGCAAAGGCTCCGCTCCGGCGGTCTGGTGAGTATTACGATGGACGTTGCAGGCGGCGCCAGGGTCGTACAATCACGATTGCTCGGAGTGCCGCACCGGTTCTCGGCGGGCCTGTTGGACATCATTCGGCTATCGGGATGTGCGGTTGTCCCAATGCTGTGCCTGGGCAGAAGTTCGGATCTCAGAATTATTTTCAGCCCGGCGCTCAATATCGTTCAGTCTTCCAGCCGCGATGACTTCATTGACCGAAATCTGCCCACGTTCCTGAAATGCCTCGAACAGCAGATTGTTGACCATCCCGCGGAGTGGGTATTATGGGCACTTCTCTGATTTCATTCGATACAGTCTCGCGCATACAGCGCTCCGGCGCGCAATGATCTTCGAACGATTCCACGAAGTCGCAAAACAGCGTTGGAACGAGCCAGCCATCATCGATAACGAGGAAGTCTTCACTTATGGCCGTCTGCTCGAAGAGGTAGCCAGGCACCGTGTTTGGCTCAAAAAGGCGCTAAATCCTCAGCCCGGCGATGTGATCGCGGCCAGCCTGCGGAATTGCTGGCAGTTCACCGCTTGTTTCCTGGCGGTCTCCGATTTGCGGGCCGTGTTCATGCCCTGCAATCCACAGTGCCGCGCTCAGGAACTCCGGCAGCTAGCCGCGCGAATCGGCTTCCGCGGAGTGGTTGCCGAACGCCAGTTCTGGCATGAATGGGAAGAGGCGGGCACAGTTCCTCGCGAGCGCGTCCTGGCTATTGAGGATGCGCCGAACTGCGGCGCGGGTCCGTCCGAAAATTGGCACCCGGCGATGCATGGTTCCCTGGAAGATCCAGTGCTGTACCTAGCGACTTCCGGCTCGACGGGAATACCGAGAATCGTACCGCTGAGCCATCGTAATCTGCTGGCCAGCACTTGGAATGGAGCTCGCGCCATGGGCATCGAACCAGGCGATCGCTTTTTGAGCGTCGTTCCGTTTCATCATTTGCATGGATTCAACAATTGCATGTTGTCGCCCTTGCTCAAGGGCGCCTCCTTGGCCATGCTGCGGCATTTCGTTCCGGAAGAATGTGCGGATTTGGTGGCTCGCAAGCGCGTTAACGTTCTCATCGGCTCTCCATTCATCTTCGGCCACCTGGCCGATCGCGTCGCAAATCCGGGCCTGTTTGAAACCGTGCGTCTCTGCATCTCGAGCGGTGCGCGTCTGCCGTCGGCCCTTGCGCAACGCTGGCAGGAACGTTTCGGCGTCCCCTTGCTGGTGTGGTATGGCACATCGGAAACGGGTGGGATCTCGATTGCGTACTCTCCTCGCCAGCCATCCGGCGATCTCGGAGGCGAGTTTGTAGGCGTACATTTTCCAGCGGTCGAAGTCAAGTGTCTGGATGCCGAAGGCAACGATGCCGGTGTTGGCCGGCTGGGCGAGATTGCCGTGCGCTCCGCCGCGGCCATCTCCGGATACCTGGACGAGCCGGAGCTCAACCAGCGCATTTTCCAGGATGGCTTTTTTCGCACCGGCGATCTGGGGTACGTGGAAGCCGATGGGGGACTGTTTCTGAAAGGCAGGATCGGACGAATCATTAATATGGGCGGCGTGAAGATCGATCCGGTGGAGGTGGAGCGCGCCGTCGAAGCCCTGCCCGGCGTGGCGGCGGTGCGTGTGGATGCTGTTCCGGGTGGCCGCGCCGGAGAAGTGATCCGGGCGCGAGTGGTGGTTCGCCCCGGACTCCGCCTGACGCGCGGGGAAGTGATAGAACAGTGCCGGCGGATGCTGGGAGAATACAAGCTCCCGCGCGTGATCGAGTTTGTTGACTCGATTCCCTCCACGTTGACCGGCAAGACGCCGCGGAGCGAGCCTCCTTCCGCCGATTAGGAGAACGATGCCAGACGAGATTCAACTTTCCGATATCCAGCAGGCCGCCGAGCGAATCCGCCCCATCGCGCATCGCACGCCGGTCTTCACCTCACAGTCTTTCGACGCAATCGCGGGCGCGCGCGTGTTCTTCAAATGCGAAAACTTTCAGCGTAGCGGCGCCTTCAAGATCCGCGGGGCGGCGAATTTCGTGTATTCGATTCCCAAGGACCGCCTGGGATGCGGCGTGGTCAGCTATTCCTCCGGCAATCACGCGCAGGCCGTGGCGATCGCGGCGGCTTCGGTCGGGACAACCGCAACCATCGTCATGCCCACCGACTCGCCCAAGTCGAAGGTCGCGGCGACGCGGGGATATGGCGCGCGGGTGGTCACCTACGATCGCATGACGGAAAGCCGCGAAGCGATCGGACGGCAGATTTCCGAAGAATCCGGTGCCACCCTGATTCCGCCTTACGATCATCCCTGGACGATCGCGGGCCAGGGCACGGCCGGGCTCGAATTTCTGGAAGAGATTGCCGGCCTCGATGCTCTGGTGGTGCCGATCGGCGGCGGCGGATTGATTTCGGGCTGCGCCATCGCCGCTAAGGCTCTACGCCCGTCCATACGCGTCTTCGGTGTCGAGCCGGAAGATTGCAACGACACGTATCTCTCCCTGCGGGCTGGTTCCCGAGTGGAGATCCCCACGCCCCAGACCATCGCCGACGGCCTGCGCGCCACCAAGCCCGGCGCCATCACTTTTCCGATCATCCAGAAATTTGTCGAGAACGTCGTGCTGGTGAGCGATCGCGAGATTCGCGACACTATGAAATTCCTGCTCACGCGCATGAAGATCGTAGTGGAACCGAGCGGGGCCGCCACTGCCGCGGCGCTTTATCACCGTAAGCTGCCGAAGGGCTTGAACCGCGTAGGCGCGATACTCTCAGGCGGGAACGTCGATCTGGAGCTGCTACAGACTCTCGGGGATTGACGCGGCGGTGGTGATGAAAGCGTGGTATTCGGCTTGCACTTTCGTCTTAGCTGGAACCCAGCGATAACCCTGCTCGCCAAACAGCGACCTACGGTCAATCATCTGGCGCCGGCTTTCTGGAAATGGCGAGGCGCTGAACTCCATGCCGCGTGTTAATGTGCGGCGATTCCAGGGCGCGTGCTCGCGTTTGTAATTTTCTTCCCAGATGCCGAGCCACGGGAAATCCGCGCGCTTCCAAACATAGCCGAAGAGCAGCCGCGAAGTGGGTGAGAAGGCGAAGAAGAATGCGCGCTCATGCTGCGGATTCATCAGCACCGCGTCGAATCCGCCCGACGCAGGCGCGCTGGTAAATACGCGCAGGTCTTCGACGCCGCCATCGGGGCGAGGTTTCAACGGCCAATCGAAATCCTGGCCATCGAGCGACCGGGCTTTTGAGCCAGGCGCCCGGAACTGCGTCACTCCTTTTTCGAGAAACGGCGGGCCGAGCGTCACGTGTTCGGTCCAGGCAATTGGCCGGTCGAGCATCGAGACATTTTCTACTGCTTCGGCGAAGTACACGCGCTCGCCCTCCAGGCGCACGCGGCGCTCGAATCGCAATTGGGCCGCGGGCAAGAAACACTTGGCTGTCAGCTCCAGGCCGTCGACCGAAATCTCGTAGGGAAGAATTGAAGCTTCTCCGTGCACGGTCATCCCGGCCGCGGCCTCCTCAGGCGACGGCGAGCCCCACAGATCCAGGCAGACATTGTGGCCCATCAAGCCCGCCAGCAGCTTGCTTTCCGCGTCGTCGCCATACTCGGGATGCTTTTCGCGGCTATACGCGGACGGCTCGATGGATGGCCAAGGTGGAATCCAAAGCGGATTCACGCCGCTTCGTTTGTGCAGGATCTCGGCGATGTGCCCGCCCTCGGCCAGCATTGTGAGACGTACCAAATCGTTTTCGATCTGAACGGCGCGACGATCGCGGAAAGTGGTCCAGGCCATCTGAATCAGCCTCCGGAAGCGCTCGCCAGGCGCGACCGGCGCGCGGCAAAGTCCGCTCCGGCCAGCACCACCAGCGCGGTCAAAAATCCCCACAAGACGATGGTGATCGAATACACGAACGGACCGTACTCGAGCGCCAGCTTGGCCCTGAGATAAGGCCAAATGAGCAGGTTGATATATTTCAGAATTTCAAGCAGGAATCCAACTAGTATTGCCGGAGGGATGATTTTCACCGCCGGCACTTTGCAGTTTGGCACCAGCCAGTAAATGAGAAACAACAGGAGCATCGAGGTGGGGAGCGCTGCCAGATTGAAAAAGATCTGCCCTAGCACGTTGGCGGCGGATGCGATCGGCAGGTGCGGCGCCGCATTTAGAAATTCGCTATTGACGGCGGTCAAGGTTATCGACAAAAGCGTCAGCGCGCCGCACGCGAACATCAGCGAAAGGCTGAGCAACTGGTTCTTCAAATAGCTCCGGTTGCGCTCGCAATTCCAAGCCCGGTTGAGCGCTACTTCCAGCGGCTCGAAAATGCCGCTAGCGGTGAAGAACAACAGAACCAATGCGATCACTTGCACCGGCCCGCGCGACTCCACCGTGGCCTCCAGATTCCGCCGCAGGAATTGCCCGAATACGTCCGGGAAGTAATCGCCCAGCGCGAAATAGATGGCGTTCACCGAAGCTTTCCACTTAAAAACGTAGCGGCACAACGACAGCATCAGCGTCATGAAGGGGAAAAACGACAGGAGCATCCCGGCCGAAATGGAGAAAGCGAAAACGTGGACTTCCGTCTGCATCAAATAACGGAAGCTCGGCGGCGAAGCGCGTCCGGCGCGAACGAAAAGATTATTCGGGCGAGACAAGTCTAATCCGTTACCACGCGCCGGCCGTCGATCCGCCAGCGCTCCGACAACACCGTTTGGATCGCCTCGCTGTAGATGCGATGTTCTTCGGTCAAGATTCGCTCCGAGAGCGTTTCCGCCGTGTCGGCGTCCAGCACCGGGACGGCAGCCTGGCGAATGATGGGTCCTGCGTCCAGCAGCTCGTCCACGAAGTGTACGGTGCAGCCGCTGATCTTGACGCCATGTTCGAGCGCCTGCTTTTGCGCGTCCAGTCCCGGGAACGCCGGCAGCAAGGACGGATGAATGTTGAGCACGCGCAGAGGAAACGCGCGGCAGAATTCAGCGCTCAGCAATCGCATGAATCCCGCCAGACAAACCAGCTCCACGCCGCGATTGCGAAGCTCGGCCACGACGCTGCGGTCGTATTCTTCGCGCGGCACGCCTTGGGAGGGAATCACCATGGCCGGTAATCCACGCTCCCGCGCAATCTCGATCCCGCGAGCCTGGGGCCGGTTCGAAATAACGGCGGCAATTTCAGCATCCAGCCGTGCGGAGGCTACGTTATTCGCGATGGCTTCGAAATTCGAGCCGCGCCCCGATAGCAGGATGCCCAGGCGCTTCAACCTCGCACCCCGGTCTCGCCGACGTACACAACCCCAGGCCGCGTGGAACGGACCACATCGCCAATCTGGTACGAAGTCTCGCCGAGCTTGCGTAGCGCCCCCTGCGCCTGGTCGAGGTTTCGTTTGCCGACCACCAGGATCATGCCAATGCCGAGATTGAACGTGCGCCGGTAATCCGCCAGATCGAGATTCCCGACGTCGCGCAGCTTTTCGAAAAACGGAGGGATGGTCCAGGTGGAAACGTCCACGCGCGCGGCCAACCCGCGAGGAAGAATGCGCGGAGTGTTTTCCGTAATCCCTCCGCCGGTGATGTGCGCCGCTCCCTTCAAGACGCCCGCCTTCACTAACGCGCGAATGGGTTTCAAATAGCTGCGATGCACGCGCAGCAGTTCATCGGCCAGCGCGCCATCCAGCGGCAAGTGCGCTACGTCGAACAGCAGCTTGCGCGCCAGCGAATAACCATTGGTGTGCAGACCATTCGACGGAAGCCCCAGCAGGATGTCGCCCGCGCGGATCGTCTTTCCAGTCAGCATCTGGCTGCGTTCCACCGCGCCCACGATGAAGCCCGCCAGATCGTACTCGCCAGCCTGGTAGAAACCGGGCATCTCGGCGGTCTCGCCACCGATCAACGCGCAGCCGTTGTTCCTACAGCCGCGCGCCACACCTTCGATGACTTGCGAGGCCACGTCGGCGTCCAATTTCCCCACCGCGAAGTAGTCCAGGAAGAAAAGCGGAACGGCCCCTTGCACCGCGATGTCGTTCACGCAGTGGTTCACCAGATCTTCACCGATGGTGTTGTGGCGGCCGGTGAGAAAAGCGATCTTGAGCTTGGTGCCCACGCCGTCGGCCGAGCTGACCAGCACCGGACGCTTCCATCCCGAGAGCAGATACCCGCCGCCAAAGCTGCCAATATCGGTGAGAACGCCACGCGAGAATGTGGCCCGGGCGTGCCGGCGAATGAACCCGATGGCGCGGTCCGCTTCATCGATGTTCACACCCGCGTCTTGGTAACTAATTCGCTTTTTCGGCACCGTTTCGGTCTGCGATCGTGAGAAGAACTTCTATGATAAGCGATAGCAAATCGACGCACGCCTGGTGCGTTGGGGGCCTTAGCGCGCAGGCACGAAAGATCCGAGGTTACTCGATGAATCCGCGCCAGGTCTTCCCACGCTGATCGCGCAGGACGATCCCAAAGCCGTCGGCCACGCCGGTTATGGTGTGTCCGTTGGGATCGCGAAAAGTGTAGCGAACCGACTCTTCGCTCACCTTTTCGGCGGTACCCTTCCAGACGTTTCCGTACTCGTCGCGCAACTGGAGGTGATCCCCATGGCCGAATCCGTACAGCCGCGTGGAGGTGGCTTCTTCCTCGAAGCTAAAGAATCCGCCCGGTATTTTGCCGTGGATCCGACGGCGCTGAAAAATGCCTTTTAAGGCCACACTCCATTATTTGACGTGTGGGTCAACTTTGGGATGAGGCGATTACCTTAGCGCTTCCCCATGCTGTTACCTACGGCGGCCCAGGAAACTCAATCGAATCTCGTTGCAGCTTCGGTTTATTACTGGGTTACCGTGTAACATTGGAAAATTGCCGCTTATGCGAGTTGTACTACAGCGCGTCAAGCAGGCTCATGTTGACGTGGCCGGCGAAACAAAAGGCCGCATTGGGCCGGGTTTGCTAATTCTGGTCGGTGTTACCCACGCGGACCAGCGCGACGACGCCGATTATCTGGCCGACAGGATTTTGCGTCTCCGCATTTTTCCCGATGAAGAGCGCCGCATGAATCGGTCCGTGTTGGATGCCGGCGGGGCGCTCTTAGTGGTGTCGCAATTCACGTTGTACGGAAGTTGCAAGAAGGGCCGCCGTCCGAGTTTCGATCAGGCCGCCCCACTCGAGCAGGCGCGCGATCTGTATGAATATTTCGTGCGGCGTTTGCAATTGAGTAACACAATGGTCGAAACTGGAGTCTTCCAAGCTGAAATGGAAGTCTCCCTGGTCAACGATGGCCCAGTTACTTTTATTCTGGATTCGGCGCGCAACTCCGAATTCTAGAGTAAATTGCAGTTTCTAACAAGCTGTAACCTGTCGCGCGCCGCGACACTTAGTTATGATTGAAACAGGAGCTCATTAAATGCCCCGACTCAAGAAAAGTCTTCAAAGCGATGAACTGCTGGAAGCGGCTCTCGCAGGACTCCAGTTGCGAAGGCAACAACTGGATGAGCAGATCATGGAAGTGCGATCGCTTTTGGGCAGAGGCGCCGCGCGACGAGGGCGTCCACCGGGTGCGCCGAAGAATGGGCGTAGCCGGCTCAGCGCGGCCGCGCGCCGGCGAATCGCCGCGGCTCAAAAGCGCCGCTGGGCGGAGTATCGTAAGTCGGCTGCCAAATCCGAATAGGTCCAAGAGAAACGCCGCACGATTTCTTCGATCGGTCCATCGGCCAGCAACTTACCTTTCTCAAAGAACACCGCTCGTTCCGCCAGCGCACTGGCGAAGCCTATGTTATGAGTCACAATCAGCTTGGCCTGCGGCAGTCCGCCGAGTAAGTGGAGCAAATTAATCTGGGCGGGCGGATCCAAAAAAGTGGTGGGCTCATCCAGCACCAGAATTTCGGGCTGCATGGCCAGCACGCCCGCCAGCGCGACCTTTCTTTTCTCGCCCGCACTCAGGTGATAAGGCGCTTTGTCCAGCGCCTGTTCCAGGCCGGCCTGCCGCAAGGCTAGCTTCGCTTTCTCGACCGCTTGCTCGGGGGTACAGCCCTGATTCAGCGGCCCAAACGCGACATCCTCCAGCACGGTGGGCATGAAAAGCTGCTCGTCTGAATCCTGAAATACCATTCCAATCTTCGACCGCACCGCCGCCAGGTTTTGCTTATTCACCTCCAGGCCGCAAACCGTGACGCTGCCTTCGCCTTCGAGAATTCCGTTGAGCTGCAGAACGAAGGTGGTTTTTCCGGAACCGTTGGCGCCCAACAGCGCCACCGTCTCTCCGGCGTGCAGAGTGAAATCGATGCCGTCCAGCGCTTGGGTGCCGTCTTCGTACTGGAAACGAAGGTCGCGTACTTCGATGACCGGTGTCATGACACTCGAGCCAACACTAGAAGCGCGGCCACTCCCGCCGCGAAACAGCCATCCATCCAGCCAAATCGCAGCGGATTCAGGAGCGCGAAACGCCCCCGAAAAGCACGCGACAGCATGGCGCGATGTATGCCCTCAGCCCGGTAATAGGAGCGTGCGAACAATACCGCCAGCGCGCCCGCGGCGGCGCGGAACTTGGCTCGACGGTGTGTTCGCGAAATGCCCGCGCGGCACGACGCCGCCACCCGAATATGCTGCGCTTGTTCTGCAATCACGAACAAGTATCGATACAAAAACTGGGCCATCAACACCAACAGCCGGGGCGTTCCCATTGCCTCCAATCCGCCCAGCAGCCGGGGCAGCGGCGTGGTGGCCACTATCAGCAGCACGGCCAGCGTGGAAAGATAGCTTTTTTCCACCAAGCCCAGCGCTCGCCAACGGTCGCCTGCCAGCCAGGTAATCAGCCCGAACGTAAGCGAAAACGGGAGAATTGCCAGCGAGCGCAGAAGCATTCCGCCCGGTGGAAGCCCCGCGATCAAAATGCCCGAGACCAGCAGCGCGGCATAAATGACCAACGCAGGAAATGCATTCGGAGCCGTGGTAGCCAAAGCAACCAGAAAAATCAGCAGCACCAGAACCTTGGCCCGTGGGTCGCGCGCGTGCAAGGGGCTGGACCGTTGGCTCCATCGATCCACCAGTACGTGGTGCATCAGGCGCTCCTTCTGCGGCCGATCATGCGCGCGCCCGCCACGCAAAGCGCCGCAGATCAGCAGCAGTCCCGTGAGCCCGGCGGCCGCTTTGCGCAGCCAGGCGGACTCGAAATTCCCCACGCTGTAGTTCGCCATGGGCGTTTGAAAATTCACTTTGCTGGACATCCCCAGTGTCTGGCCGAGCCTTTGAATGGCGTCCGGCGCGCTCGAGGCCAGCAGGAATCCCACGATTCCCAGCAGTACGCCCGCCGTGCTCACCGCGATGAGAATCCGGCTATTGAATCTGGCCGGCTTTTGAATGAATCCGGGATTCAGCTTATCGAGCGCCTGAACCACCGAAACCGTGATCGCGCCTTCGATGGCGGCATTGACGGCAAATAGACCCAGTGAAGTGAACACCAGCAGGCGCGGCATTCGAACCCCGGAGATCAGCAGTTCGGCCAGCGCCAGCGAGCCGCTCACCAGCACAGAGAAAAATCCACCGGCGAAAATCGCGGCATTGCGCCTGGCCGCGCCCCACAGCTGAAAGGGCCAATATCCCACCAATACGCCGACCACGGCCATGTTGAACACATTTGCGCCCAGAGCCAGAACGCCGCCGTCTTGAAAGACGAAGGCCTGGATAATCAGGATGGTGGTCATTACCAGAACGGCCGGCGCGGGCCCCAGCGCGCAAGCCAGCAGCGCACCGCCCACCAGGTGTCCGCTGGTTCCCACGCCCACCGGGAAGTTGATCATCTGGGCGGCGAACACGAATGCGCCCATCACGCCCAGCAGTGGAATACGCGTATCCGGCAAATCGCGCCCGGCCCGCTTGATCATCCAGCCAACGGCCGGGATACTGATTACGTCCAGCGACGCCCACACCGGTGTGGACAAAAAATTGTCCGGAATATGCATGATCGGCCGACGGCTTCACAGTATCACGATTTTTCAAAGCGTGTCACGCTTCCGCCCCCGCCTCGCGCACCCGGCACGCTTGCTACGCTCTATACAAATGAGCGAGCTCAGCCGCATCGGCGTAGCCATCGATTCCGACCTGTTGAAGAAGTTCGACCACCTGATCGCTTCGCGCGGATATACCAACCGTTCCGAGGCGTTTCGCGACTTGATCCGCGACGAACTGGTGCAAAATACCTGGGAGCGTCCCGAGAGCAGCGTGGTGGGCACCGTGACCCTGGTTTACGACCACCATGTCCGGCAGCTGAGCGAGAGGCTGACCAGCCTGCAGCACTCCCATTTCCACAACATTCTTTCCACCTTGCATGTCCACCTGGATCACGACAATTGCCTGGAGGTTCTGGTGGTCAAGGGGAAAGCGGGTGCGGTGAAGAAGATCGCCGATGCCTTGATCAGCACCAAGGGCGTCAAACATGGCCAGTTAACCCTGGCTTCCTCGGGCGCCGAGCTGTGATCGTGGGAATCGGCATCGACTGTCGAAGAGGTGGCGCGCATCCGGGATGCCATGGAGCGGCATGGGCAGCGTTTCGTGGACCGCATCTTACAGCCCCGGCGAGATCGCCTACGTGGAGCGAAAGGCCAATCGTTATGAGCGCTACGCCGCCCGTTTCGCCGCCAAGGAAGCCGGCATGAAAGCCATCGGCACGGGCTGGCGCCGGGGCGTGCGCTGGCTGGATTTCGAGGTCGCCAATCTTCCCTCCGGGCGGCCCACGCTTCGAATGCACGGCGTGGCGGCCAAGGTGGCCGAGGGCTTGGGCGTTCGCAATATCGCACTGTCGCTCACGCACACCGCGCAACAAGGTGTCGCGATCGTAATTCTTGAGACATGAAACCAATCCTAGAAACTCTTCCATGGTTAGCCCGTCCAAAGAGCATGCTTCGTATGAACATGCTGGCCGGTTCCCTCCTGCTGTATTCAGGGGTCCTGTATGGGCAGCATATAACGTTCGGCGTCGAGAGCGGCATTCCTTTGACTGACGCATTTTCCAACCAGACCACCGAGGGCGTGGACACCTTTGTCCATTCGTTCTCCCAGAGCAAGAACTACATTATCGGACCGGTGGTTGAATTAGGCCTGCCGCTGGGATTCGCGGTAGAGGTGGAGGCGATGTATCGTCCTCTCAATCTCACTATCGACAGCACCATTGAGCCGCAGCCGACGACAACCAGTGTCAGCAATATCACGTCCTGGGAATTTCCAATTCTTGGCAAATACTATTTCTTCCACACCCCCGGACTGCATCCCTATGTGGAAGCTGGCCCCATTTTCCGCGCGGTAGGCAGCCAAGCGTCTTATCTTTCGAAGTCCGGCGTTGCGCTGGGCGGCGGCGTGAACATTCAAATCTGGAAGCTGCGTTTCATGCCGGAACTGCGCTACGAGCGCTGGGGCCACGATGCCGCGGTCTCAGTGCCGGGGTTTATCGCGGCCTTGTCCAACGTGAATCAAGCCGAGTTTCTGATCGGCATCGGATTTGGACGATAACATCGCCGGCGCCACTCTATTTCCACCGTTTTCACTGGGTTAGTCGTTGCACCCGGCTTGCTCCACACCCGGACTCCTAGAATCCCTGGTGAAGGAGACCGAAGTGAAACAGCCCGACAAGCCCAAGGAAAAACCCGAGAAGGAAATTCAAACCACCGAGAAAACCGAAGAGAAAACTGGGATTGTACAACCAATGATCGACGAGTTGCGCTTTCCAAAAGATGCGCCCGAGACTTCCAAGGCTCCGCCGCGCGGCCCAGTGCATCCTCCGCAACCCGCCGAAGAGGATCAGGACGCCGGCGGCGGCTACAATCCGGATGGCACTTATCCTCAAACCTAGTCCTGTTTTCGACTAGAAAAGTTCCGTCCTCACCCGCTCGAGTTCCCACGCAACTCAAATCTGGATCATAATGGGAACTGAAGTTCCGTATTCCGCATCACTAGCAGTTAAGGATGGTCCCATGAAGTTTGCCGCACTCGCTGTGGCGTTGGTGTGTTCATCTCTGCTCGCAGGGGCAGAACCAGCGCCCGTCCGCCCCAAAGCTGGAAAAGTCCCGATTTTCAAACTGGCCGATCTGAAACCCGGTATGAAAGGCTATGCTTGGACGGTTCTCTCCGGCACGGAGCCCGAACCGATTCCGATCGAAATCCTTGGGCTTTTAAAGAATCAATGGGGTCCGAAGCAAGACATCATTCTGGCCAAAATGGGCGGCAAAGCTATTCGCACCAATGTGGCCGGAGGTATGAGCGGCAGCCCGGTTTACATCGATGGCAAGCTGGTGGGCGCGGTTGCGCTGCGCTTCAGCGTTTTCTCGCCGGACGCGATTTGCGGCATCACGCCCATCGAGCTGATGCTCGAGGTCAACGATTTCGACGAATCCCGCCCCGCGGACGCGCGGACGCCGGACAAAACCGTGGCGCAGCAATCCGTTCCGGTGCCTAGCGGGATGCTGGCTCAGGTGCTGTCGGCCAGCCAGGCCGCCAACCTCGGCACCAACTCCACCATGGTGCCCATCGAGACGCCGCTCAGCTTCGCGGGCTTCCATCGACAACGTACTGCGCGAGTTCGGTCCGGCTTATTCCAACAGCTCGGGATGACGGTCGGTGCCGGCGGCGCTGTCCAGCACCAGCCTCAGTGCCAAACCCGCCGCCGGGATGGCAGACCTCTCTGCAGCCCGGCGATGCGGTCGCCGGCGTCCTGGTCACCGGCGACATGAGCGTCACCGGCATGTGCACCGTCACCTATAACGACGGCAAGCACGTGCTCGCCTTCGGGCACTCCTTCTTCAATCTCGGCCCGGTCGACATGCCCATGGCCAAGGCCGACGTGCTGATGACGCTGGCCTCGGCGTTCCAGCCCAATAAAATCGGCAATGCCACCGAAATCGTCGGCGCGCTGAAGCAGGACCGGCACAGCGCCATCATGGGCGAGCTGGGCGCCACCGCCGACATGGTGCCCGTCACCTGAAAGTGCGCTCGCTGCGGCGACAACAACGCCGTCCGCAACGAACAAGATCTGCACTTCAACGTCTTCGTCCAGCAGAAGTGGACGCCCTATCTGATGATGCTGACCTTGTTCAACTCGCTCTCCGGCCTGAACGATTTCGCCGACGAGACCACCTACCGGATCAGCGGCAAAGTCGAGTTCGACGGCCAGCCGAGCATTCCATTTCCACCATGCTGGCCTCCAGCGAGAATCCCGCGCCCGCCGCCGATGCTGCTGGCCGGCTGGTGGGGCGACAAGTTCAACCGCCTGTTCCTGAATCCCGTGCAGACGCCGAAACTAAGGCGTCAACGCCACGGTCGACCTGCTGCCCGAGCGCCGCGTCGCCACCATCGAGAACGCCTGGATTCCCATCCAGCGAAGTCGATCCCGGCGCGAAGTCCCGGTCAAAGTTTTCCTGCGGCCTTACCGCGGCGAGCGCATCGAGCGCGATCTTCAGCTCAAGATTCCCGCCGGCCTGGCCAAGGGCGAGCACCGCATTCTGCTGAGCGACGCCGACACCCTGAACCGCATGCAGAGCGTGCCGGCCTGTCGGAACCGCTTCATGGACATCCCGCAGACCGTCTCGCTGATCAATCAGGAGCGCAGCAACAACAAGCTGTATGTCTCGCTGGTCGAACCGCGGCCCACCGTTTTCTACGAGGACAAGACGCTCCCCAGCCTTCCCGCTTCCGTGATGAACGTCATGCAGACCGGCCGCACGGCCAGCCGCCATTTGTGAGTTCGCCGAAAGCGCCGTCGAGCAGGGCAGCATTCCCTTCGATCTCATGATCGATGGCAGCTACTCGCCTTAAGGTATCACAGTTAAGTAATTTTGAATGAAAATTCTACGATTCCTGGCGGTGGCCTGCGCCATCGCCACTTGCTCCGCCGTCGAAACACGCTTCTGGGAACAGGGCGAGCGAGCCGATTTCGAAAAAGGAACTCTCTCGCATCTCTCCTTACGCAGCGACGGCCGCGTTTATCTGGCTCCCGAGTTTCAAGAAGTCTTTGATTCTTCTACTCCTTACCTTTGGACCATCGCCTCCGATTCCAAAGGCAATCTCTACACCGCCGGCGGCGGCTCCGGCAGCGGAACGGCCAAGCTTTTCCGCGTCGACGCGACCGGCAAGAGCCGCACCTTCACCGAGCTCGACGGCCTGGAAATCCACGCCATCGCCTTGGACTCGAAAGATCAGGTGTACGCCGCCACCGACCCGGACGGCAAGATCTACAAGATCTCGGCCGACGGCAAATCGCGCGTGTTCTTCGATCCGCACCAGAAATATATCTGGGCCATGGTGTTCAACCGCAAAGGCGACCTTTTTGTGGCCACCGGCGAACAAGGCGAGATTTATCGCGTAACGCCGGACGGCACGGGCAGCCTATTCTTCAAGACCGAAGAAACCCATGCGCGCTCGCTGGCCGTCGATGCGCAGGACAACCTGGTGGTGGGCACCGAACCGAGCGGCTTGATCCTGCGCGTTTCGCCCTCCGGGCAAGGATTCGTCCTTTATCAATCGCCCAAGCGCGAGATCACCGCCGTCGCGGTTGACTCGGCCGGGGCCATCTACGCCGCCGGTGCAGGAAACAAGAACGGTGCTGTGCCGGGCCTTCCACAGCTCGCGCCCGTGACGCCCATTCCATCGGCCCTGCCCTCGGTCGGCGGTAACATCACCGTGCTCAGCTCCACCGCGCAGCACTCTTCGATGCTGGGCCAGCCGCTGCCGGCTATCGCAGGCGGTTCAGACGTCTATCGCATCGATCCCGACGGGTCGCCACGACGAGCCTGGTCCAACAACCAGGACATCGTGTATGCCATCGCCTTCGACGCGCAAGGCCGGCCCCTGCTCGGCACTGGAAACCGCGGCCGAATCTACCGCCTGGACTCCGATTCGCTCAGCACCGAACTGATCGATGCGTCTCCCACTCAAGTCACCAGTTTCGGCAAAGGCGCCCATGGCGAGCTCTACGCTGTCACCGCGAACATCGGAAAGCTCTACCGGCTGGGACCAGGCCTCGAGAAGCACGGCACCTTCGAAAGCGAAGTTCTGGATGCGGGCAGCTTCTCCTACTGGGGACGCATCAGCTATCGCGGCACCGGCGCAATTTCGGTATTCACCCGCGCTGGCAATTTGAATCACCCCGAAAGCAATTGGAGCCCCTGGGCGGCGCTGCAGCCAGACGCTAGCGAAAAAGCGATCTGCGACTCCTGCGGCGGCGGGCGCTCGGTTTCACCCGCGGCCCGTTTCCTGCAGTACAAAATCGACATTGGCTCTCCATCGGCTTCGCCTCTGGCGGAGGTTTCCTCGGTCGAGGTCGCTTATTTGCCCAAGAACGTAGCGCCGGTGGTGGAAGAAATCGAAATCACCCCGCCGAATTATCGCTTCCCGCCCAATAGTCTCACCGTGACGCCTTCCACCAGCATCACGCTCCCGGTGCTGGGTCAGAGAAGAAGCTCCACGCAATCGTCGCTCGACATTTCAAGCTCGCAGTCGATGAATTACGCCAAAGGTTATTTGGGAGCGCGCTGGCTGGCTTCCGACGAAAACGGCGATACGCTGGCGTACAAATTAGAAATCCGCGGCGTCAACGAAAGCACTTGGCAATTGCTCAAAGACGACGTTAAGGACAAATACTGGAGTTGGGACAGCTCGGCTTTCCCCGATGGCGAATATGTGCTGCGTATCACAGGCTCGGATGCGCCCAGCAATCCGCGCGATCATTCCCTCTCGGCCTCGCTCGTCAGCGATCCATTCCTCATCGATAACACGCCCCCGCAGATTCTCAATCTCGCGGCGTCGGTCTCGGGCAACAAAGTTTCCGTGCACTGGACCGCGCACGATGCTCGCAGCAATATCGACAAAGCCGAGTATTCCGTGAATCCAAAAACCGATTGAACCCTGAAGACCTTAATCAGCGCGCCCGGAGGATTCAAACTCCCGACCCTCTGGTTCGTAGACGCAAGGATGATGTTCAAGACATACCTTCTTTTCCAACAACTAAGCCGACCAGCGGTGGTCGTCGTCCTTGTCGCTCGACGCCATCACGATGCGGTCACCGGTGCGCCGAACACGACGGTTGCGCGTACGTTCGGTGGACTTACCGCGGCAGTGTGCGGTTCGGCCACTTGGCTCCGGCGAGCGCCGCCGCCATCACTGACAGCGGTGCTCGCCTCCACTACCCGGATTGCGTGTCTCGATTGCCGGGGACTTATCCTGCGACAGGTAGGCGCGAATCACGCCTAAGGCGTGCTTCTGAGCGACAGCCGAGGAGCTGTTGAGAATCAGCGGCAGCCCCTCCTTCCCCGCCCCGATCACGACGACCTTGGCGTTGGGCAATTTCGGGAGGTTCTCAGTCGCTTCGATGCCCTCCCAGGCGAGAACCTTGTCGGAGAGGTTCTTGCTGACGATCGCGTCGTAGTCAGCGATGCCCGCCGCCTCGATGCGCCGGTTCTCCGCCTCCTGTTTTGACCTCTCCAGAACGAAGCGCATCTCGAGCGCCCGCTGCTCTTCCTTCAGTTTCGCCTGGATAGCTTGCTGAACGACGGGCAGGCGTTGAACCTGCCAGGATCGGGATGGCATGGCGCGCAGGTGAGTACCCTCGAGCTTGTTATCCACGTCCTGGCGGATCTCGCGCTCAATTTCCTCACGCTTGCTCGAATAGATCTCCTCGGGACTGTACCGGCCGACCACCCGCCGCGCGCTCGAGCGCACATGGGGGCCGATCAACGTTTCGTAGTACTGCGGACCGACCTCCTTGGTAAGAATTCGGGCGCCTGCCCGGCGATCGGTTGATACAGAATTGAGGTCGTCAGCCTGATCTCGAGGCCGTTGTCGGCTAGCACATCGAGATCGACATCGCGCTGCTGCTCACGCAGATCGACCTGGTAGACCCGGGCGAACGGCGAGACGAAATGGAATCCCTCTGCCAGGGGCCGGTTCATCGTTCCGTTCATCGGCGACCATTCGACGCCGGTGCGGCCGCTGGGAATCGTCGCGCACGCAGCCAGCGAAGCGGCGATGATTATGACACCCAATAGAGGCAGGCACTTGAGATGTTCCATGATGATACTCCTCCGGTTACAAGACGTGCTGAGTACACGCCTCGCGCATCATGTTTGTTACGTGACCGCGCTCAGCACGAAAGCAGATCCTCATCGAAACTTGTGCAGCATCATGGCGCGCTCCTAGCTGACAGCACATTCGGCACTCAAGTTCACGCCGCGAGCTCACCTCGTCGGGCCGCTCGATCGGCAGCACCGTCCACCCGAGTGCTGCGTGGCGGTTTGCTTCATCACACAACAGCACGGGAACTCACGCCATGAATCGTTTCGTTCTGTGACTGAACGTTTCACGCTTGATGCCGTGCTTGGTTTTCCAGAGCGGAGCCGCATGAGAGCGAGCAGATGTTGGAACAATTTGAGACCCGGTTGGTCGCTTCTGAGTTACCGTGATGGCATCATGGAGTTCAACGGAAGTCGGACGGCATCGACTTTGGGGTGGCGCTCGTTTGGGGCACGCCGAGCATGCACGCGCTTCGACGTGTTGGCCAACGCGGCGGCAGGCTGTGTGCGCTTTACCGGACGAGCGCGACCCGAGGGCCGATGCCTGTTGCTGAGTTGCTGGATTCGTTGACATGACGTCCGTTCGAAGAAGCGGCGGAAAGGAGTGGTGAGCCATGTTCGTTTCTGGAGAGAGATTTGAAGATGGTGCTGGGGATCTCTTTGAGTGCGCGACTACGCGCACGTTGAAGCCGCATGCTCGAGCGGCGGGACCCGGCGTGCTCGATGATCTTGCGGCGGCTGTTTGGGTGCGGGCTTTTGACGCAGCGTGGCTCAGCCGTGAGTGGACGACATTGGAACGGCGCCTCGCACCAGACATCGCCCTGATGTCACCACCCTTTATGACCGGTATCGTCGGACGCGACGCGGTCCTGGCACACCTGCGCGCGATGATGTGCGGAGCGCAGATTCACGAATACAACACGACTGACTTAAAAGGACACTCCTCAGGCTCAGTCGGAATTATCACGTATCGTTGGCAGCTGGATTGGACGGTCGATCACAAGCGACGACCGCTCTCAGGGCACGATATTCTGGTGTTACGCGCAGTCAACGAGAGTTGGCAGCTCATGTGGTGTGAACAGCTTCGTGCCTGAGCGATCCGGCGTTGTCATAGACCGCCTAACTTGACACAGCGTTCCCGTGATCTGCCGCCTCAACGGGCAGTGGTGCCCGTTATCGCAATGAAGCCGCGTATGCGCGGCAACGGCCAAGGCGGCTACTTGAGCTGGGCGGGTGGGGAGAATGACGTTCCGTGTTGGCCTCATCACCGCGTGGACCGCAGACTGTTTAAGTGCTGCAGGCAGGTCCACACGCAGGATCAAAGACGGGATCTGGCGCAGCCCGTCTACTAATGCCTCCGCCCGGTTGCTTGCTCAACGCGCGCCCTCCCAAGTTGCAGCCGCGGCGCTGAGCTCTCGAGAGCGAACTAGCAGTCACTTCTACCTCACGCTGTAGTTGCGCGCTTCGAGGCAAGCCGCCTCCGCCCGCAGGTAACCCTGTTGACTCGTTTCACCGCTCTTTCCGCTCTGGCGGGTCGGCTGTGTTGGATCGAAACCGGTTTGCGCGGTCGCCCAGCGGCGACAATCGTCCTTGTCGTGCTGCTGCTGCGCTTCTGACTGGCCCGCCTTTGGGTAGGCAAAGAGCTGGGGAGACACCAACGGATTGGGAGCCGTAGACGAGCCTGACGGCGGTACCTGGGTGAGACCCCGCGGATGGGCGACGAGCAGTTGTCTTGCCCGACGTCGCTGTCCCAGAGGTAGTAGTCACCGTCGGCGTAGTAATACGGCATGTCACCCCACCAGTACGTGTCGTAGTACCAGGGGAGGAATGGGATGTACAAGCCCAGACCCCATCCCCAGCCGCCCCAGCCGTAACCGCCGCGCCAGCCGTAGCCGCCGCGCCAGCCGTAGCCGCCGCGCCAGCCGTAGCCGCCGCGCCAGCCGCCATGGCCCCCTCGGCCGCCGTAAAATCCACCGCCGCCAAAATGACCACCGCCAAAATGACCACCGCCAAAATGACCACCGCCAAAATGACCACCGCCAAAATGACCACCGCCAAAATGACCACCGCCACCAAAGTGGCCGCCACCACCTCCACCGTGACCCCCGCCGCCGCCGGGGCCAGCACTCGCCACGCTGATCACGGAGAGAAAGACCGTCGCGATGATCGCGGCGAATCGAAGCACTGCGCGGCTGCTCATGACGGTAACCTCCTCGCAAACGACGAACTCACCACCGCACTCCCTGCAGCTATTTTGACAGAGAAAATGCCTCGCGAGTTCACGTGTTTGTTCGCGCTAGACCTCTGTTAGAACAGCAATTGGACCGCAGGCGCTCTAACGAAACCGCCAAGCCGACTGTCCTGGGTATCGGATTGAATCGACACATTTACATCGGTAACGGCCCGCATGTTTCAGACCCTCGAGATGACCATAGGCGATATTCACCTCACGCCCGCTTGCAGTGCGCGTGCTAGTATTCCTGCGACTGGAAGCCGCATCGCTCCCGCTGCACGGAGCGCACTCATGGATTCAGCCACCCACGTGCTATTCGTCGAAGACGATCCCGAGATCCGCGGGTTGGTCGCTGACCTTCTGCACCAGAACGGGTTCCAGGTCAGCGTCGCGCAGGACGGCCAAGAGATGGATCAGGTGTTGGCAACCGATGCGGTCGACCTTCTAATCCTCGATATCATGCTGCCCAAGGAAGACGGCCTCAGCTTGTGCCGCCGCGTGCGCTCTTCGGGAAACCTGCCGGTGATAATGTTGACCGCCAGAGGAGGCGAGATTGACCGGGTCGTGGGTCTCGAAATGGGTGCCGACGACTACTTGGCGAAGCCTTTCAGTAGCCATGAGCTGATCGCCCGCATTCGCGCGCTGCTGCGGCGCGCCCATTACGTCGCACCCGAGCGCCGCAGTCTACGTCGATCCGTCTTGACCTTCTGCGACTGGCGGCTCGACCTGGTTTCACGGCGCTTGCACTCCGGAGACGGAACGCGCGTGCCGCTCACGGGTGGTGAGTTCGAGCTTCTGGTCGCGTTCTGCGAGCATGCGAACAAGGTACTCACTCGCGATGAGCTGGTCGAATTCACCCGAGGCAAAGCCCCCGCTGGGATTGATCGCAGCATTGACATACAGGTTAGTCGACTGCGGCGAAAGATCGAGAAGGACCCGAAGGATCCGGCACTGATTCAAACCGTCCGTTCGGGCGGCTACATTTTTGCTGCGGAAGTTGCCCTAAGATGAACCATGGTCTGCGGCGCCTGCTCCCCGCCGATTTGCGGGGCCAGGTGGCAGGCATTCTGTTCCTCGGGTTGGCTCTGTCTCAGCTGATGGCAGCACTGCTGTACGTCGTGTTGCTGCCGGGATGGCAGGCCGTGCTGCGCCCGGATGTCGCGGCAGCTCGCATCGGAATGGTCGTCCGCCTACTGGAGTCCGTTGACCCCGGTCAACGCGCAGGGTTTGCACGGCTGTGGAGCGACCGCGGTTTCCGGCTGCAATACATCGGCACGGATACAAAGCCGGGAGATCACCTTGCAACAGACCCCCGCTATTCCGCTCTACGTGATGACCTTGCGACGGAATTGCACAAAAACTGCGCCGATGTCCGGGTGCAGATCCAGGCGCTGGACAAAACCTACCTGATTCCACGCCGGTCAGTGTGGCACTCCGCGGAGGTGGCGCGCTTGACGTCCTCGTGTCAGTCGGTCTCGAACATCGCCTGGGCTTGGTAGCACAGGTCGGGTTGGGGGCATTTCTGGTGTTTGCCACCGTAGGCCTTTGGATCTGGCTGACCCTAATGGTCAACGTGCCGCTCACGCGCGTCGCCCAGGCAGCAGAACGCGTCGGGGTCGACATCAATGCGCCAGTGCTGGCGGAGCAGGGCCCGGCGCAGTTGCAGCGGGTCATCCGTGCCTTCAACGGCATGCAGCTGCGCTTGCAACGCCTCTTGACCGATCGGACGCTCATGCTGGGTGCGATCAGTCACGACTTGCGCACTCCCCTGACGCGACTGCGATTGCG
>CAVXJU010000112.1:0-41905 GCA_963761935.1 Terriglobia bacterium | reverse complement strand
CGCGGCCTGCCGCGCGGCCGACATCTCTTACAGCAAGTTCATCAGCGGGCTCAAGAAATCCGGGATAGAACTGAACCGCAAGATTCTGGCGGACCTGGCGGCGACCGACGAAACCGCATTTGCCGCCTTGGTTGCAACGGCCAAAGCAGCGCACGGACAATCCTGAGGTACTTATGAACGCAGCACAACCGGTCAGAGACGAAATGGATTCGTTGGCGCATCTGGAAGAGCGCATCACCAGAGCGGTGGAGCTGGTGAGTCGTTTGCGCGCCGAGAACGAGGCGCTTCAGGAGCAATTGACAGCGGCGGTAACGGATCGCGACGCCGTGCGCGCGGAGCTGGACGAACTTCGGAGCCAGCGCAAGCAGGTACGTACCCGAATTGAGAAGCTGCTGGGCCAGATGGAGTTGCTTAGCGCGACCTAAGGATGCCATCCTAAAGCATGCCCAACACGGAAGCGGTCCGTGTGACCATCTTCAATCAGAATTATTCGCTGCTTGCCAGCGAAGAGCCTGGCCGCATCGAGCAACTGGCGCAAAAAGTGGACGAGCTGATGTCGGAGATTTCGGCGCGCTCGGGCCACATTGACGCCACGCGCGCGGCGGTGCTGGCGTGTCTTCACCTGGCCGACCAACTAGACGGAGTCGAGCACCAGTTCAGTGCGCTGCGAAATCGCGTGGAGCACAAGGCGCAGCAGTTCAGCGTTTTGCTGGACGAAGCCATTGGAGCGGAGCCCGTAGCGGCCGGGCTCGATTCGTAGCGCCTGGCGGCCGCGGCAGGTGGCGCGCGCTGGTCAGAAGATCCTTTCCTGCTTGCGCAGCGTGCCGAAGGATCCCATGTTGGCGATGGAGAATGCCATCCGATATTGCGTGTCGTCGCGAGCCCCGATGTTGAAGCGGTTGTATTCGATGCTGATGCCGCAGCAATCCGTGTTGTAGGTAACCTCGACCGTGGCGAACACCAGGACGCGACGCATGTAGTCGTAATAAAAGCTGGTGGCGCCATTCCAGCCTTTGCGGGTTTGATTGCCCCATCCAAACAGTCCGTGGATCTGGTTGGAGTTGGGAGCGATCACCGGATCGGTATGCACTTCGTTGTCGCCGAGGCTGACGAAGTACCTGGACCAGCGGTAATTGGCGTTGATTTCGTCGTTGCTGATGTGTTTGATCAGCGGATCGTAGTCCACGCGCCATTCGAAACCCCAGCGCTGCTGATAGCGGAGTGAAGAAACCACCGGGGAGTAGTTGCGCGGTCCATCGATAAAATCGAAGCCGTCCAGCTCCTCGGAACTTTCGATGACATTGCGCTGGCCCGGAACCACGGCGCCGCCGAAGGTGGGATCGAAATAGCGGGCTTGCGAAACCTCCCAGGTGAGGATCTCCTGCACATTCCCATCGTTGTTTTTGTAGTAGAGGCGGTTGGCGATGGAGAGCGTCACCTGGTTGGTGTCGTTCATGATGTCGGTCTCGTCGAAGCGGAGCAGGCGGTTAAAATCGCTGATGCCGTCCACGAACTGGTATTCGATGCGCGGTTCGATGACGTGCTTGAGCTTCCCGCCGCCCATCCATTTGGGGGCATTGAATATGCGTTCGAGCGAGGGAGGCAGGATTTCCAGGCGGGCTTCGCGGGCGCTGCGCAAAAGCTCCGGGCCGGTGAACTGCGTATTGGCGACGCTGGCGCCGTACTCGGTTTCGCGAGCGGAGGCATTGAGCAGGAAATTGAACCCGAGAAAATGAAAAGCGGAGGTCAGATGCGGGTAGACATCCAAGCGATTGACGAACGCGGCGGTTTGCAGAGCGGGCTGGTTATCGAAGACCGGCTGGCTGCGATCATAGAGGCCGGCGCTGGAGTCGAATGAGATCCACAGCGGCAGGGGGCCGTCGACAATCTGGCGGTCGCGGCTGAAGAAATCGAATTCGGGCAGCTTCTTGATGATGATGTCGTCACCCGGGTTGACGCTTTGAAACTCCTCGTCGCGGCTGCCAACGATGTTCATGCCGAAGCTGGACCAATGTTTGGTCAAGAATCCGACGGTGTGAGATTCCGACATGATGGCCTGATTGAAGGACTGCGAGAAGGCCTGGCGGAACAGGAAAGAGCTGAGATAATCGATCTCCATTTTTCCCTCCCAGCCGTCGGCTAGCTGGGTTTTTACATCGAACTTGAATTGCACGCCGCCTTGTTTTTGAACCTGGCCGTTTCCAATGGGAATGCCGCGATCGTTGACGGCGTATAGGTTGAAGCCGATGTCGGTGCCGGGCCTCACTTTGCCGCGGAAATCATAGGTGTGGGCGAATCCTCGCGCCGAAAAATATTGGATGCGATACAAGGTGTCGTAGCTGCGGTTGATGGCCCAATAGTAGGACATACCCAGCATCATTCCGTAGAGCGAGCTGCGTCCGATGTTGGGTGTCAAGAAGCCGCTCTGGCGCGGAATTTTCTTAAGCGACTTATAATACTTGGGGGCGTAAAACAGCGGCAATTGCCGGATATGAAAGACGGCGTGATAAGCAATGGCGCGGTCGTAAGGAATGATATCGAAGGTGGGAGCTGTGAGGCGCCACCAGGGTTTGGGCACTTTGCAATCCGTCACGTAACCGTCGTGCAGGATGTAACGGTCTTCCTTGCGCTCGGCCCATTTGGCTTCGAAATAAAAAGGATTGGTGGTGGTGAGGTAGCCGGGGCGGGAAATGATCTTGGTGGGGAAGATGCCATTGACGTCGTAAAAGATGCCGGTTTCCGTATCGACGTTATAGGTGAGGTGATCGGCAATCATTTTGGTGCCGTCGGTGAAGTTTTCGAAACGGACGTTGCCGCGAGCCTCGGCGTCCTTGGTGTCTTCGTTGTAATCGACTTCGTCGGCTTCCAGCTTCTTGTCGAAAGTTTGCAGAACTACGTGCCCGCGCAGGTGGCGCAGATCGCCATCCACTTCTTGGGAATCCGCGCGCACATCGACATCGTTGACGCCGGGGGCTTCGGGGCGCTGGATTTTCAGACGCAGATTCAGGATTTGCGACGCTGGGCTGTTCGGCAGGCACGGGCGGCGGAATGAAGGGCGGCGCCGTCTGAGGGAAGGCGGAAAAAGCCAGGAGGGTGAAGCAGAGGACCGGCACGCGGGCCGTGAGCCGCGAAAATTGTTCGTGACATTTTAGGGTAAATATGTTACGAAGAAAGATAGCCCGTTTTAAAAGCCCAGACGGGTGATAGCCGGTGGAGGGTGGGAGAACGAGAAGCCCCAACCGAGAACCGTAGCATGGTATCGAAGCTGGCTGCAAGCGTAGATCGAGTTGGCTGAGTGTGGGGATCATTTATGGAATGCCGATACTGTCAGACTTCCAACAGCGCAGATGACCACCGCTGCCGGCGTTGTGGTCGCCGCTTGGGGAACACGCCTGTGTATGTAGGCTCCTCAGCCGCTGCGCCGGCTCTAAGCTACGACGCGAGCGAGCACACCGAGGTTGCACGAACGGTTGAGCGGGAAACGCCCGCGGCGCGGAGGCCGATTACTTATCAGCCCTCGTTGTTCAGTTCGCGCGAGGTGCCGCGAATCGTTCCCTTTGACACTATCGCGCCGGCACCGGCCGAGCCGTTGAAACGGAGAGCGGCGGCTGCACCGGCACGTCAACGTCCTCGCAAAGTAATCGCGGGGCAGAAGAGCCTGGAGTTTTCCAGTCCCGTCCGCGGCGCGAAGAATTTGGAGGGCGCCATCTACTGCGACGCGCCGGTGGCCATTTCGACGCATCGAGCGATGGCCGCTGCAATGGATGGGGCGGTGATTGCGATAGCGCTGGCGCTGTTCGGCGTGGTTTTCCGTTTGGCCGGCGGTGAAGTGGTGCTGAACGCCAGAACCATTCCGCTGTACGCGGCAGCGGCGGCCGTGGTGGTGGTGCTGTACCGGTTAGTGTGGTGTTACGCGTGTTGCGATTCACCTGGAATGCGCTGGACCAGCCTGGCTTTGATCAACTTTGACGGTCAAGCGCCCACGCGCAAACAGCGGCTGGCGCGCACGGCGTCCGGATTCTTGAGCCTGGCGGCGGGCGGCCTGGGTCTGGTGTGGTCCTTGGTGGACGAAGAGACACTGACCTGGCACGACCACATCTCGAAAACTTTCCTTACGCCGAGATAGGCGGCGCTGCTTTTGTCGCGACCAGCGCCGCGCCGATTACTGTTTCTCGAAAATGAACTTCTGATCGGCTTCCCCGATGGGGCCGGCGTTCAGGTGCGCGTTCTGGGTCAGGGTTTTTCCATCCGCCGAGAGTATCCAAACGGATTTGATGGCGACATCGGTGCCCTGGAACGACAGCTTGGTCTCGACCACTAGGTTCGAGCCGTCCCAGTTGGCGATGCTTTTCGCATCCAGGCCGCCGGGGCTGTTGGTGGCTTCCTTGCCGTCGGTGGTGATGTTGAGCACGTAATCCTGTTTCCCCTGGGCGCCGTCATCGGAGACCGTGTCCTTCAGAGCCGGATCGGTGTGGTCGATGATATCGGTGCGGCTGTTGGAGGGGGGCAGCGGGCCGAAATCGGACTTATCGACGTTTAGCTTCCAGGTGCCGCTGTAATTGGCATGGGGGCCGGCCGAGGCGGTGGTGGCGGTTGCCGGCGCTGCGCTGGCTGCCGCCGGGGTTGCTGTCGCTGCGGTTGCTGCGCCTGCGCCGCCCTTGTCGAAGACCATCTTCTGATCGAATTCGCCCAAACCGCCGGCCGAGATATGCGTATTCTGGGTCATGGTCTTGCCGTCGGCGGACAGAGTCCACACAGCCTTCAAGGTCACGTCAGTACCTTGGAAATTCGATTTCGAATTGACGACCAGATCGGAGCCATCCCAAGCGAGCGTGGAGGTGACGCTCAGCGGTCCCAACTGATTGGTGGTTTCCTTTCCGCCCAAATCGTAGTTGGCAGTTGCGTTGACATCGCCTTGCGGACCAGCCTGCGTGACTGCGTCCTTCAGGGCTGCATCGGTTTGCTCGATGACATCAGTGCGGGTGCTCGGGCCGGGCATGGGGCCAAATTCGCTTTTGGTCACATTCAGGGTCCAGTTTCCACTAAAATCCGTCTTGCTCTGGGCGGCGAGCGAGGTTGCCAATGCGAGGGCGGCGACCGACATCAGGATTGTCTTGCGGTACATTCTTATCTCCATTTGAATAACCTACCTGCGGTGAACTTGAGGCGTTGAGATCCAGCTTAGCATGGATACTGGAGGGTCTACGTAATCAGCCGGCCACAGGTTCCACGATTGCGGACATGGAGCCTTTGGACTGCGGCATGCGCGGGTCGGCTCCGAAAGCATGAATCTGATCGCGGCCGAATTCGGCTTGATCGAGCTCGCAGGTCATGACGACGGTGCGGCCGGTGGAGTCAACCTCGACGGCGTGCTGGAAGGCGTCGGTTTCGGAGAACGCGAAAAGTTTCTGGAGCATCTCGATCACGTACTCGTAGGTGTGGTCGTCGTCGTCGAGCAGCACGACGTTGTAGAGTGGCGTGAGCTGGTCCTTTTTTTCCTGGCGGACGTCCTTTTCCTGACGGACACCCGGGGTCGCCGTTACGCTAGGCATCGATGTGTCTTCATGATAGCGATGAATCGCGAGGGAGAATGTTATCATCACATTAATGAAGGGGGGCGCAACGGATTCGACGGGATTGAATCGTCGTGGAAAGGCGTGCCGGGTTCCGAGCTCCCGTAAAACGATCGGAAAACCATAACTGCCAATCAGCAGTTTGCATACGCTGCCTAATTAATTAGGTAGCCGCCCCGGGTGTTGGGCCTTGACGGCATCCAAGGGGCGTCATTTTCAAGGATTGGGCCGCAGGCTTCTGCTCGGAGCCGAGGGCTGACGACAATCGGGCTAAGCGGCCGTTTTCTTGCCGGTTCTAATGCGGCCGCCGACAACTACCGAATCGGAAACGCACGTAGTTCTTTTCAGGGCGGGCTTTCTCGGACGCGGGTTCAACTCCCGCCGCCTCCACCATTATTTTTGTTTAGGAGCTGGTCTTGAACGAGCAGCGGTACACGGTTTCATTGGTTAAGTCCGAAGAGGGATTCAGCGTTTGGGTACCGGGATTGCCGGGCTGCGCCTCTCAGGGAGAAACCGAGCAAGAGGCGCTGGATAACATCAGCGATGCCATTGGTGAATATCTGGAAGTGGCCGACGAAATAGGCTTCCAAGGAGACCAACGAGAAGTGAGTGTCTTGCGCTGACATGGGTATCTCCGGAGTCCCGCATCTCTCGGCGGAGCAGTCTCACTGGGACAGCGGAGCGCCTCAGTCTAGCCACTCTCCAAAAGACCAGCCGGATCAGATCGTCGTCGACGTAGAAGTTCGTCGCCTTGAGACTCTTGACGACGACCTTTACGTCGATTAGCTTCCGTTCCGCAGCCACCTTGAGCACTCCTAAGGTTCCAGTCACTCGGAGACCGAGGCGCCGTGCTTCCAGGCGCCCTTTGGAATCATCGATCAATAGCAATTCCGCGTGCACGACCTGCGCCAGTGCGATCGCCTCGCGTTCGCCAAGATCGAGTGCATCTGAGACTGCGCGGGCATGGTCGAGTGAGATGGGCTGAATCCCCAACCAAACCGGAGCTGCAGCAAGCCTACGCTTGTACCTTTGCCGGAGCCCCAGGGGAAGTCAGTTCGTTTACCACTGCTGGAGGTATGAGCACGTCACCATACAATCTTGGGAGGACATCCGCGAGATCGAGCAGGATCAAGTAGTGAAGCGGTGCGCTATCCGCTACGACGATCACTGGCGGTCTAAGATCCCCAGCTCGCGCTGAGCTGTAAGATCGTCTTCGAGGTCAAGGGAGGTATAGTGCAAGGGAACTTGAAATTGCTTCAGCAAGGCGTGAACCTGAATTCGACTCTCAAAGCCGAGCAGTCGCTTGACCTGGGTCTCCGACAAAACACCGGTTCGATAGGCATCAACGGCGATTGTCTCGAGGGCGTGGCGTGACAAGTCGCCCCAGCGCTCCTGGAGCGCTTCGGAGATATCCGCAGGCAAATCAATCGTGAGATGCATCAGTTCTACACTCAATGTAACGCAATTGCGCTTCGCAAGAAGTCCGCACCGGGATGAGCGAAAGCGCAACGGATAAGGACGGGATTGAATCGTCGCGAACAGGCGTCCCGGGTGTTGGGCCTGGACGGCATCCAGGGGGCGTCATTTTCAAGGATTGGGCCGCAGGCTTCTGCTCGGAGCCGAGGGCTGACGACAATCGGGCTAAGCGGTGAGTTTCTTGCCGGTTCTAATGCGGCCACCGGCAACTACCGAATCACGGTTTTAGTCGGGAACCAAGACCATCCAGTGTCCGAAACGGCGCTCGACATGGTAGCGCTGGCTGGACGCTTCGAGCGAAGCACTGGTGACGATGTAATCAGCCCGCAGATTGCCCTGCGCGGCCGGATTGACATCGAAAGCTCCGCGAAGGTCGTTTGGGCCGGAATTGGCGAGCATTCGGCGACCCAAATATTCGTACAAGTGACTGAGCGGTACATCGCGTCCGGCGGCCACGCGAGATCCTGACCCGGCCGAGGCGTTGATCCAGGTTGCCGCCTGCTGTAGTTCCGCCAGACTCCGGATGGAATCATTCTCCTGGCTGCGGAGGGTTTTATAGGAAAACCATGCGTTGCCTGGAATGTTCACAGCCAAAACCGTCATAAAGACAGCTTGAGCTGTTTTCGAACGAAGGCCTCTCGAAAGGAAGGTCAGCAGGAACGGGATCACGGGAGCCAGGAAGCGTGGGCCATCGTGATAGGGCCAGAGAACCAACTCCAGGGCGTAGGCGGCAAGTATAAACAAAAGGATGCGGTCGCGGGGGTGCTTGGGACCTCTGCGCATACCCAGGAAAAGTGGCAGGGCAAACAAGACAATCGCCAAAATAAACGTCAGGGCCTCGGCAGGAGCCGAGATGCGTTGGAAAGCGTGCGCCAACGGCAACCGGTCCGGGACAGTCAAGAGCACCGTGACCAGCCAGCGCTGAGAGCCGTAGATGAGAGCGAATGTGGCGGCCAGGAAAACACGGCTAGCCAGTCGGCTGAAGTTAGGGGCGTTCACGAAACTGGCGTAGATGGGTATGCCTTTTGTGTGCAGCACCCACAAGCCCATTAAGATGGGCGGAAGCGCAACCCAAGCCAGGCGCGAAGGGCGGCGAAGATCGCCTTTCCAGAGTCCATAAGCAGCCACTCCCGCGGCGAACGCGACTGCCGCTACTCTCAGCAGACAAAGCGCTCCAATTAGCAGAGTGGCGCAAAACCACCATAGCGTCAGTTGGGGGCCGGATTTTTGTGAATCGTATCTGGCTACGAGCAGGGCTAAAGCGCACGTTCCGGCGATAAAAGGCACGTCGGACATGAGCCAAAACGTCAGTTGCGTGAAGAGGATCGATGTGCCAAACGACATCAGGAGAGCCCCGCCGAGCCAAGCCGGCAATTCGCTGATAAAGAGACAGCCGGCGAGGCCCGCCAGTGCGCCGCCGGCCGCCAACCAGTTGGCGATTTCCAAGCGGTGAGAATTGGCTGAGATTGGTTGTCCGTTTTTCCAAAAGAGGGCCAGCCAGGCTGAATAGCCCGGCGGATACATTCCGATGGGCGGGAGGTTAATGTACTGCTCAAAACGGTAGCCGTGTCCGGCTTTTAAAGCTGCGGCGCCGCCTACATATGAGTTCTGATCGTTGGAAACCGGCAGGTCGGTTGGCAGGATCAGGAAGAGCGCTATCCACAGCGCCAGAGCGGAGCCGAACAATATCGCAAACCGGCGGCGGCGTGAGTTGGCCGATAGGGAGGTCCGCTTTTCGGTTGCATTCGCATCGAGAACCGGGGTTCCAGGTGACACAGCGATGGACCTAATACGTCGTAAGTCTATCACAACAATTGCGATCTACCAGGGCCCGGCGGCGCCTTTATAGCGTTGATGGTTCTAGTACTACGCACCGTTGCCTGACTGACGGCGTCGGTATATAGTCTGTGAGTGAGGCGTCGTTGCATCCCTCGGCGGCTGTTCGGAAACGGCTTCGCCACAACCTTGGAAACTCCTGCGGGAGAGAACCTGATGAGTTTGTTCCACAGGAGGACCCTTGTTTCGGCAAGCGTTGGTTGACGGAGTAAAGTACGTAGCGATGGGCGAGGTGATGTCACGCCTTTATCGCATGCCGGCGGACCCGAACTATCGCGCGACTATTGGGAAGTACATCAAGAATCGCGAGGGCAACTTTCTGGCCATCGCGAAAGGTGTCTTGGCCAATCCGCGTCATCCATACTCACAGCTTTTCGAGATTGCCGGGTGCACGTTCGCCGATCTGGAGGCTGGCGTAAAGCGAAGCGGTCTTGAGGGGACGCTCAAAGCGCTTCTGAACGAGGGCGTTTATCTGACGCTGGATGAGTTTCGCTGCCGCACCGAAATCGTGCGCGGCGGCAGGCACATCCCGGCGACCATGAAAGACTGGGACACGTCAGCGGGAGGTGGAGGCGGGGAAGCACAGTCGAGCGGCAGCTCCGGCGGCAAGTCGCAGCGCACGCGGTATGGCCTAGAATATGCGAAGTTCGGGATGTCGGGCGGTCAGCTCATGCGGGATGAGTTCCGGATGCCGGATGGGTTGGGGATTATTGTTTTTCCGATCCTGCCCACGCCCACCGGGCTCGCTATGTGCATGGGAGCCGCGCGGATGAATTACGACGTTGAGAGATGGTTCGCATTGGGAAGCTCGGGACGCAACCTGCACTACAAAGCGATTACCGCGGCTGTGGTAATGCGCCTGCGCTTGGCGGGCGCAAAAGTTCCTTTCCCCACCTATCTGGAACAGGGCGACTTCTCGCCCGTGGCCGAGTTTATCGCACGCCGCAAAAGAGAAGGTGTGCGTTCAAATCTTATGGGGATGGTCAGTTCGATTACGCGGATCGCGGCTGCAGCCATCGATCTGGGTGTCGATGTTAGTGGAGCATCCGCTCTGGTCACCGGAGAAACTCTCACCTCTATAAAGCGGGAGCTGATCCAAGCCGCTGGGATCGAGGTATTCGGGTCGTACGCGACGTCGGACTTTGGCGGGATCGGTACGCCGTGCCGTCAGATGAACACGGGCGACCGGAGTCACGTCGCGCTTGGCAGCATAGCGTTGGTTTCGCGACCCATAGAAGATGCATGGTGCGATGAACCGGTTGATTCGTTGCACATCACCAGTCTTCTATCGTTCGCTCCGCGGACGTTAATCAACGTGGAGATCGGCGACACGGGTGTGATTGAGCCAGCCACATGCGATTGCGTATATTCCAGGATGGGCTTCCATCTGCAGGTTCGGGACATCGCCGCCATCAGCAAGATCAAGGGGCAAGGCTACGCGCTGCGAGCGCCGAAAATCGTGGAGCTGATAGAAGAGGGTCTGGCGCGGAAATTCGGAGGCAGACCCGGGGATTATCAATTGGCGGAGGTGGAAGGAAAGGCCCAGACCGAGATGGTGTTGCGGATACATCCGCGCGTCCAGGTGCGATCGCCCGAGGAGGTGCTGCAGTATTTCCTGGCGGAGTGCCGCAAGGCGCCGGGCGGATCGACGACCGTCCTGCAGTGGACCGAATCGAACGGCGTGCGGGTTGAAGTGGTGGAACCGGTACTGGCCGCATCGGGGAAATTTCGCGCCATTCGTTTGCTTGGCAGCGCTCGAGGCAGCACGGTCGCGCCTGAAAAGCAAGCCGTCGCGGTGGCGGCAGGGTCGGATCAATGAGCAGCCGCTGGCGTGGCGGAATGCGGCAGCAACGGGCGTCATGGCGGAATTCTCAGACTCTCGAGCGGATGGCATGGGCATAGCTGCGGATAGCCGGCCGGTGCGAATTTCCGTAATTGTGCCGGTGTACAACGCTTCCGCCTGGGTCGAGGAATGCATTCACGGTTTACTGAATCAGGATTATGACCAGCGTCTCTTCGAGATCGTACTGGTGGACAACAACTCGTCGGACGATTCGAAAACGGCGATTCGACGTCATCCGCGGGTGCGGTTGCTGGAAGAGACGATTCAAAGCTCTTACGCGGCCCGAAATCGCGGTGTGCGCGAATCGCAGGGGGATGTGTTAGCATTTACGGATTCTGATTGCGTGCCCATGTCGAACTGGCTCAGCGGCATTGCTTCCCAGATGCGGAACCGGCATACGCAAGCTGTGCTGGGGTCGATAGAACCGGCTTCGGCCGGCGGTGCGATGAGATTGATCTCGGCTTATGAAGCGGCGCGTCTGGAGTACATCCTGAAAAATCGCCGCCAGCGCGCCTATTTTGCCTTTGGCGGGAACATGGCCATTCGAAGGGTGGCGTTCGACCGGTATGGTCCGTTTCCGGAAGTTTCACGTGGGGGCGATACTTTGTTGTTGCAGCGGATTGCAAATGGCGCTGGACCGGAGGCGGTGGAATGGACGGCGAACATGCGCGTCCGGCATCTGGAATGGCAGAGCGTCTTGAGCCATTTCAAGAAGAGTTTTATTTATGCAAATGCGCGGAAGAAGACCAAGCATTTGGGACAAAGCGAGAGCCTGACAGCCTCGGAATGCCTTCAGGTATTCCGGAGTTTGAGCCGGGACTTGACTCCGTGGGAGAAAATCGAGCTGGGGTTTCTGCTTTCCGCGGGCCGATTGAGCTGGGTTGCGGGCTCGGTGCTTTGAGGCTTCCATGACGATCTCCGTGATCATACCGACCAGCCGCCCCAAGGCTCTGGCGCAGCTTCTGGAATCTCTGCATAACCAGATTTTCGATCGCTCGTTCGAAATTATTGTGGTGGACGATAATGCGACAGAAGGTCCGGAGTACAAGCCTTTTCGTACGCATCGTTACGAGTGCAGAGTGCTGCCCGGGAGAAGGAAAGGGCCGGCTCAGGCGCGGAATCTCGGCGCCAAGCATGCTGCCGGCACGTACCTGTTGTTTTTAGATGACGACACTGTCGTTGATCCCGGGTATTTGGCCCGAGTTTTGAAAGAGCTCGAGGCGCGGCCGAAGCATGCCGTTTCGGGCATGCAAGTGGCCATTGAGCGAAGGAACCTGTTCTCGCTGACGTCGGAGTGGCTGCTGCGCCTGTTCATTGAGGACGAAACTATCGTTTGGCCGAGATCGAAATTCGCGCCGTCGAACGGTCTAATATTGCGGCGCGAGGATTTCGAGCGATGCGGGGGGTTCGACCCTTCTTTTCCTCTGGCAGCCGGCGAGGACCGCGAATTCTGCGAACGATGGATTGCGACCGGGTTCCACATTAGCGTGCTGAAGCAGTTGACTGTGGAACACCACTTCCCAGAAAGCTTTCGATCGCTGCTGCAGCAGCAGTGGAGATACGGCCGCGGTACAGTGCATTATGAGATCCGAGTACGACGGCCACCGCGCTTACGGAGCGCTCGTTTTTACATTCGGATGATCTCCGCGCCGGGGTTTCACTACGGTTTGCGGAAGGGCGCGCTGGTTGGGATACTTTCCTGGTTTTCGCAAGGGGTGATCGCGTGCGGTTACCTGCGCGAGAAAATCTGGTCGTGGCCGCAAGGTCTGCCGGAAGTGCCCAAGGCGGTACCGAAGGCAGAAGCAGCGCCGACCGAATGACGGATTCGGCGACACGCCCGTCGGTCTCAGTGCTCATCGAGGGCTACAACGACTCGCTGGACCTTGGGTCGGCGCTCGAAACAGTTGGCAGCGTCGCGGAGCAGACCTTCCCGCTTAAACAGGTTGAGATTATCTTGACTGGCAGCGAGAAGCAAGCCGCTCGCTGGAGAGCGGCGCTGGCGGACGAGCGCAGATTTTTCGGGGTAAAAGTGATCGCCGCGGATGCGCACTACTACCGATTGAAAAATCTGGCCGCGGAAGCAGCGACCAGCGAGATTCTCGCGTTCACGGATTCAGACGCACTTCCCGAAAAAGGTTGGCTGGAGGCGATCGTACAGGGAATTGAGAGCGGCGCGGACGTAGTGGCCGGAATAACGCTGTATCGCCCAGAGACTGGGGTGAGCCGGTTTCCCGGTTTGCTGGCCGTGGCCGCCTCGATTTCCTGGGGATTTCTGGTTGGACATCCCGGAGAACCTGCGCGCGGGTTCATGAGCCATAACGTGGGGTTCCGCCGTTCGGCGTTCGACCAGCTTCGTTATCGCGAGGACCTGGGAAGAACCTGCGCCGGCTCGTTTCTGTACGAGAATCTGGTTCGTGCGGGTGTTTCGATCCGCTTCCAGCCCCAGCAGCGCGTGCGGCACGTGTTCACCTGGAGTTGGTGGTGCAAGCGCTTACACGCTCGTTTCGGATATGAGGTTTTCTTACTGCGGCGGATCAATCCTTCGGCGCAACACGTGTGGACGCGACGCCTCTGGCTGGTGGAGCCGCTCGCCACCATGGCCTGGCATGTCTTGCTGGACTTTCCGCAGTGGTTTCGATTTTCAAAGTACCTGGGGTGGTCCTGGCCCCGGCGCGTAGCTTATCTCCCCTGCCTGCTGCTGATGTCGCTGGGGGCGCGGTCGTCCGAGGCTTTCGCTATGTACTCGACCATGCTGGATGCCGAGCGGATGCGGCGTTTTGCCTTGTCGAATTGATTCCGGGCGGCGCCGCTAGTGAACCCGCGCTGAAGATAGGTTTCTATTTGGACGGAACCAGTGCTACGCTGAGGGCGTCCCGGAGAAAGCATGAAATATCAGCGAGAAATCGTGGAGTCTCCGTCCCCGGAACGTCCCCGCATCCCCAGACGCATGGGCGCCATCGCGGGCTCGTACGGTCTGCTGCTCATCGTGACGCTGCTGAAGCCGTTCAGTAATTTATTTCTGGCTTGGGGCATGCGGCAGTTTTCCGAGATTCTCTCGCTGAACCCGGCCGCTTATTTGAGAGCCATGCTGGACCCTCTGGTGGCGCTGGGCATCGTGATGCAGATCCTGTGGCTGCTGACGCGCATGTCCTTGCTGAGCGTGGCCGATCTCAGTTTCGTACTACCGGTGACATCGGCCGGTTACGTTTTATCCACCTTGCTGGGCAGAGTGTTTCTGCATGAGCAGGTCAGCGAGGCACGCTGGGCGGGGGCCATATTGATATCGCTCGGCGCGGCGCTGGTAGTCTCTACGCCTGAGAAGACGACGGAAGGGACGGCAGCCGGGAAATGAAGTGGATTCTGTTAAGCGTGATTGTGGTATCGACAGTGATCAGCGATTTGCTGCAGAGCCGTGGAATGAAAATAGCCGGGGGGGCGAGCACGTCCGCGCCAGGTCTGGGCCGGGTGCTGGGTCTGATCGCTTCCCGCCGCGACCTCGCGCTGTCAATCGTCTTGCTCGCGGTTTCCTTTTTTTCGTTCTTGGCCCTGGTGCAGACCGAGCCACTCAGTTTTGCCGTGCCCGCTTCGGCCGGGAGCTTCGTCCTGGAGACCGTGCTCGCTAAAACCTTGCTGCGGGAACGTGTCGCTATGCGCCGAGCCATGGGGGCTTTGTTGGTAGCCGGCGGTATTCTGTTAGTGGCGCGGTAGTGGTGGATAGCTTCAGCTTGCGCGCATGTGCATTATAGAAATTGTTACAATTTCTTACATAGCAGTACGCGGCATGTTCCAAGCGCCTGAATCAATGCTTGGCAGGCATGTTTCGGGGGTTAGTGTCTTGCACCTCGCCGGCGAAGGATGATTTTGGCGTAACCATAGCAGAAGCGCGCCGCGTCCTTCCCTCTTGGCGTTGTTGGATGGATGCATTACTAGATCCATACGTGAGGAGCACACGATGGGCAGTATGAAAATTGCGGTTCTCGGAGGAGACGGCTATTGCGGCTGGGCTACGGCCCTGTATTTATCGCAAAAAGGCCACTCGGTAGCGATTGTTGACAACTTCGCGCGCCGTCAATGGGACCATGAGCTGGGCGTTCAAACGCTGACGCCCATTCGGCCGCTAGCGGAGCGGCTGCGGGTCTGGTACGAGCTGACCGGTCATGCGATTGAGCAGTTCGTCGGCGATGTAACCGACTACGATTTTCTGCATTCCACTATTCGCGATTTCGAGCCGGATGCGGTGGTGCATTTTGCCGAGCAGCGCTCGGCGCCGTACTCGATGATCGACCGCAAACACGCGGTTTTTACCCAGTTGAACAACGTGTCCGGCACGTTGAATCTTCTGTTCGCGCTGCGCGAATTGCGTCCGGATTGTCACTTGGTGAAGTTAGGCACGATGGGCGAATACGGAACCCCGAACATCGACATCGAAGAAGGCTACATCACCATCGAACACAACGGCAGGAAAGATGTGCTTCCTTATCCCAAGCAGCCGGGTTCGTTTTACCATCTTTCCAAAGTCCACGACAGCCACAACATCATGTTCGCGTGCCGGATTTGGGGGTTGCGCGCGACCGATCTGAACCAGGGCGTGGTTTACGGGACGGTCACCGAAGAGACGTCCTACGACGAGGCGCTGATCAATCGCTTTGATTACGACGACGTATTCGGCACGGTTCTGAACCGGTTTTGCGTTCAGGCGGCCTTGGAACATCCGCTGACGGTGTACGGGCGCGGAGGCCAGACGCGCGGTTTTCTGGACATTCGAGACACGGTGCGCTGCATCGAGCTCTCGATTTTGAATCCCGCCCAGCCGGGGGAATGCCGGGTGTTCAACCAGTTCACCGAGCAGTTCTCCGTGCTGGAGCTGGCGGAAATGGTGCGGGTGGCGCGCGCCAACGAGGGCGCCCAAGTAGAAATCGAGCACTTGGAAGATCCGCGCGTGGAAGCCGAGGCGCACTACTACAACGCCAAACACTCCAAGCTGACGGATCTGGGACTGAGGCCGCACTTGTTGTCGGACTCGTTGCTGGATTCTCTGATCGACATCGCCATGCGCTACCGCGAGCGGATTGATCCGTCCGTGCTGCTGCCCCAGGTAAGCTGGAGGAACGGCACCAATCGCCGCCAGACCCAGGTCAGCGCGGCGGCGTTTGTACCGTGATGGCAGACTGCAGCGCGCTGTTATTTCTCGGGCTGAACCGAGACAACCAGCCTGCCGTCCAGGATGTGATAATCGCCGCCACGCCAGCGGATGCGGCGCTACGGGGATGCCGCAGATGATCGGGACTAGTCTTCGTGCTACATTGATGGCGACTCAAGGTGGCTGTGCCGGGGTGTTGCGCAGCCAGGAATCGAGAAGATAGATTTGTGCGGAATTGCGGGGTTCACGCATAAACGCCATTTACCCGATCCGAGCCTGATCGCTCGGGCCGCAAAAGAGCTGGCGCATCGGGGACCGGACCGGCAGGCCGTTTTTGAGTCCAGTCTGGTCTCGATCGGCGCTGCCCGTCTCAAGATTCGCGACCTGGTGGGCGGCGATCAGCCCATGAGCGACGCCGGCGGCGATACGGTGATCGCCTTCAACGGCGAGATTTATAACCACGCCGAACTGCGGGCGGAATTGGAACAGGCCGGACACAAGTTTCAATTCTCCGCCGATACCGAGACCGTTCTGAAGGCCTTCCTGGAATGGGACACGGGCTGCTTTGCGCGGCTGCGCGGGATGTTTGCCATCGCGATCTGGACAGAATCGGAACGGCGGCTGGTGCTGGCGCGCGACCGGGTCGGCATAAAGCCTCTTTACATCGCGGAGCGCGGCGAGGATTTATATTTCGGCTCGGAACTCAAGTCCATCTTCATTCACCCGGAGATTGATCGCAATATCGATCTGGCCGCCCTGGATTGCTATCTGGCGCTGAATTATGTGCCCGGCCCGCGGACGCTGGTGGAAGGCGTCGAGAAGCTGCGTCCGGGTTATTGGCTGGAGTGGCGCGATGGCCGCGTTCGATCGGAGCCGTATTGGGTGCTACCGTTCGAAGCGGCCCGGCGGGTGACGCTGGACGACGCAGCCGAGGAACTTGATTCGCTGCTCCAGCAATCTGTGCGGGAGCACCTGCTTTCCGACGTTCCGCTGGGGCTGTGGCTCAGCGGAGGAATCGACTCGTCCACGATCCTCCACTATGCCACCCACGCTCTCGGTTCTCCGCTCAAGACATTTTCGGTTTCGTTTCGCGGGCGCAGCTTCGATGAAACTGACTACATTCGTCCGATGGCGTCGCGCTATGGCGCCCAGCACGAGGAGCTGGATCTCAACACCGATTTGGATCTGGTGGAGGCGATCGAATCGTTTGCCTCGTATGCGGACGAGCCCAATGCCGACGCCGGTGCGCTGCCGGTCTGGTTTCTTTCCAAAATGACCAGCCGCAGCGCGCGGGTGGCGCTGAGCGGGGAAGGGACGGATGAGTTATTCGGCGGCTATCTGACTTATCGCGCCAACGATCTCGCTCGCACTGCCCGGCGCTTTCCTTCGGCGCTGTTGCGATGGGGCGCATCGGCCGCGCGTGGCCTGCCGGTGTCGGACGAAAAAATCGGCTTTGAATATAAAGTGAAGCGTTTCGTGGAAGGCTGCCAGATGCAGCCGGAGCGGGCGCACGTGTATTGGAATGGCACTTTTTCCGACGACGAAAAGCGCCAACTACTGCGCACTGCGCTTCCCGGCGAGTTGAATTCGGTGCTGAGCGAGCTGTCGCGCGCGGGCGACCGCAGCGGAGCTTATCTTTGGTTCGATCAAAAATATTATCTTCCCGACGATATCCTCGCCAAAGTGGACCGAATCAGCATGGCGCACTCGATCGAAGTGCGTCCGCCATTTCTCGATCACCGTATTGTCGAATTCGCGGCGCGGCTGCCGGATGGACTGAAGATTCGCGGCGCCGAGCAAAAGGTGATCCTGCGGCGGCTGATGAGGAATCGTCTGCCTCCCTCCGTGCTGCGCCGTAAGAAAGTCGGCTTCGATATTCCCGCTCACCAGTGGCTGCGCGGGCCCTTGCTTCCGTTGCTCCAGGAAGTGCTCGCGGGCGGACTCTCTGAGCACGCGGAATTGTTCGACAGCCGTGCGATCCAGACTCGATTCGAAAATCACTTGGCGCGGCGCGGCAATTTCGGATATCACTTATGGGGGCTGATGATTCTTTTTCTGTGGATGAAGCGATGGCACATACAGACCAATACGCCCCCCGCGCGGCAACCTCAGCTAGCCGTAAGCGCCTCTACTGCCATCTAGCAGTTCTGTTGTTCGCGGCCGCTGTGTATCTGGGCTGCATCGTTTCCCCGCCATCGCTGATGGACGATGTGGACGCGGTGCAGGCGCAAATCGCGCGCAACATGCTCACGTCCGGCGACTGGGTGACGGCGCGTCTGGACGGCGTGGCGTACCTGGAAAAAGCCCCGCTCATTTACTGGATGATGGCGGCGTGCTACAAGGTCCTGGGTGCACATGACTGGGTGGCGCGGCTGCCGGTGGCGCTGTCGGCGATCGTTTTTGTGCTGGCTGACTTGCGGTGTTTGGCGACTGGGCGTTTGGGCGGCGCGCCGGTTTTTACGCCGGCCTGTGCATGTCGACCTGCGTGGGGCTGTTTCTGTTCACGCGCATTCAGATTCCCGACGTCATGCTTACCGCGACCATCGCGCTGGCGATGTGGGCGTTCCTGAGAATTCTGGATGAGTACGAGTCGCGACCCAGGCTTTGGGCCTTCGTGCTGGCCGCCAGCCTGGGCGTCGGGTTGTCATGGAAAAGCCTGGTTGGCACGTTGTTTCCCGTCGCCGCCGGATTGTTGTATCTCGCGTTGACGCGTCAATTATTCCAGGTGAAAATCTGGAGACGTCTGCATCCCTTCAGCGGACTACTGGTCATCATTTTGATCGCAGCGCCGTGGCACATCCTGGCGACCCTCCGTAACCCGCCCTGGTTCGACTTCACGATGCATAGCGCGCCGGGCGAATATCACGGATTCCTGTGGTTCTTTTTCATCAACGAGCAGCTTCTGCGGTTCTTGAACCTGCGCTATCCGCGCGACTACAACACGGTTCCGCGGCGTGTGGTTCTGGCTGTTCCACTTGCTGTGGCTCTTTCCCTGGAGCGTGTGGCTGCCGGCGGTGGCCAAGCTGTCGTTCCGGCCGGTGGATCGCGCGGGGCGGACGCGTCTGCTGGCGCTTGTGTTGGATCGGCTTCATTCTGGTCTTCTTCACGTTTTCGACCACGCAGGAATATTATTCGATGCCCTGCTATCCGGCGTTGGCGCTGCTGCTCGGTTGCGCGATGACAACGGACAGCGTGTGGCTACGGCGAGGGACGAGGCTTCTGATTGGCTTTGCTTTGAGCGCCGCGGTGGTGGTATTGGGCCTGGCGTTTCTGGTGCGTAATTATCCTGCGCCCGGAGACATTTCAACGGCGTTGATTTCGCGCCCCGGCACTTACACGCTTGCTCTCGATCACATGAAGGACTTGACGCTCAGCTCGTTCGCCTATCTCAGGACGCCGCTCATCATGGCGGGAGTTGCGTTTCTCGTCGGCGCGGTGGGGATGCTGTGGGGCAACCGGCAGCGCGCGTTCCTGGCAGCGGCGGTAATGATGGTGTTGTTTTTTCATGCCGCGCGCGCGGCGCTGGTGGTTTTCGATCCTTACCTGTCTTCGCGCCCGCTGGCGGAGGCGCTGCTGCGCGCTCCAGAGGGAAAGCTGATCGTGGATCATCCCTACTACACTTATTCTTCGGTGTTCTTCTACACCAATAGAACCGCGCTTTTGCTCAACGGACGGATTAACAATCTGGTGTACGGGTCCTATGCTCCGGGCGCGCCCGATGTGTTCATCGACGACGCGCAATTCCGCCAGCTTTGGCTGGGCCCGGAGCGCTATTACATCGTGGCGGCGGATTCCGCTATGCCGCGCTTGGAAAAGCTCGCGGGAAAATCCCAAGTGAACGTGGTCGCCGCGAGTGGCGGCAAAGTGCTGCTGGCCAACCATCTCTGATCGGGACGCGCTTCGGAAATCTGCCCTGTCCAATTGTCTTTCATAATGAAATAGATGCTGAAGCCCATGGCAGTAATGAACAAAACCATGCTGGGCGCGAGTCTGGCGGCGTTGACGGCTGGGTGGATGTTCGGCCAGCCTGCAACCACGCCGCTGACTTTCGAGGTTGCATCCATCAAGCCCAGCACGGAAACCGGGTTCCGAACCGGAATTCAAATGCTTCCCGGCGGCGGGCTGCGCGTCAGCGGAGCCACGGTGAAATTGCTGCTCACGGTCGCCTATGACGTGCGCGAGTTTCAAATCGTCGGAGGACCTGGCTGGATCAACTCCGATCGTTACGACATCCTGGCGAAGCCGGCCGGCGGCGGTTCGGAAACGCAGACTGGCGATCCGGCACAGATGACTGACGCGCAGATGAAGACCGCTCGCGAGCAGATGCAGCAGCGTCTGCAGGCATTGCTGGCGGAGCGCTGTCAGCTGGCGATCCATCGCGAGAGCAAGGAGCAGTCTGTTTACGCTTTGTTAGTGGGTAAGAATGGGCCGAAGATTCAGCCCGTCGAGACCAAGGGCGCGAGCGGGCCGCCCCGCATGATGATGGGCCGCGGAATGGTGAACGGACAAGGAGTCGAGCTGCAAATGTTGGCGAACGTGCTCTCGAGTCAATTGGGGCAGCCCATTCTGGATCGGACGGGGCTCACCGGCCGTTACGATATCAAGCTGCAGTGGACGCCTGACCCCGGGCAATCGCTCACGCCGCTCGGTGGCGCGCCCCCGCCTGGCGTTCAGGCTCCTCCTCCGCCTGACCCCAACGGCCCTTCGATCTTCGCCGCGATCCAGGAACAACTCGGGCTCCGCTTGGAGTCGCAAAAAGGCCCGGTCGAAATGATCGTCATTGACCGGGTGGAAAAGCCTTCTGAAAACTAGTGCGCTTGGCCCGCATATTCCTGGCTCTATTTCTGGCGGGCGTGCTGCTTCGCGCGTCTGAACAGCACGGACAGGTGAAGTTCGGCGGCCTGCCGGTTCCGGGCGCGACGGTGACCGCGACGCAAGGCGAAAAAACGTTGAGCGCGATCACGGATTCGCGAGGCAACTACTCGTTTCCCGATTTGGCCGACGGGACGTGGACCATTCAAGTCGAAATGCCGGGCTTCGCGACCCTCCAGAAAGCAGTGACGGTGGTGCGCGAGGCCCCCGCTTCCGAGTGGGATCTGAAGATGCTGCCGCTGAATGAAATGCATGCCGTCGCAGCTCCGCCGCCCCCGGCAGCGCAGACTCCCGCGGTCGCGGCAGCGAAGCCGGAGCCAAAAGGAAAAGGCCGCAATCGCAAAGCGCCGCCTGCACCGACCAACACGTCCGGTGCGTTCCAGCGGACCGAAGTAAACGCGTCCAACCCGAACGCCTCCGCCAGCGCTCCGGGCGGCGACGCCACCACGTCCGGCGGCAGCGGAGCCTTCGCGAGTCAAAGCCCGTCGGAGCTGAGCGAGCACGCTTCCGATGGGTTGCTGATCAACGGGACGGCGAACAATGGCGCCAGCTCGCCGTTCGCACAAGCTCAGGCGTTCGGCAATAATCGCCGAGGTATCCGGTCGCTGTACAACGGGAATCTGGGCGTGATCTTCGATACCTCCACGCTCGATGCACGCAACTTTTCGATTACCGGTCAGGACACGCCTAAGCTCCCCTACGATCATCTCCAAGGCGTTTTCGCATTCGGCGGCCCACTCAAAATTCCGCATCTGCTGAGCAACGGCGGCAACTTTTTCATCAACTATCAGTGGGTTCGCAGCCGATCTACCGGCAACGCCACCGGCCTGGTGCCCACCGCGGCCGAGCGCGCCGGAGATTTCTCGCAAGTTCTGAATCCTTCGGGAATGCCGCTTCAAATCGTCGATCCGTCCACTGGCGCGCCGATTCCGGGGAACGTCATTCCGCAAAGCCGGATCAGCCCGCAAGCGGAGGCCTTGCTGCGCTTCTATCCGCTGCCCAACTTTGCCGGAGGGACAAGCTACAACTATCAGACCCCGCTGGTCAGCAACGACCACGAGGACAATCTCCAGACCCGTTACAACAAGACCTTCGGCCGCAAAAACTTCTTTTCGGTTTTGTTCGCGATGCAGAACGCGCGCTTGGACAATACGAATCTTTTCGACTTCCTGGACACCGGGCAACGCATCGGCTATAACGCAGCGGCGAACTTCCGGCACAACTTCACGCCGCGATTGTTCTCCAATTTCGGTGTTCAGTTCAATCGCTTCGTCGCGCGAGTGACGCCGTTTTTCGCGAATCGCGAGAACGTGTCGGGTGAGGCGGGCATCACAGGCAACAATCAAGCACCGCTCAACTGGGGGCCACCGACGCTCAACTTTGCAAGCGGGATCACGAGCCTCTCGGATGGGCTGCCGTCGCTCACGCGCAATCAGACCGGCACGGTTTCAGTGGACAATCTGTGGGCGCGCGCGCGGCACAACATCAGCTTCGGCGGCGATTTTCGGCGTCAGGAATTCAATCTACTGTCGCAGCAGGACCCGCGCGGCTCGTTCACTTTTACGGGCGCGGCCGCCGGCTCGGATTTCGCGGGCTTTCTGCTGGGAGTGCCGGACACCAGCTCGATCGCGTTTGGCAACGCTGACAAATATCTCCGAGCTTCGACCACGGAAGCCTACGTCAACGACGATTGGCGAGTGAGCCCGGGCTTCACTTTGAATGCCGGGGTCCGCTGGGAATACTGGTCGCCGATCACGGAAAAGTACGGCCGGCTGGTGAATCTGGACGTTGCGCCGAATTTCTCCGCGGTCGCGCCGGTGGTGGCTAGCGATCCCATCGGTTCGCTCACGCATCAGACTTATCCCAGCTCGCTGATGAATCCGTACAAACGCGGTGTGCAGCCGCGCGTGGCGCTTTCCTGGCGTCCGTTGGCCGCGTCGTCGTTGGTGGTGCGCGCCGGCTATGGCGTGTATTACAACACCTCGGTTTACTACCCGATTGCCACGCTGCTCGATCAGCAACCGCCGCTTTCGAAAAGCTTGAATGTGTCGAACAGCGCCGCCGATCCGCTGACGCTCGCCAGCGGGTTCAACGCGTCGCCCACCATCACGCCCAACACGGTAGCGGTGGATCCGAATTTCCGTCCCGGATATGCTCAGAACTGGCAGGTTTCGGTGCAGCGCGACATGCCCGCCGCGCTGGTACTGACGGTTGCCTATCTCGGCAGCAAGGGGACGCACGAGGTGCAGGACTTCCTGCCCAACAGCTATCCCTTAGGCGCCGCGAACCCGTGTCCCAGTTGTCCCATCGGATTTCAGTATCTGGTGTCCAACGGAAATTCGACGCGGGAAGCCGGACAGGTTCAATTGCGCCGCCGCTTGCAGAGCGGATTCACAGCGAGTCTCGAATACACCTACGCGAAAGCGATCGACGACGCGGCGCTGGGCGGAAGGAATCAAGGCACTCCCGTGATCGCGCAGAACTGGCTCAATCTGGATGCCGAGCGCGGTCTTTCGAATTTCGATCAGCGACATCTGTTGACTACACAGATCCAATACACCACCGGCATGGGATTGCATGGAGGCACGCTGGTGAGCGGTTGGAGGGGCGCGCTCTTCAAGGAATGGACCGCGCAAACGCAGATTACCGCCGGCACCGGTCTGCCGCTGACGCCGCTCTATCCTTACCCGGTGCCGGGCACGGGCGTGACGGGACCGCTTCGGCCCGACTATACTGGCGCGCCGTTGTACTCGGGTGCCGCTGGTCTTTTCTTGAATCCCGCCGCGTACGTTTTGCCGCCGCCGGGTGAGTGGGGCAACGCGGGGCGCGATTCCATTACCGGTCCCGCGCAGTTCAGCTTGAACGCGTCGCTGGGACGAGTGTTCCAGATGTCCGACCGGTTCAGCCTGGACTTTCGCATGGACGCCACCAACTTGCTCAATCACGTCACGTTTCCCAGCTGGAACACTAGCATCACGAATGCGCAGTTCGGCCTTCCGACGTCGGCCAACGCTATGCGGGCTATGCAAACCACGATACGATTGAGGTTTTAAGATGCTGCGCGTAACCGGTGCGTTTGTGTCGTTCATGCTCGCGGCCAGCGGGCAGCAGATCGGACAGAATACCGCTTCGCCTGCCGGACCGGTGACGTTTGAGACCAGCACGCAGTTGGTGATCGAGACCGTGTCGGTGAAGGACAAGAGCGGCAAGCCCGTGGAAGGATTAACCGCCAAGGATTTCATTGTGACCGAGGAAGGCGCGCCGCAGACCATCCGCTTTTTCGAGTATCAGAAACTGCAATCGCCTGCGCGCGAGACGACGCCGCCGGCCGCGCCGAGTGAACGAGCGGCGCCGCTGGCCCGTTATCCTCACAGCCAGATCGCGACCGAGAGGGCCGGCGACCTCAAGTACCGCGACCGTCGATTGGTGGCGCTCTATTTCGATATGAGCGCCATGCCGATGCCCGATCAGTTACGCGCTTTCACCGCCGCGCAAAAATTCGTCCGGACTCAACTCACGCCGGCCGACCTGGTAGCGGTGCTGATGTATCAATCCGGCGCGGTGCAGGTGCTGCAGGATTTCACCAGCGATCGCGACCGCCTGGAGAGCATCATCGAGACGTTGATCGTGGGCGAGGATCAGAACTCGGGCGATACCAGCAATGACGCGAGTAGCGCCGACAGGGGCGCCGCTTACGGTCAGGACGATACCGAGTTCAACATCTTCAATACCGATCGCCAATTGTCCGCGCTGCAAACCGCCTCCCGGATGCTAGGCACGCTAAGCGAAAAAAAGGCGTTGGTTTACTTCGCCAGCGGCATGCGACTGAACGGCATGGACAATCAGGCGCAACTGCATGCCACCGTCAACGCAGCCATTCGCTCCGGAGTTTCCTTTTGGCCCATCGACGCGCGCGGTTTGGTGGCGCAGGCGCCGCTGGGGGACGCAACGCACGGCTCGCCCGGCGGCATCGCGATGTACAACGGCCAATCCGCCATGGCGTTGCGCGACAACTACAACCAGTCGCAGGACACACTGTGGACGCTGGCCGCGGAAACTGGCGGCAAAGCGCTGCTCGACAACAACGACTTGACGCAGGGAATGACGCAGGCCCAGGAAGCCATTTCCAGCTACTACATCATCGGTTACTACACCAGCAACGGCGCGCTGGACGGGAAATTCCGGCGCATCAAGCTTTCACTGGCGAGCGGTCTTTCGGCGAGCCTGGATTACCGGCAAGGTTATTTCGCAGGTAAACAGTTCGGTAAATTCACCACCGCGGAAAAGGAGCGGCAGCTCGAGGACGCGCTGCTGCTAGGCGATCCGATCACCGAACTGACCATCGCGATGGAGGTCGATTACTTCCAGCTCAACCGCGCCGAGTACTTCACGCCGGTTGTGGTCAAAATTCCCGGCAGCGAGCTGGCGCTGGCCAAGCGCGGCGGCGCCGAGCATACACTGCTCGACTTCATCGGCGAAATCAAGGACGATTTCGGAACCACTGTGTCCAATGTGCGCGATAAAATCGACATCAAGTTGAGCGACGAAACCGCAGCCGAACTGGCCAGGCGGCCCATTCAATACGACACCGGCTTCACGCTGTTGCCGGGGAAATACAAAATCAAATTCCTGGCGCGCGACGCCGAGACGGGCCGGATGGGGACTTATGAAACGCCATTTGTCATCCCGAATTTGAATAAAGAAGAGCAGCGTATCGCGATCAGCTCGGTGGTCCTGAGCAGCCAGCGAGTGGACTTCAAAGATGCGCTGTATAACGCGGCCAAGGATAAAGGACAGACCGAGTCCGTCAATCCGCTGGTGCAGGAAGGTCAGAAGTTGATTCCGAGCGTGACGCGTGTGTTCAGCAAGAGCCGGGATTTGTACGTGTATTTGCAGGCCTACCAGCAGGAGTCGCCGAGTGCCAATCCGCTAGTGGCGTTTGTGACGTTTTATCGCGGCCAGACCAAGGCGTTCGAGACGCCGCCGCTGGAGGTGACCGAAGCGCTGAGTAATCGTCTCAAGACTACGCCGCTGAAGTTCGACCTGTCGCTCGCGAAGCTGCCTCCAGGCGAATACAATTGCCAGGTGACGATTCTCGATCCGGCTCGGCAGAAGGCGGCGTTCTGGCAGGCGCCGGTGATGTTGATTCCGTAGCCGCGGGAAGCTGTGCGATGCTGGTGACTGTTAACGAATGACGTTGAACCGCACGCGACGAATCGTCCTTTGCCTGTTGGCTGCGATCGCGACTCTGTTCGCGGCGAACGAACCCCCTAAACGGCCGCGTCTGGTGGTCGCTATCGTGATCGATCAATTTCGCTACGACTATTTGCTGCGCTTCCGGAGCGGCTATACTTCCGGATTCAAGCGGCTGCTCGAACAGGGTGCGGTTTTTCACGACGCCCATCTGATTCATTCCACCACCGTGACCGCCGTGGGACATTCCACGTTCTTGAGCGGCGCGCCGCCTTCGGTCAGCGGCATCGTCTCGAACGAATGGTACGACCGGGCGAGTCATGAAATGGTAACCAGCGTTTTCGATCCTAAGTCCAAAATGGTCGGCGGCGCGCCTGGTGCGCCTGGGTCGTCGCCGCGGCGGCTACTGGTGAGCACCGTGGGCGATGAATTAAAGATGCACGGTATCGAGTCGAAAATCATTGGGGTGTCGATCAAGGATCGCAGCGCGATCCTTCCAGCCGGACACATGGCCGACGGCGCGTATTGGTATGACCCGAAATCGAATCATTGGGTGACCAGCACGTATTACCGCGCCGAGCTGCCGGACTGGGTGCGCCAGCTGAACAGCGAACAGATCTATAAGCGCTATTTGGCAGCGAACTGGCTGCCACTGGACGCGCCGAACGGCACGGCGAAACCGTTTTGCACCATGACCGCCGGCAAGCGGCGCGCGTGTCTGCGGGAGCCTGGAAGCGACACCCTGGGGTAACGAAATGATCGAGGAGTTCGCTGAGCGCGCCGTCTCCAATGAAAAGCTCGGCTCTCATTCCGGCACCGATATCTTGACGGTGAGTTTCTCCTCGAATGATTATGTCGGCCATGCGGTGGGTCCCGACGATCCAGCCGTTCGCGATATGTCGATCCGCACGGATCGGCTGTTGGGGAAGCTGCTGGATTTCATCGATGCGCGCGTCGGCAAGGGCAACAGCATCGTGGTCCTGACCGCGGATCACGGCGTGGCGCCGGTGCCCGAGGTGAATGAGGCGCGGAACATGCCGGGCGGGCGTCTTTCTGAGCCTCGCCTGGCGCAAGATATTTCGGACGCGCTAGTGAAACGATTCGGGCCCGGCAAATGGCTGCTGCCGGCTCCGGCCACCACGCCCTATTTGAATCTGGATCTGATTGAATCGCACAAGCTGGATCGAGCCGAGGTGGAACGCGTGGCCGCGCAGGCCGCCGCTTCCGAGGAGCACATCGCTCGAGTCTACACGCGGCATGAGATTCTTAGAGGCGAGGTGCAGCACGACGATATTGGCCGCGCGGTGAGCCTAGGATTCTATGGGCCGCGTTCCGGCGATTTGGTGATCCTACAAGAACCGTATTATTTGTTCGAGGCCACGGGAACGTCGCACGGGACGCCGTACGACTACGACAACCACATTCCGGTTATCTTCTTTGGCCTGGGCATCAAGCCCGGCGGGTACTGGGAAAAAATCGCGATGAACGATATCGCGCCCACGTTGTCGGCGCTGCTGGGAATCGAAGCGCCCAGCGGCTCCATCGGCCGGGTGCTCACCGAACTGCTCCCGGATTTCCATGCGACCATTGTTCATGGCCGCTAAGAAACTGCTGATGTTGGTGGGCGACTACGTCGAAGACTACGAGGTCATGGTTCCGTTCCAAGCTCTGCAGATGGTGGGTCATACCGTGCACGCGGTTTGCCCGGGCAAGAAAGCCGGCGACTCCGTCCGCACGGCCATCCACGATTTCGAAGGCGATCAGACTTACAGCGAGAAGCGCGGACACAACTTCGCTTTGAATGCTACCTTCGACGACACACGGCCGGAGAATTACGACGCGCTGGTGATTCCCGGCGGGCGGGCTCCGGAATACATCCGCCTCAATGCCAGAGTTCTCGACATCGTGCGCCACTTCGCGAGCGCCGATAAACCGATTGCCGCCATTTGCCACGCAGCCCAGTTGCTGGCGGCCGCAGGAGCCATTCAAGGCAAATCGTGCAGTTGCTATCCGGCGGTGGCGCCCGACGTGACCGCGGCCGGAGGTAAGTACGTCGAAATCGGCATGGACCAGGCGCATACCTGCGGCAACTTAGTAACTGCTCCTGCTTGGCCGGCTCATCCAGCTTGGCTATCGCAATTCCTCCAAGTGCTCGGCACGCGTATCCAGCCGTAAGACAAGCTTGTGGAATCCGCGCAATCGGCGTCCAACGTTCTCTCGGTCCACAAACTCACCAAGCGCTACCGCGACACTCTGGCTGTTGACGGCATTTCATTCCATGTAGCGCGCAACGAAATCGTCGGGCTGCTCGGCCCGAACGGCGCGGGAAAGACCACCACCATCAACATGATCCTGGGCGTTCTCGAACCCACCTCAGGCGTGATACGCATTCATGGACTGGATCTGGCGAAGCATCGAGCCCAGGCTCTCCAGCACACCAACTTCGCCGCAGTGTACGCCCCGCTGCCCGGCAATTTGACGGTTCGCCAGAACTTGCGCTTCTTCGGCCTGATTTACGGTGTCGCTCATCTAGAAGAACGAATCGAACACCTGATCCGGGAGTTCGATCTGGAACGGTTTCGCGATACCAAATGCGGCGTCTTGTCTTCCGGCGAACAGACGCGCGCGGGACTTGCCAAAGCCATGCTTAATTCGCCCGACTTGCTCCTGCTGGACGAGCCGACCGCATCGCTCGATCCGGCCATCGCCCGCGAAGTGCGCGCCCAGATCCGCGAGTTCGCTTCCGAAACCAAGGCAGGCGTGCTGTGGACATCGCACAACATGTATGAAGTGCAGGAGGTCTGTCACCGGGTATTGTTCTTGTCGCACGGCAACATCCTGCTCGAAGGCGACCCGAAAACTCTTCCACGCGAGCACGGCAAGGAAACGCTCGAAGAGCTGTTTATCACCGTGGCGCGCGAGCCGCTGGAGCTGAGCCAAACCTGATGCAATTCGGACGCAGCGGCGCCATCTTCCTCCGGCAGCTCTATCTGCTGCGCGGTAGCCCCGCACGCATTGTGCCTCTGTTCGGCTGGGTCGCAATCGACATTGTGCTGTGGGGCTTCATCACGCGCTATCTGAATTCAGTGGCGCGTTCCGGTTTCAACTTCGTGCCGGCGATTCTCGGTGCGGTTCTGATGTGGGATTTCTTTAGCCGCGTGATGCAGGGCGTCACCACGGCGTTCTTCGAGGACGTATGGTCGCGCAATTTCCTGAATATTTTCGCGACGCCGCTCTCGATCTGGGAGTACCTGCTCGGCCTGGTGTTTTCCAGCATATTCACCAGTTCGTTCGGCCTGGTGGTGATGCTGGTGCTGGCGACGGCGGTTTTCGGCCTGTCGTTCTTCGGCTATGGGCTGGTGCTGATTCCGTTTCTGCTGATCCTGTTTGCGTTTGGAATCGCGCTGGGGATTGTCGCAAGCGCCCTGGTGCTACGGCTGGGGCCGGCGGCCGAGTGGTTCGTCTGGCCGATACCGGCCCTCATCTCGCCCTTCGTGGGAGTATTCTATCCGCTCTCTACGCTGCCGCTCTGGATGCAAGCGTTCGCGCATGTGCTCCCGCCGTCTTATGTCTTCGAGAACATGCGAAGCATCGTGGCAGGCCGGGCCGGTTCACCCGCTGGATTACTGGCGGGAGCGAGCCTGGTGATCGTCTACATTGCCGGCGCTTGCTTAATCTTTGCCAGCGTCTACCGCCGCGCGGTCCGAACCGGCCTGATTGCCCGCTATAGCGCCGAAAGCGTCAACTAGCTCCAGCGCGATCGCGGCTCCCGGCTACTTCGCAAGTTTCGTGCTCTGCGACGCCACGGCTTGCCAGCGGCCGTCCCGCATCGTAAAGACATCGATCCACGCGTATTTCCCGCTGCTGTCTTGACCGTGGTAGCTGCTCTTTTCCGTGTCGGTGCCCATGACCACGGCTGTATTTCCAAACACCTTAACCTGCATTTCGCCCAGCTCAACGGACTCATTGCTGGATTCGCCCGACTTCAGCTCTTCCATGGTCTCGGCCTTGGTCACTATCACGCCGCGAAAGTCGACCCCGGTCCAATCGTCGGCCATGATCCGATCCACCATCTTGAAATCTTTCGCAATCGTGGCCTGGTTCCAATCGCGTTCCATTTGCTTGAGCGTTTGCTCGACGGAAGCGGCATCGGATTTCATGCCATTTTTCATGCAGCAGTCCATTTTGTCTTTACTGTCGTTCATGCAGTCGGCCTTCGCCTGGCCGATCGTGAAAAACGAACCTGCGATCAACAAACCAACAGCCGTCATGTATTTCATGTACCCGCTCCTTTGAACCGCATGTGTTGTGTCGCGCCAATCATTGCAACCGTCGGACCACAAGCTGCGGATGCCGGATTTTGCTGGGAATGGCGCTGAAGTGGGCCTCGCTCCATCAAGCCACAGGACCGCCTGCGTAATTTCAGCCGATCCTTTGGGTGAAAGCACTCAATTCAGCGCCTCCGTCTGCTCCTATTGATTCCCGGCTGCGGTGAAGCTTTTCAACACGTCGTTGGCGAAGAAAAACTTGCCGTCGTTCGGGACCATCATGATCTGGACTTTGTCTGAAAGCCTTTCGGCAATGATCTTCTGAATCAGGAGCGGGTTCTGCTTCAGGACTTCGGCTTCCAGGCGCATCCGTTCGGAGTCCGCTTCGGCGACGTGGCGAATCCGGTCGGCTTCGCCTTCTGTAACGAGTTTCCGCTTCTCCAGTTCCGCTTTGCTATCGATCAGTTTGGCCTCAGCCAGCGCCTCGGCATTCATGACCGTGGATTCCTTGCGGGCAGCGGCTTCGAGCTTGGATTGCTGGATCTGCTTTTCCTTGAGCGGCAGCGTGTGCTGCATGGCGTCGGCCTGCGCCTTGGCTTCGATCACCACCACTTCGGCCCTGCCTTCGGCGGCCTTGATGTCACGAGCCTTTTGCGCTTCGGCCTCCAGCTCCGCTTCCCTGACCATCTTTTGCTTAACCTCCAGTTCCACCGAGAGGCGCTCGTTTTCCTGCTCTTTGAGAAGCAGGCCCTCCATGCCCTTGGCGTACTCGGCCGGCAACTGGACGTCGCGGACCATAACTTCTTTGACGATAACCCCGTCGGCGGCCAGGCGCTGGGTTATCCGCCCGGCAACGGCCCGAAGGATGTCATCGCGGCGGCTGGCGAACATTTCGCGCACGGTGTAGTTCGGCGACGCGTCGCGAAATGCGCTTGCCACCATGGCCGGAACGATTTCTTCCTCCACCGGCTGCGGCAGATTGCTATAAATATAAGCGAGCTTCGAAGGATCCAGCCGGAACCGAACCGTGACGGCCAGGCCGACGCCGAGCCCTTCCTTGGTCTGGACCCGCAGAGTGGGTGTTTTGGACTTTGGATCCTCCGCGAGATTCGTGGAAAACAAGTGGTCTCGCAGGTTGAACAACTCCACCCGATCCACCAGCGGAACAATCCAATGAACGCCCGGATAGAGTGTTCCTGCCAGAGTGCCTTGCCACTGGCTGATCTCGACTCCAGCCTGGCCGCTCGGCACCACCGTGATGCTCAGGCCGGCCAACAACGCCAGGAAGCCCGAACCAGCCACCCGCATTGCAAGACGCCAGCGGAGCGCGACTGCCGGCGCGCGCAGCTTGAATATTCGATACAAGTCAAAGATCAAGAGTCCCGCTGCTCCGAGCAGAAGTCCGATCCCAATTGTGCTGAAAACGTATTTGACGAACAGCATGTTTTTTCTCCTCGCGCGGCTGTAGACAGGACAAGGGCCGCATGTACGCATGTTGATTCCGAACCACTTGCTGCGGTGGCGCATCGGCCGTGGCGTGTTCGATCCGACACGTCATGTCGTCGCCGACACGCCGCATCTCACTGCCGCTGGCCCAGTCAATAACGCTATACTTGCGGTTGACGACGCCAAGAGGAGGCACTTATGGCTGTGGTCAAATTCAATCTGAACGGCAAGGCGCAGGCGGTCGACACGCCGGCCGCGATGCCGCTGTTGTGGGTTTTGCGCGACACGCTGGGCCTGACCGGAACCAAGTTCGGCTGCGGCATGTCGCTGTGCGGAGCCTGCACGGTCCACATCAACGGCCAAGCGGTGCGCTCGTGCGTGACCCCTGTCTCGGCGGTCTCGGGAAAGACGGTAGTGACAATCGAGGGTCTCTCGGCCGACACCAGTCATCCCATCCAGCAGGCTTGGATCGAGGGGGATGTTCCACAGTGCGGCTACTGCCAGTCCGGCCAGATCATGACCGCGGCGGCGCTGCTCGCCAAGACTTCGCGGCCGACCGACGCCGATATCGACGAGGCCATGCACGGCAACATCTGCCGCTGCGGAACCTACGACACGATTCGTGCGGCCATCCATCGCGCGGCTGAGATCGCGCGCGCCGAGGGAGTTGCGAAATGAACCCGCGAGTGAATCGGCGAAGTTTTCTGAAAGCCGGGGCGGCGACTGCCGGCGGATTGCTGGTCAGTTTTTACGTGCCCGAGCGCTCCAAGCTCGCCGCCGCTACCACGGATGCCAAGCTCAACGCCTACGTGCACGTCGGCTCGGACGATTCCGTCACGCTCTTCATCCACAAAGCCGAAATGGGGCAGGGAACGGTGACCTCGCTTTCCATGCTGCTGGCCGAGGAGCTGGAGTGCGATTGGAACAAAATCCACACCGAATTTCCCGGCGTCAGCCCCGAATACGGACCGTATCAGGGTGTGGTGGGCAGCATGAGCATCCGAACCTCCTGGGTGTCGCTGCGCAAGGCCGGCGCCAGCGCGCGCGAGATGTTGGTGCAGGCCGCGGCGGAACGTTGGAACGTCGATAAATCGCGGTGCCGCGCCGAGAACAATACAGTCGTCAATACGGGCACCAATGCGCGTTTAAGCTACGGCAGCCTCGCGGATGCCGCAGCGAAGTTGCCGCTTCCTTCGAATGTCACGCTGAAAGACCCCAGCCAATTCCATTTGATCGGGAAGCCCACCAAGCGGCTCGATACGCACGACAAAGTGAACGGCCGCACCGTGTTTGGGATCGATGTTCGGGTTCCCGGAATGATGCACGCCGTGGTGGAGCGCTGTCCGGTTTTCGGCGGCAAAGTGGCCAGCTTCGATGCCAGCAAGAGCAAGGCGATTCCAGGCGTGAAGGACGTCGTGCAGATCTCCAGCGGCGTGGCCGTGATCGCGGACAATACTTGGTCGGCGATGGAAGGCCGGCGGGTTCTGCAAGTGAAATGGGATGAGGGCCCGATCGCGTCCGTCAATAGCGCCGATATCAGCAAGGACTTCGTTGCACATGCGCAACAGCCCGGCGCCGTAGCGCGCAAGAATGGCGATGCACCGGCGGCGCTCCAATCCGCGGCGAAAAGAGTGGAGGCCGTTTACGAGACGCCGTTCCTCGCGCATGCTCCGATGGAACCGCTCAATTGCGTCGCGCATGTCCGCGCCGACGCCTGCGAAGTATGGGCGTCCACGCAAGGCCAGAGCGCCGCGCACGAGGCCGCGATGCAAATTACCGGCCTGCCGCCTGACAAAGTGAAGGTCTACACGGAATACATGGGCGGCGGATTCGGCCGCCGCGCGCGCTCGGACTACGTTGCCGATTCCGTGGAGGTCTCCAAGGCCGCCCGCGCGCCGGTTCAAGTCACCTGGTCGCGTGAGGACGATATCCAGCAGGATTGGTATCGCCCGGCCGCTTATGGCCGGTTCATGGCCGGCCTGGATGCCGACGGATGGCCCGTAGCGTTACAAGCTCGCCTGATGTGTTCGCCCTTTGGCGGACTCAGCAAAGGCGTGGCGCGCACAGGCGTCGAAGGCGTGGTCGATTTGCAGTATGCGATTCCCAACATCCTGGTTGATTATCACGCGCTCGATCCCGGGATTCCGGTGAGCTACTGGCGCTCGGTCGGCTACTCGCAGAACACGTTCTTCGCCGAGTCGTTCATCGACGAACTCGCGGCCGCGGGCGGAAAGGATCCACTGGAATTGCGGCTCCGTCTGCTCGCCAACTCGCCCCGCTTACGCGCCGCTCTTGAGCTGGCCGCCGATAAAGCAGGCTGGGGCAAGCCGCTTCCCGCTGGACATGGCCGCGGCATCGCGGTAGTGAACAATATTGGAAGCTTCACCGCGCAGCTAGCCGAAGCCTCGGTCGAGCGCGGAAAGCTGCGCGTGCATCGCGTGGTCTGCGCAGTGGACTGTGGCTATGCCGTCAATCCTTCCGGCATCGAGCAACAGATCCGTAGCGGCATTGTGTTTGGCTTGTCGGCTGCTCTGAAGGGCGGCATAACCATCGACCGCGGGCGCGTCCAGCAGCAGAACTTCGATCAGTACGACGTGCTGCGCATGGAGGAGATGCCCGTCATGAACGTTCATATCGTGCCCAGCAAGAACAATCCCGGCGGCATCGGCGAGGCCGGTACCCCAGGAATCGCTCCGGCCGTCGCCAACGCTATTTTCGCAGTCACCGGCAAACGTGTCCGGCGTCTGCCGATTCGCGCGGAGGAGCTGGCGTAACGAACGATGACTCTGAAGCGCGCATCTCTTTCGTTGGCCTGCGTAATCGTCACGAGCTGCCTGGGAGCGGGGAGTTCTCCTTTCGCCGGACGCTGGGACCTAACCATGGTCTCGTCTAAGGGCAGTTATCCGGACTGGATGGAGTTTGCCGAGGAGGGTCCGGCGGGCGTCATTCGCTTGGTGGGCCGGACCGGCAGCGTGCATCCCGCGAGCGACGTCAAGGTCGAGGGATCGCACCTGACGTTCACCTCGCCCGAAGGCGCGTGGGACATAACTGCCGGTGGTCACAAGTTGAGCGGCACAGTGCATTCCTCAAAAGGCGCGGAGGTGCAGCTCTCCGGAGTTCTCGCACCTGCTTTAAAACGACCAGCCCCCGCCGCGTGGTCCGCGCCCGAGCCGTTGTTCAACGGGAAAAACCTGAGCGGCTGGGAAGTGGACGATCCGTCTAAAACCTACTGGTCCGCGCAGAACGGCGAGCTGCGCAACGATAAAGGCGGCGCGAACATCCATACCACGCGCAAGTTCGAAGATTTCAAACTGCACATCGAATACAACTGCCCGCAAGGTGGCAACAGCGGAGTGTATCTGCGCGGACGCTATGAAGTCCAAGTGGAGTACGAGCCGCCCGAAAAGAACGACCAGTTCCACCGCATGGGTTCGATTTACGGATTTATCGCGCCCTCGGTGGACCTGCCCAAGCGCCCCGGCCAATGGGAGACCTACGATGTCATGCTAGTGGGCCGCACCGTGACCGTCATTCGCGACGGCACCAAGATCATCGATGAACAGGAGATCCCCGGCATCACCGGCGGCGCTCTCGACAGTCGTGAAGCCGAGCCAGGACCGCTCTACCTGCAAGGCGACCACACCGGTGGGCTGCGTTATCGTAATATTACGATTTCGCTTCCCAAGCGCTAGCACCGCGCGCCAGCTATCCTATCCAAATGGCCTTCGAAGACACCTTGGCACTTCGAGTAACGCGCAAACACAAAGACGGAGTGACCGTAGCGTGCGCGCTGCGGCCCGACTACGTGAACAGCCAGGGCGTTTTGCACGGCGGAGTGATTGCGTCCATCGCGGACGAAGCGGCCTGGCACGCCATGCTGCATGCTTATCAAGGCCGGCACAACGCGACCACTAGCGAACTGAAGGTCAATTATCTGCGCCCTATCGCGATGTCCAAAGTGATGGCGCGCGCCTATGCCCTGCGCGCCGGCAAGACATTATTCGTCAGCCGGGTCGATATTTTCGACGCCGACAAGCGCCTGGCCGCGGTGGGAATCGTGACTTATATGCTGCTCCCCAACTCCAAGTAGGCGGATCACTGCACCGTAACGACGACGGGTTGTTCGACCAATGACGCTTTGTCCGCGGTTAGCACCAGCAGATGATAGCGGCCAGCCTTCATTTCAGGAATGGTGAATTTTACCTCTGTGTCCGACTGCGCTGAGATGTCGACTTTAGTATCTTTCTGGCCATCGGACAAGTAGAGTTCGCCAAGACCGCTCTTACCCAGGTTTTCACCTTTGGCGGTGATCGTATCACCCTTCTTCCCGGTATCGGGATCAACGGTGGTGAAGCGCGGTATGGGCGCGAAGGCGAATACCGCGACGGCCACGCTAAGCAGCCCAACAATGAACCAGGTTCGCATAGCATTCCCTCTGGCCCGCGATTATACACCCTGCCACCGTTCGGTGCGTCAAGAACGGCACTCCGGTAGTAGACTGAAAAAGGATTCCGAGACATCATGCCAATCGCAACTGAGATCACTGCGTCTATCCAGCCGCTCACCGTCCTGAGCGAAGAAGAGAAGATGTTCCGAAGCACCATCCTCCGCTTTGCGCGCGAGCGCATCGGCCCCTACGTGCGCGAGATGGACGAAGCCGGCGTCTTTCGCAAAGACCTGTTGAAGGAAATGTTCGAGCTGGGACTCATGGGTATCGAAATTCCAGAGGAATTCGGCGGACAGGGCGGAAACTTCTTCCAGTGCGTGCTGGCTGTGGAAGCGCTGGCCGAAGTGGACCCTTCCGCGGCCGTCATCGTGGACGTGCAGAATACCATCGCCAACAACATCCTGATTCGCTGGGGCAACCAGGAACTGAAGCGTCATTATCTGCCGAAACTGGCGCACGACACGGTGGCCGCGTTCGGATTGTCGGAAGCAGGCTCGGGCTCGGACGCCTTCGCGCTGGCGACGCGCGCCAAACTGCAAGGCGACCACTACCTGCTCACCGGCCGCAAGCTGTGGATCACCAATGCGGGAGAAGCGGGCGTGTATTTTGTGTTCGCCAATGCCAATCCGGAGGCCGGACATCGCGGAATCACGTGTTTTCTGGTGGAGCGCGGATTTCCGGGATTTCAGGTGGGCAAGAAGGAAGACAAGCTCGGCATTCGCGCGTCTTCCACGTGTGAGCTGATCATGGACGAATGCCGCGTTCCGGCCGCTAACGTGGTCGGCGAACTGGGCAAGGGCTATAAGATCGCAATTGAAACGTTGAATGAAGGCCGCATCGCCATCGGATCCCAGATGGTTGGACTGGCGCAGGGCGCGCTCGGCCACTCCATTGCTTACGCCAAACAGCGCCAGCAGTTCGGCAAGCCGATCGCGGATTTTCAAGGCGTGCAGTTTGAGCTGGCGCAAATGGCCACGGAAGTCGAGGCGGCGCGCTTGTTGGTTTATAACGCCGCCCGCATGCGCGACGCCGGACTTCCATTTGTCACCGAGGCGGCGATGGCCAAGTACTTCGCGTCTCAAGTCGGCGAGAACACCGCTTCGCGCGCCGTCGAAATTCTGGGCGGCGTCGGGTTCACCAAGGACTATCCGGTAGAAAAGCTATATCGCGACGCCAAAATCGGCCGAATTTACGAAGGCACCAGCAACATGCAAAAGATAACCATTGCGAAGCAAATCCTGAGTTGAAGCCCAAGCGCTACACTGATAAAAGAAGTTATTGCTGGAGAACAACCCATGCGTCTCGTAGCCTTTTTTGTCATTCTCGCAGGCGCAGCCTTTGGCGCCACCATCGCTCACGACCCCAGTCCATCGGAGATTGACGACATCATCGCCAAGTTCGCCGCCCAGGAAACAGCGTTCCAGCAGGCGCGCGACAACTACACCTACCGTCAGGACGCCAGCGTGATGTCGCTGGATGACGATGGCAACGTCACCGGCAAATGGCAAGAGGTGAGCGACATCGTCTTCTCGCCGGAGGGCACGCGCATGGATCGAGTGGTTCACGCCCCCATGAGCACGCTGGAAGCATTCCAGCTCGATCCGGGCGACATCCAGGACCTGCGCGACGTGCAGCCGTTCGTGCTCACCACCAGCGAGCTGCCGAAGTATTACATCCGTTATCTGGGCCGCGAGAAGTTGGATGAAATTCCCTGCTTCGCCTTCGCCGTCAAGCCCAAAAAGCTTGAATCAGGCAAGCGGTATTTCGAGGGCATCGTCTGGGTGGACGATCAGGAACTCGAGATCGTCAAGAGCTACGGCCGCGGCGTCGGCACCATGAAGGGCGATCATCAGTACCCGAAGTTCGAAACTTATCGCGAACAAATCGATGGCAAGTATTTTTTCCCAACCTACACCATTGCCAATGCCACGCTGCACTTTCAGGATCACGACCAGCGCATGAAGATGGTCGTGAGATATCAAGATTACAAGCGGTTCAAGAGCGACACGATCATCAAGTACGGCGATGTGGACGATCCCAATAAACCTCCCGCTACGCCGCCCAAGAAGCAGTAACGTTGCATCTTCCTGTTGACGATCTTCTGCCGGACATCCGGCGGTCGCTGGAAGTCTGCCCCAACCTTGTTATTGAAGCTCCGCCGGGCGCCGGGAAGACGACACGCGTGCCTCCCGCGTTGCTTTCGCTGGTGCCAGGCCAGGTGCTGGTGCTGGAGCCGCGCCGTCTGGCCGCTCGTCTGGCCGCGCGCAGAATCGCTTTGGAGATGGGTGAAAGGCTCGGCGAGACGGTCGGATATCAGGTCCGATTCGAGGAGGTCGCGGGCCACCATACTCGCCTGCGATTCTTGACCGAGGGCATTCTCGCGCGGCGGCTGATTTCCGATTCCAATCTCAGCGGCGTGGATGTGGTGGTGCTCGACGAGTTTCACGAGCGTCATCTCGAAAGCGACCTGGCTCTGGCGTTGCTGCGCCGATTACAGCAGAGCTCCCGGCGCGATTTGCGTTTGATCGTGATGTCGGCGACGCTCGATGCTGGACCCATCGCGCGTTTCCTGGCAGGCTGCCCGATTCTGCGTTCGGAAGGCCGCTTGTTCCCGCTCGAGATCACGCACCAGCCGTATTCCGCTGCGCCGCTCGAAGCGCAGGTCGCCGCGGCAGTAGATCAACTGCTGAATCAAAAGCACCGGGGCGACATTCTGGTGTTTCTTCCCGGTGCTGCCGAGATTCGCCGTGCCACGCGTGAATGCCAGGCGCTAACCGCGCGGCATGGGCTGCTGATGCTTCCGCTGCACGGTGACCTTCCGGCTGCGGAGCAGGACCGCGCCGTTTCGCCAGCCACCGGGCAAAAGTTGATTTTGTCGACCAACGTCGCCGAAAGCTCCATCACCGTGGAAGGCGTCACCGCGGTGATCGACAGCGGCCTGGCGCGCGTGGCGAGCGATTCGCCTTGGACCGGCATGCCCACGCTAACGGTCTCGCGCATCAGCAAAGCTTCCGCCACGCAACGAGCCGGCCGCGCCGCCAGAACCGAGCCCGGCCGCGCGATCCGTCTCTACACGCTGGAAGATTTCAGCCGCCGTCCCGATCACGATGCGCCCGAGATCATGCGCCGGGAATTGTCCGAGCTATGCCTCACGTTGCGGGCCATGGCCATCGCGCATCCGGGGGCACTCGAATGGCTCGAAGCTCCGCCCGATGCGGCTGTGTCGCGTGCCGAAGACTTGCTCGAGCGATTAGACGCAACCGGAGAACACGCCCGCCGGATGGCCCGCTATCCGCTGCATCCCAGGCTAGCGCGGCTAGTGATCGAAGCCGTTGAACGTGGTGCGGGCGAAGAAGGCTGTGCCGCTGCCGCCCTGCTGAGCGCACGGGCGCGATCGGAGTCCGGCGATCTGCTTCGTCTGGTCGATTCCGAAATGGACCCGATGACGAAAAGGCATTTCGAACAGATTCGCCGCATCGTTCGCCCTCCGAGAACTCAGAAGCACGATCCCAACGCGCTTGCACTGGCCGTCCTGACCGCATTTCCCGACCGCGTGGCGCGCCGCCGCAAAGACCGGCAATTGCTGCTAGCTTCCGGCGGCTCGGCGGTGCTGGAGTGCGATACGGCAAGCGAGTTCCTGGCCGCCATCGACATCGAAGATCGCAGCGAACACGGCCAGCCTTTAGTCCGGCTTTTTTGCGCCATTGAACCGGAATGGTTGGTCGACTTGTTTCCCGCCCGCGTCACCGAACGCGCGGGTGTGGAATGGAATCGGTCCGCCGAACGAGTGGACGCCGTCAGCGCACTGCTCTACGACAACCTGGTGATCGAAGAAACGCGCAGCGGCGCGCCCGATCCGGAACAAGCCGCGGCTTTGCTCGCTGAGAAAGCTCTGGAAGCCGGTGTCGATCGCTTCGTCGATCGCGACGCGCTGGACGAGTTGCTGGCTCGCATCGCCTTCGCCTCCGAATACGCGCCGGTTACCAAAATCGACATTGAAGCGGCCGTCCGCGAACTTTGCCGCGGTATGAAAAGCTTCGCCGACCTGAAGGCTGCCTCGGGCTCCATGATCGCGATGCTCGAACGCAGTGCCAATGCAAAATTGCTAAACCAGATCGCTCCCAGCCGCATTCGTCTGGCGAGCGGCCGTCAGGCCCCCATCCACTATGAGACTGGCAAACCGCCCTGGGTCGCATCGCGTTTGCAGGATTTCTTCGGCATGCGGGAAACGCCACGAATTGCTAACGGCAAGGTGCCGCTGGTAGTGCATCTGCTCGCCCCCAATCAACGTCCGGTGCAGACCACCACCGATCTGGCGGGCTTTTGGCAGCGCCTCTATCCGCAAGTCCGCCGCGAGCTGAGCCGCCGCTATCCTAAGCACGCCTGGCCGGAAAATCCGTAGCTATATCGTGCTTGAATGAAATTTATGCGCCGCATTATCGCCGCTCTTTTTCTTTTCGGTATCTCGTTCGGCTACGTCGAGGCCGCTGTGGTCGTATATCTGCGCGCGATCTACGATCCGATTCGCCAGCACCTGCATCCCGGCCGCAAGCCGCACGACCTATTTCCGCTGATCTCGCCGCAGCAGCTCGCCGACGCAGGCCCGGAGAATCCCCGGCGTCTGGTAATCGAGATCGGCCGCGAAGCCGCGACCATGGCGATACTCGGCGGTATCGCTCTGGCGTGTGGCCGCACGTTTTACCAGAGCGTCGCGGCCTTCGCGGTCGCGTTCGGCGTGTGGGACATCTCGTTCTACGCGTTTCTGAGGCTGATGATCCAGTGGCCGGAATCGCTCCGCACCTGGGACATTCTCTTCTTGATTCCGCTGCCTTGGGTGGGACCGGTTTGGGCGCCGGTGCTGGTAGCGGCCACGATGATCGTCTGTGGGCTGATCTCGCTCGGATGGGGCGGCTTGCGAATACCACCGTTCTCGTGGCTTGCCATCGTAGCGGGCGCGCTGGTGATCGTGCTTGGCTTCGTCTCGGATTTCCGCAACATCGCCGCGGGCGGTATGCCAAATGCTTTCAACTGGCCGCTGTTGCTCGCGGGCGAAGCCATCGGCCTCATCGGCTTTGCCGTTGCAGCAAGGAAGCGAGAATTTCAGGAATTTCGAAAACCGCGCGATTCTCAATAGCGGCTGCATTGCATCGGAATCGCTCGAAGTTCGCTGGATCCAGTAGTTCGCCCAGGCCTTCGTTGATATCTCGAAACGATTTCAGAACAACTCCGAGTCGATTTTCGCGAATCCATTCCGTGTTGTAGCGCTCCTGCGGCAGCGTCCAAGCGTTGCGCTCCACCACGATCGGAAGCCGCATCGCCAGCGCTTCGCTGATGCTCCCCGGCCCAGGCTTGCCGACGAAGAAATCGGACAGCTGCATGTAGTAGGGGACTTCCTTGGTGAAGTTTTCTACGAACTTCGGAAATTTCGTCTCCAGCCGCCGCAGCCGTTCCGCCAGTTTGGCGTTGCGCCCGCAGATGAAGATGAATTGCGCATCCGCAGTGACCCGCTTCGCGATCTGAAGCATCGCGCTCGATCCCTCGCCGCCGAACAACACCAGTCCGGTCGTGCGGTCTGGATCAAGCCCCAGTTCCTGGCGTTCGGCTGCTCGATCGATGGCGGCGCGACGATAGAAATCCGGCCGCAGGATCATTCCCGATGTCAGAAACACGCGCTCCGGCGGATGACCGAGCGCAGCGGCCTGCTCGGCTGCCTTGCGCGTGCCGCAAATCAAATATTGCTCCTGACGTTCAATCCAAAAGTGTGGCGGATAATCGGCCAGATCGGTGAGAATGGTCACGAACGGAGTGGAA
>CAVXJU010000111.1:0-45343 GCA_963761935.1 Terriglobia bacterium | reverse complement strand
TCGGAATCCGATTTGCCGAGAATGCACTCGGCCAGATCGATCCACTCGTTGCGCCGGGTGTTTTGCACGAACGCTATTTTCTCCACTAGAAAGCTTTTGTCGCAAGCAAACTGGTCCCAGCGCGCCCGCGCCACCGCAATCAGTTCATCCAGCTCATCCGGCTTTAATTCCTGCGCCAACGTTATGTGAGGATGATAAGCGAACTGCTCCTTGAATTCGAAGCCGTCCACCGCCAGCACGTCGTGCATCAGCCGCAGGTGCTCGCTTCCCTTTTCTATATTCACGTAGATGACGTCGGAGACCGGAAACACCTCGATATCCGCCATTCGGACTTCAAATGGCGTGAAGCGTGACGCGATGTCCTTGATCGTGCCCCAGGCTTCGTCGGGAGCCGACAACGGACGCGGCGGCAGCACCGTCACGTGCGCGCGAAGAAAACAGTTCGGCACCAGTTCCTGCCGCAAACGATCCAGAAAGCCCGCCAGTGGCTCGGGAAGATAGCTGACGAGAGCGAAGGAATTGATCCGATCCCATGGCATGGGATCTTTGTACATAACTCTGTGCCCCTATATTACCGCGACCGTGGCCGCATCGGCCGGCGAAGCTGGTTCTGGTAGGTACCAGCGAGCTTCCTCAAAGCCGATGTACTTGAAGATGCGAATCTCGCCGCTTTCCAGTTCCAGAAGATCCCCAACCTGTAGCGCTTGCTCGGACTCGCGCAGCGCCACCCAAGCCGCGTACGGACTGCCCGCCTCCACCAAGGCGTCCTCTTCGTAATCCTTGGGTTTGACGATTGTCACTCCGGATGTATGCGGCGCCCAGCGAAACTGCTGCCGGGCCGCGTCCCGTAATCGATGAATTTGATAAGCCGGCATGCCAGGATCTATTTTCGCGCAAAACAATTCGCGATGCTATGTTTTAATTTCTCGCCGTCCCGAGCGCCGGCTTCAATCCACGCCTCGGCATTCCGCCGGGTCCAATAGATAGATTCAAGCGGCGGACCCAGCAGCGCCGTGGGCCCGATACGGACCACTTCCAACTCCGCCGGAACCCTAGCTTGAAACGGTGACAACCACCGCATGGCGCCCACAAATGTTCGCGCGATCATGCCCGGCGCTTCAGGCAGAACGTTAATCACCACCGCGCGCGTAGCGCCCAGTTCAGCCGCGGCCCAAAGCGGAACCGCCGACAGCAGTCCGCCATCGGAGTACAACCGTCCATCGATTCGCACTTGGTCGAACAGGCCAACAATCGCGGTGGTCGCCAGCAGGTGTTCCCAGCCAATCTGGCCGGCGTGGAATATCCGAGGCCGCAATTTGAGCAGGTCCGTCAGAACGATGGCGAAGTCCACTTTCGGTTGAAACCTTGCGTGAATGTCGCGAATGACGCCACCTAATTCCCCAGTGTCCAGGAAGCCGCCAAAAATCGTCCGCGGCAACTTCCAGCGATAGCGGGCCGCATGTTCCAAACTCAGCCAGCGCTCGATCAGCTCATCCGGATCGCAGCCGCCCGCGATGGCCCACCCATTTACCGCGCCAATGGATGCGCCCACGATCAAGTCCGGCTGAAAAACGTCGGCCAGCGCTTTCCACGCCCCCGCTTGGTACGCGCCATACATCCCGCCCGCCGATAGCACCAGGCAGTTCATAACCGCACCGGCTCAAGGCCGTGGATTTTCGCGACGGTATTGACGATGTCGATGGGGATAACTCGCCAGCTCGCCACGCGAGGACCGGCAAAGCGCACGTCGGCAATCCAGCCGCGTTGCGTCTCCTGAGATTGGTATTGGTCGAATACCAGATTTCCGAGCGAATAGAAAATGAGCCCGTTCCGATATTGTTCCACCGGCTGGACCACGTGCGGATGATGGCCGACCACGACGCTTGCCCCGGCATCAATCGCCGCCCGCGCGAATCGCTGCTGCAGACCATTCGGCTTCGACTGATACTCATTCCCGGCGTGCATGGAAACGATCACCGCATCCGTGCGTTGCAGCAAACTGGACACATCGGCCCGCATTTGATCGGTGTCCATCATCGCCACGCGCTCATCGACATCCTTATGGTTGCCGTTGGATTGATCGAACGTGTAGCCCAGAAAACCGAAGCCCACTCGCTTGCGCGCCAGGATCACCCCCAGATGCGCCTGCTGGGCCGTGCCCGCCGTACCGGCCGCCAGAATCCCGTGCTTCGCCAGCAAATCCAGCGTGAATTCGATGCCGTAGCTCCCGCAGTCGCGCACATGGTTGTTGGCGGTGGAGACCACATCGATCCCAGCCGACTCGAGCGCCGCGACCATTTCCGGCTCGGCGCGAAACACCATGCCCTTGTCGAAACTCCGCCCCCGGTCCGAGAACGGCGATTCGAGATTCGCAAACGCAATGTCCGCGGAGTCGAATAAATCCGCCACCGCATGCAACGGCCAGGACGGATCATGTTTCTGGCGTGCCAGCCAGCCCACGTAACGCGAGAGCATAATGTCGCCGCCGAGGAGCATGCGAACGTCCGCGCGCGCTTGCGACGGACTGCTGAAACCGAGCGCAGGCAGAAAAAGCAGGCTGCGCCGGCTAACCTTCATTCCATTCCCTTCGCCGCTGCCCGATCCAGAAACCACAGCGTATTCCGGCCATCCCCATTTACGAGCTGCGCCGGGTACTTCTTAGGATCGTAGGGCTCATGCAGAATCGAACGAAGCGCCTCGGATTTGTCCTCTCCCGCCACCAGCATGACGGTGGTCTTGGCGGCACGCAGAACGCCCGGCAGCAGCGTGATTCGCCATTGCTGGAACTTCTCCACATACACCGCCGCCACCAGATCCTTGTCATAGTCTATCAACGGCTGGCCGGGAAACAGGCTGGCCGTATGCGCATCCGGGCCCACGCCTTGATGGATGACATCGAAGCGCGGCATCTCGCCTGGCGCAAGCTCGAAGAATTCGCGGAGTTCGGTGGCATACAGCCGCGCCGCCAGCGCGGGCTCTCGCTCGGCCTGAACCCGATGCACATTGCCGCTAGGGAAACCTGCCGGATCGAGCCAGGCTTCTTTCGCCAACTTGTAGTTGCTCTGCGGATCGGTGGGAGGCACGCCACGCTCATCCACCCAGAACAGATGCACGCGCGACCAATCGAAGCGCGCCTTGGCCAGGTCCTGGAACATGAGCTTGGGCGTGCTGCCGCCTGAAATGGCAAGCGTCGCCCGAGGACTCGCTGCCAGCGCCCCCTCTAGCAGCTCCAGGATCTTGGCCGCGCAATGGGTGGCGGCCTCCTGCGCATCCTCATAAATGCAGGCCTGAACGCTCATGCCTCTGCTTTCATGGTATCGACCCTTCGTTCCAGCTTACGCTAATCCGCCGTGGATAGTCATGCTAAAATGATTCTTACCTGCCACCCAACTTGCCGTCTCCATACGGTTAGCAAAAGGTCACATTCAGGAACATTAGGCATCCGTCCGTTATGCATACGCGGGAAAAGAAGAAAATTCTAGCTGTAGTTGACGACCTGCTGTTCACGGTCAAGATCAGCGATGCGGCCAAGCGCGTGGGCTTGGACGTTGAGTTCTTGAAGTCCGAGCACGACGTAATGGAGAAAGCCGCGCATGAAAAACCGCTGCTGATTATCATGGATTTGAACAACAACTCGGTGGAACCGCTCAAGCTGATCTCGAAACTCAAAGCCCACGGCGACCTGAAGAAGATCAGCTTGATCGGCTATCTCTCGCACGTGCAGGGCGAGCTAAAGCAACAAGCGCACGAAGCCGGCGCCAATATTGTCATGGCGCGCTCAGCGTTTTCACAGAACCTCCAGCAGATTCTGAAGCGCCACGCCGGCGTGGTTTAATCGCGCCGCCGCGAAGCTAAATCAGAACCCGCCGCGCGGCCGATACCCCGGACGGGCCCGCACGCGATACTTCTTGCCGACGTCCGAAACGATCTCCACATTGATCTTGCGAAAACCCTCGTTCGGATTGGTCTGCGGATAGTAAGTGATGGTGTAGCTGTTGCCTAAGATCTTCACGGATGGATTCAAACGCCTCCACCTGCTTCTGCCAGGTCTTGGCGAAATACGCTTTGCCGCCGGTGCGCGTCGAGATGCGCTTGAACACCGCGCTCGACATCGGATCCTTATTGACGTCGTTGGTGGAGATCACGTAGATCGGGATGCCCTCGTCCTCGGCCACCGCGCGCACGTCGTCCGGCGCCACCATGCTGGCGTTATCCGGTCCGTTGGAGAAACACGATGATCACTTTGCGCCCCGGCACCTTGGCGGCATCGCGCAGAGTCAGCAGCAGTCCGTTGTACAGCGCGGCATCGTCGCCTGCGACCGCCTTGCGCAGGCCTAGAATCGCATCGCTACGCTCGTGCGTCAAGGGAGCGTCGCGCTTCAAATTGCGGCTGAACGTGTACACCGCCACCGAGTCGTTACGGTCCAGCCCGCGCACGAAATCGGCGATCGCATCGGAGGCGTACACAAAACCGCGGTACATGTAATTGCTGGTATCGAACAACACGAACACGTTGGTGCCGACAAAAGATCCGGCGCGCGATTCCTCGGATTTCACGTCGCCCTCCGAACCCGTAGCGCCCGCAGGCGTCTCCGCCACGGCCAACGCCTTGGTGCTGCCATCGCTCAACACTTGTAGAGGCGGCCGGCTTCCTTCGCCGAACGTGTTGATCTTTTGCGCAATGCCGTCTTCAGTCACGCGGAAGTCGGCGGGCTTGAGGCCGTTGATGTACTTTCCTTTGGCGTCCGTGACGGTGAAGCTCAACACCACCATGTCCACCTTGATGCGGAACGTGGGCCGATCCTGGGCCGACAGCCACAGCAGCCCTCCTGAGCCGAGTATTCCAATCCCACCCAAGATTGAAGTTGTCAGTAATCTCAAGTCACCCTCCCCGACGACTGCCTTAAATTATAGGTCAGGTCCCCGCTATAGACCCGCCCCAGCTACCATCTGTTTCCTGGTCTTCTGGCGAACGTCGTCACCCACCATCCGCAGCGAACGCAGCAGCGCCGGCCAGTCTTCCAGGTGCGTCGCGAAAATCCGCTCCACCGTGTCGCGCGTCCATTCCGGCACCAGCACATTGAGCTGAGCCGGAGACAAACCCAACTGGTCGGCCAGCGCGGCGTAATACAAAAGATTCGATTCCCAGCTTTCGGCCAGAATCCGGCTCGAATATCCCATCAACGTCGGGAACGTTCGAAGATTGAGCAATTCGGGCGAGTACGAGTTCGCCAGCGTCGGCTTAGGCGTTCCGAACGCGTGCGATACAACTGCGTAGTTCAACAGCTGCGGGGCTTCCCCGGCCATGCGCCCGATCTCGCCTGCAATGGGCGTATCATCGGCACGCTTCTCGGCCAGCAGCTCTCGCGCGATGGCGAACTGCTCGGAAGGCATCACCTGATCGAGCGCCGCTTTTACGCGGCCTTGTTCTACTAGTTCGCGAACCATCTGCACGCGCGCCGGCATCGCATAATGTCCGAGCGCCGCCAATACCGCTTCCCGGCGATCCGCGCTGAGCGCCGCATCGGCAAGCTGCGTTTCAGCGTAGTCCAAGTGCAGCGCCACCCAATGCAACTGCGACGGCGTCACGTTCCACCAGCGTTGCACGGTCGCCGAGATCATGAGCTGCGGCACCAGGTCGCCCCAAATGAGAGCTTGCTCGCGCGATGGAATCAGGAAATTTTGTTCCGCCTCCGCCAAAGCATATGGCAAGCTGGCCAGCGATCCCACCAGTTTGCCGCCCGCGCTGGTCGGCCAGCCCGTCCCCAATACCTCGGTCGTCCTCCAGGTTTGCGCCGATCCCTGCAGGCCGATGAAGTCGTGGCTGCGAACAAATAGCGGATTGGTGTACAGCACTTGCGCCCCCGGCGGAGCGTAGTGAATGTAGTTGAACCCCACCAACGTATCGCGCAGGAATGGCGCCATCAGACCGCGCACGTCGTCCAGCTTCTTCGGATCGGTCGCGGCCCGGTCAATCAGCGCACGCAAGTTCAGTTTGCGCTGCGCCTCGATGTGTTTCTCCGACCAATAACCGAAACTGAGCGTGTTTCGTTCCATCGTGCTCAACGACGTCCGCGGAAGCTGAATCTCTGAAATGCGCGAGGCGGTGCGATTGATTAGCGCCATGTTCGCTTTCTCGCCCTTAGTCAGGCCTTCCAGATGATCCACCAGCTCGAAGATCGTGGAAACCGAAATCAGCCGCTGCGCCTCGAAGATGCGAATCATGTCTTCCACGACTTGCGTGTGCGCGTCGGAGTTGTCGTTTTCCGCGGTGCCTGCCAGCAGATCGATCATGCGATCCTGCGCCGAGATATTCGCGGGGGACCGGGTGGCGGCCAGCAGCGTCTTGACGCCCTCCCGCCCGCCTTCGAATATCTCGCGTTCGATCTTCACCTTCGCAAACGGATTCAATACAGCGGCCAGCGTCTGGTCGGCCTCCGCGGGCGCGATCGAGCCCTGGCGGTAAAAGATCTGCCACAGCCCCACCAGCGCCTGCATGGTTCCGGCCGCGTCGGCGCGCACTGCGATGTCGTGAATCTGATTCACGACGCCCGCCGTATCCAGGAACTGGTTGATGGTAGCGTTAGAAAGCTCCGGCGCTTCGGCCAGAACCGGATATTGCGCGCCAAAGCTCCGGTACTCGTGCGCCAGCCGCGCCGCCGTTTTTGCATCCAGCGGCGTTTGACGCCGGCGATCCATGTCCGTTAGAGCCATGAAAATCTTCAGCGGCTCATTCTCCACTACCTTCCGGCACAGCCCGAACAGCGCCTCCAGCACGTCGTCGGAGTCCTTCCAACTCGACGCCGCCTTGCTTAACCTGACGTCGTACTTGCCCGCGCCGGCCGGATGTTCGACGAAAACCGTCTTCCATACCTCTAACCCTCCCGGCACGTGCGGCCGTCCGTCCGGATCCAACCGCAGACGCGCGGTCAGCAGCAGCATGTCGGTGTTGGAGCGGAACACGGGCCGCGCCGGTCCCGGACTGGTCACCTTTCCGCGAATGGCCGAGTAGAAGCGCTTCAAGCGCTCCGGTTCGGTGAGATAATTCTGGACCGCCGCGCTGGAGGGGTTATCGATCCGCGAGAGCGCGTCGAAATAGCTCGCCAGCCAGCCATCGTCCTTGGCCACCAGGCGTTCGATGAACACGGCCGGACGGTCGGGCGGCGCGCCCGCCAGATCGGCCCATGCTTTTTCCGAACGCGCCCCGCCGGGAACCAACACCTTTCCGCCGCGAATCTGCAACATACCGCCGTAGAAATCCAGCACGTGCGCATACGCGCGAATCTTTTGAACGCTGGTGTTCTTGCGAAGCTCCTCCGCCACCGAAGGATCCAGCTTGGATAGCGCCAGGTACAAACGGCACAGCGAAGGATCGCCCAAAAATGCGTCGACAAATTCGCCGCTTAGCTTTTCTTTCGCGCTCAGCCAGTAGTCCGTGCCGTAGAGCACCGGAACTTCGGTGGGCTTGTAGTTCTCCGTGAAGGGCCGGTTTGTGCGCAGGTTCTGCTCCAGCTCAGCCAGCGGAAAACCGGAATCGATGGTCAAGAAGGCTCGCGTGGCGTTCACCGTCTCCAGCACCAGTTCGCCGCCGCACGCGCCCCGCATGCGATACCCGAGCAGACGCAGCAATTCAGCAGTCTGGCTGGAGTCGCAGGACTCGATCTTGATCATATGATCCGCACCGGCCAGCTTGTCCAGCTCGCGCGCCTGCGACAGATAACGCACCACCAGCTTCAGGTACTCGGTTTGCTCGAGCGCCTCGTTGCCGGTGGCGGCCTGGTAGCCGTTGGTGATTACGTTGCGCGCCAGCGCCGGAAGCAGCTCTTCGGGCTCGAGGTCGGGCGACAACGCGGCCATCCGAGCGAACGACCCGAAGGGCCCCGGAATCGATATAACCGTTTTCTTTTCGGAAACTGCGGAAATCGGCGGAAGGCTGAAATCTTTGCCACCCGCGGCGCGATACAACTCCAGATCGCGCGCCGCGTCGTTGCGCGAACCAGCCAGCAAGTCCAGCTCCACCAGCCGGCGTGCCAGCAGCGCTCGTTGGGCGCCCTGCGCGGCATTCAGCGCCTTTTCGTACTCCGCGCGAGCCTCCGGATCATGGTGTCGATCCAGAAACTGAGCATAAGCGTTCAGCGCATCGAAGCCGCCCGAGCGCGCCGCTCGCGCCAGAAATTCACGCGCTCCCGCGGCGTCTCCCTTACTTTCCATTTGCCAGGCGCGTGTCTCCAAATCTTGGGACGTCGCGCAAAAGCTCAGAAAAAACACGAGGGCGAGGGCTCTTACGAGGGTCTTCATGCTGGATTCCTTCCCTTCCCGCTGGCTAAATAATGTAACACTGGCGGCGCGAAGCCTGCTTGCAGGACCTTAGCTCCCCGGTAAACGCGAGCAACGCAGCCGGCATTCCGCGACACTCGCTTCACGGTAGGATATCTAGTGTGAGACCCGGAATCATTTTGCTGGCTGCAGCCGGCTTGCTTGGCGCTGCCTCAATTCCCTCCGGAACGGAAATCCAGATTCGTCTCACCTCGGCACTGAACACCACCACCGCCAAAGCCGGCCAGCACTTCGATGCCGTGGTTATCGCTCCCGTGGTTGTGAAGGACCACATCGCCATGCCGGCCGGCACGAAATTGAGCGGCCACATCGTGAACGTCGCGACCGCCGACCAAAGCGATCAGCAAGCATCGCTCAATCTGGCCTTCGATCAGATCGCCGACGGCGCCCGAAAATCGACCCTGGCCGCCAAGGTGACCGGCATCGACAACGCCCGCGAAAAGGTGGACGCCGACGGAAAAATCACCGGTATCAAGGCCTCAGATTCGGGCTCGGCGCGTTTGGATCAAGGCATTAATAAGGTAACCGAAAAATATCCTGGACTCGGCGACCTTCTAGGCACAGTCAAACAAGCGGTCTTGAAGCAAACCGACGCCAACATCGATTACGAACCGGGCGTCGAAATGACCATCGCGCTCACTAAGCCGCTGGACTGGACTGGCTCCAGCTCCGGACTAACGGTCAAGGCCATCCAACCCGAAGAGGGCCTGGCCCGCCTGGTTGCTCGCGAGCCGTTTCGAACCATGGCTCAGAAGCCCGCTGGACCGTCCGACATAACTAACCTGATGTTCCTGGGAAGCGAGCAGCAGGTCGAGGCCGCGTTTGAAAAGGCAGGCTGGGCGCGCGCCGACCACCTGAACGATAAATCCAAGCTCGAAACATTCCGCGCCATGGCCGAAGATCGCGGATACAGCGAAGCGCCCGTCTCCATCCTGTACCTGGATGGCGCGCCTCCCGACATGGTCTTCGAAAAGTCGACCGACACCTTCAACGCCCGCCATCATATCCGCATCTTTCATCGCCCGGACAAGTTCAACGGTCAGGATGTCTGGGAAGCCGCCGGAACACACGATACCGGGATCGATTACTCCCAGCAAAGCCGCACTTTCACCCACAAGATCGATTCGCAGATCGACCACGAGCGCGCCAAGGTGGTCAACGATCTGCTCTTCACCGGCCTGGTGCAAGGCCTCTCTCTGGTGGAACGCAATCTTCCGCCGGGGCTCTCCAACGCTACCGGGGACCAGCTTAAGACCGACGGCAGCATCGCCGTGCTTCAATTCTAGGTCATAATCTAGAATTGACCGAACCCACCCGCGTCTACAAATACTACGATCTGCTGGCCAGCATCTTCATCGTGGTTTTGATAATTTCCAACCTGCTCGGTCAGAAGATTTGCGCCTTCGGCCCCGTCCGCGTAAGCGGCGCGCAACTGTTGTTCCCCCTCACCTACATTTTCGGCGACGTCTTCACCGAGGTTTACGGATATGGCGCTTCGCGGCGTATCATCTGGATTGGATTCGTGGCGAATTTTACGATGGCGGTCCTGGGCAACCTGATCGTGGCGCTTCCGGCCGCACCGGAATGGAAAAACCAGGACGCGTTCGCAATCGTATTTCATCAGGTTCCGCGGCTGGTAATTGCAAGCTTGATCGCTTACTGGTGCGGCGAGTTCGCCAATTCGTTCACGCTGGCCAAGATGAAATTGATCACGAAGGGCCGCTATTTATGGACGCGGACCGTGGGTTCCACCGTGGTGGGACAGGCCATCGACACCGTCATCCTGGTGTTCATTGCTTACTCGGGAGAAGTCACCCTGCCCGGAATGGTGCGCCTGATTGTCTCCGCCTATTTGTTCAAGGTGGTCTACGAAGTGGTCGCCACGCCGCTCACTTACTGGATCGTCGGATTCCTCAAGAGAAGCGAAGGCGTCGACAAGTTCGACTACGATACCCGCTTCACTCCTTTCGCGACCCAGATGTAGCGGCTTCCATCAACGTCTCGCACAGCTCATCCAGCTTTCCCGATTCGGTTTCAATCAAATTGCCGGCCAGCCCTTTGAGCGCGGTGATGTTCGATGCACTGGCATTATCGATCGAATGATTGTTGCCTTCGAGCGCCACCTGGAACCGGTAATAGCGCTGCAGTTTACCGGTAATCTCGGGCATGAGCTGCCCGAGCTGATAATCCACCGTGCTGCTGACGCCGTCGAATACAATATCCAGAACCGGCTTGGCCCAGCGCGCCGCACCCCAATACTTGGCGAGATTCAAAGGCAGGCTGCGCATCAGGGAGCCGGTTCCTAGCGACACCACCAGATAGTCCGACGCATCCAGGGTGGCTCGCGCCTCCACCAGCGCGCACGCGGCCGGGTTGTTGGCGAATAACCCGCCATCGATGAGCGTATAGTATTCCGAATTAGTTCCGCTGGACAGTTTCATAGGCTCGAAGTAACTGGGCGCAGCCGACGTTGCACGGGCCACGTGACGCGCCAGAAAATCGTAATCCGGCCGCTGGCGCGCGCACCGGCTCTTGAAGAAAAAGGGAAAGCGCCGCTCGATTTCATAACTGGTGATGAGCACATCGGTGACCGCGTCGCTCAGCCGCGAGTCGCCAAAATATTCCTCCAGCACCTGCTCGACGCCGCTGGAGGAGTACTTCTTCCACGTCAGGTTGTCGATGGCAAACATCGCGCGCAGCAGCGAGCGGTGAAAAATACGCGCGCCTTCGTGTTCGTACAGATCCACAAAACGCTGCGCGCTGTAAAGCGGCGCCCCGGGACACTTGGGAATCGTCAACCCCAGTGCGATGATGCCTCCGGTTGAAGTCCCCGCCACTAAATCGAACAAGTGCGCGATCGGCTGTTCGGTGCGCCGCTCGATCTCGGCCAGCAACATCGCCGGAACGATGCCGCGAATCCCTCCGCCATCGATGGATAAGATCCTGACCATTCTTTCTTTACCGCCGAGCGTACACCGGCTCCGCTTCGATCCCGCAGGACGGTTTTTCTAACTCACAGATGCAAAAGCAAAAACAAAATCCGTAGACAGTACACTCATGCCCCAGTTGCCCGGCCCACCCCGTGCATAACCTTTTCGCTCGCCCGCAGTTTATATACTCAGAGGACGAATGGCCGGTTTAAAGCCGAGGGCCCTCCAGGATTCCGAAGACGAGCGTTCGCTGGTGGAAGCTGCGCGCCGCGATCCGGCCCGCTTTGCGGAGCTGTACGAAATACATTTCGAACTGATTTATGCCTATATCGCGCGGCGCGTACGGGATCGGGATGTCGCCGAAGACCTGACCTCGGAAGTCTTCCAGAAAGCGCTCGCTAACTTGGGCAGTTTTGAATGGCGCGGGGCGCCCTTTGCCGCCTGGTTAATAAGGATCGCCGCCAATGCCGTAACCGACCAGTCCAAGCGCGCCGCCCGCGAATCGGGCAGTCCCGGCCCGGAACCGGCGTCGGAGCCCGACATGGAGGCGATCGAAAATCGCGCCCAACTGTTTCGATTGGTGCAGGATCTCCCCGCCGACCAAAAGCGCGTGATCTATGGGCGGTTCGTCGAGCAGCACAGCATTCGCGAGATCGCGCAACAGTTGGGACGCAGCGAAGGCGCCGTGAAGCAGCTCCAGTTTCGCGCCTTGCAGAATTTGCGCGCGCAGATGGGAGGCGCACATGCCTGAGCCATCCATGTTTGAACAGCTCGATCAGGCTATTCAGGCCATGCTGTCCGGCGCGCCGGTGGCGAGCGGGGCCACGGAGGCTGGTCTGATCGCGATCGCGCGCGAATTGCTCGATCTGCCGCGCGAGAGTTTTAAAGCACGTCTGAAGTCGGAATTAGAAAGGAAATCATCTATGGCAACTCAAGCAGCCCCTAGCTTACAAACCGCCGTGGCGCGACTGCGCGTGAAGAACACAGCCGCCGCCATCGACTTTTATACCAAGGCTTTTGGAGCCAAAGAGCTCTCACGCTTTGAGGTTCACGGCGAAATACCTTACGCGGAGATAGAAATCGGGAACTCGGTCATCTCGCTCGGCGAGTCGTCGCCCGAGGCAGGCTATCCGGGTCCTGAGACGCTGGGAGGTTCGCCGGTGAGCATAAGCCTCAACGTCGAAGACGTGGACTCATTCGTAGCTCGAGCGGTGGATGCCGGAGCCAAGCTTGTGTCACCGGTGCGCGATCAGTTTTACGGCGAGCGTTCCGGGCAGGTTGCCGATCCGTTTGGATACACGTGGAGCATCGGCACGCTCAAGGAACGGTTGAGCATCGAAGAAATGCACCGCCGTTTCGAAGCCATGGAAGGCGAGCCGGCGCCGAAGCCAGCCGGCGTCAGCCCGATTCCCAAGGGCTATCACACCATCACGCCCTATCTGATCGCCGAGAACGCGGCCGCGCTGATCGACTTCGCCAAACATACTTTCAGCGCGCAGGAAACGTTCCGTACCATCGGCTCGGCCGGCGGCATTCACGCCGAAGTTCGCCTGGGCGATTCGATGCTCATGGTGGGCGGCGGCGGACCCGGGCTCTCCTTCCGCGGGCCGGCTCTACCGGCCGCGCTGCACGTTTACGTGGAAGACGTCGACGCGGTGCACCAGCGCGGCGTTGAAGCGGGTGGCGTAACCATCCAGCCGCCCGAGGATCATGTATACGGCGAGCGCAGCAGCAGCTTGAAAGATCCGGCCGGCAACCATTGGTACATCGCGACGGCCAAGGGTGCGAGCTACATTCCCGAGGGCATGCGGAACGTCAATGTCTATATGCATCCGTTGCGCGCCGAGCCCCTGATCGGCTTCTTGAAAAGGGCTTTCGGCGCGGTAGAATTGGAGAAATATGCGACGCCTGACGGGGTGATCCCGCACGCCAAACTTCGAATCGGAGACTCAGTGCTTGAAATGGGCGAGGCGCACGGCCCATATCAGCCCATGCCGACCATGTTCTATCTGTACGTTCCGGATGTGGACGCGTTGTATCAACGCGCGATCAATGCCGGCGCCACATCCATGAGCGCGCCGACTGACCAGCCCTATGGCGACCGCAGCGCGGGCGTCAAAGACGCGTTCGGCAATCAGTGGTACATCGCCACGCACTTTAAAGACGTTACATAGTTGTATGATGCGGACGTGCCCGAACTGCCGGACATCGTCGTCTATATCGAAGCGCTGGAGAAGCGCATCCTGGGCCAGACGCTGGAGCGCGTGCGTTTGGCCAGTCCGTTTCTGCTGCGCACCGTAGATCCGCCGCTGCGCGCTGTGGAGGGCAAAACGGTGCGCGAGCTGCGTCGAATCGGTAAGCGCATTGCCATCGGAGTGGAAGGCGATGTGTGGCTGGTGTTGCACCTGATGATTGCTGGGCGTCTGCACTGGCGCGAGCGCGGCGTCAAAGTGTCGCGGCCGCGCGGCTTGGCGGCCTTCGACTTTCCGAATGGGTCGCTGCTCTTCACCGAGGCTGGGTCGAAGAAGCGGGCGTCGTTGCACGTGGTGGCGGGCGACGCCGGACTGCAAAAGCTCGACCCGGGCGGACTGGAGGTCCTGGATGCGGATCTGGAGAGCTTCGCCGCCGCTCTGACGCAGGAGAATCATACGCTGAAGCGCTCGCTCACGGATCCGAGGACCTTCAGCGGAATCGGTAATGCGTACTCCGACGAGATCCTGTTTGAAGCGCGGCTCTCACCGGTCACGCTCACGCAGAAGCTGAAGCCCCGAGGAAATTCGACGGCCTGTATCGACGCCACTCGAAAGACGCTCGAGCACTGGACTGAATGACTGCGCAAGGAGGCGGTGGAAGTTTCCCGGAAAACGTCACGGCGTTTCGCGAAGAAATGGCGGTGCATGGGCGCTACGAGGAGCCGTGCCTGCGATGCGGGGCGAAGATCCAACGAATCCGGTATGCGGACAATGAAACCAACTATTGCGCCAACTGCCAGACCGGCGGAAAGCTGCTGGCCGATCGCGCGCTCTCGCGGCTGATGCGCGAGGACTGGCCCAGAACGCTAGACGAACTGGAAGCGCTTACATCGAAGTAGCGGGCTTGATGGCATAGACGATGCGCAGCAGCGGGTACCAACCTCGCAGTTGCACGTCGAGCCCAGCTTTTCGAAACTCTTCGGCGTAGTGTTTGGTCAGGATGAAATCGGAAAGCACCACCGTGCCGCCGGGTTTGAGTACGCGAGCGATTTCGGCGCAGGCTTGATCGCGCTCAGCCTCTGACGGAATGTTGTGCAGGCACTGATTGGACACGATGACGTCGAAGCTGGCCGATGGGAAGCTCATCTTCTGCGCGGGCTCGCTGAGCAGTTCGCATCGATCGGCGACGCCTTCGGCCTTGATGTTGAACTCGGCGCGTTCGAGCCGGTTGTCGCTAAGATCCTTCTTGCTCCAGATGTCGATGCCTACGACGTGCCCGGTCGTCAGCCGTTTGGCGGCGCCGATCAGCAACAATCCGCGGCCGGTGCCGATGTCGAGCACCTGTTCGTCTCCGCGCCATTGGATCATAGCGAGCATTTTGTCACGGTGACGGAACTTCCCGCGCAGCGAATAATCCAACATGAGCACGGCCTCGCCCAGCAGAATCGCGGCTGGATAATAAAAGCCGGTATGGGGAAAACGAAAGATGCCGATGTGAAAATCGAGGCGAAACACCGCGACGGCCAGCGCCACCAGGCCCCAGAATCCGAGCTGGAAGACGACGCGCGGCGCATCGATCCCGTAGTCGAGTTTCATTTCGGCTTGGTCAGGATTTGGTTCAGGCGGCGTTGGAGCTCCGTGACCGTGGCCACGGCCTGAGTGGTTGGCGTTGCGTCGGCGCCTTCGATCGCTTCGAGCACTTCCACCAGTTGGCCGTTCAGTTTCTTGAGATCGTCATTGCCTGGTTGCGCCGACTGGTGCAGCATGCCGGCGATTTTTGCCGCCAGGCGGAATTGTTCCTGGAGACCGGCTAGAGGAGTTTTGACGCGAGGGTCCATTTTGATGGTCAGTGGCTGGGTGTAAGTCTTGCCGTCGGCGGTGAGCTTGACATTAAAGACGCCCGGTAGCACGCGCGGCCCTTGCGGAGAGCGTGGCGTGTTGTGCCAGATGGCGGCGATGGGATATTCGTGCTCGAGAGCGTCCGGCGGCGGGTAGTGCAGGTCCCAAACGAAGCGATGCATACCGGCTTCGGCGGAGGGAATCGCAGTGGGACGAATCCACTGGACCTGGACATTCAGCTCCGGATCGATGGGCGTTGGTTTGTCGTTGCTGGTGTAGCGGCGAACCAGTTTTCCGGAGGCGTCGGAGATGTCGAGCGTCACTGGCGCGGATGCCGACGATTTCAGATAGTAATAGAGGATCGCGCCGTCGGGCGGATTCTCGCCGGCGGGTTCCTCGGGAGGCAGTGGGGTGTCGGTGTTTTCGTTCCAGCGGATTCGATAGGCGGCGCTGGGACGGAACAGGTGTGCGTCCGAAGCGGCGATGGCCGCGCTCATCTGACGCAGCGGCGCGATGTCATCCAGTATCCAGAAACCGCGGCCGTGCGTGCCGGCGATGAGATCGTTGCCGTGGATCGTGAGATCGCGAATGGACGTACGCGGCATATTGAGTTGCAGAGCCTGCCAGTGGTCCCCGTCATCGAATGAAACATACGTTGCCAGTTCTGTTCCGGCGAACAGGAGGCCCTTGCGCACTGGATCTTCGCGTACTGTGTTCACGGGTCCGTCGGGCAGGCCTTGCAACGATCTCCTTCCAAGTTTTGCCGCCGTCATGGGTGCGATAGATGTGCGGCTTCAGATCGTCCAGGCGGAAACGATTGATGGCGGCGTAGACGGTCAGGTCGTCGAAGTGCGATGCGTCGAGCTGCGCCACTTTGCTCCAGGGCGTCAGAGCCGGCGGCGTGATGTTGGTCCAGGATTTTCCGCCGTCGCGCGTCACGTGGATCAGGCCGTCATCGGTTCCAGCCCAAATGACATTGACGTCTTTGTGCGACGGTGCGATGGCATAGATTACTCCGCGGCGCGTGGCTTCTTTTTGGGCTTGCCCGGTGAAGACGCCCACGCTCGGCGGAATATCGTACTTCGCGCGCGTCAAGTCAGGGCTGATCGTCTGCCAGCTTCGGCCGCCGTTGATGGTTTTCAAAACGAACTGCGAAGCAAGATAGAGCACGTGCGGATCGACGGGCGAAAAACTCAGCGGCATGGTGCGCAAGAATCGATACTTGTCCCCGCTCAGTTGCGGGCCAACCTGCTGCACTTCGCCGGTGGTCTGGTTGAAGCGCGAGACGCGGCCGCCATAAATAATGTTGGAGTCCAGCGGATCGGGTGCGACGTAGCCGTACTCTTCGACACCCACCGGATGCCAATCGCGAAAGGTGATCTCGCCGTAATCGCTGCGGCTGGCGACTCCGGCCGATCCGCTCTCCTGCTGGCCGCCGTAGACCCAATACGGAAATCGATTGTCGGTGATCACGTGATAGAACTGCGCGGTGGGTTGGTTGTACCACGAGCTCCAGGTCTGACCGCCGTTGACGGTGATGGTCGCGCCCTGGTCGGCTGCGAGCAGAATGATTTCGGGATTCAGAGGATTGATCCAGATGGTGTGGTAGTCGTCGCCGCCGGGCGCGCCCTTGATGGCGGTGAAGGACTGGCCCGCGTCCATGGAGCGGTATGTGGAGGTGTTGGCGATTAGGATGGTGTCGGGATTTTTCGGATCGACCCGTACCATTGCGAAGTCGTCACCGCGACCGGCGATGCGTTCCTCGGTGTTGATGCGCTGCCAGGATGCGCCGGCGTCGTCGGAGCGGTAGAGCGCGTTGGGTTTCGCCTCGGCCAGCGCGTACATGCGGCGGGGATTCGAGGGCGCGATAGCGATGCCGATTCGGCCGAGGCCTTGGGCGACGGTGGGGAGTCCAGTGGTGAGCTGCTGCCAGGTGTCGCCGCCGTCGGTGGATTTGAAAAGACCGCTGCCGGGGCCAGACCACGCGCCATTCTCCCAAGGGCCTTGTCGCGCGGACCACAGCACGGCGTAGATGGTGCGCGGGTTGGTGGGATCGAAGGCGAGGTCGACCGCGCCGGTGTTCTCGTCTTTGTAGAGCACCTTCTGCCAGGTGTCGCCGCCGTCGGTGGAGCGGAAGACGCCGCGCTCCGGGTTTGGGCCGTAGGGATGACCGAGCACGGCCGCGAAGACGCGATTGGGATCGTGCGGGTCGATGAGCAGCGCGGAGATTTGCTGGCCGTCGCGCAGTCCGAGATGGCGCCAGGTTTGACCGGCGTCGGTGGATTTGTAGATTCCGTCTCCGACCGAGAGATCGGGGCGCTGGAGGCCCTCGCCGCTGGCGACATAAACGATGTTGGCATCCGAGGGCGCGATGGCGAGTGTGCCGATGGAGCCGGTGGGCTGCGAGTCGAAGATGGGATGCCAGGTGCGGCCGGCGTCGTTGGTTTTCCAGACACCGCCGTTGTTGGCGCCGATGTAAAAGATGTTGGGCTCCGACGGTATGCCGGCGGCGGCGACGGTGCGTCCGCCGCGATAGGGGCCGATGTTGCGCCAGTGGAGGCCGGCGTAGAGGTCGGGCGAGATTTGCTGCGCGGGGAGCGGGGAGGCGAGAAGGAGAAAGAGGATCGAGAGTCGGCGCATGCGTTTCTGTTAGTAGGATAGCCGACGGGTTTGGCGGGGGATGGGGAGTTGGTGGCGCGGTGTGGAAATACGAAAAAATGAAAACGAAGCCAACCCGACTGGCGGCGGCGTTTGGTGCTGGCGTTGGGTTCGTTTTGTCATTTTTTGTTTCATGCGATTCTCGTGCGGGTGCGGAGGCCTTGCTGGTACGATCCATTCAAACGAGATTACGCCCGGCCGGTCGCCACCAGCGGACCTGGAAGAGCGCAAGTCGTTGGATGGGGACGCACGAATATTCTTGGGACTGCAGTTACTCGAAGCTCGGCGGTCTTTGCGGTTCGGTGAGAGTAAAGTCTGCGTACACGCATAGGCGAGCACGCCGACGGTACAATCGAAGTCGATGGCCGACCCCGTAGTGGTGATCGATCGGGAAGTGATGAACGGAACGCCCTGCTTTCGCGGGACGCGGGTGCCGTTCAAGAATTTGATCGACTACCTTGAGGGCGGACCTTCCTTGGGTGAATTCCTGCAGCAGTTTCCAACGGTCACGCGCGAGATGGCGGTCCAGGCGCTCGAAGAGGCCAAGGATTCGCTGCTCGCTAGAATCGGGTGAAGTTATTGTTGGACGAGTGCCTGCCGGATTCCTAAGGCGTGAGGATTTTGCGTAAGGAGACCAATTCGTAGCGCTTGAGACCACTCAGTCTCTCATCCAACGCACGATATGTTCGGCCACTTCTTCGCCCGCGTCTTCCTGGATGAAGTGGCCCGCGCCCGGGATGATCAGTCGCGGGGCGACGTTTTTGAAAATCGAGCGCAGGAACGGTTCCGCCGGTGCCGTGATGGCGTCTTTTTCTCCCCATGGCAGAAGCACTGGCAGGTCCAGCGTCTTCAGCCGCTGGATCGCCACTCGATTGTCATACGCGCCTGGGTGATCTTTGCGGATCGGGACCAGTCGCGGGAAAACTAACGCGGCGGTTTGGTATTCCTTGGACGGGAATGGCGCGTCGTACGCAGCCGCTTCGGCGTCCGTGAGCTGGCGTTTGCTGAGCGTGTTGCGCATCAGCGTGGCGATATTCATAGCTTCCACGCGCTGCGAGAAACGGCGCCACTTTAAGAACGCGTCGCCGGGCGCGCCGCCGGGCGAGATGCCGGTGTTCATTGCCACCAGGCGGCTGAAGCGTTCGGGAATCTCCGCCAGGATGCGCAGGCCCAGCAATCCGCCCCAGTCCTGGCAAATCATGGTCGCCTTATTCAGATCCAGCGCTTCCACGAATTGGCGCAGCCAACGCGCGTGCGACTTGTAGGTATAGGCGTTGGCCGCTTTAGGTTTGTCGCTGCGGCCGAAGCCGATCAGGTCGGGTGCGATTGTGCGGCCAAGCTGCGCGAGCGGCGGAATCATGCGGCGATAGAGATAGCTCCAGGTCGGCTCGCCATGCAGCAGCAGGATAGGATCGCCTGAGCCGTCCTCGACGTAGGCCATGCGCAGTCCTTCGATCTCGACGTATTTTGGTTGATAGGGAAAGCCGGGCAGGTTGTCGAAGCGGTCTTCGGGCGTGCGCAGGACCGAGCCGTCGGGCCAGGATGTTTTCACGCCCGCGAATTGCGCGACTTTGGCGATGTCAGCCGGATTGAGATTGGGCGCGATCTCCGCCACCCACAGGCAGAATTCCAAAAGGTCTGAATCGATCTCGTGTTCCGGCGGACGCGGCTCAAAGCGATCCCAATGCCCGTAGACCATGGCCATGGACGGACGCCCGCGCCCGAAGTCCGCCAGCTCCAGCGCGTAGAGATGTCCGAATTTCGATCGCCAATAAACGCGTCCGGCGCGAATACCAGCGGCGCGTTCGACGGCTTCCGCGACATCCGGCCGCGCATCCAGCTCCTGCTCCCACAGCAGCGGATCGGGCCGCAGATAGGAAAGCTCTTCGTCGGAGGGCGTGACCCACTTCATGAGCGCGCTCGCACGGTGCGGTTCAAGAACTCCACCATGGCGCGCGCGAGATCCGGCCCACGGTCGTCCTGCAAAAAGTGCCGCGCACGATCGAACGCGATGGGCCCTTCAGCGTGCGGCAGCAGTTCTTTCAGGCGATTGCCAAACTCGATGGGAAACACTTCGTCGCCCGGTGACCACAGCAGCAGCGTCGGGATTTTCGAAAGCTCCGGCAGGCGCCGCTCGATGGCTTGCATGTCCGCCCAGCCGCGATCGCCTTCTCGCATGGGGATAGTGCGGGGCCAGGTGAGCACGACGTGATCGGAGCCGCCTTCGTCGAACACGTGATGATAGGCGCGGGCTTCGTCGTCAGTGATGCCGCGAACCGTGGTTGCGGTTGGCCCGTGTTGCGAAAGCACTTTGTGCCGGCGCATGAAGAATTGCCCGATCAGCGGCGCGTGCCAAGTGGTCCAGGGGCGCGGCGATGAATGGAATTTGCTGATCAGTCCGGTGAACAGCCAGGTATTCATCAACACCAGCGCCGAGAGTTTTTCGACGCGCTGCAGCGCCGCGCCGACTCCTTGCGGACCACCCCAATCCTGGCCAGTGATCACGAAACCGCGCAAATCCAGTTGGTCGATCAGGGATACCAGGTCCGCGATGTGGTGGGCGAAGGTCAGCGCGGCGTCGGCGCGGGGATGGTCGGAATATCCGGCTCCGATCCAGTCCGGCGCGATCGCGCGATAGCCCGCTTCGGTAAGCGGACCGATGAAGTCGCGATACAGAAATCCCCAGGTCGGATTACCGGAGAGCAGCAATACCGGACGGCCGGCGCGGTCTCCCTCATCGATATACGCCAGGTTGCGCCCATTCACCGCGACGCTTTTTTGCGGCCAGGGAAATAGCGGCTCCAGCCAGGTGGGCTTTACTCTCAGCATGAGCGCAGTGTACCTTTGGCCGGTCCTCTGTGACAATACAGGGATGCAGCCATTGCGGGGCTCTTTGTGGGTGCTGGTGCTGTATGACATAGCCGAGGAGATTCATCTCGACCAAGTGCCAGCGCTGGTGGCGGCCGAGCGCACCGCGGCCCAGCCCCGTTTCAAGCATCCGGCGCCCGAGTATGTGCGATTCGAGCGCCCGCCGGTGGTGGAGTATCCTGAACCAGTCTCTATCGCCGGAGAACAGTTCCAAGCGCGGATCAGATATTTCGATTACGGCGTGGTGAGCATCGAGTTGGAAATGGAATTCGAGAGAAGCTGGGAAGACCTGATCCGGTTTTCCAATCGCTGGATTCTTTCGCCGGAGGTGGAACGTGCGACCGCCGAGCTGGTCCGGGCGCGCGTCGCGAAAGTTGGCTCGGCGCTGCGAATTCCTTACTCTAACCCTCTGAGCGAGGACTATTACATCATTCACCTGCGCGAAGCGTTGGACGACGATGGCCGGCCGATGAGCGCGGTGGCATTGCTGGCGCAGCACGGCGATCAGCTGGCTCAAATCGTGCGCGGCGAGTCGGGGCCGCTTTCCGAGAGCGAGTGCAAAGAGGTATTGCAATCCAGCCTTTCCTACTATCCGAACGATCTGCTGGTGGCCGGATGGGTGGCGGCTTTAGTGTACGATACGGCCGAAGGCGCGGCGCCCACCATTCAGTTGCTGGAATACGCCAATGCGCAGCTGCTCGAGTTTCGGCACTACGATGACGTGTTGACGCGCGTACTTCAGAACGTTTACAAGATCCTGGAACGGCGCGGCGGCCTGATGCGGCGGTGGCGTATGGCGCGCGAAGCCGAGCGTCTGAACACGCTGCGGCTGGACATCACGGAGCTGACCGAGCACACCGACAACGCCATCAAATTTCTGAGCGACATGTTCTATGCGCGCGCCCATCGCATAGCGGCCGCGCGCGTGGGCGTGCCCGACTACCGCCGGCTGGTGGATGAAAAACTGCGTACCGCGCGCGAGCTGTACGACTTCATGGTGAACGAATTTCATCAGGCGCGTGCGTTCGTGCTGGAGGTGATGGTGGTGGCGATTTTGGTGATTGAATTGGTCCGCGTCTTCGTACCTTAAATGTGTATCGGCTTGAATTCCACCGGACGGACAGCATGGATCACGCACGCCCTGTCGGACAGACGCGGGAGGAAACCCGCAGGAGGCGCCCGCCGAAGGGCCGTCGTATCGAGCCAGTCTCAGCATAGGCGACTTTCGGCCATGTGGATCAGTTCCGGGTCGCCAAACGAAGTGCTGATCCAGTAGCGCTCGTTTCGGACTTCAGCGGTCACCAGGAATCCTCGCGAGCGCGGGTTGGAGCTGTTCGCTGGAGTCACGCCGGCCAAATCGGAGGGCTTTAGGTGTATACTGATCCTGCTCGAACGACTGGTAAGCCCAAGATGGAAGCTCCGGTGGAAATCCCGCAAAGGCGGCGGCATTTTCACTTTTCCCAATTCGCGGATTTGCTTTTTCGTTCAGCAGGGAAAGCCAACCGGGCGGTCCCGGCTAGACGTTCGTTTTGAGGAGGATTATTCATCACATGAAAATTACGGATACCTTGTTGTCACTTTTCGGGCTAGGCGCGGTGGCTATCACGGGCATGCTGTTGCTCTCGCCGCGTAGCGCGCTGGCCCAAGGTTTTTTCGGCACCCCCGAGCAGCGCGCCGAACAGGCGAAACTTGAGGAAAGCTATCCAAAGCTGCAGGTCAATGACCGATACCTTCGGCTCAGCATCCCTGGCCAGACGATGGGTCAAACGGTCGGGGTGGCTACCAACTCAAAGGGTCACCTTTTTGTATACTCGCGGTCGGTCAACCAGGGCCTGGCGCGTGGTGGGAAGGCGGCCATGCTGTGGGAATTCGACCAGAACTACAAATTCGTCAAAGAGTGGGGTCCAAATAACTACGCCGAATCATTTGCACACGCTGTCCGCGTAGATAAACAGGACAACGTGTGGCAGGTCGACGAGGGCTCCGGCATGATCGTCAAGTACGACCCGGAGGGCCAGTCCATATTTTGGCTTGGCCGGACGCCGGAGGCCATTGATTACCTCCAGGGAAACCTCGAAATCCTGCACTTTGGCCGGCGTAATCCGCCTGATAGGAACCAGCACCCGACGGGCAGGAAGGGGGCATTCGATCGCGAAACCGATGTGGCCTTTGATTCGCAGGGCAATATCTTCGTGTCCGACGGCTACGGCAACTCGCGCGTGGTGAAGATTTCGCCGGACGGCCATTGGTTGAAGATGCTGGGGACCTGGGGTCACGACCAGGATCAGTTCAGCACCCCGCATAGCATCGCCTCGGACAGCCAAAACAATGTCTATGTAGCCGACCGCGGAAACAGGCGAATCCAGGTGTATGACGACGATCTGAACTTCAAGAAGAGCATCACTGGCATCGGTGCTCCATGGGCCCTCTGCGTCACGGATTCGACCCCACAGTATATGTTCTCTGGCGACGGTACTGGGAAGGTCTACAAAATGGATATGGACGGAAAAGTCCTCGGCATGTTCATCACCGGCCAGGACCATGGCGCGGAGGACACCGGCAACCTAATTCACTCGCTCGATTGCCGAAATCCAAACACGGTCTACATCGGCTCGGCGAGCATGTGGGATGTTCAAAAAGTGACGATTAGCACCAATACGACGGCTACGTCTTCACTTAGGAAATAGAAACCAACTGTCAGGCCTGGGGCATGCGCGGGCGCCCGAACTTGGATTCATCCGCCAACATGTCCCCGGGCACCGACGCCGCCCTTTGTGTTCAGTTGGCGAAGTTGAGCGCGCTGCTTCCCGCCACCCCTCGCGGTGCGGGTTCCGGTCCGTATGTGATGTTAAGGGAAAGCGGCTCCGTACTGCACTCGGATGGATAACGACCGTTGCTGACCTTTGAAAATGGGGAACGGCTAAACGATCGGGGTTCTTGAAAGACCGGTTGCCAAAAGTGCACCGTTTGTAGACATCCGACAAGTCGCGACTATATCGGGCAATCCGATCAGCAGGGGTCAAGTCCAGACTTTCACACTTTTAAAGCGAGCCCTTCCGCCCCCGCGGCGGCCCGCAAACGGTCAAGTTGCGCGGCGTTAATAAGCGGCTACAATAGGATCGGATGTACGCCGACACGGCTACTGGGGTGTTCGACCGGGCTTCGCTGGTCCCACACCCGAATCTCTCGGACGAGATTAACCACAACATCATCCAGTCGGAAATTGAAGGCGGCGTGTACCTGCGCGATTTGCGGCCGGGCGCGGTGTTGGCGATTCAGACGCGCAACCGCTCTTATACGCTGGTGAGCCTGGGCGAGGAGGCGGCGCTGATTTCCGGACATCCCGAATTCTGTCCCGAGCCGGTGAAGGTGCAAGTGCAGGGCTGCACCTGGGGTGGTTCCATGCTGAAGACGAAGTTCGTTGGGCGAGGGATGCATCTGGAGTTCATTCATCCGGTGCATCGCACGGTGATCACGTCGCAGATCGTGGACATCCAGCAGGCGTAGGACCGCTGCTAGGCGCCGCGCGCATCCGGAGACCAGATTCGCAAGCCGGGGATATCTTTAAAGTCGGCCGTGTTCAGCGTCCACAGCTCGGCTTCTTTTGCAATGGCACAAGCCGCGATAGCAAGGTCCAATTCCCTGCCGCGGGGCCGAGGCACCGAACGATAAAGCCGCGCGCTCAGGGTGGCTTCCCGGGCGCCGAATGGCACAGCCGACTCACTGGGGAAGAGGGCTTCTTGCGCGGCTAGTTCTTCGGCCAGGCGCGGTCCTCTCATCCATTCATACAACACCAGCGACGGCAACAGAAGGCGCTCGCTTCGTTGGATCGCGGCGCGCAAGGTTGGAGCTAAACGCTGGGGGCCGGTCAGACAATCAATGAGCACCGAGGTATCGACCACGATCACCGGTGCTTCCTAGTCTCGCTCCTACGCCCGCCCGCGCGCCGCGCCCGGCGCAATTCCCTAAGCTCCTGTTCCACGGCGGACAGAGGCCGGCGAGGAATCTTTGGAACCAGTTCGTCAAAGGCTCGCAAGGCGCGGACACGCTCCTGCTCGCTGAGCTTTCCGATGCGGTCGTGGAAGTCCTGGATAGCCTCGCGGACCACGGCGCTTTGTGGCTTACCCAGCCTTTCGGCCGAATCGCGGAGGCGGCGGATGGTGAGGTCATCGAGCGTAAAGGTGACCTTGTTTGTTGCCATACCGATACCATACTACCATACCAGACGCGCCGCGCCGGATTTTCATAGCCCAGCCGCTAAGCATTCTCGTTCGCCGCCGACTCCGCCAGCGGCTCGTAGGGGAACCGCCGGATGGCCTTCACGCATTCATGCAGCGCCGTCGCGACGGAGGGACCCCAGCCCACCGGAGTGAAAGGCGCGGTTTTCTGATTGGTCTGCTTGTCGGCCTGTGCGAAGAACTTGAGCGCGGGATCGGGCGGATGCACATATTCGCGCAAGGTGATTACGAAGTCCACGTCAACGCCAGCCTGTTTTTTAACGTATCCGAAATAGCGAATCTCGCAGAAACCTTCGCCCGGTTTCGTTTCTACATAGCTCCATTCAGCCAAGGTCGAACCTCCTAAGAATGTACGAATCTAAAAGAACTCGGGAATATGAGTTTATCGCACGCAGGCGAGGCGGCGCACCGCGCGGTGGTCTTTTCAAGTCAGCCAACAGATCAGGCGTGCCAGACCGCGCCGCTTCCGAGTTAGATAAAATCGAACCGCTGTGGCATCCGCGGATCAAAGGGCTTTGATGCTGACGCAGGCTTTGACGGCTGCCTCAGATGTTTACAAGGAGAATGCCCGCATCTCGGCGCTGTTAGACGATAAAGCGCAGAAGACGGCCACTATCGCCGGAATATTTCTGGCCGCGGCGTTCGCGTTTCTTCGGCGAGAATCGGTCGAAGATCTGAAAATGGCCGGCGGCTTCGGCGGCATGCTTCTATTCGGCGCCTCGCTCGCATTCTTCTTGGCCTCGATCGTTGCGAGCGGCCTGGTGCTGTGGGTCCGCAGGTTGAGACTGCCACCGGATCCCAATAAAATTCTGACCGTGTGCGATCTGTTGCTGCACGACGCGGGAGGGCCGACCGATGAGGCTCGCGAAAATCATATCCGCGACCAAACCCGAAGCTGGAATCGTGCGAATCAGACCCAGGACCAGGTCATTTCCGATAAATCCAGGAAGCTCTTGGCGGCCCAATGGCTCTTGTTACTTGGTATTATGGCGGCTGCCGGACTTCTGAGTATGCTGGTGTTTGCGCCGAATACCGCGGAGCCGGCGACGACAATTCAGTTAATTCCGATCCATCAAAGGAGCGACAATGTCGAAATGCGCTGAGTGCGACCGAGAGGCCCTCCCGGGTAGCAACCTGTGCGGGAAACATCAATTGGATGGCCGCGATATTCTCTACATCAAGCAGGACATTGACACCGCAGGTTCTGGCGGAGAGAACGTTTAGACGGCCATCGCCCTAATTCTCTCCTAACGATTCCGGAGGTAGAATAATCCCATGCTACGTCGCAACGTTCTGACGCTATGTTTGGCCGCCTTGTGCGCACAAGCGGCCGTCACGCGGGTCGAGATCACCGAGCGAGCCGATCTGCCGACAGCGAATTACGAGCGGATCACCGGCAAGGTGTACTTCGCCGTCGATCCCAAGCTGCCCAACAACCAGATCATCCGCGATATCGCGCTGGCACCGGTGAACGCGAAAGGGCTGGTGGAATTTTCCTCCGACCTGTACGTGCTGCGGCCCAAGGATCCAAAGAAATCCAACGGGACGGCGCTGCTGGAGATTTCAAATCGCGGCGGCAAAGGCATGCAAAACACTTTTGACTTCGGCCCTAACGATCCGAATCAAATGCTGCTGGAGTCGGGCTACACGCTGGTTTGGGTGGGCTGGGAGTGGGACGTTCCGCCTCGCGCGGGCTTGATGCATCTGTACGCGCCGGCGATCAAAGGCATCACGGGACCGGTGCGGTCGCAGATTGTGACGGAGAAGCGAGCGACTTCGGTGTCCCTCGGCGATCGCGCGCAGACGCCGTATGCGGTGGCCGATCTGAACGGCGGCGTACTGACCGTGCGCGACGAGATCGATGGGCCGCGCACGATCATCCCGCGCGATCAATGGAATTTCAGCGCCGACGGCACGCACGTCGAATATTCCGCCGGCTTCGAACCAGGCAGGATCTACGATGTGGTCTACACCGGCAAAGACCCCGCGGTGGTTGGGCTCGGCCCGGCCGCGGTCCGCGACTACATTTCTTACATCAAGCAGAACGGCGAGGTGAAGCGCGCCATCGCGTTCGGCACCTCGCAGAGCGGCCGCTTCCTGCGCAATTACGTTTACGACGGATTCAACGCCGACGAGCAAGGCCGCCAGGTGTTCGATGGTGTCTGGGCGCACGTGGCTGGAGCCGCGCGCGGCAATTTCAACTATCGTTTCGCGCAGCCGTCGCGTGACGGCATGCCGCGGCTAAATCTTCTATATGCGGTCGACCGGTTTCCGTTTACCGATTCGCCCGAAACCGACGAGGGCTTGACGGACTCGGTTCTGGCACGCGCCAGCGCGCAACACGTTGTGCCGAAAATGTTCTATACCAACGGGTCCTTCGAATACTGGGGGCGTGCGGCGTCGCTCATCCATACCAGCCTGGACGGGAAGAAGGACGTCGCGCCAGTTTCCACTTCGCGCATTTATTACCTGGCCGGGACGCAGCACGGCGCCAACGCGCGGCCGGTGCGAACCGTGACGCAGAACCTGCCCAATCCGGCGGATTATCGATTCGTCATGCGCGCTTTGCTGGTGGCCATGAACAACTGGATCACCACCGGCGTCCAACCGCCCCAGTCGCAGATCCCGCAAATTGGCAAGGACAATTTGGTCCAAGTGACGGCGCTGAATTTCCCGAAGATCCCCGGCATCGCGCTGCCCAAGGAGCCGACGCCAGTGTTTCGCCTGGACTACGGTCCGGATTTTCGCAGCAAGGGCATCATCGCCTTTGAACCGCCCAAGATCGAAGGCCGCTACACGGTGCTCATTCCGCAAGTCGACAGAGACGGCAACGAGACCTCGGGCATCCGCCTGCCGGATCAAGTCGCGCCGCTTGCGACCTACACGGGTTGGAACCTGCGCGATCCTTCGATCGGTGCGCCGGACGCGATGTTCGACATGGTGGGTTCGATGATCCCGTTTGCACGCACGCGTGCGGAGCGCGAGAAATCGGGCGACCCACGGCCGTCGATCGAGGAGCGTTACTCCAGCCGCGAGGAATATCTCAAGAAAGTGGAAGCAGCCACGCAGCCGCTGGTGCGCCGGGGCTTGATGCTGGAAACCGACGTACCGAAGTTTTTGGAAAAGGCCGGCGCCCGCTGGGACCTGCTGACCGGCTCGTCCGGGACGAAGTGATCGGCGAACGGTAGTCTAGATTGTTGCCACGAGCTGGTACTTCGCCGCTCGTGGCTCAATCACTCGCCTGCGCCCGTGCCCGGGATTGGACTCCTCGCGCGCGGTCACCAGCCCATATGATTCCAAGAGGCTCACATCGCGCCGGACCGCCTTGCGGTCACGCTTAAGCCTCACCGCAAGCTCAAAGACGGTGGTGGGCTTCGTGCGGACAGCGCGTAGCACCCGCAGCCGCTGCGCAGAAAGAATTCGCGCCAAATCGGAGGGATCCTCAAACGTCATGGTGATCTCGGATGGAAGTCTCTCCCCACGATCCAGTTTTCGCGCACGCTCCAGAGACCGGCCCACAAAAGCCTCAACGGCACGATGCCGCGTGCTCAGGCGTGTTGCCGCGCGTTTAACGACCTTTGCGCCGCGCTTCATCGTCTCATCCACGACCTTCCGAACAGGTTTGGCCACACGTTTCCGGCCCACGCGTTATCAAGGTAGCACAGGTGGGGCCTTGAATGTCCCAGCTGAAGCTATGCGCGTCGGCGCTTATTGCTGGCTGGGCGGATTGGCCTGGGGCGCTGGTTGCGGGGGAGCGGGCGAATCGTCCGACGGATTAATGATCGGCGTGCCGTCCTGGTTCACCGCAACTCGCCGGCGGTGCGTCGTCGCCGGTGCGTCACTCGATGCATCGCTCGAAGGCGTGGAAGCCCCGGCCGGAGTCGCATAGCCTCCATCGGCGGGTGCGCGGCGCACTAGGGTCGGCCCGTTGTCGCCTGCATGATTGCCAGACATGTACGCGCGCCGGTAGTGCACGTCGGCGTCGGGATAGCGGCGCCGCGCGTCGGGCGCGAGATCCACTACGATGTTGCGTTCCTGGCCCGGCGTCACGCCCTCGGGCAGGCTGAAGAACAGCGCGTAGCGCTGCCGCAAGCGCATGAGCGTCTCTTCGAGCGCCGAGGCGTCGTTCACCGACATGCTATCGCCGCCCGAATCGCGCGCGATTTCCGATGTTCCAGCCGACTGAGTTCTCGGTGCTCCGCCGCCGCGGTTGCCGCCGTACGGTCCACCGCCGCGCGGCTGGCCAAAAATAATCCCACCCAACGGTCCGCCGAGTCCGGGTCCGCCGCCCCATCCCCCGCGCCGCTGTCCACCACCGCCTCCTGGATATTGCCGGCCCGCCATGGCGTCGGGCGCGATCAGCGCGCACATCACCGCATCGGCCCGTGCCAACGCGCGCGACACCGCCGCATCGTCGCGATCGAATTCAGTTTCATCGTCGGTCAGAATGACAATGGCTCGCCGCGCTTCCTGACGGCCTTCGCGACGGATGTAGTCGGCTGCGTCCAGCATGGCGCGCGTGATGTCGGTGCCGCCGTTGAAACGCTCTTGCCGCAACAGCCGGTCGAACTCGCGCTGCACATCCTGATGGTTCCCCGAAAAGGGAAGCCTCACGCGCGTCGCCCGGTCGAACACCATGATCCCCATGTGATCGTCTTTGCCCAGCACCGTCAGCGCCTGGCCGGATGCGTCGGCGATGCGCTGCACGTGCGGCCGCATGCTGGCGCTCACGTCCAGAAGAAACAGCACATCGATCGGCATCTCTTCGCTCGAGAAATTGCGGATGGTCGCGGGACGGCCTTCTTCGCGAACGATGAAATCTTCCTGCCGCAGATGCGTGATGGCGCGATTGTCGCGATCCACCACCTGCGCGTCCACGCGAACCAGCGCCACGTCGCTGTGGAAGACGATATTGGCGTCCTGCGCACAGAGCGGCAAGACGGCGGTCAACGTCGAGAGCAGGATCGCAGCACGGGTCATGACTTCTTCCCCAACGGCAACACCTCAAATATAGAACGTACGGGGGGCCGCGGGCGTTTCAGCCGCCGGCGCGAAATCGTTCCAATCGGTCTCGGAGGCCTTGGGAAGAAGACTCATGGCTCGCTCGGTGATCGCACAGATGGTCAAGCTCGGGTTCACTCCCAGGTTAGCCGAAAGCACCGATCCGTCGCAGATGTACATATTCTTGTAAGAGAAGACGCGGTTGTGGTGATCCACAACGCCCCCCTCCGCTGACCCAGACATCGGACAACCACCCAGAATATGCGCCGTGCCGGGGATGTCGAAAAGAATCTCGGTCAGCATGCTCATGGGCGTTCCGCCGGCCATGCGGGCCACCTGGCGTGCAAACTCATTGGCGCGCGGAATAAACGTGGGAATTTTCTTGCCGCGGCTCACCAGCACTTTTCCGAATGGCCAATACCAGGGCCGGGCGAGACGCATGTCTATGTGCCCTTCGAGCGATTGCATGCATAGCAGTATTAGCGATTCGCGCGCCCAACCGAACGGGTGCAGGCAGCGCAGCGTTTTCCAAGGATGCCGAGCCAGCGAAACAGCCAGGTTCCTAAGCCAAAGTAGAATGCGAGTCCAGCCCGGACGTCCGCCAGTCAGCAGCGTGCCCATCAACGCCATGGCATCCGAGCCCTTGGGATAGCGCGTCGCTTCGATGTGCGTGTGCTCATCCAGATAAATGCCAGAGCCGATCGCAATGCCTTTTGAAAGATCCTCGCGGATACCCGGCACGCGCACGCCGATCAATGATTCCGCGTTGGTGCGCACGCGGTTTCCCAGTTGCCCGCTGAGTGCAGGCAACGACCCTCTCTGCTTCAGCCGGAATAAAAGATCCAGCGTGCCCAGCGCGGACGCAGCGAATACCACGCCGCGGCAGGTGAAGCGGCGTCGGTTCTTTTTGAGCCAGACTGGTGGAGCCGATGGTTCGCACTTCGTATCCTTCGCTCCCGTCCGCTTTCCCGTCGAGCGGCCGCGACGTCCACCACGCGGGTTTCCTCGAATACGCGCGCGCCGCGCTTCTCTGCCAGGTAGAGGTAATTCTTGTCGAGGCGTATTCTTGGCGTTGTAGCGGCAGCCCACCATGCAGCCGCCGCAGCCGATGCAGGTGGCGCGCTCGGGCCCAAGGCCGCCGAAGTATGGATCGGGATAAATCTGGCCGCCCGCTTCTCCCTCCGGCGCCTGAAAAACCGCGACGTGAGTCCGATAGAAAGTATCGCCGACGCCGGCCAAGTCCGCAGCTTGCTTGAGCAGATGATCCGCTGGACCGAGAATGCGATTCTCCACCACGCCGAGCATTCGCATAGCGGTCCGGTAATGCGCCGGCATTTCCGCCGTCCAGTCCGCCAAGCCCGCCCACGACCCGTTCTCCCAGATTGAATCTCTCGGGAACCAGCAACGTATTGGCGTAGGTGATGGACCCGCCGCCCACCGCGCAGCCATGCAGGATCAGCACGTGGCGAAACAATTTAATGTTGAAGAATCCGCGCAGCGCCAGCTTCGGACGCCAGATCCAACGCCAGATCCGCCAATTGGTGTGAGGCAGATTTTCCGGAGTCCAGCGGCGGCCCATTTCCATCACCGCGACGCGATAGCCTTTCTCGGTCAGGCGATGGGCCGCGACGCTGCCGCCGAATCCCGAACCAATGACGACGAAATCAAAATCAGGCGCAGTTGCTGGCATCTGGAACATCAATCTGCTGGCACGTTTGATGCCGTGTCGTGTTTCGACTAGGCTCCGACGATGAATTTGAGCATTCGCCGCGCCCTTTCGCCGTAGGGAGGACGCAGCAGGCTCAGCGGAGTCCAGCGGCTTTGCAGGAACACGCCTTTTTTCTTCGAAAAGGTCTCGAAGCCATCGAAGCCGTGGTAGCGGCCCATCCCGCTGGGTCCCACGCCGCCGAACGGCAGCGCGCATTGGCCCACATGGAAGATGCAGTCGTTCACCGTGACCCCTCCTGCCAGGGTTTTCTCCAGAACCTGCTGGACTCGTGCGCCGTTCCCGTCGAAATAGTAGAACGCGAGCGGATGCGGACGGGCGTTGACGTACTCGATGGCCTGATCCAGCGTTTCGAAAGGAACCACAGGCAGCACCGGCCCGAAAATCTCCTCCTGCATCACCGCCATTTCGTCGCTAACATCGGTTACCAGCGCGGGCGGAAACACGCGATTGCTCTGATCGCACTCTTCTTCGGCCGGATTGATCCGCATCACCTTGGCTCCTTTTGCCTGCGCGTCGTCGAGCAGCGCGGCCAGCCGCTGATAATGTCCGACATTGATGATTCGCGTGTAGTCGGCGTTCACCGTCAGACGCGGGTACATGCGCGTTGTAATCTCGCGCGCCAGCTCGACGAATTCCGCGCGCCGGTTCGACGGCACCAGAACATAGTCGGGCGCCACGCAGGTTTGGCCCGCGTTGTACAGCTTGCCGGCGAGAATTCTCTCAGCGGCTCTCCGCAACTGGTAATCCTCATGGATAATCGCCGGGCTTTTGCCACCCAGCTCCAGCGTCACCGGCGTCAAATTTTCGGCCGCCGCGCGCATCACCAATTTCCCCACGCGGGCCGATCCGGTATAAAGCAAATGATCGAACCGAAGCCGCGAGAATTCGCTGCCCGTTTCGGCTTCCCCCAGGACGATCGTGACATAGTCGGGCGAAAATAGCTCCGCGGCAATCGACCGCAATAACTCCCCGGTTCGCGGTGCAAATTCCGACGGCTTGAGCATCACATGATTCCCTGCCGCCAGGGCATTGGCGAGCGGCGCGTAGCTCAAGAACAACGGGTAGTTCCAAGCCGAAAGGATTCCCACCACGCCCAGCGGCTGGTACAACACCTCCGCTCGAGCCGGCCAGAACTGCCAGGAGACCGGAGCGCGGCGCGGCTCCATCCAACGCTTCAAATGCGAGATCGCATACCGGATTTCAGCCAGCGTCGGAAACAGTTCCAGTGCCAGCGTCTCCTCCGCTGCCCGGCCGCCAAAGTCATCCGAGATGGCTGAGACAATTTGGCTCTTATGCTTCAGCAAGGCGTTTTCAAGCGAACGCAGTGCCTCGCGCCGCTCCCCGTAGCCCGGCATTTTGCCCCGGAAAGCCGCGCGCTGGCCTTCAAAGCAATGCTGAAGCGTCGCTTGATCCATGTCTCGATTGTCGTATGATCGGCCACCTAACAGTTACGTAAGAAAGCATCAATTGCTTGACTTGGTGTGCTATGTTGAGAGACAGAATGTCAGCCCACAATGGCGATAAGTCCCGTTTCGGACGGCAGCGCAAGCAGAAGATCAGTCGCAGGAAGCGCGTACGGGCGCTCCGCGCTGCTTTAGTTGAATCGAAGCCGGCCAAAACACAGTAAAATCAGGCTGTTCTCACCAGCACGCCGAGCGGAGTCAAAATGGACGCTCGCGTGCTCATCTTGCGTTCGAGGGATCTGAAATGCACTTCCAATGGTTCAACACGGAACATCACCGATTGCACGTTGTCGAAGAGTGGCCGGATAGCCCGCACAAGCAGGCTGCGCTAGCAGCCATTCGGTCGAAGCTGGCCAGTCTTGCTCGCGACCTGCCATCCGGCTCGCATGTGCTGGATTGCGAAGTGTGTTTGAGCCGCGAGGAACATTCCGGGGTGGTTGTTTTCCCGATTGCACCTAGCGCTTCCGAAGACCCCTTTAGCCATTTGGCTGCTTAGATTTATCGAGCACAACCTGGTTTTTTAGTTGAGCATCCTTGCTCCCGGAAAGCCAGCCCTTCCGCAAACATCCGCCTCACTAGTGTCATAATGGCAGCCGAGCCCTTACCTCGCGCTCGCCGTCCACCAAATTATGCAAATCGAACCCACCCAACTCGACAAGGCCGTTCTGCTGAAGGTCACCGGGCGCATGGACGCCGAAAGCGCCCCGGAGTTTGAACAAGCCTGCGAGCAATCGATCGCCCAAGGAGCCCGATATCTGATCGCGGAACTGAGCGGGTTGCAATATGTCAGCAGTATGGGTCTGCGATCTTTTCTGACGGTCGCGCAAAAGCTGAAGTCGCTGAACGGCTCGCTGGCCCTATGCGGGCTGCAAGGTCTGCCGCGGCAGGTGTTCGAAATGACCAAGCTGATCGGCCTTTTTCCGGTTTATCAATCCAGCGATGAGGCCATTGCCAAGCTGTGACGGATTCCGCGTTTCGACGGCTGAGCCTCCCGGCCAGCCTTAGTTCTTTGCAAGCTTTTCTAGAGTTTGCGCACGCGGGGGCCGACGCTGCCGGTCTCACGGCGTCCGATCGGGACCAGCTCGATCTGGTGCTCGAAGAGCTTTTAGTAAACGTCGCGCGCTACGCCTATCAACCCGGCACCGGCGACGTCGAAGTGGCCTACAGCGTGGAATCCGCTGGAAATCTGCTGGTGCAAATTGCTGATAAAGGCCGCAGTTTCAATCCTTTAGATAAGGATGAGCCGGACTTATCCGGACTGCTGGAGGACCGCCCGGTCGGTGGGCTCGGCATCTTCCTGGTCCGCGAGCTGGTCGATTCGCTCAGCTATCGCCGGGAGCAAGGCCGCAACACGGTCTCCTTCCGTTTCCCGGGTCCAAAACAGCCTGCTTGAAAGTTCAAAACTTTTTTGGCTTGCCTGTAACGCCAGCCCAGCCTGTGTCACTCTAGGACAAGGCCCCCAAGCAAATGACCAACAACATTAGAAAAGAGGATGACATCAAGATGACGACGTTCCGCAAGTGGAGATTTTCGATTCTGATCGGAAGTGGCATCGTTGCCGCTGGCGTACTTCTGTATTTCTCGAACGCGCATGTGAGTTCGGACAAAACGCAAGGCGCGATTGGCAAGCGCGATGTGTATCGCGAGAGCCAGGTAAACACAGCGGATATCGCGGCTCCGGGCCAGGCGCCGGTGGCTACCACGGCCATCCTCGAGAGCAGCGAGTTCAAGGCGCTCGCCAAGAATCCGGCCTTTCAGGAACTGGTGCGGGACAGCAACTTTTCCCAACTCAAGAGCGATCAACTATTCGCGCGGTTGCTGGCGGACAGTCACTTCCAAGAGCTGGTACATAACAGCCACTTCATGCAGCTCATGAGCAGCGACGCGCTGGCAAGAGCGTTAGCCGAATCCAACAGGCAAGACTCGAGCAAGCAGAATTCGCAAGCCCAGGACTTGAATGTCCAGGCGCTCCATCAGGACTCGAACTACCAGGCGCTGAAGGACAACAGCGCGTTTAACGGACTGGTCCACGAGAGCGCCTTCAATTCCCTGCTTCAAAATATGAACTTCCGCGCGGTGATGGCCTCTCACCAGTTCAACGAGCTAGTAACGAACCAAGCGTTCACAAACCTCCTGACCAATAGCCAGTTCCGGGAGAATCTGATCAGCAGGAGCTCTTCGCAGCTCCTAGCGGGCCTGCATCCGCATGAATAGCGACGCGATAAGGCTTTCGCTACACTGGAGTACTTGCTTCACAGAACTTGTAGCATAATTAACGGAGTCCCGCGCTGGATTGCGGGACTCCTTCTTTTTGTACCCCGCTTCTGGGCGCCACCCTCCCCAAACTCTTCATCCAATCTTCCGAGCACATCGAGGTTCTCTACTACAGCCCCGCCCACGAGTACCTGGTCACGCACCTGATTCGGGCCTACGAGAACGCTCTAAATTTCGAACACAACCAGTTCCACTTCACGCCTTCTCGCAAAGTCACTGTCCTGATTGAAGACTTCGGCGACTACGGCCACGGGGCGGCCGGAACCGTCCCCACCAATTTCATCGACGTGGGAATTGCGCCGTTCAGCTATACCTATGAAACGTTGCCGGCCAACGAGCGCATGACTTGGATCATGAATCACGAGTCGATCCACGTCGTGATGGGCGACCAGGCCAATAGCGTGGACCGCCGCTTCCGTGCGCTTTTCTTCGGCAAGGTTGTGCCTACCGACGAAGATCCGGTTTCGGTGCTGTACAGCTCGCTCACCAGTCCCCGGCACTACGCCACGCGCTGGTTTCACGAAGGCATCGCGACGTTCATGGAAACCTGGATGTCCGGTGGGCTGGGGCGCGCCATGGGCGGCTACGACGAAATGGTTTTCCGCACATTGGTCCACGACGACGCCTTCATTTACCACGTGGTGGGCCTGGAATCGGAAGGCACCTCGGCCGATTTTCAGACCGGCGCCAATTCGTATCTCTACGGAACGCGCTTTATGACCTGGCTGTGCTACACCTACGGTCCCGACAAGCTGATGCAATGGGTGATTCGCGGCGAACACACCAGCCGCTACTTCGGCGCACGCTTCGCTCAAGTGTATGGAATGGGTATGGAAATGGCCTGGGAGCAATGGATCGCCGACGAGCGCCGCTTCCAGGAAGCTAATCTGGCCGACATCCGCAAATACCCGGTGACCAAGCCGCAACGGCTTTCCGAGCGCGCTCTGGGTTCGGTGTCGCGAGCTTATTACGACGCCAAGGATAATGTCCTGTACGCCGGCACCCGCTATCCCGCGCACATGGCCAGCGTCTCGGCAGTGCATCTCGACACCGGGCGCGTCGAAGAGCTCAAGGACATCAAGGGCCCGGCGCTTTACTACGTAACATCGCTCACCTGGGATCCCAAAGGCCGGAAGATTTACTACACCACCGACAACAACGACTGGCGCGATCTGAATGTCTACGACGTGGAAACACACCACGCCCGGCGATTGTTCAAAGACTTCCGCACCGGCGACTTGGCGTTCGATTCCAAAGACAACTCTTTGTGGGGCGTGCGGCATAACAACGGCTTGTCGAGCCTGGTTGAGCTTTCCCCACCCTACAATGACTTCAAAACCCGCCGCGAATTTGAATACGGAACCGACATCTTCGACATCGATGTTTCGCCCGACGGCCAGTATTTGACGGGCGCGGTGACGGATGTCAATGGTCGCCAGAAGCTGGTTCGTTTTCGAATCGATCAGTTGCGCCAGCCCGCGGCGCAGTTCGAAGTGCTGTACGATTTTGAATACAACTCGCCCGGTAATTTCGTTTTCTCTCCGGATGGGCGCTACCTGTATGGATCGTCCTACTACACCGGCGCTTCCAACCTGTTCCGCTACGACTTTGCGACCAAGAAAATGGACGCCATCAGCAACGCTGAAACCGGTCTGTTCCGGCCGGTGCCCTTAGCCGACGGCTCGCTGATCGCGTTCGAATATACCAGCAAGGGATTCGTGCCGGGGCGCGTGCCCACGCAACCGCTAGAGGACGTGAGCGCCGTCAAGTATCTGGGCCAGGCGCTGCTCCAGAAATATCCGGTGCTACGTAGCTGGAAAATTCCCCCGCCGCCTGCCGAAACCGGTTCCGAAAAGCTGGTCACGCATGCGGGCGCTTACGATCCGCTTCGCAACGTGCAACTTATTTCGGCTTACCCAATCGCCCAGGGCTATAAAGACTCGCCAGCCGGTGGCATGCGAGCCGAATTCGCGGACCGCTTGCGGCTGGTGGGCGTCAATGTGGACGCCAGCTATTCGCCCGACACCAGTCTGCCCGGTAAGGAACGCATGCATGCGTCCTTCGATGCGCATTTCTGGGACTGGAAGGTCAGCGGCTATTACAACTACGCCGATTTTTACGACCTTTTCGGACCCACCAAGCTCAGCCGCCGGGGCGAATCGCTGAAAGTGGATCATTCGCAATTTCTCATATACGATACGCCGCGGACATTGTCTCTGGAGTGGAACGTGGCCGGATACTCAGGGCTAGACGCATTGCCCGAGTATCAAAACGTCGCCACGGTTACGCCCAACCTGCTCGAAGGCAACCTGTTTCTCAAGTATTCCGATCTCAGCCGAGCGCAAGGCGCGGTGGATGACGAGAAGGGCACGCTGTGGGGTATTTATTCGCGCTACTACTATGCCCGCGGTTCGTTTCCGAGCGTCTGGGCCAACTACGATCGCGGGTTCTTACTCCCGAGCAACAGCTCCTTCTGGATTCGCACTTCAGGCGGCAAATCGTTCGGCGATTTCACCAGTCCGTTTTCGAGTTTTTATTTTGGCGACTACGGCAACAACTACGTCGATCACGGCGAGATCAGCCGCTATCGCGAGTACTACAGTTTCCCGGGCGTGGATATCGACGCCATCGGCGCCAGAAGCTTCGGCAAAATCCTGGGCGAATACAATCTCCCGCCCAAGAGATTCCGGGAGCTGGGAACCACCTGGATGTATGTGAACTGGGCGCGCCTGAGCCTTTTTTCATCCGGCCTCTTCACTAATTTCACCAGCGAGCCGAGCCGGGGCTATTTCGCGAATCTCGGCACGCAACTGGATCTCCGCATCGTCATGTTTACCTATCTGAATACGACGCTTTCGGGTGGCTATGCCGCGGCGGCGGATCGCAACGGACACATCTCGACGCAGTACATGGTCTCGCTTCGCATTCTTTGATGGATCTGATTTCCATTCGATTGTTGCTGGCGCACGCGGCGTTGGGTTTGCTGCCGGTGCTGGTGTTTCTGTTCGGACTGGAGTTGATCGACACCTACAAGCTGCTGACGCTTCGCCGGGTGCTGCGCAGCGTGGCGATCGGAGCCCTGGTCGCGGTGGTGTGCTACGTCCTGAATACCGCCGTTAACGCCTCCGGAGTGGTTTCCGCATCGCTGTGGGCGCGCTCCGGTGCGCCGCTGGTGGAGGAGTGCGGCAAGGCGCTGTACGTGATCTGGCTGCTGCGGAAAAATCGCGTAGGTTTTATGGTGGACGCCGCTATCTCGGGCTTCGCAGTGGGCGCCGGTTTTGCCATTCTCGAGAATCTGACTTACCTTCCGGATGTCAGCGCCGCCGGCCTTCTGACTAGCGCCATCCGCGGCCTGGGCACCGCCATGATGCACGGTGGGACCACCGCGATCTTCGGAATCGTGTCGGTGAATCTGAGCGAGATTCGCGCTTCCCGTTCCTGGCTGCTGTTCCTGCCGGGCCTGGCTATCGCGGTCTTCATCCACGAACTCTACAATCAGCCGTTGTGGAGACCGGTGGCCGCGGCCGTGGTGGTATTGATAACGCTGCCGGCCTTGATGTCGATCATCTTCTGGCGCAGCGAAAGGGCGCTGGAAAAATGGCTCGGCACCAAGCTGGATAAGGATATCGACTTGCTACAAACGCTCACGGGCGGCGAATTCAATTCTTCGCGCGCGGGGCGCTATCTGCAGTCGCTCGAAGGCACGTTCGCACCGGAAATTCTGGGCGACATGCTGTCTTACTTGCAGCTTTCGCTCGAGCTGAGCGCGCGCGCCAAGGGCGACCTGTTGCGCCGCGAAATGGGTTTCCCAGTTGCCCCCGATCAGGAGCTGGCCGCGCACTTGAAGGAACTGCGTTATCTTGAGTCGCAAATCGGCCGTGCCGGCCAGTTGGCCTTAGCGCCTCTATTGGGGCGAAGCCGCCGGGACATCTGGGAGATGGAACAGCTCGCGGCCCAGCAGGAGACCGCGACGGGGCTCGGATAGCTCAGAGCTACGATGGCAACCCGTGGAAGCTTGCGATCGCGGCGTTCTCGTCTTCGAAAGTCTGCAGGAGGGAATCAATCTTGGTAAGGCTCAAGACTTTCTTCACCGGTGCATCGGGATTCAACAGCTTCAAGGCTCCCGAATTCTTAACTGCGTGGCAGTAGCAATTCATGAGCACGCCCAAGCCCGTACTGTCGATGCGGCTCACCTTGCTGAGGTCGATCAGAACCTTGGTATCCTTTTGGAGGCGGATGGCATTGGCGAGCTCATTCAGTTCAAGCGAGGAAGCCAGCAGTTGGGAATCCTGCGTAAAGCTCAATACAGTGACGTCCTGTATCCGCTTTCGCTCGATAACGGGCTCGCCCAGCCCCCGGATCAACAGCTCGGTGGCGCGCATCTCGTTATAACACTCGTCGCAGGCCAAGTAGTGGTCCTCGAACCGATCGGCCAATTCCGGCGCCAAGCGGCGATGCAGATACTTCCGGATCAAATCCTCACGGTATACAATGTCGCCGTGCCAGTCCGTGCTCATATACTTGAGTGACGCGAGGCGGCCTGATGTTTCGTGTGGTCGATATAAATCGCGCGAAATTTTTCTTTGGCGCGAAATAGGATGACGCGGAAGTTTTGGTCCGTTAGCCCGGTTTGCTCCAGGATCTCTTCCTTAGTCTTTTCTTCTAGATAGAAGGCGCGAAGGATGCGGCGGTCGCGCTCGGGGAGCTGGGCCAGGCCGTGGGCGATGACCTGCCGCAGCTCGAAAAGGTCGGCCTCCGGCAAGCTCCGGCCAGGCGGCTCGGGAACAACGTCCGGCATTGGCTCATCGCGGTGCGAGCGCCGCCGGTATTCCAGGATCACGTTGCGGCAAATGCCGTTCACAAACGCCCCGGCCGCTTCGAGATTCCGGATCTTTTCGTTTTGCGAGGCGAGCAGGAAGCGGGCGATGGTTTCCTGCACGATGTCTTCCACGTCGGGGCAAGCGAAGCCGACTTCATAAGAGACTTTGAATCGCAACTTCAGCCGAAGTTTTTGCAATTCCTCGTCAGAGAGACTCATTCCACCCCGAATGGACAGGTTACCAGAGTCGAAGAAGTATGCGGCGGACGCCCGGCTGGAGCGGCATGGTCAGCTGCTTTAGATCGCCCAAAATTTGACAGCAAGCAGCGTGGTTTGATGTAATTTGATTGCGAAGTTATTTCCCGCCTTGCTCCTCAGTAGCTCAATGGTAGAGCATTCGGCTGTTAACCGAAGGGTTGTAGGTTCGAGTCCTACCTGAGGAGCCAAACTATTTCTGTCCGACCCGGAGACATGGGGGGGCTCTACGCCAACAACGGGGGCAAACCCCCGATCCCGAACTGCATACTGCATACAAATCCGCGCCAATTGAATCGTTAACAGACCGCGATCTGTTACGCTCGTTGCGAGATGAAGCTGCCAAATGGCGAGCGCGCTATTGTTGATTGCCGAAAGCTGGATGAGTACTGCCTGAACCCGCATCATCCACGTGGCCGAAATAAGGCACGGGTGTTTGCCTCGGTTGGCATCGGTCAAGCCGACTCGGACGTACTCAGGGAAGCGCTGCTCGCCGCTGCCCGCAACTCGGAAGCCGAACGAGGCGCCACAAGCCCGTATGGCCAGCGCTACGCGGTCGATTTCGATCTGGTCCGTCCAGTAAGAACGGTGAGAATTCGGAGCACGTGGATCGTGCGAGTTGGTGAAGACTTGCCGCGGCTGACGAGTTGTTTTGTACTATAAGAAGGAAGAAGGCCCGTGATGGCAGATATCGAAATGCATTCCGTGGTCGCACTGCTTGAGGACTTGCCTGGAGAGGGATTGGTCCGCGGCCAAGTTGGCACGGTTGTCGAGAACTGGGCTCCCGGCGTCTATGAAGTCGAGTTCAGCGATGACAATGGGCGCACGTACGCTATGGTCGCATTGAAGGCGGAGCAGTTGATGCGCCTCCACCACGAGCCCACCCACCAAGCCGCCTGAGGCGATTGACAAGAAAGCGTCGAAAGTTTTCGCCAGTCCTTGGCGTCCAGCATCTGCCTGAGGAGCTTCGTCCGAGCTTTGTCGAGAGCTAGCTGTTTCCGGCCCGCATACCAGGCGGTCAGAAAGTCCTTGAGAGTCGTCAGGACGCTTCCCACCGCGACTCCGATGAGTCCAACCCAAGCCGCATCCATTTACCGAACCATATCACGAATCAACAGCTTACCGGCGTCTCTCCTGAGCGAGGCTTTTTCCAATTCTTGCAATGTCGCTCTCGGGAGCCAATTTCAAAATTGCACGGCCGCTGGTGGCCCACTTCCATGAGTTCCTGGCATACTGAAAGAGCAAGGACGCGAGCCGTGACGGTCAACGCACGTTTCGACGGCAAGGTCATCATTCCCGATGAGCCGCTTAATCTGCCTCCGAATCAAAGCGCTGATTCGAACCCGTCGTAGAAAAACGCGAAGCAGCGGAAGGATCCGTTCTGAGTTGGCTCGCTGCCAACGCAGTTGAGAGCGACGCCCTGCCCGCGGACCTGGCCGACCGGCACGACCACTACCTGTACGGACGTTCCAACGGGCAGAGGTAGTGGCCACCTACTTCGCCGACACCTCTTCTGGATAGCGCTATCGAGCAGGCGAGACCAGTATCACTTCCGCGCCGTTGAATGGCACGGGTTCGTGATTCGCTCTGGCAGCAAAATCCCAACCACCGAGTCTGTCCTTTGGGAATGGCTGAACGCGCTTTCGGACCCCAGCACCCGTGGTGTAGCAGCGGAGGGCTATCGGCGAGCGCATGCGGATGTGAACGTGGAGGCGGTGCCATTTCAGACGGAACTGATCGACGCTGCCATCAGGACCGATGGCGCCTCACCGAAGCCTTGACCACCGATCGTCATTTTGAGCAGGCAAATCTAAAAGCGCGGATGCTGGAGCAACCGGCCGGCTGAGCCGTTGGTCATCTCTCCCGCGCGAAATAGCCTTTGTTTCACTTGAGGAGCCAAACCTTTCAAACACTGGTTGAGATGAAGAGGGAGGCCCATCAATTTCTCGGGTCATCGCAGGTCCGCGGTTCTTCATAACCCGTCACTTCGGCTTGTTCTTGCTCCCCGGCGCGCGCATCCGGTAAACGCAGACGCGAACGATCAGGCCGACGTTTTGGTCTGGTGCGAAAGCGGCGTGTTCTTGATCGGCAGGTCGCGCACGCGGATGCCGGTAGCCGCGAAGACGGCATTGGCTACCGCGGCTGCGATGGGCGGCACGCAGGGCTCGCCCAGCCCGCCAGGCCGCCTGTAGGTTTTGATGAATTCCACCGTGATTCGAGGCGCGTCCGCCAGGTGAATCATCAGGTGGTCCCGAAAGTTGCGCTGAACGACCCTTCCCTCGGCGATCGTGATTTCGCCGACCAGCGCGGCTGACAGTCCAAAGATAATCCCTCCTTCGGATTGGGCCGTCGCGCTGTCGGTGTTGACGACGTCCCCGCAGTCGACAACCGCGAACACATCCCGAACGTTGAGTCTCCCTTCAGGCGTCACCGCCACGTGAGCCACTTCGGCCACGATCGAGCCAAAGCACTGCGTGATCGCGATTCCCCGGCCTTCGCCTTCCGGCAGCGGGCTGCCCCAGCCGGACAAAGCGGCCACGCGCACGAGAACGTCGCGAAAGAGCGGCGCATGGTTCAGGAGATCGAGCCGGAAACGATACGGGTCCTTGCCAGCCGCATGCGCCATCTCGTCGATAAACGATTCCTTGAAGAAGCCATGCTGCGAGTTCAGGACCGAGCGCCACGCGCCGGTCCGAACAGGGTGAGCCGCATCGCGCGCCGCGGCATGTTTGTCGGGGATCGCGTACGGCATGTACGTCGACTCGCCGTCGCCGCCGCCCGCGTAGCTCGACCTGATAGCCAGCGGTGCGCCGCTGGCATCGAGGGCGCCGGCGAATCGGGCCATGCCGGCAGGGCGATAATAGTCGTGCTGGATGTCGTTCTCGCGACTCCAAATCAGCTTCACCGGCGCCGGCGACATCGCCTTGGCAATTCGCACGCCCATGTCGATGTAGTCGAATGTGAACGGAAGACGGCGGCCGAACCCGCCGCCCAGCAGCAGGTTGGTGAGGCGCACCTGCTCGACGCTCAGCTTGAGCGCGCTGGCCGCAGCGCTCCTCGCATTGAGTGGATCCTGGACGCCCGCCCAGACGTCGGCGCGATCTTTCTCCACACGCGCCGTGCACACCATCGGCTCCATGGTCGCATGCGCCAGAAATGGGACGCGGTAGTCGGCGCTGACGGTCTTGGCCGCGTTCTTCGGCATCTCCGGGGGAGCACCGAGTGACTTGTCGAACGCGGCAAAGATAGATGCGCTCGACACGCCGCCATGACCGGCGTCGTCGAAGGCCGGCTTGAGCGCGGCGAGGGCTCGTCGTGCGTGCCAGTACGTGTCGGCAACGACGGCGACGGCCTCCTGGAGGCGCACGACGCGCTTCACGCCCGGCATCGCCTCGGCCGGGGTGGTGTCGACGGACGTGAGCTTGCCGCCGTAGACCGGCGCGATCTCGATGGCGGCGTGGAGCATGCCTGGCAGGGTGAAATCGATGCCATAGATCGCGCTGCCGTTGACCTTGGACGGGATATCCAGACGCTGCCGGGCAGTGCGCCGGATGGTGTACGCGTCGGGACGCTTCAGCGCCGGACTCGCCGGGACGGGAATCGCGGCAGCTGCCTTCGCAAGCTCTCCGAAGCTCGCGCTCTTCCCCGATCTCTCATGGACGATACGCGATCGGATTGCCTTGCACTCCGACATCCTGACGCCGAAGCGTGCGGCAGCGGCGGCCAGCAGCATATCCCGGGCAGCGGCGCCCGCCACGGTCATGCCGTATTGCCCGGTTCCGCGAACGGCCGAGGAGCCGCCAGTCGCCTGGGTGCCGAACCAGCGCGCCAGGCGATACGCTCCCCAGTCCACGCCCCGCACGAGCGGTGCGGGAATGTTGCCGACGAAGGCTCGCAGCATGTACGCATTGGCGTAGGCATCGAGGGCCGGCGCCTCCCTGACCCGCACCAGATTCCAGTCAGCGTCCATTTCCTCGGCGGCCATCATGGCCAGCGCGGTGTGCGTCCCCTGGCCCATCTCGCAGTGCGGGACTAGAACGGTGACAAGATCATCCGGCGTGACCGTGATCCAGGTGGTGAGCTGGCCCTTTTCGGCGGCATCGGCCGATACGACACTTTGCCGGCTGGGCGCGAACAGCAACTCTCCCGCCCCCAGGACGAAACCGCCCCCAACCAGGCTGCCGGCGCCGATGAAAGCGCGTCGCGTCCATTTCCTCACAACGGCCTCCTCATTAACGCTGGGTTATGGCGTGAATGGCACGCCTCACGCGGGCGAACGTTCCGCAGCGACAGATGTTGGTGATCGACGCATCGATGTCCTCGTCGCTCGGCTGCGGGTGCTGCTCGAGAAAGGCGGCAACCGCCATGATCATCCCGGACTGGCAATACCCGCACTGCGGCACCTGGTAAGTGATCCAGGCCTGCTGCACCGGGTGAAGGACGCCTTCCCGGGCCAACCCCTCGATGGTGGTGACCTCTCCGCCTTCAGCGGCGGAAACCGGCAGCTGACATGAACGGACGGCTCGGCCATTCAGACTGACCGTGCACGCGCCGCAAGCCGAAATGCCGCATCCGAACTTGGTGCCCGTCAGACCGAGCGTTTCCCGAATCGTCCACAGCAGCGGCGTATCCGGCTCGATGTCGAGCGAATGTGTCTGGCCATTGACGGTGATCTTGATCGCCATGCTGCCCTCCGTCCGCGCACCAATATTGTACGGGAGCGTTCCCGATTTGTACAGC
>CAVXJU010000110.1:0-10791 GCA_963761935.1 Terriglobia bacterium | reverse complement strand
CAGTTGGTTTTCGCAACGGCATCACTTCGGCCTTGCAATTCTCTGAACGCCTGCTCGCCGAAGCCCACGTGGCCGTCGTTCCGGGCGAGGCTTTCGGAACCAACGAGCACGTCCGGATTTCCTACGCGACTTCCATGAAAGAATTGGAGCGCGGCCTCGACCGCATCGGGCGTTTTATCAGTGAGCGCTAGCGCCCCAGTCCGCCTGCCAACGAAGTTTCTCGACAAGGTCTGGGGCGCCCAGGATCTGACGCCTTGGTTCCCGGGGTCCCAAAACAAAATAGGTGAAGTTTGGTTTGAGGCCGATCTTCCCTTGCTGGTGAAATTCGTCTTCACTTCGGAGCGCCTTTCGGTGCAGGTGCACCCGGACGACGCCTTCGCCCAGGCGCACGAAAAATCGCTCGGCAAAACCGAAATGTGGTACGTCCTGCGGGCCGATCCAGGCGCGCGGCTCGCCCTCGGGCTTCGCCAATCGATCAGCCACGAAAGGCTGCGTGAAGCCGCGTCGAACGGCGAGATCGTAGATCTGTTGAATTGGATCACGGTCGAAGCAGGCGATGCTTTCTTCGTTCCAGCCGGCACCGTGCACGCCATCGGAGGAGGCCTCGCGATCTGCGAGATTCAGGAGCATTCCGATATCACTTACCGGCTCTACGATTACGGCCGCCCGCGCGAATTGCATTTGGATAAAGCCTTGCAAGTTGCTTCGCTGGATGCCAGCAACATCCAATCGCAGATGCTGCCCATCGATTGCCAGTACTTTCATACCGAACTGGCTCGCATCGTGATCCCTCTCGAATACGCTCCGGAAGCGCAGCGTTTTCACATTCTGATTTTCGTGAGCGGCATGGGCACCATCGCCAATCGGCCATTCCAGGAAGGCGAAGCGTGGCTGGTGCCGGCCGGCGCCGAACGGTTCACCATCAACCCAACCGGCGACCCGGTAAAGTTCCTCAGAACTTGGGTTCCCTAACCGATTCCCAGTTCGTCCACGCGCTCCAGCGGCGCGCCGCAGCGGCGGCAGATAATGGCGGCGCAATCGCCGCATACCAACGGATCGGCCACCGCAACCTGGCAGCGCGGGCAGTAAAAATCATCGGATTGTTCCGCTGGCCGTTCTGCCGGATCTTCAGCCATTACTGTTACACTAGCAGCAGAAACCGCCGCTCGTGACACTGCCTCGCGCCGCACTTTGCTTTCTGCTGGCTTTTCTGGTTTCTTGCGCGACGCAACCGGACAAGGCCCCGTCCATTGGAGTGGCCTACGTCGGCCCGAGCACGCTCAACCTTCGGCGCGACTTGAGCGCGAAATCGCCCATCGCCGGCGCGGCCAAGCACGGCGAGAAACTCGATATCCTCGAATACCAACATCGCTTGGTCAAGGTGCGCAGCCCAGAAGGCGTGGAGGGCTGGACCGATTTGCGCCAGCTTCTCACGCCGGACCAAATGGCCAGTCTTCGGCGCATGGCCGACAGCGCCGACCAATATCCTTCGCAAGGCGCTGCCACCGTTTTCGAATTGCTGAACATGCATACTGAACCGAACCGTGCGTCGCCCAGCTTTTGGCAGGTACCGGAAAACGGCAAAGTCGACGTCCTGGCTCATAAGCTCACGCCGCGCACGCAAGCGGCTCCGCAAGCTACGCAGCCGATTCTGAGAAAAGCTCCGCCGCGCAAAAAGAAGGAGCGTCAACCAGCTACTAGAATCGGACCGCCTCCCATGCCGCCCGCGCCGAAACTGCCATCGGACTGGCAGGCTCTCTCGGTTCCAAAAGCCGAGCCGCCGCCGGAGGAGATCAAGCCGGAGACCAAACCCGCCGCACCGGTGCCGATGGACGATTGGAGCCTGGTTCGCACGAAAGACCACAAGGCCGGCTGGGTGCTCACGCGCATGCTCAACATGGCCATTCCGGACGAAGTCGCCCAGTACGCCGAAGGCCATCGCATCACCTCGTACTTCCCGCTCGGCCAGGTCAGAGATGAAGACTCCGACAAAACGAATTGGCTATGGACCACTATCACGAAAGGCCTGGAGCCGTATGAGTTCGACAGCTTTCGCGTGTTTGTCTGGAGCAAGAAGCATCATCGTTACGAGACCGCCTACATCGAGCGCAACGTGATCGGGCATTTTCCGGTAGAAGTGAACAACTCGGGCGCCGCGCCCAGCTTTTCGCTCATTCTGGAATCGGACGAGGGCCAATTGGTCCGGAAAACTTACTCGTTCGAAAGCTTCCGAATTCGGATGATCCACAAAGAACCGTACGTGGCCCAGGCGGACGAATCGCCCAAGCCGGCCGCGAGTCTGACGCCGAAGTCAACGCCGAAAACACGCTCATTATATTCGCGATTCAGAGATCGCCTGAGAAGGCTTCTTCACAAGTGAGATTTACCTGCGGGCGCCGCTTTTGGGAACCAGCTTGATTTGGAAAAGCTTCGGCCAATTCTTGCCGGTAACGAACAAGCGGTCGCCCAGGACGTCATAAGCGATGCCGTTTAAGACATCCGTGTCGCTGTCGCGATCCGCACTGCTCAAGATCCCTGCCAGGTTCACCCAGCCGAGCACGCGGCCGTTGGCGGGCGAGATGCGCGCGATACGATCGGTCTGCCAGACATTGGCGTAAATCTCGCCGCGCACGCATTCCAGCTCGTTCAAGTACGTCACCGGTTTGCCGGCATCCCGCACGGTGATGCGCCGCTTCTCCTGCAGCGTGACCGGGTCCCAAATGCGGATTTCCGGGCTGCCATCGCTCATGTAGATCACCGTGCCGTCGTTGGCCAGGCCCCAGCCTTCGCCGGAATAATGGAATGACCGCAAACGGCGAAAGGAATTCTGATCGTAAATGAAGCCGATTTCGGAGCGCCAGGTCAGTTCCAGAATCTGCTGATTGAATACCGTGATGCCCTCGCCGAAGTATTGCGACTCCAGGTTGAGCTGCTGAAGCACCTTGCCGGTTTCAAGTTGTACCTTGCGGACGCTCGATTTTCCTTTCAGACCGGTGCCTTCATAGAGGAAGCCGGCGCGGAATTCGAGTCCCTGCGTGAACGCATTGCGGTCGTGCGGGTAGACGTGCACCACTTGATAGCCGTACTCAGGGGTTTGGGCTGCGACGACAGAGGCAACCAGCAGGAGGCAGGCTGCGAATCGTGCTTTACGCATGCAACAACACCTTGAGAGCGCCGCCAGAGCGCGCGTGCCGGAAGGCGAGCGGCGCGTCTTCGAGCGGAAGAACTTCCGAGATTAGCGCGTCCACTTTTACCTGGCCGGTTTCCAGCAAGCGCAGGGCCGGTTCGAAGCGGCCGCAGCGCGAGCCGATTAGCGTGATTTCGTTGACGATGATGGGCGCTGTGTCGATCGGCGCCAGGCCGTGTGTGGTTGATTTCATGATTACGGTGCCACGCGGTTCGGTCATCCCGACGGCTTGCTGCAGCCCTTGCGGTGAACCGGTGGCATCCACTATCCAAGCATATTTTGCGGCCGGCAGCTTGCCGTTTCGGACAACGATTGTGTGGATACCGGCGGCGCGCGCGATTTTCAACTTTTCCCGGTGACGGCCATATTGGTGGACCTCGGCGCCGTGCGCGCGTAAGACCTGGCCGATCAGCAGCCCCAGTTTCCCGTCGCCAAGAACAGCGACACATGCGCCGCCCGGGATGCGCACTTGATCCAGAATTTCGCAAGCCGCGGCGAGCGGCTCGACGAAAACGGCCTGTTCGTTTGAGATTTGGGCGGGAACGCGATGGAGATTTTTCAACGGCAAGGTCAGAAGTTCGCGGAATGCGCCGGGATGCTTCACGATTCCGAGCACGCTGCGGCGGGGACAATGGCGGCCCAGATCGCGGCGGCACCAATCGCATTCACCGCACGCCAGATTGATCTCGCCCACGACGCGCTGGCCGATCCAATCCCGATCGTCCGCCTCCACCACCTCGCCGACAAATTCATGCCCCGGCGTGCCGCGAAAGCCGTAGTAGCCGCGCTGTAGTTCGAGATCCGTATTGCAGATGCCACCGTAGATCAAGCGGATGGCCGCGAATTCGGGAGGACGCCGCGGCCGCGCTTCACGGCGCACCGAGACGACTCCGTTGTTGAGACGCACCGCAAGCATATCGTGGATACTTTAATCATGCTAGCCGAGTTGGCGTGTTTCGAGCAGAAATGCGGCGCGCGTTTTGAGATTACCGAAGCGATCTACAACTGCCCTAAGTGCGGGTCTTTGCTGGAAGTTCGGCTCAGCGGGAGCGCGGATGCCGCGGCGTGGAAAAAGAACTGGCGAGAGCGGCGAACGTGCAATGGCCCGCTCGATCAAAGCGGCGTATGGCGCTACCGCGAACTGCTTCCATTTGACGATAAGGATCGGATTGTCTCGCTGCGGGAAGGCAACACGCCGTTACTCGACGCGCCGCGCGCGGCCGAATACGGCGGCTTGGACCGGCTCACTTTCAAGCATCAAGGCTTCAATCCGACCGGGTCGTTTAAAGACAACGGCATGACCTGCGGCGTCGCGCAGGCGCTGCGGCTCAAGCGCCAGCGCGTGGCCTGCGTTTCCACCGGCAACACGTCGGCATCGATGGCCGCGTACGCGAGCGCGGCGGGACTGGATTCGATCGTCTTCATCCCGCACGGCAATATTTCCTACGGGAAGCTCGCGCAAGCGCTCGAATATGGCGCACGCACTTTGCAGGTGGAAGCAAACTTCGATCAGATTCTGGCGCTGGTGCGTACTTTGGCCGACCGGTTGGGCATCTATCTGCTCAACTCGATCAACCCGTTCCGAATCGAAGGACAGAAGACCATTATTTTCGAAATGCTGGATCAGCGCGATTGGAATCCGCCGGACTGGATTGTTTTGCCGGGCGGAAATCTCGGAAACACCTCGGCGTTTGGAAAGGCTCTGCGCGAATTGCGCGATTTCGGATTTATCCGCAAGATTCCGCGGCTGGCGGTGATTCAGGCCGAAGGGTCCGCGCCGTTTTACGATTTCTTCCAGCAGCGCGGAGAATTTCGCAGCGTCGCGGATCCCAAAACGCTGGCCACGGCCATTCGCATCGGCGATCCGGTGTCGTGGCCGAAAGCGCTGGGCGAAGTGACCGCTTCGAACGGCGTGGTGGAAAAAGTGAGCGAGCAGGAGATCGCCGACGCTAAAGCGATCATTGGACGCTGCGGCATCGGTTGCGAGCCAGCCTCCGCCGCGACGCTGGCCGGGATTCGCAAGCTGACCGAAGCGCGCGTGATCCGCGCGAGTGACGATGTAGTGGCGGTGCTGACGGGGAACCTGTTGAAAGATCCCGATTACATTTACCGTTATCACACGGGCCAGTTGCAGGACCCGGAAGGCAAGCTGCTAGAGTCGCGCTTTGCGAACCGTCCAGTGACGGCGCCAAACGACGCGGACGCGATTGCGAAGATGTTGGAAGAAGTTTGAGCTAGCGATCGCGGCCGCGGCCTTCGCGCCGTCCACCGCCACCGCCTCCTCCGCCGCCACGCTCGCGAGGCACCATGGGGCGCGCTTCGTTTACGACCAGCGCCCGGCCCATGAGGTCCCTGCCGTTGCAGGCCTCGACGGCGCGATTGGCGGCGGCATCGTCGTGAATCTCGACGAACCCGAATCCGCGCGCCTCGCCGGTGAAGCGATCGCGCATCACGTTAACGCTGTCGACGGTGATTCCGGCCTGCGTGAAGAAATCGGTTATATCCGCTTCCGTCGCGGCATAGGGCAGATTTCCTACGAATAGTTTCATGAAAAAGCTCCTTGAAGTCAGTGCAGAGGCAGGTTTACGACCGCGGACCCGAAATTACCAGCAGGGCGAACGAGGGGAAAGACTGACTCCGAACACACAACTTCAGTGTGCCAAAAAGCGAAGGAGCTGTCAAAACGCCCGGATTAATCGATTTTCTTTGTTCCGAAACCCCGGCCGATCCACGGCAGGACCATGCATGCGACCGCATATCCGGCCAAAGGAGGAAGGAAGGCGATGAGCATGCTGTGGCTGGTCGAGACCCGGCGCAGCGTAATTGGCCACGATCTTTCGCCGTACTTCGCGCGGAAGTCATCCACCACCACCTGGATGTCGTCATCGGTTTCGTCTTCGTCCATCATGGTGCGGACGATTCCGTCCAGTTCTTGCCGCTTGGCTTCGTTCAGCCGCAGGTCCGGAGATTTCCTGACGCCGGCGTAGATCCACGCGGCGAACCAACAAACCGACAGAACGAGGTAGATGCGAAGGAATCCTTGGCGGTAATTCATCGCTAACTACGATTGTCCAGAAAAAAGGGAAGGACTGCTAGAGGACTCGCCGAGGCAGGCTTGGCACATCGCGAAGCCCTTCTACTTTTGGTTCTTTAATTCCACGCTGATCGCATGCAGCTCCGACTCGCCCACGTTCTCTAGCGTGTGCGGCGGGAGAGGACCAGACCACAAAGCGCTCCCGCGCGGCATGCTCGCAAGGTTGCGGGTGTCTACGACCACTCTGCCTTCGCCATCTCTCCGCACAAAATCACTCCAACTCAGGATGTACAACGTGCTCGGCCAGCGATGCGTGTGGAGTGGAACGGTCTCGCCCGGCCGGACCTTGGTATCCAGTACGCGTACAAATTCATTCTCTAGCAGCAGTGTGTGATACTCGGACGCGGCGATCAATGCGTCCAGCTCATCCTGCCATTCTTGGGTATCGGGCATTATCGGATTTGGTCCGCCGAGCTAGAACCAATCGCTGCGATAAGCCACCCACCAGCTCACGAAGAAAATGGGAATGGTAGCTCCCAGCGCCCACCAGATTGGCAGCGCGAAGTCAGCGATCAAACCCAGAAATGCAAAAATGAGCCAGAAGATCTTTCGTTCCACTTCTTCAAGTCTATCAGCGCCTGCCCGCTCCCAGGTCGTCCGAATGCCCGGCCTTCAGGCGAGACCACTGGGCGGTAGGACGTCCATCGGTTCGGAAATTTTGCTTGCCTTGAAACCGTTGTGGCCAGCCAGCCGGCGAGTCCTCCCACATCTCCTGCCGCCCGTAGACGGTCAAGTCGAGCAACCGGAACTATTGTCCATCACCTCGACGCCGCGAGCCGTCGTCCAGTAGGTCTCGAACACCCTGGTCGCCCTGCCGCAGGTAGCACACGATGTGCATCCTGCCCACCCGGCGTCCAACCAAGAGAGTGTCGAGCGAGTCCTGGCGCCGAATACCAAGGCATCTCCCAGCCCATGAAGTCACGGTACCGGGCGCTCTCATCGTACGGGCCTTGGCAAAACACGGCGAAGGTGACGTCGCGAGAATGAATATAGGACAGCTCGCGGACCTGCGATGTAACCCAGGTGCACCCCTCGCACTGCTCCGGCGCAGGATGGCCGATGTGCCACATGAAGTAGTAGGCGATGAGCATGCCGGCGTCCCTCGAACGCGTCCAATAATGTCGCCGCGCCACCTTCGCCAATGAGCGGCGTGGCGGCGTCCACCTCCACCATGGGGAGCCGTCGGCGGGCGGCCGCAATGGCGTCGCCTTCATGTGTGTGGGCCTTCTCTCGAACCCGCAATGCGTCCAGCTCGGCCTGGAAGGTGCTCGCGATCGACGATTTTGGGCGCTGCAAGTTCCTTGGTCATACTTTCTCCTCTGCTGCGCGCTTTCGGGCGGCTTCCTGAGGATCGGTTATTATGTCGACCCATTTCGGGTCAAGCGAGGCTGGCGCCGTAGTTGTCGTGCCAGTTCCACCACTTGTAGGGCGGGGTCTGTGGGTAGCCCTCGGGCGAGTCCTCCCAAGTCTCCTGACGGCCGAGCGGCGTGATGTCGAGGTAGCTCCAGGTGCTGCCCATCGCCTCGTCGCCGCGGCTGTTGACGAAATATGTGCGGAACACCTTGTCGCCGTCGCGGAAGAACACGTTGTGGCCGTGCCATTCGTCGACACCGAAATCTTTGTCGAAACTGTCGGTGATGGTGTACCAGGGCATCTCCCAACCCATGCGTGCTTTCAGGCGCACGATGTCCGCTTGCGGTGCACGCGAGGCGTAGACGAGCGTGGAGTCGCGGGCGTTCAGATGGGCCAGGTGGGAGACCTGATCGGCGCCCAGCGAGCAGCCGCGGCAGGCGTGCTCGGGCCAGCCGAACACCCCAGGCTCGAAGAAGGCGCGATAGAGGATCAACTGACGGCGACCCTCGAACAGATCGAGCAAGGCTTACTTTGCCCTTGGGTCCGTCGAACTCGTACTTTTTGTCCACGACCATCCACGGCATCCGCCGGCGTTCGGCGGCCAGCGTGTCACGGGCGCGGGTTAAGGCCTTCTCTTTTACAAGGAGCTGCTGGCGCGCAGCCTCCCATTCCTGTTGCGACACGATCGGGGGTGTATTCATTGTTGCCATCTTATTTCTCCTTCGCTCTGAAAAAGTTTCTGAATTTGTCGATGCAGACCGCCAGGATTCCTCCCGTGGATCCGGCTCCGGCGACCATTACTGCTGCATTTGCGATGCATGCTGGACACATATGTTTCACCTTTCAACTTAAATTCGCGATCTTTCGACGTTCCCGATCGACGAGCTTGTCACCCTTTCCGTGGCCACCGCAATTGGGAACAGAAGTGTACCTAGGGCACGTCGGCGCTGACATCCTTGTGGTGTCGTTTGGCCCAACGGCACATACCCCGGAGCGGTGCGATGATCGTTCGTCCCAGCTGGGTCAACGAATACTCGAAGGCCCTGGCCCTCGATCTGGCCGCGTGCCGGGTGATCAATCCGGTGGATTCCAGATTGCGCAGAGTTCTGGTAAGCATGCGCTGGGAAACGTTTCCAACGCTGCGGCGCAGCTCCCCGTGCCGGTGAAGGCCTTTCTTCGAGTGAGAAGAGGATCTCCGGCGTCCATCTGCCGATAAAGATCGCCTTCGCTGTTTTTTGCCGTTCTCGATATAACCTGTTGCTTGGTGCCCACGAGATAAACTTAACCCCGGATGTCGAAATGGTGGGAGTGACAAGTGTGGCGGGATTCCGATGGACTCGCTAATCACGGCCGCGGCGCGAGCGCTGGCCGCCGGCGATCCTCTGGGCGCGTTGAAGCGAGTGGCTTTGCGCGACGACGCGCCCGCGTTGGCGCTGCGCGGCATTGCGATGGCGCAGTTGGGCGATCTGGTGCGGGCCAAGGCTCTGCTGCGAAGCGCGGCTCGCGCCTTTAGTCCAAGAGAGACGGTAGCACGCGCCAGGTGCCTGGTGGCCGAAGCCGAGATTGCGCTCGCTTCGCGCGATCTGAGCTGGCCCGTGAAGGCGCTCGAAGCGGCTCGCGCGATACTCGAAGCGCATGGCGACCGACTGAACGCCGCGCACGCGCGCTATCTCGAGTTACGCCGTTTGCTGCTGATCAGTCGCCTCCAGGACGCCGAGCACATGCTCGCGCAGCTCGACCCCACGACACTTCCCGCCCGCGTTGCAGGCCGTGCACGAGTTGGTAGCTGCCGGGATCGCGCTGCGGCGCCTTCAAACCAAAGCGGCGCGCGACGCACTTGCACGCGCCCGGCTGGCTGCGAGCCAAGCCGATATCCCCGCACTCACGGCCGAGGTGGAGAGTGCGTCCGTGGTGCTGAACACGCCGGCCGCACGCCTGATCGCCAACGGCACGGAGCGGACCCTGCTACTGGAAGATGTCGAAAAGCTGCAGGCCTCCCAAGGACTGGTTGTCGATGCGTGCCGGTACGTCGTGCGTGCCGGTGGTAAGGCGGTGTCGCTTGCAAGCCGTCCGGTGTTGTTCCAACTCGCACGCGCGCTGGGCGAAGCGTGGCCCGCAGACGTTCCGCGGGATGTCCTGCTTCGGCGCGCATTCGGGGCGAAACTCGCGGACGAATCGCATCGCGCGCGATTGCGGGTCGAAATCGGGCGGCTGCGCAGGATGCTTCGGACGATCGCCATGGTCAGTGCTACCAAGAGCGGGTTTTTACTGTCGCCGTGCCGTGCACGCGATGTGGTCGTACTCGCACGGCCTGTCGAAGACGAGCATGCGGCGGTGCTGGCTTTCTCGCCGACGGTGAATCCTGGTCGAGCTCGGCCCTGGCACTGGCATTGGGCACCAGCCAGCGCACCGTGCAGCGGGCGCTCGACTCGCTCGCGGCCGCAGGCAAAGTGCAGGCGTTCGGCCGGGCCCGGGCTCGCCGTTGGATGACTCCGCCGGTGCCGGGATTCACGACAACATTGTTACTCCCCGCTCCGCTGCCGAGTGATTAAGATGGAAACATGAAGCGATCGGCGGCCAAAATCGTTCGCGAATACGGGCCCTTTCCGGGAACCGGGAGAGTGCACGGCGTCACTTATGACGGCCAACAGGTCTGGTTTGCCTCCGGAGACAAGCTGAACGCTTTCGATCCGTCGAACGGCGAGGCGATCCGCTTAATCGATGTCGCCAGGGCACGCTGGAACGGCTTTCGACGGCCGGCACCTGTTTCAAATCGCCGAGGATCGTATTCACAAGATCGATCCGCAAACCGGCCGGGTGCTGGCTACGATCCCTGCGCCCGGCGGCGGCCGCGACTCCGGGCTGGCCTGGGCCGAAGGCACGCTGTGGGTGGGCCAGTATCGGGACCGCAAGATCCATCAGATCGATCCCGAGACCGGAGCGATTCTTCGCACCATCGAGAGCAACCGCTTCGTCACCGGCGTCACCTGGGTGGATGGAGAGCTGTGGCACGGGACTTGGGAAGGCGACGAAAGCGACCTGAGGCGAATAGATCCGCGGACGGGTGAGGTGTTGGAGCAGCTTGATATGCCGGCCGGTGCCGGCGTGTCGGGCTTGGACTCCGATGGTGGCGATCAATTCTTTTGCGGCGGAGGAG
>CAVXJU010000109.1:0-12985 GCA_963761935.1 Terriglobia bacterium | reverse complement strand
CAGCGAGGTGACGGAGAGAAACCCGTAGCCGGGGTCCACCGCGGCGAGCATCTTCTCGGCCGGCAGTAATTCCATGCGGGAAAGCAGCGCGGGGCTCGCGACGGCCAGCTTTTCGATCCGTTCGACGGCGCTGAGAAGGACTCGACTGCTTTGGCCAACCCGGCGTACTGCCTGCGCGTGATAAAATGCGGACGCAGAACCGGAGAGACGGGTCTCCCACTGACGGCCAAATTGTTCGCTTGCATGCGTTCCTGGAGTTGGTGTGCCCAAGCGAGATTTTGGTATTGGCTGCCTTCAAGCAGCTTGTGGTAGCGGACTATCGCTTCACTGAGCTGAGTCATTCGGGCCGGTTGTCTACTGCACCCAGTATCGCACGCCGACCTAAAAAAAGGGAAGCGCACAGAACTAAATTATGCGTTTTTTGCATTTATTTTCTTATTGTTAGCTGGTGTAAAGCCGGTACTTCTCCGGCCGCGTCCGCAGCGGTTTTTGGAGGCCTGAGAAGCAAAAGAGCACGGCCCGGCGGGCGCGCCTATGTAATTAGGGTCTCGGGCTCCGCGGCGATTTCCGGAATTGGCGTTTGCGCATCGTAGTCCAGAAATTCGGCCCGATTGCGGCCCATTTTCTTGGCCAGATAGAGGGCTTCATCGGCCCGTCGGATCACGTTTTCGGGAGAATGAACCAGGGCGCAGGGTACGGCAGTGGCGCCAAAGCTCGCAGTGATTGAAATGGCCGCGTCCCTGACTCGCATATCGGCCTGTGCCAGCAGTTTGCGCAAGCGCTCGGCCTGGTTCAGACAATCCACCGCATCGCATCCGGGAAGCAGGACCAAAAACTCTTCGCCACCGTAGCGTCCGATGGAATCGTACTGCCGCATCCCGCTCTGGATGCGGCGGGCGGCCTCACGCAATACGGCATCGCCGGCCAAATGTCCGTGGTGATCGTTAACGTTCTTGAAGCGATCCAGATCCACAATTACCACGCCCAGCGAAGTATTTTCCCGCACGCCACGCGCGATTTCGCGGCCCAGGTATCGAGGATCGAATTCCGGTTCCAGGTATGCGTCAGAGAATCCCTGGTGGCCTGTTCTCGCAACGCTTCACGGGCCGCCAGCAACTCGGCCTGCGTATCCACTAGTCTTTTTCCGGCGCGCAAGCGGACTTGCAATTCATGCCGGTCAAAGGGCTTGGTTACGTAATCGTCGGCGCCGGCTTCCATGCCTTCGATCAGGTCTTCTTTCAGGCTCTTGGAAGTCAGCAGTAGGATATAGGTATAGGGCTCGCGAGCGTGCTGGCGGATGCGACTGCAAACCTCCGGACCCGTCAGTCCCGGCATCATCCAGTCCAAGATGGCCAGCGACGGCGCGTTGGGCTTTTGGAGAAACTCCAATGCCTCCATGCCGTCACAAGCAGCGATCACGTCGTAACCCCAGGAATGCAGGGTGGCTTCGAGAAGGTGGCGGGAAACGATACTATCGTCGGCAATAAGAATCTTCACTGGCAGCTTTTCCCCGTTAGCCTGGCCTGGGCCAGCCGTCGTTCAGTCATAGCTCGACAACTCTCTCATCGGCCAGAACCGATAGTAACGTTAGCCGTGTAGTGTCACTGGGGAAAACCCTAGGGAGCCTTAGCCGCACCCTGAGCCCCGAGGAGTGTGTGGGCGAGCAAGTCCAGCCGCTCCAGGGTAGACCGGATGTCAGCTTCCGTGGTACGTGGATTGATGGTGCAGGTTCTCAGGACGGTGCGGCCGCGCAATATCGTGGAAGTAATCAGAGCGAAGCCATCGTCCAGCAGAGCCTGTACCAGCCGTAAGTGAAAGGCGTTGCTGCCCGAGGAATAGCGGAAGCAGACCACGGCCATGTTGGCGGGCGTAACGATCTCCCAACCGGACATCGCTCGCAGGCAGGCTTCCGTAAATTCGGCCAGAACGAAGCCATGCTCGATGGCGGCGCGAAAGGAGGCCAAGCCGAAGACCTTGATCGACATCCACAGTTTCAGGGCGCGAAAGCTGCGCGTCAGTTGGAGGCCGTAGTCGGTGAAATTGAAGTCCTCCGATACTGGTGAGTATCCTTCAGGTACTCGGGCAGGATGCGAAAGGTATCCCGCAATTGAGCCATATCTCGAACCAGGACGCAGCCGATTTCGAAAGGCTGGAAGAGCCATTTGTGGGGATCTAGAGAAAGCGAGTCGGCTAGCTGCATGCCGGAAAGCTGCTCGCGGCCGCGTGGGGAGAGTGCTGCTGCCGCGCCGTAGGCTCCATCCACGTGCAGCCAGACGCGCTCGGCCTGGCAGAGTGCGGAAAGCTCCGAGAGCGGGTCGATGGCGCCGGTGTTGGTGGTCCCGGCGTTGGCGATGACACAGAAAGGACGGCAGCCGGAGGCGCGGTCCTGCGCTATGGAACGGGCCAGCTGGTCCAGGGGCAGGCGGAAATCGTCGTCCGAAGGCAGCCGGCGAAAATTGGAGGGCGAGATCCCAATCAAGAACAAAGCTTTTTCGAGCGAGGAATGCGCCTGATCGGAAAAGTAAACGGTGGCGCCATCCAGGCGGTCTTCCAGCACCACATGGCGGGCCACGGCCAGCGCGGTGAGGTTGGCCATGGTGCCGCCGCTCACAAACAAACCTCCGGCCTGGGGCGGGAATCCGCAGGCTTCGCGCAGCCAGTTCACTACTGCGAGCTCTACCGCGGCCGGACCAGAGCCGCTGATCCAAGTTCCGGCGAAAACGTTGTAGCCGGAGGCCAGAGCGTCCGCCATGGCGCCGACGAAGTTGCTGGGGCCGGGGACGTATGCCAGGAAGCGCGGATGGTTCACGTGCATGCTGTTGCGAAGCACCTGCTGCTCCAATTGCGCCAGGACAGTCTCGAAGGCGCTGCCCTCTTCCGGCGCCGGCTCGCTCAGCGCGGGAATGAGAACGGCGGGATCCGCCTTGGCCCCCACCGGCTGGCTCCGAAGGGTGGTCAGATGCTCCACCAGGCGATCGATGACACGATAACCGATCTCCCGCATCCGCTCGGGAGAAAACTCCAGCTGGGCGTTCACCGTGCGTCCTCGGAGGCGCTGATGGCCTGTTCCAATTCTTCCCTGGTCAGAGAGGTACTGATGAAGAGCTCTCTGCCGCGCCCCGTCGCTTAGCGCGATAGCCTTCCAACCATTGGTGGTGGGCACCGTGACCCGTACCTTGGCAGGTCCTTTGGCGTCGCGGACCGGACGGATTACGCCGGGAATCACCGAGCGGATGGCCGGGTTCTGGGCCAGCAGCTTTTCGAGAAAAATACGCACGCCATCCAGGATGGCATGCTCCACTTTCAGCTTGCCCTGCAGCTTTCTGAGTTTCATTTGAAACTTTTCTTGTACAGAAAGTCGATGCTGAAGGCGCCATTTTCGTCGCGCAGAGCCACCACCGACCAGCGCCGGTTGAGGTCCAACTCCAGGCGGACGATCTGCTGGTTGGCCACCTCCAGGTTGGTGATGTAGGTGAGCGTGATATTGGATGAGACGGGCTGTTCGAATGTCAAACGGGCCTGGGGAATGACGGTGACGTCGGTGATCTGCGGATCGATCTTGATGTGACTGACGCCGAATAGTTTCTGCAAGCGTCCGGAAGATGGCGTGAGAGCTGCGCCCAACAGTTCGTTACTCCCGGAGCCCAAATAACTCATGTCGGTATTCTGAGCGGCGGCCAGAGGGCTGGAGAGCGAGGGGGTGCGTCCCACGGCCAGCAGCGCGACAATATCGCTGGCTTGCAAGGGAGGATCGGAGCGATAGGAAAAGTTCAGTTTGTTCAGCGGTCCCGAAAAGGTGATATCGACCGTGATTCCGCGCACCTGGGTGGCGAGATCCATGTCCAGGATGGGCTCGATGCGGGCCGGATTCAGAAAGCGGACGTCGCCGCGGTTGATGCTGTACTTGTTTCCGAAGAACTCGATCTGCCCGGAATTAACGCTGACGTTACCGAGCACTACTGGCCGATCGGGCGTGCCGCGCAGGCGCAGGTTGGCGTCGGCCTGAATGTTGCGGGCCAAGGATGTTTGGACTTCCAGGCTAGGCGCGCTTTCTATCAGGACATCGAACTGGAGGCCGCGCAGATATTCGTTGGATTCGGAAGGCTCGGGCACGGGCTTGGCGGTCTCGGCCAGCAAGGCGCCGACATCGGTGCGCGGATTGAAGGCGGCGCGCGCCACGTGCATGTTTCCGGAGAGCACGCTATTCTCCGAGGTGCCCACCAGGGCCAGGTTCGCGTTCACGGTGATGCTAATGCCGTCCGGAGTGCGATAGCGCACGTTGTTGGCCGAGGCCTGGAGCCGGTACAGCAGTACTGGTCCGCGGAAGCCAACGAAGCTGCCGTTTTCAAATTTCACGTTGCCGCCGCCGGTAACCGCGGTGAGATTCTGGACCGTGGCGCGGTTTCGATCGAAGAGGATCAACCCGTTGGCTTCATCCACGCCATTGGGAAAATCGCGCAGGAACAGGGAAGCGTTCTGCAGTTCCAGGCGGCCGTCGATTTGCGGCTCCATCAGCGGTCCGCGCACGGCCAGATTAACCACCGACGCGCCGGACGCCAGCAGATTGGGGTTGAAGATCTGAAGGATGGAAAGGTTGATGCGTCCGGCCACAGTCAAGTCCCAAGGGCTTTTCGAGTCCAGCGTCAGGTGCCCCGAGGCGGTCAGCGAAGTGTCTTTTGCGGTGAAATTGGCGCTGCGGATCTCAATCGCTTTGGTGGTGGCTTCAAAGCGCACCGGCTCCGCATTGTGAAGCACGAGATCCTGGGATTGGAAGCCGCCTTTGGGCGAGGCGCTGGGGCTGGCGGTCAGTTGCACCGTGGAAAACACCACGTCGGCTTTCATGGCCGAGGGATTATTCAGCGGCCCGGTGACGGTAGCGTCGCCTTGCAGAAAGCCTTCGAAGGGCAGCGTCGGCCGCTCGTGCGGGCCGGGGACTAGATCATGCAAGGTGGCGAACGGGACCCGCGGAATCTCGATCCGCGCCTGGCCGGAATAATCTCCTTCCATGCGCCATTCGCCGCTTCCCTCCATTTGAATGCCGCCCAGGTTGACCTTGGCGCTGACGCCCAGGATGGGCAGCCGGGTACTGGCGTTTAGTTCCAGATTGCCGTAGGGATGTCCATCGAAGACGGCGTTACGCAGGGATAGCTGCCCGGTTAGCGACGTCAGGTCGACGACGCCCTTCACCACCTTGGCTGTACCGTTGGCTTTGAAGTCGACCGCGCCGTCCAAACGGGATTCGACGTCCTGGATATGGTGGATTTGCGCCAGCGTTAGTCCGCTGGTGGAAATATCGAAGCGGAGTGCGCCGTCTTTCCAATCCTGGGCGGGGTGATTATAGGCGGCGGTCAAGGTGACGCGAGCGGCGCGGGAGCGGATGTTGCCGTCGGAAACCTCAACGCCGGTGGACGACACGGTCACGTCGCCGCGGAACGAATCGGCATGTTCACCGTAGGCCGAGATATTCGCGGCCTCGATGGTGCCGGAGGCGAGCGGGGAATCAAGCGAACCCGAGACGCGCACGATCCCGGAAAGGGTGCCGGTGACTGCGAGGTCCGTGCCGCTCTCTTTGGCCAGGTTTGCCAGGTCGGCGCCGGTTATCGAAAGGAGCCCAGAGACGGGGCTCGAATCCTCGATTTTCCAGTCGCGCAAGGTGATGCGGCCCTGTCCTTCGACGCGCATTTTGTCCTGCGCGACAGTCAGGGTGCGGAAATTCGCGGAGGATTGGTCCAGATCCATGCTCGCGGTGAGGTGATCGAAGCGATGCCCCCGGAATTCGAAGCGCCCTACCTCCGCTTTGCCTGAGATGCGCGGATTCGAGAGTGGTCCGGTGACGGTCCCGTCAAAGCTGGCGCTGCTGCCGTCGAGCGAGATGGGAGGCTGCTTGGGCGGCTCCTCGCCGATCAGCGGAAATAGCGACAGCGCGTCGTTCAGATCCTTTGAGACCAATTGGACGGCGAGGCTTTGGCCCAAGACGCCCGTAACGGTAGCTTCGGTGGACCCGAGCGTGATGTGGGAGCTTCCCAGTCCCACTTTTTGAGCGGCTTGATCGTAATTCACCGTGAGGGCCCCTTGCAGAGGTTTCGGGCCCGGTACAGGGGAGATTCCCAGTTGAGCCTCGGCGATCACGTTGTGCAGATTGCCGCGCGCCAGTTCGCCGTTCACGCGCACGGGGCCGCTCAGAATGCCATTCAATTGCCCTGCTTGGCGGCCGCTGAGCTGCAGCAGATCTCGTAGCGCAAAACCTTGAGCTGTTCCGCTGATGGCGAGCTTGCGAAAACCGGTTAATTCCGCCGAGCCGCGGAAGGCGCCATGCAGCACGGAAATATCGAGGTCCGGCAGGCTAAGTTTCTCGGGCGACAGCTCCAGGCCGGAGGCGGCCGCAACGTCTTTGAGGGCGACGTTGTGGTAGGTAATCCCAAGCCCGCGCGCGGTGAGCTTGCCGTCCAGCTTGTATCGGAATGGGCCGCTCTCGAGGCTTCCCCGGCCTTCGAAAGCGATGTCGCCGCGCGGTTCGAGCGGGATCGGGATATACTTCTTCAGTTCGTTTAAGGGTGCGGATGCTTTCACCTCCAACGCCGCGCGGGGCAAAGCAAGGTCGCTGACGGTGCCTTTCAATTGAACCTTTGCCGCGCCGTTGGCAAGGCTGGTTTCAAGGATCTCGACGGCATTGGATTCAAACGCGACTCGGCTGGCCAAATCGAAGATCAAAGGCTGTTTCAATTGCGGCGAGGAAACCCGCAGCGGCCGGGATGAGATGTCGGCGCGATAGCACGGACCATTCGAGTCATACGCCAAAGCGGCCTGCAGATGGTCGCCTTGGACGTCCACGGGAATGCGCTTGGAATTGTATTCGAAGAGCCCGTTGCGAAGTTTGAAGTGCTGCACTTTCAAATCCAGGAGTTGATCGGTGAAGCTGCCGATGGTGCGCGCGAGAGTGGGGATGGGCACGTTGGAGGCTCCGTCCGGCGCGACGGTCACATACAGCTGCGGCTGGTCTACCTGGAGCGAAGCGATGTCCACCTGCTTCTTGAACGCCGAAATGATTCTCAGGCCGATCCGAATCTTAGCCGCGCGGAAGAAAGGCGGCGCTGAGGGTGGCTCGGAGCCATGCAACACGAAGGGCGCGACCTCGGCTGTCAGGGCATGCCAGTCATAATTGAAACTGCCGATTTCGACCCGCCCGCCGGTGGCCTTTTCAGCTACCGAGACGATCCGTTCCCGAATCTGGTTCTTGAACCAGGCACTCTGCACCAGGATCACGAAGCCGACCGCGGCGGCGACGGTCAATCCCACCAGGCCGCCCAAGGTCCACAAGACAGCTTTGACGGGCCGGCTCATTGCAGCGTCTCGTCCAGGTAGCGAATGGGCACCTGTTTGCGGGTGTCGGCCAGCCAGCTGTCCAGATTTTCGTCGATTTGCTGGTCGGTCAAGATTTGTTCGATCTCCGCGCGCTGGTCGCCCAGGCTGGGGATGGTCTTAACGCCTTGCTGCTGCCATTTGGACACTTGCTGTTGATAGTATGCCTGAACGTCGGAATCCGAGATCTGGATGCCTGGCCGGAAACGATAGTCCACGAAACGCAGAACGGTGAGTTGCCACCACAAATGTTCCTTCAGTTGGGCAGTGGTGATTCCGTGATCTTGCAAGGCCTGGTCGAAGGCGGCCTGGCCAGGGTAACGAGATTGGATGTCTTTGAGCGCGCTATCGGCGTCGCTGAGCGCGGGCACAGGGTAGCGGCTCAGATCCATTTCGCGCTTGATCAGGGCCTGATCGATCAGCCGCGCGGCGGCTTTCTTCTTTTGATCGGCGGATAGGTCGGGCTTTTCATTATTTAGAAACGCCGTGACACGCACTTCCTCGTCGATCTGGCTTTCGGTTATGACTTGATTGCCCACCGAAATGGCCATGCGGTCAATCACCTCGGCCGGAAGCGAAGCGCATATAGCAAACAGGAACAGGAGCGAATGGAGACGCAAGAATTTACGGCTGGAGCGCGCCAATTGCGGCATCAGAAGGCCTGCCCCAAGGAAAAATGGAACTGGAATACGTTGATCCGCTGCGTTACGGCGTGGCCCCCGCCATAGAGCAATTGATTCTCGGTGCCTTCGAATCCGAAGAAGCGCGGCGAATTGGGGCTGAGGGAAAAGTCCACGCGAACGGGTCCGATGGGCGTGCGGTAGCGGACGCCGAATCCGAAGGCCTGCACGGCATAATCGAAATCCTGGAGATCGCGCTGGGTAAAACGCAGGCTGATTTTGTTGACCGCCGAATAGACGTTGCCCATGTCGTTGAACAGAACGCCACCTAGATTTTCGCCCACCAGTGGAAAACGAAATTCGACGGTATTCACAAACGACGCGTTGCCGCCGATGGGGAAGCCGGTTATGGTGTCGCGCGGGCCGGCCTGGAAATCGGGGAAGGCGCGGTCGGAAAAGGCGCCGCCGCCAAAAAACCGCTCGGCCAGCGGGATTTCAGCCAATCCGGAATAGCGTTCGATCATACTGAACGTCGTGGTGCGTGCCAGCACCAGGCTCTTGGTCAACTGATAGTAAGTGGAGTTGCGCGCCACCACGCGGCCGAAGCCGGTCTGCGAGCCGAGAACGTTGGATGCCAGAGCCAGGTCCAAGCTGTTGTAGGTGCCGCGATGCGCGTCGATGGGATCGTCGCGCTTGTCCTCGATGAAAGTGGTGGAGACGAAGCCGACCAGAACCGGCTGGGCCAGCAGCGGGATCAGTTCGGGCGTGATGAGCGGCGTTCCCAGAATGTTCACCTTCCGAAACGTGTAGCGGTACTGAAGGGAATAGGCGCGCGACAATTTCTGGCCCAACTGCACGGAGCCTTCCTCGCGCCGCGCCGAGAACGTGCGGATGTCGTGCGAGATGTCGAATAAACCGATAAATTGCAGGTTCAGGTTGGGGTTGCCTTCAAACTGGGGCGCGAAATAAGTCAACTGCGCGCGCTGTTCCAAGGTCGAGATCAGGGTTTGCAGACCGATGGTGTGGCCGGTGCCGAGAAAATTCAGGCGGCTGACACCGAATATGAAGCGCGGGCTGAATCCGGTGGTGCCGGCCGGGGACTCCAGCGACGTAGTGCCTCCGCCGATGCGTCCAATCTCGGCGCCCAGGCCGTAATTAGTGGTCCACTGGCGCGCTTCGTCGATCGAATACAGCACATTCTTGTCCGGCTCGTCGCCGTCCGGATTCTGAAGCGCCGTGTCGACGCGGGCGAAGATCCCGAGATCGTACAGGCGTCTCTGGCTGCCGGTGATCTTGTCTTGGGAAAGCGGATCGCCCGCGTGCAGATCGATGCGGCTTCGCACCACGTCCGGATGCGTTCTTTCGAGGCCGCTTACCACGACGTTGCGCACGAACTCGCGCGGGCCGGGCGTCACGACGAACTTGAGGTCGACACGCTGCCCCTCAGCCGCGGGCGTGGAGACGAACTCGAAGGCCGCCTGGGGGTAACCCTGGTTGAAATAGTAGTCGAGGATGGCGTCCCGGTCCAAGGCGACGTCCAGGTCGCTGTAGGGTTGGCCGGCGGTGGAATGCAGAATCATTTCCAAGGCGGCCCGATCGTCTTCGGAAATTCCCTCCAGATCGAGTGCGGATACAAACCACTGCGGGCCTTCCTTGATTTCGATCAGAATGGCGATTTGGGCGGCTTTTCCCTGGTAGTCGTCGATTTCGCGGGAACTCACCTCGACATCGCGGAAGCCGTTGGCGTGGTACAAGGCGCGAATGCCGTCCACATCCCTGTCGAGCGCGTTGCGGCTATAGCGGCCGTAGCGATAGCGAATGAGCGTGGCGGGTATCACCGAGACGCGCTCGCGGATGGTCTGGTAATCGAAGTAGCTATTGCCGGTGACTTCGAGCTTTACGACTTTGTGGCGGTCGCCGCGATCGACCGTATAGTCGATGTACTCCTGGCCGTTAGGAGGCGTGGAGGTAGAGTACGTAACCATGGCATCGAAGTAGCCCTGGGACTGGAAATAGGACGCCAGATCGCGAGAGCCTTCTTCCAACAAGTCGCGGTCCACGGCCCGTTCTTCGTAAATCGGCAGCAAGCTGCGTAATTTTCCACCGGACATTTTGGCGCCGCGCAGCCGTACATCCACGCCAGTTCCGCTATCGATATTTACTTCCGGTGTCACCGTGTTGGTGCCGTCATGGTAGTCGAGTTTGACCAACTGTACCCGCGCCAGGAGATGGTTGTGCTTGGGATACCACTCGCGGATGTTGTCCAGACCGTCGCGCAGACGGACTTCGTTGAAGGAATGCCAGCCAAAGAGGCCCCGGAATCGCTTCCAGCCGGTGGAAGAGAGCAAGCTTTCCGGTGAACGCTCGCTATCGCCGGTGGTCTTGAGGCCGTCGAATTTCGCGCGCTTTCCGGGGTCGACGTCGAAATCGAAATTTACTTCTTGGAACGCGGCGTCGGCGGTGGTGTCGGTTTGAAGGTTCGCGTGGTAGAAACCGTTGCGTTTGATAATGTCCGCCAGGCGGTCTTCAGCGGCTTGCAACTCGTCGCTCGAGTAGATTGTTCCCAGCTCGAGCTTGGTGGCCAGAACCAACTGGCCTGCGTTGGGCGGTTCGGGCACGCCGGTAACCGCGACGTGTCCGACGAAGTAGTTTGGCTTGGTCATCACCTTGAGGATCACGCCGGAGGGGCCGATGGTGGCGTCGATCGCAATATCCAGGTATTCGCCGGTACGATACAGCCGTTCGATGGTCGCGCGAACATCCGAGCCGGTTAAAGGCTGGCCCGGGCGAAGCGGGATCATGGCCATCAATTGATCGCGCGAGAGCGGTTGCCGCTCAGGTTCGAATTGGACGTTCGCGATGGGCTTCCCCTCGTACTCGTCGGAAAGCGCGAGAAGATAATTCCCGCCCAGCGCGAGGAGCATGGGCAGACTGACCCACCAGCCCAGCCGGGTTGACACAAGGGACCATCTTAGCGCATCGGCTGGTACCATCTGGGTGTATGACGGGGCGAGTTCAAGAACGCTATTCGCGCCAGATTCTGTTCCAGGGCATCGGCCAAGCGGGACAACAACGATTATTGGACGCGCGCGTGGCGGTGGCCGGTTGCGGCGCTTTGGGCAGCTTTCAGGCGGGTGCGCTGGCGCGGGCCGGGGTTGGGTTTCTGCGCATCGTCGATCGCGACTACGTCGAGCTCAGCAATCTGCAAAGACAATGGCTGTTCGACGAGTGCGATGCCGAGCAGGCGCTGCCGAAGGCGGTTGCGGCGGCGCGCAAGATTGCCGGCATCAATCGCGACGTGCAGACCGAGGCTGCGGTAGTGGACCTGACTGCTTCCAACGTCGCGGACCTCTTCGACGACGTGGATTTGATCCTGGATGGCACGGATAACTTCGAGACGCGCTATCTGATCAACGATTATGCTGTCGATCGAGGGCGGCCCTGGATTTATGGGGCGGCGGTGGGGAGCTATGGCATAACGATGGCAGTGGTCCCGGCGCGCACGGCTTGCCTGCGATGCATTTATCCGGATCCTCCTGACGGCGCCCAGCCAACGTGCGAAACGGCGGGCGTGCTCGGTTCCATCACGGCGCTGATCGCGAGTTGGCAGGTGGCTGAGGCGCTGAAGATTTTGTGCGGCCTGGAGCCGTCGCGGAAGATCACGACCGTGGATGTGTGGAGCGGCGAAATTCGTCAGGTGGCGCAGCCGGGGCCAAGCGAGCAGTGCCCGGCGTGTGGGCGGCGCGAGTTTCCGTATCTGAAAGAGAGTGCGCGTGCGCCGGTGAGCTTGTGCGGTCACAACGCGGTCCAGATCCATGAAAGCAGGCGGCCCCTGAATCTGCGCGATCTGGCGGCGCGGCTCCAGCCGCTGGGTGAGGTTCGCGCCAATGAGTTCGCGCTGCGCTTCGAAACGCCCCCGTATTTACTGACCGTTTTTCCGGACGGCCGGGCGATTGTCAAAGGCACTACGGACGCGGGCCTGGCGCGCAGTTTATACGCGCGGTATATCGGCATCTAAACCCTGCTGCTTGCGCGCGCCAGAATGCGGCGTTACTATCGCGGTAGAAAGGCGCGTCATTATGCGTCGACTTGCTTTTATCTTGATATTCGGGCTTCTTCCGGCCGTTCCCGTTCTTGCGCAACGCGGAGGCGGCGGCCACGGCGGTGGCGGGGGGATGCACGGCGGTGGCGGGATGGGCGGCGGTGGCATGCGCGGCGGAGGGGGAGTCCGCGGGGGCGGGGGCGGTGGGTTCCGTGGCGGAACTGGCGGCTTTCGCGGCGGTAACTTCCGCGGTGGCGTTGGATATCGCGGGAACCGGCTTTTCTACGGCTTTTCCCCTTACCTCTATAGCGGATTTTACGGCTACCCGTACTTCGACTATTGGGACCCGTTCTTCGATTCTTCCGACTATGGCTATGGCTACCCGCCTGACAATGGTTACTCGCCTTCCGGCTATCCTTATGTGGATAATTCGGGCGGGGGAGCCCCAGCGGTGATCATCAACCAGAATTCCGGCGGCTATCCATACGGGCCTCCTGCCGGGCAAGCATACGCGCCGCCACCTCCTCCGCCGGCTCCGGCCATTCGCGAGTACACGGGGCCCGCGACGCAGGCGCAGGCGCAGCAGTATCAAGCGCCGCTGTACTTGATCGCGTTCAGCGATGGAATGATTCGAGCCGTTCTGGCTTACTGGGTGGACGGCGCGACGCTGCACTACGTGAGCATGGACCACGAGCAGAAGCAGGCTCCGCTCAGTACCGTGGATCGAGCCTTAAGCGATCGCCTGAATCGGGAACGCAACGTGACGTTTGAGCTGCCGCACTAACGCGCGGCTGCGTTCACTTTACTACGGCCTTATCGACGGTCTGGTTGTCGAACTCGTCGGTCACGCGCACGGCGATCACTTGTTCGCCGGCGGTCCGGTCGATCTCCAGGCGGTAGTCTTCTTCCGGCGAATCGGTGAGTTTGTTGACGGGCTCGGCCAGCAGCCAGTCGCCGCCGTTCA
>CAVXJU010000108.1:0-27079 GCA_963761935.1 Terriglobia bacterium | reverse complement strand
AAAGCTCATCATGCAACTGTTCGAACTCGACGGATTCACGGTCGCCGAGATCGCTGAACTACTCGATTCGTCGCCCGCCACGGTGCGCTGGCACCTGCACGCGGCGCGGTACCAGCTGCGTCGGGCCCTCGCCCACTTTCGCCGGGACGACGCGTGAAGCGCCGGGATTGACCCTCGATCGGGAGTTGCGCGAGCTCCTGGCCCGTTTCGACGCGCCCGCGCGGCCGACCCCGGCCGAACGCCGCGCCCTGAAACACCGCATCGAAGCGCTGGCCGTACCCCTGCTCGCCGGTCGAGCGGGCGACGCGCCGGCCTGGTGGGAATTCGCCGCTGACTGGGCGCGAACGCTCATTCCGCTCGGCGTCGTCACGGCGCTCGCCGCCGCCGCGCTCATCCTCTGGACCGCGCGCAACGCACGCGGGCCCGCCACGATCACACCGATGGCAGCGCAGGACTCGTTGGTGGGGTCCGCCACCCGTGACCGGACCGCTCAGCGCCTGCTCGACTACATCGTGGCCCCGGCGTCGCTGCCGGTGCCGGTGCCGCAGCGGAATCCCGAGTGACCTCGGTGCCGCGGCGTTGGCTGGCCATCGGTGTGCTCGGCGCCCTCGTCATCGGGAGCGCGCTGGCCGGTGCGGCCATCGACCGCCTGCTGCCTCACGAGCGCCAGGGCGCGGTCGGGCTTCCCGACACCGCGTTTCACCCGATAGAATCCATCCTGCGCTCCCCCACCGCAGCCGACCGGCGCGCCATCCGCGCCGAGTTGACGCGGCAATTGCATTGACCCGGCCCAGGCCGACACGATTGACAGCATCATGCATCGCCGCGCGGGCGACTTCAGCGCCCTGCGCGACGAGATGCGCCCGCGTATCCAGGCCCTCGTCGAGACCGTGCACGCCAGCATCGAACAGATTCTTTCACCCGAGCAGCGGGAACAGTTCCGCCGCATGCAACCGTCCCGCGACACGAGCCACACGCTATGAATCACCGGGTTCTCACCACGCTCGTGCTGCTCGCCTTGGCGGCGTGCATGAGCGCGCCACCAGGCATCGACGGCGTCTCGCCGGCGCCCCGCCGCAGCCCGCCAGCTACTGGACCCCGCCCAGGTCCCGGCCGCACCCTCGGATACTGCGGCTGCGGACGGCGTTCTCAGCCTGAGGCGGCGCAGCATCTCACGCTCCCCCAGGCCGTGGATCTGGCGCTCACCAACAATCCGGCCACCCGGATCTCGTGGGCGCAGGCTCGCGCCGCCGCCGATGCCTACGGCGTGGCCCGCGGCAGCCTCTATCCCACGATCTCGGCCGGAGAATCCGTCACGCGCTCCAAGACGCTCACCACCTCCACCCTGGTCGCCGGCGAACGCACACAGTACGGGCCGTCCGTCAACCTGTCCTATCTCGTGTTCGACCTCGGCGGGCGTAGCGGCGCTATCGACGTCGCCCGACAGACCGCGATCGCAGCCGATCTCTCCCACAACGCCACGGTGCAGAACACCATCCTCGCGGTGGAGGGGGCGATCTACACGTATCTCGGCACCCGCGCGCTGCGCGATGCCGACAGCGCCGCCGTGGGCGAGGCGACGGCCAATCTTGCCGCGGCCGAAGCGGCACAACGTTGGACTGGCCACGATCGGCGATGTGCTCCAGGCGCGGACCGCGCGGTCGCAGGCGGTGCTCAATCTCGAGTCGCTGGAAGGCCAGCTGCACGTGGCCCGCGGTGCGTTGGCTGTGACGATGGGGCTGCCCGCCAACATGCCGTTCGAAGTGCCGGACGTGCCCGCCCCGGACTCGCTGAATGTGGTCACGGCGTCGGTGGATTCGCTCATCGCGCTCGCTGTGCGGCGGCGCCCCGATCTGGCCCAGGCGCAGGCCGAAGCCCAGGCCGCCGCCGCCCAGATCCGGGCCACGCGCGGTGCGGCACTGCCGTCCATCGCGTTCACCGGCGCCGGGGGCTATACAAATTCAGATATCGCCAATTTCCGGGGCCAGACCTACTCACTGAGTCTCGGGATCTCGATCCCGGTGTTTGCTGGATTCAGCCATATCTATGGCATACGGTCGGCTCAGGCACAGTTGACGGCCGCCAACGCCCGCACCGAACAGACGCGGGAGCAGATCGCATTGCAGGTGTTCACGTCCTACTACGGATTGCGCACGGCCGCCGATCAGGTGCGCACGTCCGCCGACCTGCTGGCCAGCGCGCAGGAATCCGAGCGGGTCGCCCACGGCAGCTACACCGAAGGGGTCGGTAGCATCATCGACTTGCTCCTCGCCCAGAGCGCACTGGCCAGCGCACAGGCCCAGGCCGTCCAGGCGCAGTGGCAGTGGCGGGCATCGCTCGCCCAACTCGCACACGACGCCGGCGTCCTCGGCATCCATGGAGACTCGCTCCTGCCGACCGGCAACGACGCATCCCGGAACAACGATCGATGAATCTCTCCCGTTACGTCCCCAGCGCGCGGTGCGCGTCCGCCGCGCTCATCCTCGCCGCCGTCGCCGCCTGCGCGAAGAAACCCGTCCGCCGCGCGGCAACGACGCCCGTCCGCGTCGCAACCGCGAAGCTCATTGCCGCACCGATCTCCGTGTCGGGTAACGGCGTGGTGGAACCGCTGCAAACGGTGCAGGTCGAGGCCCAGGTCGGCGGGGCCCTGCTGGCCGTCGCCTTCCATGAAGGGGACGAGGTCCAGATCGGTCAGGTGCTCTTCCGCATCGACCCGCGGCCCTTCGAGGCCGCCCTGCGCCAGGCGCACGCCAATCTGATGCGCGACGCCGCGCAGTTCGTGGCCGCGCAACGTGACGCCGAGCGGTACCGCGCGTTGGTCGCCAAGGACTATGTGACCAAATCTCAGGCCGATCAGTACATGGCCACCGCAGAGGCATCGCAGGCTACGGTAGTGGCCGATAGCGCTGCCGTGGAGACTGCGAAACTGAACCTCGCCTACACCACGATCCATTCGCCGATCTCCGGACGGACCGGGAGCTTGCTCGTGCGCGCGGGGAATTTGGTTCAGGCCAATGGCAGTCCGCTGGTCGTGATCAACCAGATCCATCCCATTCTCGTGCGCTTCGCGGTGACGCAATCCGACTTCATCGCCCTCGAACAGCACGCCCATGCGGGGCCGATCGCCGTCTCGGTCGTGACTGCTGACAGCGTGCCGTTCGGCGAACAGGGCGCGCTGACGTTCGTCGACAACGCCGTCGACTCGCTCACCGGCACGGTCACTGCCAAGGCACGGTTCGAGAACGCCTTCCGCAAACTGTGGCCGGGCGAATACGTGCGGGCCACCGCCCGTCTGGGCGTCCAACAGGGCGCCGTAGCCGTACCAACCACCGCCGTCGTTCCGGGTCAGAACGGGATGTACGTCTACGTAATCGACAGCACCAAATCGGCCCGCGTCCGTACGGTGACGATTGCCCAGGAGGTGGGGAACCTCACCGTGATCCGATCCGGCCTGGCCGCGGGCGAGACCGTGGTGATCGACGGACAGTCGCGGCTCGTGCCGGACGCCAAGGTCGACATCATCACGACCCCCGCCGATACGACGCAGGCCGCGCAATGAGCCTCACGGGGCTCTTCATCCGGCGTCCGGTCATGACGACGCTGGTCATGATCGGGATCCTCGTGTTCGGCATCATCGCCTACCGCAGTCTGCCGGTGAGCGACCTGCCGAACGTCGACTTCCCGACGATCACGGTGAGCGCCACGCTGCCGGGCGCCAGCCCGGAGACGATGGCGCCGCCGGTGGCGACGCCGCTCGAGAAGCAGTTCTCGACGATCGCCGGCATCGACAACATGACGTCGACGCAGCGCTCTGGGCTCGACGTCAGATCACGCTCCAGTTCACGCTCGACCGCAACATCGACGCCGCGGCGCAGGACGTGCAGGCGGCCATCGCCCAGACGCTGCGCAGCCTGCCGCCGACATCATCCCGCCCTCGTACCAGAAGGTCAACCCGGCCGACGCGCCGATCCTCTACCTCGCGCTCACCGTCCAACGCTGTGCCGCTCTCGCAGCTCGACGAGTACGCCGAGACGCTGCTGGCGCAGCGCATCTCGATGGTCGACGGCGTGGCGCAGGTGCAGGTGTTCGGCGTCGCAGAAGTACGCCGTGCGCGTCCAGCTCGATCCCGCCGCACTGGCCAGCCGCGGCATCGGCATCGACGAGGTGGCGCAGCGCCATCGCCAACGACAACGTGAACCTCCCCACCGGCGTGCTGTGGGGCCGCGAACCAGGCGCTCACCGTCGCAGGCCACGCGGCCAGCTCGACCGAACGCGCGGCGCGTTCCGGCGATGATCGTCGCGTACCGCAACGGCGCGCCGGTGCGGCTCGAGCGACATCGGGCGACGTCATCGGACGACGTCCAGAACAACAAGACCGCGAGCTGGTTCAACGGCGCACCGCGCGATCGTGCTGGCGGTGCAGCGGCAGCCCGGCACCAACACCGTCGAGGTGGCGACCGCGTCAAGGCGCTGCTCGCCAAGTTCTCGGCGCGCAGATGCCCGGCCACGCGTCCAGCTCGACATCCTCTACGACCGGTCGGCGTCGATCCAGCGATCCGTGCACGACGTGAAGTTCACGCTGGTGCTGACGCTCGCGCTCGTCGTGATGGTGATCTTCCTGTTCCTGCGCAACGTCTCGGCCACGCTCATCCCCAGCCTGGCGCTGCCGATGTCGATCATCGGCACGTTCGTCGTCATGTACCTGCTGGACTTCAGCCTCGACAACCTGTCGCTGATGGCGCTCACGCTCGCCGTGGGCTTCGTGGTGGACGACGCGATCGTGATGCTCGAGAACATCGTGCGCCACATGGAGATGGGAAAGGAGCCGATGCAGGCGGCGCTCGACGGGGCGCGGGAGGTCGGCTTCACGATCCTCTCGATGACGCTGTCGCTGGCGGCGGTGTTCATCCCGCTGCTGTTCATGGGCGGCATCATCGGGCGGCTGTTCCACGAGTTCGCGGTCACGATCGGCGTGTCGATCCTGGTGTCGGGCTTCGTGTCGCTCACGCTCACGCCGATGCTGTGCAGCCGGTTCCTCAAGCCGACGCACGAGGAGCAGCACGGCGCGCTTCTACAACGCGCCGGAGCGCGGCTTCGAGTGCACGCTGCGCGCTCTACGAGCGGACGCTCGACTACGTGATGCGCCACCGCCCGGCGACGCATCGGCTTCTCGCTGTGCCGTGCTGGTCGCTCACGGCTGTGCTGTTCGTGGTGATCCCCAAGGGCTTCTTCCCGACGCGACGACACCGGCCAGCTCATCGGCACCACCGAGGCGGCGCAGGGCATCTCGTTCGTGGCGATGATGCTGGCACCAGCAGGCGGTCGCCGACCGATCGTCGCCACAGAACCCGAACGTCGACGCGTTCACGTCGACCATCGGCGCCGGCGGCGGCGACGGCGTCGCAACCAGGGCGCAGCTCACGTCCGCTGAAGCCGCGCGAGGAGCGCAAGCCGCAGCGCCGACGAGATGGTCAGCGAGCTCCGGCGCAAGGCTGCGCCGCGGATCCCGGGGCATGCGGTGTTCTTCGCAGAACCCGCCGCGATCCGCATCGGCGGCCGGTCGGCCAAGAGCCTCTACCAGTTCACGCTCCAGGGCACCGACATCGACGCGCTCTACGCGGAGGCCGGCGACTGCTCGAGACGCAAGCTGCGCGAGCTGCCGCAGCTCACGGACGTGACCACCGACCTGCTGATCGCGAACCCGCAGCTCACGCGTCGACATCGACCGCGACCGCGCGGCCGCGCTCGGCGTCACGGCCCAGCAGATCGAGAACGCGCTCTACAACGCCTACGGCACGCAGCAGGTGTCCACCATCTACACGCCCACCAACGAGTACTGGGTGGTGATGGAGCTGCGTGCCGGAGTCCCAGCAGGACGCGACGGCGCTCTCGCTCGCTCTACGTGCGCGTCGAGCGCGGGCAAGCTCGTGCCGCTCGCCGTCGGTGGCCACGTTCGAGCGACACCGTGGGGCCGCTCACGGTCAACCACTCGGGCCAGATGCCGTCGGTGACGATCTCGTTCAACCTCGCGCCGGGCGTGTCGCTCGGCGCCGCCGTCGACGCGGTGCAACGCGATGGCCGCGCGCAGACGCTGCCGGCGACGATCACGACCGCGCTTCTCCGGCACCGCGCAGGCGTTCGAGTCGTCCGCAGCAGGGCCTGGGGCTGCTGCTCGTGCTCGCCGTCTTCGTGATCTACATCGTGCTCGGCATCCTCTACGAGAGCTTCATCCACCCGATCACGATCCTCTCCGGCCTGCCGTTCGCGGCGTTCGGCGCGCTGCTCACGCTGCTGGGTCTTCGCACGTGGAGCTGAGCATCTACGGCTACGTCGGCATCATCATGCTGATCGGCATCGTGAAGAAGAACGCGATCATGATGATCGACTTCGCGATCGCGGCGCAGAGGCGGAGCGAGCACCGTCGGCCGAGGAGGCCATCGTCGAGGCCTGCCTCGTGCGCTTCCGGCCGATCATGATGACCACCATGGCCGCGCTGATCGGCACGCTGCCGATCGCCCTGTCCCGGGCGCCGGCGCCGAGTCGCGCCGGCCGCTGGGCCTCGCCGTGGTCGGCGGGCTGGTCTTCTCGCAGCTCATCACGCTGTACATCACGCCGGTGTTGTACACGTACCTCGACGTGGTGAGCCATCGCGCGCAGGGACTGCTTGGACGGCGTCGCGTGCGGGCCGCTGAGCCGGTGCCCGCCGACTGATTCGGTGGCGTCCTGGCATCAAGAACGGAGGGAAAGATGAACGGTGCCAAGTACAGGAAACACTGGATCACGGACCGGCAGATCGAAGCGGCGCGCGTCGCCATGACTCGTTTTATCAAGCGCGGCGGCAAGGTTTGGATCCGGCTGTTCCCCGACAAGCCCATTACCAAGAAGCCCGCGGAAACCCGCATGGGCAAGGGCAAGGGCGCTCCCGAACAGTGGGTGGCGGTGATTCGTCCGGGAAAGATTTTGTTTGAAATGGAGGGCGTGCCGCGCGCCACCGCCGAAGAGGCGTTCCGGCTGGCGGCGGGGAAATTGCCGTTGCCGACCAAAGTGGTCAGCCGCGAGCACGCCGGAGAATAAGCCATGCGAGCCGACAAAGTACGCGAAATCGACAGCGCCGATTTGAAGCGCCAGATCGACGACTTGAAAGAGCAGAGCTTCCGCCTCAGCTTTCAACTGACCATGGGCCAAACCGACGGGCTTAAGAAGTTGCGCGCCATCCGCAAGGACCGCGCGCGGATGCTGACCATTCTGCGAGATCGCGAGTTGCATCCCGAGACCGCTCCGGAGCCGGTGGCGAAGAAAGAAGAAGAAAGGAAAATAGGCCATGGCCACAGCGGATACGACAGAGCATAAAACGGGCAATAAGAACGAAAAGATCGGCCAGGTGGTCTCCGCCAAAATGCAGAAGACCATCGTGGTGGAAGTGACGCGGCGCGTTTCGCATCCGGTATACAAGCGGATCATCAACAAGCGCAACAAATTTTACGCGCACGACGAGCAGCAGACCGCCAAAATTGGCGACGTGGTGCGGATCGTCGAGTGCCGTCCGATGAGCAAGTTGAAGCGCTGGCAACTGGGTGAGGTGCTGCGCAAGGCGGTGCAGGTGGCGGTCGAACCCGCTGCCGTGGATCTGGATATGGTTCAGTCCACCGCCGGTTCCAAGTCGCTCAAGGCCAAAGGAACGCGGAGGAAATCGTCATGATTGGAATGCGCACCATCCTGGAGGTGGCCGACAACAGCGGCGCGCGCAAACTGCAGTGTATACTGCCGCGCGGCGGCGACCTGGGGTTGCGCGCCGGCTTGGGCGACGTGGTTACGGCCAGCGTGAAGGAAGCCACGCCCGAATCTCCGATCAAGAAGGGAAAGGTCGTGCGCTGCGTGATCGTGCGCATGCGTAAGGAATCGCGCCGTAAAGACGGCACCTACATTCGATTCGATTCCAACGCCGCCGTTCTGATCAACGAAGTCGGCGAGCCGGTGGGCACGCGCGTGTTTGGACCGGTGGCGCGCGAGCTGCGCGACAAGAAATTTATGAAGATCGTTTCGCTCGCGCCGGAGGTCATCTAATGGCCAAAGTCGGCATGAAAACCAAGTTCGTAAGCAGCGCCGGCAGCGCCACCGACGAGCATCTCAAAATCAAGCTTAAGAAAGACGACCAGGTGAAGGTGATCGCGGGGCGCGACAGAGGCAAGACCGGCAAAGTGATTTCCGTGGACCGGCGGCGCGGCAAAGTGCTGGTGGAGGGAGTGTCCATGATCAAGCGTCACACCCATCCCAACCCGGCCAAACAGATCAAGGGTGGAATCGCGGAAAAGGAAAGCCCCATCGCGATTTCTAACGTCATGATTTTAACCTCCGGAGGCGTGCCGACACGAATCGGCTACCGGATGGAAGGCGCCGGGTCCGGGGAACATCGCGTGCGCATCGCCAAGAAGAGCGGCGAGGTTCTGGACAAGCGGGCGTAAGAGGAATCGAGATGGCACAGGAACCAAAGCAACCACAACAGCCCAAGGAACCCAAGAAGGAAGGTTCCAAAAAGGAAGGCGCCAAGGCTCCCAAGCAAGCCGGCGCGAAAACGGAAGCCCCCAAGGGCGAAGCTTCGAAGAGCGAAGCTCCCAAGGCCGCGAAGCCTTCCAAAAAAGCAGATGCCAGGCTGAGACATCTTTACAAAGACCGCGTGATCCCGGCGCTGGTGAAGGAGTTCGGCTACAAGAACGCGATGGCGGTGCCGAAGATCGACAAGGTATCGGTGAACATCGGTCTGGGCGAAGCCACTCAGAACGCCAAACTCATGGATGGCGCCGTAAACGAGCTGGGCCAGATCGCCGGCCAGAAACCGGTGATCACCAAGGCCAAGAAATCCATCGCCGCTTTCAAACTGCGCGAGGGCATGTCGATCGGCGCCATGGTTACGCTGCGCGGCGACCGCATGTATGAATTTTTGGACCGCCTCATGAACGTCGCCCTGCCGCGCGTCCGCGACTTCCGCGGCGTTTCTTCCAAATCGTTCGATGGACGCGGCAACTATACGCTGGGCGTCAAGGATCAGCTGATTTTCCCCGAGATCGATTACAACAAAGTCGAAAAAGTCAAAGGGATGAATATTTCAATCATCACCACGGCGAGAACCGACGCCGAAGGTCTGGCGCTGCTGAAGCACATGGGAATGCCCTTCCGGCAGCAGGGCACATAGGAGATTAATAGAGATTTTATGGCAACTACGGCCAAGATCGCGAAAGAAGAAAAGGCCAAAATTAAAATGGCAGCCAAAGACTGCCCGGCCCGGGTAAAAATCCGGATGCGCAACCGTTGTTTCCGTTGCGGGCGGCCGCGAGGGTATCTTCGCAAGTTCGATCTGTGCCGGATCTGTTTCCGGAAGCTCGCCTTGGCTGGCGAGATCCCGGGCGTGATCAAGGCCAGTTGGTAAGGAAAGGATTCCGGAGACATGGCAACATCCGATCCCATCGCCGATATGCTGTCGCGCATTCGCAACGCACAGATGGCTCGCCATCCCAAGGTGGACGTGCCGGCTTCCAAGCTCAAGATGGAGATTGCGCGGATTCTCAAGGAAGAAGGCTTCATCACCAACTTCAAGCTGGCTGAAGAGGGCGCTAAGAAGAGCATCCGCATCTATCTGAAGTACACTCCCGGCAACGTGCCGCTGATTTCGCGCATCGAGCGCGTGTCCCGGCCGGGCTGCCGCGTCTATGTGAACAGCAAGGAAGTGCCGAAGGTTTTGGGAGGCCTGGGGATCAATATTCTGACCACGCCGCGCGGCGTCATGACCGGAAGCACGGCTCGCAAGGAGCGCGTGGGCGGGGAGGTTCTCTGCCAGCTCTGGTAGGGGGAATTTATGTCGCGAGTTGGAAATAAACCGATTCCGCTGCCGAAAGGCGTCAAGATCGCGATCGGAAACGAGATCGCCGTGGAAGGACCTAAGGGCAAGCTGAGGGTTCCCATTCCGCATGGAATCTCGGTCCGTCAGGCCGACGGGACCATGGAAATACTGCGCGATTCCGATCAGCGCGCGGCCTTACACGGTTTGACTCGCGCTCTGGCGGCTGCGGCAGTGCAGGGCGTAAGCACCGGATTCACGCGCGAGCTCGACATCACCGGCACCGGCTATCGCGCCGACGTGAAGGGCAAGATCGCCACTTTCACGCTGGGTTATTCGCATCCCATCGAGGTTCTGTTGCCGGAGGGCGTGGATCTCAAGATCGACAAGCAAACACACTTAGTGCTGACCGGCTACGACAAGCAGATGGTGGGACAAGTGGCGGCGAACATTCGCGCGCTGCGTCCGCCCGATCCCTACAAGCAGAAGGGCGTGCGCTACACCGGCGAAGTGCTCCGCAAGAAAGCCGGCAAGACCGGTGCGGGAGCGACAGGAGCGAAGTAAATGGCCAAGTCTTCTAAGAACATAGTTCGTTTGCGGGTTCACCAGCGCATCCGGCATCGGGTGCACGGCAGCGAGGAGCGGCCGCGCCTGGCCGTGTTCCGCAGCCTGAAACATATCTATGCGCAAGTGATTGATGACCGTAAGGGGCATACGCTGGCGGCTGCATCGTCGAACGAAAAGAAATCGAGCGCCGGAAACGGCGGCAACTTGGCGGGCGCCAAGCAGGTGGGCAAGCTCATCGCCGAGCGGGCGCAGGCCGGCGGCGTCAAGAAAGTGGTATTCGACCGCGGCGGATACCTGTACCACGGGCGCATCAAGGCCCTGGCTGACGCGGCCCGCGAAGGCGGATTGGAGTTCTAACGAATGGCGGCTACATTAGCAGCGAAGCGGATCGACGCGTCAACCCTGAATCTCAAAGAGCAGGTCGTGTCCATCAACCGTGTCACCAAAGTGGTGAAGGGCGGCAAGAATTTGAGCTTTTCGGCGCTCGTTGTAGTGGGCGATCCCGGCGCGAAGATCGTCGGGTTCGGGACCGGCAAGGCTAAGGAAGTGCCGGCCGCAATTAAAAAAGGAATCGAAGCGGCCAAGAAGAATCTGCGCAAGATCAACGTGCTGAATACCACTATTCTGCATCCCGTGCTGGGACGTTTCGGCAGCGGAATGGTGCTGCTCAAACCCGCCCCCGAAGGAACCGGTGTCATTGCCGGCGGCCCGGTGCGCGCGGTCATCCAAGCTGTCGGGATTCCCAACGTGCTCACCAAGTCGATCGGTTCGCACAATCCGCACAACGTCGTGAAGGCCACCATCGATGCGCTCGAGCAGTTGCGCGACAAAGCGCAAGTGGCCGAGATGCGCGGCTTGGCGCTGGATAAGGTCTAAGGCAATGGCAAACGCAACTATCAAGATCAAGCTGATCGGCAGCCCCATCTGCTGTCCGGAGAAACACAAGAAAGTGGTGCGGTCGCTAGGGTTGAAGAAAATGAACCGGGTAGTGGAGCGCCCGGACACGCCCGCCTTTCGTGGTATGGTGGCGAAGGTTCCGCATCTGCTCGCGATCGTCAAGGACTAATATGAACCTCAGTAATCTCAGGCCGCCGAAGGGGCAGAAACAGAAAAGGCAACGCATCGGGCAAGGCATGGGCTCCGGACGCGGCAAGTATTCCGGCCGCGGAGCCAAGGGCGCCCGCTCGATTTCAGGCTACAGCATCATGCGCGGTTTCGAGGGCGGCCAGATGCCCTTGCATCGCCGGTTGCCCAAGCGCGGCTTTACCAATATCTTTCGCAAAGAGTACGCCATCGTGAACGTCAGCCGTCTGGAACAACTGGACGGCGATAGTTTCGATCCAGGGCGGCTGCTCGAACTGGGCGTGATCAAGAAACTCGGCGCCGGGCTCAAGATTCTGGGCTCGGGCGAGTTGAATCGCAAGATTGCCGTGAAGGCGCACGTGTTTTCCAAATCGGCTCTGGACAAGATCCAGAAAGCCGGAGGCAGCGGAGAAGTGATCGGGAGCGCATCCTGAGACTCACAAGGTTGAGGTAGGCACAAATGAAGTTTTTCGAGGCCCTTGCCAATATCTTCCGGATTCCGGACCTGCGCAAGCGCGTTCTGTTCACGCTGGGATTGCTGGCGGTCTACCGGATCGGCGCGTTCATCACCACTCCCGGTGTCGACGCTGTCCGGCTGCAGCAATTCTTCAATCAGAATTCGGGTACGCTGTTCGGATTCATCGACCTGTTCAGCGGCGGCATGTTCCGCCGGATGACGATTTTCGCGCTGGGCATCATGCCCTACATCACGGCGTCGATCATCCTGCAATTGCTGACGGTGGTTGTCCCGACGCTCGAGAAATTGCAGAAGGAAGGGGAGCTCGGACGCCGCAAGATCACGCAATGGACCCGCTACCTGACCGTGATCCTGGCCCTGATGCAGTCCTTTGGTATCGCCCTGACGCTCGAAAAATCCGAAGGCGGCTTCGTGATCAATCCCGGCATCGGCTTCATGCTGATGACCATCCTCAGCTTGACCACCGGTACGGCGTTCATCATGTGGCTGGGCGAGCAGATCACCGAGCGCGGAATCGGCAACGGCATGTCGCTGATCATCTTCGCCGGCATTGTGGTGGGCCTGCCCCGCGCCGTCCAGAATATCTACGATCACTTGTTCGTAACCAAAGAATGGACTCCCTTCCACTTGATCATCATCCTGGCGGTGATGCTCGCGGTGGTGGCCTTCATCGTTTTGGTGGAGCGCGGCGAGCGCCGCATCCCAGTGCAGTACGCCAAGCGCGTGGTGGGGCGCCGCATGATGGGCGGCCAGTCGACGCACCTGCCGCTCAAAGTCAACGCGGGCGGCGTCATTCCGGTGATTTTCGCATCCTCGCTGCTGGCGTTTCCGCAAACGCTGATGACCTGGAACGTGGTAAAGAACAGCACGTTTCCTGAGCTCCATGCTGAATTCCATCGGCAACGCTCAGCCGCTGTATTACGTGCTGTTCATGCGTGCTGATCATCTTCTTCTGCTTCTTCTACGTTTCCATCATCTTCAACCCCAACGAAGCAGCCGACAACATGCGCAAGTACGGCGGATTCATTCCGGGCATCCGTCCGGGCAAGAACACCGCCGACTACATGAACAAGATCCTGACCAAGATCACCGTCGTGGGCGGGCTCTATCTTTCGATTCTGTCGGTGATTCCGCAGATCATGATCGCCGGCATCAAGCTGCAGCGCCTGCCGGTGGTCGGCAACTTCATCGATGCGTACTTCCCGCGCTGGCTGCTGGACGGCCTGAACGTCAATTTTTATTTCGGTGGCACCTCGCTGCTGATTGTGGTCGGCGTCGCCATGGACACCGTGAATCAGATCGAAGCGCAGTTAATTATGCGGCACTATGAAGGCTTCACGCCTCGCTCCGGCCGCATCCGAGGCCGCCGAAGCAGCATATAAATCATGACTTACGCCGGCGTGATACAATCAAAACATCACCATCTTGTGCCCGGGAGCCCGTGTGCGCACGGTGTGATGCGGACCCCGGCCGGCTGGCAATGATTATCCGCAAGAATAAAAAAGAATTGGAACAGATGCGCCGAAGCGGTCTGCTGGTTTGGGAAATCTTGCAGAAGCTGGCGCGAATGGTCGAAGAAGGCGTGGCCACGCAGGATCTGGAAGTGGCCGCCGAAAAGATGATGCAGGATGCGGGCGCCAAGCCGGCTTTCAAAGGCTATTACACGCCTTCGGCGGGCAGCAAGTATCCTTTTGTGCTGTGTACTTCGGTGAACGAGCAGATTGTTCATGGAATGCCGTCGTCGAAAAGAAAATTGAAGAAGGGCGACATCGTTTCCATCGACACGGGCGTGCAGTTGAACGGTTATTTCGGCGATTCGGCCATCACGGTGCCGGTGGGAGAGATCAGCGAGCCAACCAAAAAGCTCCTGCGCGTCACCCAGGAATCGCTTGAGATGGCCATCGACAAAGCGCGCTCCGGAAACCGGCTGTTTGATATTTGCGGGACTGTCGAGCAGCATGTGGTGGAGAACGGTTTCTCGGTGGTACGCGAAATGGTGGGGCACGGAATTGGAACCAAGCTGCACGAGGATCCGCAAGTCCCCAATTACGTGGATCGCCGCAACGAGAATCCGCGCCTCAAAGAAGGCATGGTTTTGGCCATCGAGCCGATGGTGAACGCCGGCGCGCCCGACATGAAGGTACTGAACGACAAGTGGACCGCGGTGACTAAGGATGGGTCCTATTCCGCCCATTTCGAACATTGCGTCGCGGTGACGGAGAATGGGCCGTGGGTATTGACGCGCCCGTGAAAGTGGAGGCGACCGTAGTGGACTTGCTCCCGAACGCCGTCGTTCGGTTGAAACTGGGCAATGAGGATTTGGTTCTGGCGCACCCGGCCGGGACCACGAAGACGAATTTTATGCGAATGCGGCCGGGCGACCGGGTGGAAGTGGAATTATCGCCGCGCGATCCGGGCCGCGGAAGAATTACGCGGTTGCTGAAGTAGTCTGGGGGAAACGATGAAAGTTAGAGCCAGCGTCAAAAAAATGTGCGACAAGTGCAAGATCGTCCACCGCGAAGGCGTGGTGCGCGTGATCTGCCCGAATCCGAAACATAAGCAGCGGCAAGGATAACAGGAAGGAACCATGGCGCGCATAGCAGGTGTTGACTTACCAGCCAAGAAACGGGCCGAGATCGGCCTCACTTACATTTACGGAATCGGGCGAAGCCGTTCGCTTTCGCTTCTGCATCGGGCCGGCGTGGATGCCGGCAAGAAGGTCGCCGACCTCACCGAAGACGAGGTCAACCGCATCCGTACCATCATCGAAAACGAAGGCGAGGTAGAAGGCGACCTGCGCAAAGAGCTTTCGATGAACATCAAGCGGCTCATCGAAATGGGTTCTTATCGCGGATTGCGTCATCGCCGCGGGCTGCCCGTGCGCGGCCAGCGCACCCACACCAACGCGCGCACCCGCAAAGGTCCGCGCCGCGCCACCGTCGCCTCCAAGAAGAAAGCCACCGCTAAGACCTAAGGATCACAATGGCCAAAGCTCCCGCAAAAACCGGAAAAAAGAAGACCTTCAAGAAAAAAGAGAAGAAGGTCGTCAACGTGGGTATCGTCCATATCCAGGCATCCTTCAACAACACGATCGTGACCTTTACGGATCTGGTCGGCAACGTGCTGGCTTGGTCCAGCTCCGGTTCGCTGGGCTTTCGCGGATCGCGCAAGGGAACCCCCTTCGCCGCGCAGCAGGCCTCGCTGACCGCCGCCAATAAAGCCAAGGAATATGGACTGCGAACAGTCGAAGTGAGAGTGAGCGGTCCGGGCGCGGGACGTGAATCCGCGGTGCGCGCCTTGGGTACAGTAGGAATCGAAGTGAAAGCGATCAAGGATCGTACGCCGATCCCGCACAACGGCTGCCGGCCACCAAAGCGGCGCCGCGTTTAGTGAGTGTAAGTAAGCAGGACGAAGACCCAGTGCAACAAATCTGTGGTCGTAAACTGCACCTTTAAAGAGGAAGGTAAGGGAACGAATGGCTAGATACATCGGCCCGGTTTGCCGGCTCTGCCGGCGCGAGGGCATGAAATTATTTTTGAAGGGCGAACGCTGCCACACCGAAAAGTGCGCCATCGAAAAGCGCAACTTCGCGCCCGGCCAGCATGGTAAGGACCGCAAGCCGAAGCTGGTCGGCTACGGTTTGCAATTGCGCGAAAAACAGCGCGCGCGCCGCTATTACGGTTTGCTCGAAGGCCAGTTCCGCAACCTGTTCGAGAAGGCCTTCGCCACCAAGGGAGTCACCGGCGAACATCTGTTGAACTCGCTCGAGCGGCGTCTGGACAACGTGGTTTACCGCATGGGTTTCGGGACCAGCCGCAACCAGGCCCGCCAACTGGTTCGCCACGGCCACCTGAACGTCAACGGCCGCAAAGTAGATATCCCATCTTTCGAAGTCAGGCCCAACGACGTGATTGAAGTGCGCGAGGCCAGCAAGAACAACCCGACCATCCTGGCTGCCCGCGATGCTACGGCCCACGCGCCCTCGCCCAACTGGTTGGAAGTGGATCGCGATAATTTGAAGGCCCGCATGCTCAGCCAGCCCAAACGCGAAGATCTGGTACAAATTCAGCTCAATGAACAGCTGATTGTCGAATTGTATTCCAAGTAGAGAACCGGCCCAAACCCCAGGAGCCAAAGGAACGAATTATGTTTAAAGGTTTTCAGAAGCCCAAAAGATTAGTCGCCAATACCGAGACGCTCACCGAGCGCTACGGCATGTTCACCGCGCAGCCGTTCGAGCGTGGATTCGGATCCACCATCGGCACCGGCCTGCGCCGCGTGCTGCTGAGTTCCATCGAAGGCGCCGCCATCACTTCCGTCCGCATCGAAGGCGTGGCCCACGAATTCAGCCCCATCCCCGGCGTGGTCGAAGACGCCACCGATATTATTCTCAACCTCAAGCAAGTGCCCTTCAAGATGATCGGCGAAGGCATGCGCGTGGCCCGGCTCAAGGCCGATCGCCCGGGACCCGTACTCAGCGGCCAAATCGAGACCGATCAGGACGTCGAGGTGCTGGACCGCAACATGCCCATCGCCACCATCGGCGAAGGCGGCAAGCTGAACATCGAGATGCGGCTCAAATCCGGCCGCGGTTACGTCGCCGCCGACCGCAATTACGACGAGGACCTGCCCATCGGCTACATCCCGATCGACTCGGTGCATTCCCCGGTGCGCAAAGTCAACTTCAGCGTCGAAGCCGCGCGCCTGGGCCAGATGACCGATTATGACAAGCTGACCATCGAAGTCTGGACCAACGGCGCTATCTCGCCGCAGGACGCCATCGGCCAAGCTGCCAAGCTGCTGAAGGATCACATGACGATCTTCATCAACTTCGAGGAGCTGCCGGAAGCCGCCGAAGAACCAGCCGACCGCGGCATTACGCAGATGAACGAAGTGCTCAATCGCTCGGTGGAAGAGCTGGAGTTGAGCGTGCGCTCTTACAACTGCCTGAAGAACGCCAACATCCAAACCATCGGCGACTTGGTGCAGCGCACCGAAGCCGAAATGCTGCGCACCAAGAACTTCGGACGCAAGTCGCTGAACGAGATCAAGGAAATTCTGTCTAATCTGGGCCTGAGCTTCGGCATGAAGTTCGATGCGCAAGGCCGCCTGGTTGCGCCTCCCGGCGGATCGGTGACGCCGCCCTATGGCGCCGCGATCGAGGAGCAGGAAGCCCAGGAGCTGGACGAGGTCCAGGAGTAGGCCCATGCGACACAAGCGAGCCGGCTACAAGCTCAAGCGCAATGTCGCCGCGCGCAACTCTCTGCTGCGCGGCCTGGTGACCAGCGTCATCGAGAACGATTTCTGTATCACCACGGTCCCCAAAGCCAAAGCGGCCCGCCCGCTGGTGGATCGCATGATCACCCTGGCCAAAGAAGATACGTTGCATTCCCGCCGCCAGGCTGCCTCGTTCCTACGGACTCCTGCGTCGGTCAAGAAACTTTTCGATAAGCTCGGCACCAAGTTCGGACAGCGCAACGGCGGCTATAGCCGCATCGTTCGCCTGGGCTGGCGGCGGGGCGATGGCGCCGAAGTGGCCAAGCTCGAATTAATGGGCACCGAACTGGTCAAACGTGCCGCCGAGCGCGCCAAGCGCCGCGAAGAGCGCCTAAAGGCCATCCAGGAAGGCCGTCACGACGAAGAGGGCGGCGAAGAACAACAAGAAGAAGAATCTTAAGCCACCTGGTCTGGACTCACCGGTGGTTTCAGAATCAGCGCTCCGATCACGCCGGCCGCGACGCTGATCCAGAACCCCGCCATTACATCCGCGGCGTAATGATAGCGTCCGTAAATGGTGGCTATCGAAACGCTCACCGCGTAAATCAGCATCCCTATGCCGAATCGCTTTTTCGCCGGCAGCAGGAGCAGCAACGCCCAGGCAGCCGAAAACGCCGAAGACACGTGCGCGCTGGGAAACACGCTGGAGTGAATGCCGTAGCCATTCACGATCCATAAATTGAATTGGCGTATCGGCGTCATGATGTGCGGCATGTCGCTTCCTCCGAATACTACGCGCGGCGGGTCGGATGGAAAGAAAGGAAAGAGCGCGTACGAAAGCAGCGTCCCCAGCAGATAGATGAGCAGCAACTGATTCACCAGATCGCGCCGCCGTTCGAAATACAGCACCGCGACCGCAAACGGCCCCACCGCGTACACCAGCAGATAGCAAAGCTCCAAATAAAACGGCAGCAGCGCACCGAGCGATTCGATCGCTCGCTCGAGGCCAGCCCGATAGAGCAGCCACCGGTCCCATTCGATCCAGCGAAACTCCAGATGAAAATCATGGCTCTGGAAAGCGAACCAGTCCATTTCGCGGTACGCCAGCAAAACCAGCCCGACCGCTAGCCAGTCCCGCGCGATGGAGAAGACCTCCCGATATTCCTGCGCTTCCCCGTACGCGAACGCGCCGAACAAAGCCGCCACCAGAAACGCGACTGCGAAGGGACGCCACGCAACCTCCGGCGGCATCGGAAATATACGGGAAATAATCGCGACGTAGCTGAAGTAGAAAATGAGAAGCCACTCCGAGGAACGGAGTGGGCCTGGAGACTTCACTCGCTGTCAGGATACCACTGTGGCGATCGGCGCCTTCTACACCTGCTCGGCCCCCAGCCGAATCAGTTGCTCGGCATGCTTCAGCGCTTCCGGCGTCACCCGCTGCCCGGACAACATGCGTCCGATCTCGCGTGTCCGCGCCGCCCCGCTTAGCTCCTCCACTTCGGCCACGGTTCGCCCTTTGATCTCGCGCTTCTCGACGAAATAATGATGATCGGCGAATGAAGCCACCTGCGCCAGATGTGTCACGCACAAAACCTGATTCGCCCCCGACAGCTTCTTCAACCGCCGCCCCACCGCCTCCGCCACTCCACCGCCAATTCCGCTATCGATCTCATCGAACACCAGGGTTCTCTGAACCGCTTTGCTGCCACCCGCCGTGCCAGTCGAAGTTTTCAACGCCAATGCGATTCGGGACAGCTCGCCTCCGGAGGCCACTCGATCCAGCGGCCGCGGCTCCTCGCCGGTATTGGCCGAAATCAGGAACTGCACCCGATCCACGCCGCTTTCTGACGCCTGCGCCGCCGACACCTCCACGAGGAACACCGCGTTCTCGAGCGCCAGCGAATCCAACTCCGCCTCCACTTTCTCGGCCAACTTGGCCGCCGCCGCTTTGCGCCCCTGGGTCAATACTGACGCCGCATCCCGATAAGCCTCACCCCGCTCGCCTGCCTCGCGCTCCAGCTTCACCCGCCGTTCGCCGGCCGATTCCACCGCATTCAACTGCGCCCGCACGTGATCCAGGAACGCCAGCACATCCGCCAGGCTCGATCCGTACTTACGCTTCAGCCGGTCGATCAGCTCCAGCCGCGACTCTACATCCTCCAGCCGCTGCGGATCGGCCTCCAGCCGGTCCAGATAATCGCGAATCCGGTCGGACGCCTCGTCGATGCCGATGGTCGCGGAGCGCAGCGTCTCCGCAACCTGCTCGAAACTCCGATCGATCCGCGCCAGCTCGTCCAGCTTCTTCAACGCCGCCCGAACCTGCGCCGAAGCGCTTTCGGGAGCATCGTACAAAGCCGCAAATGCCGCTCCGGCGCTTTCCTGCAGCTTGGCGACGTTCCTCAGAACCATCCGCTGATTCTCCAGTTGCGCATCCTCGCCCGGCTTCAGATCCGCTGCCTCGATCTCCTTGCGCTGGAAGCTCCACAGGTCCGCCATCCGAAGCTTTTCCTGTTCCGATCGATTCAGTTCTTCGAGCTCCCGCTCCACCGCTTTCCACTCGCGGAACAGTTCGCCGGCCTTTTCGCGCTGCTCGTCTAAGCCCGCAAAATCGTCCAGCAACTGCAACTGCGCTGAAGCCGAGAAAAGCTGCTGCTGCTCGTGCTGCCCATGGATATCGCCCAGGTACGGAGCTAATTGCCGAAGCAAAGCCGCCGTCACCGGCCGGCTCCCCAGGAACGCGCGGGACTTCCCCCCGGCCAGCACTTCGCGCTCAATCAGCAGCTCGCCATCCTCGATTGTTACACCGGCTTCATCTAGCAGCGCCCGGCAAACCTTGTCCCGGGGCGCCTCAAAGATCGCCGAAACCCGCGCCCGCTCTGTATCCGACCGCACCATTTCCGCCGACGCGCGCACCCCTAGTACCAGCCCAAGTGCATCTACCACAATGGATTTGCCGCTTCCCGTCTCCCCGGTCAGGAGATTCAGTCCGGCATGAAACCGGACCCGAACGTGCTCCACGACCGCGTAGTTTTCCACCAGCAAATCGAGTAACACTGGTTGAAATTATACGAGGTTTCCGTCCGTCTAAATTGAGGGTGAGTCCGTCCACAGGTTGGCGGAACCGCCGCGGTGTCGATCTATATGCAGTTGCGCCCGGCGGGCCCAATGCTATAAAACAGAATAGGAGCTATCTGTTTTAATAGCCAAGCCTCCCCACGATATCATGGTTGTATCGGAGCGATTGTATGAAGCTCAGACCGGTGAGCGCGACGCTCCAATGATTGGAAAGGAGCCCGGTTGATACCACCGCACGTTGGCGGGCTGTTCCTGCAACTGAATCTTTGGGATTTGGTCCAAAGTTCCGGGCCTCTGCCGAAGGCCATCATGGCGATCCTGCTGGTTTTCTCGCTGCTGTCCTGGGCCGTGGCATTTTCGAAATGGGCCATCTTCCGCAGCGCGCGCGCCGCCAACCGGCGTTTCCTGCGCGCTTTCCGGAAAGCTCCCGGCCTCGACGCCGTAGCTGTGGTCAGCGAGCAGTTTCGCAGCTCTCCGCTGGTTGTGCTGTTCGATTTCGGCTATAACGAAGTCAAGCGGCAAATGAAATCGCGCGGCAGTCTCACTAATCCGCTGGCCCTGGAGCGCAGCCTCCAATTAGGGATGAGCGAAGAGCTCACCCGTCTGGAACGCAACATGGGCCTGCTCGCCACTACCGCCACGGTGACGCCCTTCATAGGATTGTTCGGTACCGTGTGGGGCATCATCGATGCATTCCAGCAGCTCAGCACCGCCGGCGCCGCCAGCCTCCGCGCCGTGGCGCCCGGAATTTCAGAAGCCCTCATCACTACCGCGCTGGGCCTGGCCGCGGCGATTCCAGCCGCAATCTTCTACAACTGGTTCGGCAACGCGATCAAGGAATTTGGCGCGCGCATGGAGGACTTCCAACTCGAGTTTCATGAACCTCACCGAAAAGAGCATGGAGGGCTAGCCGATGGCTTTCTCGGTCGGCGGTTCATTGGGCAACGGGCGGCGTGGCCGCTTTCGCGGAAACAGCTCTCTGGCTGAAATCAACATCGTGCCTCTGGTGGACGTGGTGCTGGTGCTGCTGATCATCTTCATGCTCACCGCGCACGTCATGGAGTTCGGCCTGGAAATCGAAGTGCCCAAGGTGAAACAGGTAAAAGAGAGCGTCCAGGATCTGCCCGTGATTTCGATCAGCCGCGACGGGCTCACGAAATTGAACGACAAAGATGTCAACATCAACCTGATGGCCAGCGAGATCCATCGGCGCTTCCATAACGCATCGGCGGTTTACGTGCGCGCTGACGGCCACACTCCCTGGGATACCGTCGCGCAAGTGGTCGCCGTGCTGGGCGACGCGAAGTTCTCCGTCAACATGGTGACGCAACCGGAAGATCAAGCCAACAGGCGGCGCTAGCATGACACCCCGGATCGACATTTTGGATGAACAGGAGTCGTTGCGAGGACCGTTCGTCCAATCGGTCCTGTTGCATGGCGCGATCGCGGTCGCCCTGGTGATTTCCACCCTCACCTTCCAGCATTCGCACCAGGTGTGGGGTTCGGCCATGACGCAAGCCGGTAATGCGGTGCCCGTCACTGCGGTGAAGACAATTCCTCTGCCGGCACGCACTGGCCACATAAATCCGGTCGCCAATGACACTGAATCGCAGGTTCCGCAACCGCCTAAGGTGCAGCCGAAGAAACAAGTGAAAGTTCCGGAAGAAAAAGCGATTCCACTCCTCAAGAAGCGCCGTGTGGATACGCGCTCGCTCGAAGAACTGAATCCGCAGCGCTACCGCCCTCAGCCGCCGCTTCCGAATCAGGTGTTCAGCCCGCAGGCGCCGGCCGCCGTCTCGCCGATGTTCGAAAAGCCCGGCTCCGGCGGTGTCGGTGTCGGCCCGAACAGCGCCCTCGGAAACCGCTTCGGTGCCTACGCGGACTTGGTCATCAAGCGTGTCACCGACAAATGGCAAACCAACGGCCTGGGCGGACTCCATACGGCTCCCATGGTCGTGATCACTTTTGATATTTTGCGTGATGGTTCCGTGCGAAACGCAAAGGTTGCGCAACGCAGCGGCATCGATACGCTGGATTATTCTGCACTGCGCGCGGTCACCGACGCCGCGCCATTCGAACCGCTTCCGGCCAACTACGACGGAAGCGTAGCTACGGTCGAACTCCGGTTCCAACTACAGCGATGAAACGAATTATTTTCCACTCCATCCTCCTCCTGATCGTGGCCGCCATTTGGTCGCAGGCTCAGAATATCTCGGGCAACGTCGTTAAAAACCCAGAGAAGCCCGTCATCGCCGTCCCGGATTTCCGCGGCTCCGGCGATGCGCAGCGCTTCATGACAGTGTTCAACAGCACGCTGTTCGGCGATCTGCAAAGCTCCGGCCAGCTCAAGATGGCTGCCAAGACCTTCTACCCGCTTCAGGTCCCGCAGCAGCCCGCCGACTTCAAGGGGCCGGACAACGGTCAGGGTCTTTGGCTCAACGACTGGTCCGGGCCGCCCGTAAGCGCCAATTACCTGGCCTTCGGCTACACCGCTTCGCAGAATAATCAGATTGTCCTGTACGGCTGGCTCTACGACGTCAAGCAAGCCACTCCCAGCTCGGCGCAAGTGTTCGGAAAAGTTTATCTCGGCACGCTCGATGAAGCCGGCGCGCGCAAAGTGGCCGAGCTATTTGCAGCCGACATCCTCAAGCAGTTTGGCGTTGCCAGTCTGGTTGGCAGCCGCATTTATTTCGTTTCCGATCGTTCCGGCCACAAAGAAATCTGGTCCATGAATTACGATGGTTCCGATCAGAAACAGTTCACCTCTTATCGCACCATCACCACGTTTCCGGTGGTTTCTCCCGACGGCACCAAAATCGCATTCACCACTTATCCGTTGCTAGCCTCCTCTCGCGCCGCGGCTGAATCTTTCCGCTCCATCCCGACGCCCAAGGAAAACCTCGGCCAGCCTCAGATTTACATCCATTCGCTCGAGACCGGACGGAAGCTGGTCTACTACAATCAGCAAGCCTCTTTCAACGCCGCTTCCGACTTCACGCCCGACAATCGCCACTTGCTGACTTATTCCTCGGCCGGCGGCCACGAAACCGCGATTTTCATGACCGACCTCGACGGCAGCAACATCCACCGCCTCACCCACAGCGGCTCCATCGATGTGGAAGCCAAGGTGAACCCCAAGAGCGGCACCGAGATCGTTTTCGTCTCCGGACGCGGTGGCATGCCGCAACTATATAGAATGAGTATTGATGGTACGGATGTGTCCCGTTTGACAACCGGCGAAGGCGAGGCGGTGAACCCCTCGTGGAATCCCGACGGCCAGCACGTCGCGTTTGCCTGGACGCGTGGATTCGAGCCGGGGAATTACAATCTCTTTATTATGGATGTTGCCAGTCGCGACGTAGTTCAACTTACTCATGGCGCCGGGCGAAATGAGAACCCGGTATGGGCGCCCGACGGCATCCACATCGTATTTTCGTCCACTCGCGGCGGCAGGAACCAGATTTACACTATGCTGGCGGACGGAACTGGAATCCAGCAGCTGACAACACAAGGCACTAACGAGAAGCCGGTTTGGACCAAGGGACCACAGTAAACATGCGAGCGCACAGCGCGGGGCGCGCCCGTCCAGTTGAAAAAAACCATCGCGAACCGCTGCGTTGTGCGCGATGTCTGAAAATGAGAGCTACAAAAACGATGCGTGCGGCGAGACAATATCAATAGCGACATACTGCTACGTTGGCGCAATGTCCGTGTTTTACCAGAAGAGGAGAATGCTACGTGATCACCAAGAGTACGAGACCATATACTAAAATCGGCGCGGTTACTCTGGCGCTGACGTTGGCGATTTTTGCCGTGAGCTGCAAGAAGAAGGCTCCGCCTCCTCCGCCCCCGCCGCCTCCAGCCAACGCGCCGCCGTCCGTTGCAGCGCCCTCGGCCCGGCCGGTAATCAACAGCTTTACCGCCGAACCATCCGCCATTGACCGCGGCCAATCGTCCACTCTGCGCTGGTCCATCAGCGGAGCAACGGATATGAACATCGATCAAGGCGTCGGCGCCGTACAAAGCCAGGGCTCGCGCCAGGTGTTCCCCAATAACAGCACCACCTATACGCTCACGGCCAATGGACCGGGCGGCACCGATTCCCGCTCGGCCACGGTCACCGTCACCACCGCGGCTCCGCCTCCGCCCCCCGCCAACACCGGCCCCCGTCTGAGCAGCAGCGAATTGTTGCAGCAGCAGGCCCAGGACGCTTATTTCGACTACGACAAGAGCGACGTCCGCTCCGACGCGCGCGACGCACTCACCCGCGACGCTACGCTCTTGAAACAGATCTTTGCTCAGGATCCGCAATTCACCGTGGTGGTGGAAGGCCATTGCGACGAACGTGGATCGGCTGAATATAACTTGGCGCTGGGCGACCGGCGCGCCAGCTCCGCCCGGGACTTCCTGGTCCAGCTCGGCGTTCCGTCCGACCGCTTGAAGACCATCAGTTACGGTAAGGAGAGACCACAATGTACCGAGGCGAACGAAGAGTGCTGGCAGCGAAACCGCCGCGCGCATCTCTCGCCTGGGCAGTAAGAATCCGGGGGCGCGGCCTTACTAAGTACGGCGCCGTGCCCGTTCGTTTTTGAGTTACAGGAGTTACTATGAGACTGTCCCGCATCGTTCTGGTGTTTTTGCTCGCCACTCCCTTTGCTTTCGGCGCCAGCAAAGAGATTCAGGAGCTGCAACGCGACGTCGCCATGTTGCAGGACCAGGTGCGCACCATGCAGAAGGATTTTGGCGACCGCCTGGTCACCATGCAGACCCTGGTCCAGACCACCCTGGATGGCGTGAATCGCACCAACAACCTGGTCAACGTCATGGAGAACCGCTTCAACGACGCCATGAAGCAGCAGCAACAAAGCGTCACCACCCCGGTGCTGGCCGTCACGCAAAAGCTGGATCAGATGTCCGAAGATTTCCGCGCCGTGCGCGAAGCCGTGCTCGATATGAATACGCGCATGGGCAAGTTGGACGCCAAGCTGGCGGACTTGCAGAATCTGGTCAACACCATTCGCACGCCGCCTCCGCCTCCACCCGGTTCCACGGACACCACTAGTGCTGGTGTTCCGGGCCAAACCACGCCCGCTCAGCCCGCTGGTCCTCCAGCCGGAGTCTCCGCCGACACGCTCTATAGCAACGGCTACCGGGACTATACGACCAAGAAGTACGATCTCGCCATGCAGGAGTTCAAAGACTATCTGAAGTACTTCCCCACCACGCTTTTCGCATCCAACGCGCAATACTACATCGGCGATATCTATTACAAGAGCGACGATTTTCAGAACGCACTGCTAGGCTTCGACGCCGTGCTGGAGCGCTTTTCGGATGGCAACAAAACTCCCGATGCCCACTACATGAAGGCGCTCTCACTGCTGAAGCTGGGCCGGAACGACGCCGCGGCGGCCGAATTTCGCGACCTCATCAAACGCTATCCCGACACGGACCTGGCGGCCCAGGCCAGGGCTCGTTTGCGCGAAATGGGCCTCAGCGTCAGCACCACATCTTCGCGCCGCAGGGCTCGCTAAACTGGCTGGTTCGAACGCCAGACCGATTGCCGCTCCAATCACATCCCGCCGGTCACTGTGCTATGCTTTTTCTCACTCCAGGCGTTCATGCCGAAAACAACCTCTTTCCCGCGCATCTGCATCGCCATGGGCTTTTCCGATCCCCAGAAGTTATTGGAGTCGGCACGGCGCGAAGCCAACGGCGGCGAATCGCTGCTGGAGTTCCGGCTGGACTACCTGCCTGCGCCCGAGCAGGGTCCCGCGGTAATTCGCAAGTTTCTAACCTCCCGTCCGGATTGCACCGTCCTGGCCACCTGCCGCCGCCACCAGAACCACGGCAAGTTTAACGGCAGCATCGAAGATCAGATCCGCATCTTAGAAGCGGCCATTGCTGCCGGCGCGCGAGCCGTGGACGTCGAGATCGAAAGCGCCGAGAATGCTACCGAACGCCTGGAGGCGCTGCGATCCCACGCGCGGCTCATCCTCTCTTATCACAATTTCGAGGGAACGCCGTCGCCGGAAGCCATTCTGCGCCGCATGCTGCGTATCCCCGCGGATGGCTACAAGATCGTCACTACCGCGCGCAAACCATCCGACAACAGCCGCATCCTCGGGCTCGCCAAAACGCATCCCCGCACTCCGCTGATCGTCCTGGCCATGGGAGAGACTGGTTTTCCCACCCGCGTGCTCTCGCCTTCTTTGGGCGGCTTGTTCACTTACGCCGCGCCGAATGCTTCCGAAGGCACAGCGGTCGGCCAGGTTTGCGCCCGGCACATGCGGCATCTCTACCGCGTCGAGAAATTCTCTCGCGCCGCCAAGATTTACGGCGTGGTTGCCGATCCGGTCCGCCACTCCATCTCGCCCGCTGTCCACAACCGCGCGTTCCAGGCTTTGCGCATGGACGCCGTCTACGTTCCTTTCCTGGTGCAGCCGCCGCAGTTGAAGGATTTCTTTGCGCTGGCCGCGGGCTTGCCCATAACCGGATTCAGCGTGACCATTCCTCACAAACAGAAAATACTGCGCTACCTCAACGCCGTCGATCCACTGGCGCGGCGCATCGGTGCCGTCAACACGGTCTGGAAGAAGGCCGGCAAGTGGCGCGGCGCCAACACCGATGCGCCCGCCGTCACAGTCCCTTTGTCGCGCCACTTGAAGCTGTGCAAATCCTCCGTTCTCCTGGTCGGAAACGGCGGCGCTGCCCGCGGCGCTGCGTACGCGCTGGTCGATAGCGGCGCTAAGCTTTCCATCGTCGGACGCAATCCGGACCGCGTCCGATCCCTCGCTAAATCTTGCGGAGGCGAGCCGCTGCTCAAG
>CAVXJU010000107.1:0-103146 GCA_963761935.1 Terriglobia bacterium | reverse complement strand
AGTTTGAAAATGTGCCAACCGAAACCGCCCAGGCCGCCGCGAGTTGCGCGCCCGTGCGCCCAGTGGTTCGATACTCCACACCACGCAGCAGCGGATTCGCGAAAAATCGTTTCTGACGAGTGCGGGACTCCCCACCACTCCCTATCGCGAGATTCGCTCGTCGGAAGATCTCGCGCGCGCCGTGTCCGAGCTGGGCTGTCCCGCCATTCTCAAGACTGCCGCGTTTGGCTACGACGGCAAGGGGCAAGTGCGCGTCGAATCGCCCGAGCGCGCCGAGGAGGCCTGGAACGCAATCGGCCGCGAGGAGGCGGTTCTCGAAGCGTTCATCGACTTCGACCGTGAGATCTCGGTGGTGGCCGCGCGCGGCGGCGACGGCGCTTTTATTCACTACTGCCCCGCCGAAAATCAGCATTGCCGTCACATCCTGGACATTTCCATCGCGCCCGCACGCGTGCCTCCCGCAGTCGCCAAAGAGGCCGTGGACATGAGCCGTTGCGTGCTCGAAAAACTAGGGGTCGTCGGGGTGCTGTGCGTGGAATTCTTTGTCACGCGCGATGGCCGGCTGCTGATCAACGAACTCGCGCCACGCCCTCACAACTCCGGGCACTTGACTGTCGACGCCTGCGTCACCAGCCAGTTCGAACAGCAGTTGCGCGCGGTCTGCGGCCTGCCGTTGGGTTCCCCTGCGATGCATTGTCCAGCGGCGATGGCGAACATATTGGGCGATCTGTGGTCGCAGCGCGAACCGGACTGGGCGGCCGCTTGCGCCTTCCCCAATGTCAAACTGCATCTGTATGGAAAGCTTGCACCGCGCCCCGGCCGTAAAATGGGCCACCTTACCGCATTGAATCGCGATGCCGAAGAAGCGCACCGCATCGTCCTCCAAGCGCGCCAAAGCCTGACTGGTTGAATCTTCCTTCGCCCGGCGATCATCTGAGACGTTGTGACCCATGAGCTCCTGAAGAAGCTCGGCATCGAGAATGCGATTATGCAGGGCCCGATGGGCGGGGGCCCCAGCACGCCGGAGCTGGTCGCGGCCGTGTCCAACGCGGGCGGCCTCGGTTCACTGGGCGCCGCATACCTTTCGCCCGATCAGCTCACGGACGCCATCCGGCGAATCCGCGCGCTAACGGACCGGCCATTCCAGGTGAATCTGTTCGTGGGCGGCTGGCGGACGGATCTAAATTTCGATCCAGCGCCGATGCTAGCGTTGCTGGCGGAGATCCACGCTACGCTCGGGCTGGCGGTACCGACGCTCCCTCAGCTCGGGCCCGATCCATATCCGGCGCAACTGGAAGCCGTATTGGACGCGCGCCCTCCCATCTTCAGCTTTACGTTCGGCATACCGGATGGAGACGCTCTGTCGCGGCTTAGAGCGCGCGGGATTCTCGTGGTCGGCACCGCCACGACGGTTGAAGAGGCGCGCTTGCTGAGCGAGACGGCCGTAGACGCCATTGTCGCGCAAGGTTCGGAAGCGGGCGCGCACCGTGGAACGTTCGCCGCTCCCTTCGAAGAATCGATGGTACCGGCGCTAACGCTCACTCGCCAGATTCGCAGCGCGGTGCGCACGCCGGTAATCGCGGCCGGCGGCCTGATGGATGGATCCGACATTCGTTCAGCCTTGGACGCGGGCGCATCTGCGGTCGCGCTTGGCACCGCGTTCCTGGCATGTCCGGAATCGGGCGCATCCGACGCCCACAAGCGAGCCATCGTAAACGCCGATCGCGATACGACGGTTGTTACTCGCACTTTCTCCGGCCGGCCGGCTCGAGGGCTGCGGAACGATTTTATCGCGCGGCTGGAGGGCCAAGAAAGCGCGATCCTGCCATATCCGTTGCAGAACGCCTTGACCCGCAGCATGCGCACCGCAGCCGCTAATCAAGGAGCCGCCGGATTCCTGTCGCTCTGGGCGGGAACGGGTGTGGCTCGCGCCCGGGCCATGCCAGCCGGTGACCTGGTCAGGCGCCTCACCGAAGAAATTGACGCGCTCTCCAGCCGTACGGCGTAGGTCGCGCGGCCGTGAGCTAGTTCACGCCTTCTGTCATCTCAACGTCGGCGGGCTGATACACCGCTAACAAGTCCTGAATGCAGAGGATGTCGCTTCTTGTGAGCCGGTCGCCCTTCTCGTGCTGTTCAATTAGCGATTCCACGAGTCTTCGCGCGTCGGTTCTAAGATTGCTTTGTTTCAGCTTCCGCAGGGCGTCAATCACTTCAAACGTTTCCGCAGTCATATGTTTTATAGTATCACCGCCCCGGCGCGCCGGCCGCGAAGTAACCGGCAGCCGTCCGCGAGGCATCCGTCCCGCTGGTACTCTGGAAATAATGTCTGCGGCTCGCGAATGGCTAAAGCAAGCTCGCTCGGTGGCCGTGCTCACGGGCGCCGGAGTTTCGGCCGAAAGCGGTGTGCCCACGTTTCGGGGCGCCGACGGCCTGTGGAAGCGGCATCGCGCTCAAAGTCTCGCAACGCCCGAGGCCTTTGCCCGCGATCCGAAACTGGTCTGGGAATGGTACGATTGGCGCCGCGGCGTGCTGGCCGGCGTCAAGCCCAACGCGGGCCACTACGCGCTGGCTGATCTCGAAAAACGAACCCCCCAATTCACGCTGATCACGCAAAATGTCGACGGACTGCATGAGCTGGCCGGCAGCCGCAACGTACTGCGCGTGCACGGCAGCATCTGGACGTTGCGATGTCTCGAGTGCGGCAGCGAACAAGAAGATCGTCGCTCCCCGCTGCCCGAAATCCCACCGCGCTGCGCGTGCGGAGGCATGCTGCGTCCCGGCGTAGTATGGTTCGGCGAGCCTCTCCCCGCGGCTGTTTGGCGCGCGGCCGAGCGAGCGGCGCGGTCCTGCGACTTGCTGCTGGTGATTGGAACTTCAGCCGTGGTGTATCCAGCGGCCGGGTTGGCGCATCTGGCCAAATCGTCCGCCGCGCGCGTAGTGGAAATCAACGTCGCCGAAACGCCGCTCTCGCGCGAGATCGACGAATTTCTGCTCGGCCCGTCGGGCGAGCTGCTGCCGCAATTAATCGCATGAAGATCTGCTACCTGGACGCCTTCTCCGGCATCAGCGGAGACATGACGGTGGGCGCGTTGGCTGACGCGGGCGCCGACCGCGCGGCCCTCACGCGCATGCTCGATTCGCTCGGCACCGGCGCGTCGTTCCGCTTCGAAAAGGCAGCCCGCTGCGGCATCGCGGCCACGAAATTTCATGTGGACACCGCCCAGAGCGCGCGCCACCGCCATCTCCACGACATTCTCGATTTGATCGCCAACTCCGAGCTATCCGGCCGCGCGAAAGAAAATGCCAGCGCGGTTTTCCAGCAGCTCGGTGAAGCCGAAGCCAAAGTTCACGGCATCCCGATCGAAAAGGTTCATTTTCACGAGGTCGGCGCGGTGGATTCTATCTGCGACATTGCCGGTGCGTGCGCGGGGCTCGATCTGCTGGGCATTGAAAACGTCCACTGTTCGGCCCTGAACGTCGGCTCCGGCTCGGTCCAAACCGAACACGGCGTGCTCCCGGTGCCCGCGCCCGCAACCGCGGAGCTGCTCGTGGGCAAACCGGTCTACGCGCGCGGTCCGTGCGTGGAGCTTACCACTCCCACCGGCGCCGCCCTCGCCTCCACGCTGGCTTTGGATTTCGGCCCGCTGCCTCCCATGCGAATTATGGCCACCGGTTACGGCGCGGGGAACAAAGACTTCAGCGAACACGCTAACGTGCTGCGCGTATTGATCGGCGAATCGAGCGGCGCCGAAGAGTCGACTACGGTCATGCTGCTAGAGGCCAACATCGACGACGCCAGCCCGCAGGTGCTCGGCTACGCCATGGAGCGTCTGCTCGAAGCCGGCGCCCTGGATGTCACGCTCCAATCCCTGCTGATGAAGAAGAATCGCCCCGGCTCTTTGCTGCGCGTGATCGCAAAGCCTGAAGATCGCGAGGTGCTCGCCAACCTGATCTTCGCCGAAACCACCACGCTGGGCCTGCGCATCTACTCCGCCGAGCGCCGCGTTAAAGCGCGCCGGGTGGCCGAGGTCGAGACGCCGCACGGAAGAGTGAGAATGAAAGTCTCCGAAGACGGCTCGTTCGCTCCGGAATACGAAGACTGCCGCAGGATCGCCCGCGAATCCAGCATTCCGCTGAAAGAAATCCTGGCCGAGGCTAACGTCGCGTATCTCAAACACAATCGATGAAATATTACCTGACCACACCGATTTATTACGTCAACGCAGCGCCGCACCTCGGCACGGCTTACTCCACCTTCGTCGCCGACCTGATCAAGCGCTTCAAGAAAATGGAAGGCTTCCATCCGGTTGTTATCACCACCGGCTCGGACGAGCACAGCCGCAACGTCGAGAAAGCCGCCAAAGCCGCCAACATGAACCCGGAAGCTTATTCCGCCAAGATGGCCGCGGAGTTTCAGAGCCATTGGAAAAAGCTCGGAATCGATATCGACCATTTCATCCGCACCTCGGATCCCAGGCATCACGAGACCGTGCGCGATTTGTTCGAGCGCTGCCAGCGCAACGGCTATATCTACAAGGGCGCCTACACGGGTCAATATTGCGTCAACGACGAGCTCTATGTGAATGACGCGAAACCAGGCGATCCTTGCCCGGAATGCGGGCGCCCGACCGAAACCGTCACTGAAGAGAATTACTTTTTTAAACTCTCGGCGTTTCAAGGGCGCTTGCTGGAGCTGTACGAAAAGGATCCGGGCTTCGTGCAGCCCGATCACCGCCGCAACGAAATCAAAGCCTTCGTCCAGCAAGGCCTCAACGATCTTTCCATCACGCGCACCAACATCGAATGGGGCATCCCCGTTCCGGTGGAGGGGTGCCATGTGTTCTATGTCTGGTTCGATGCGCTCATCGCGTATATGAGCGCGGTGAAAGACCAGAATCTATGGCCCGCCGATCTGCATTTGATCGGCAAGGATATTCTGCGTTTCCACGCCGTCTACTGGCCAGCGTTCCTGATGGCGGCCGATCTGCCACTGCCCAAGAAAGTTTTCGCCCACGGCTGGATTCTGTTCGAAGAGAACAAAATGAGCAAGTCGCGCGGCAACGTGCTGCATCCTCTGCCCATCGCGGAGGTGATGGGAGCGGATGCGCTGCGTTATTTTCTGTTGCGCGAGGTGACCTTCGGCCAGGATGGCAGCTTCGCCTACGACGCGCTGGTTCAGCGCTACAACGCGGACCTCGCCAACGGATTGGGCAATCTCGCCAGCCGCACGCTCTCGATGATCCACCAGTATCGCGGCGGCATTGTTCCCAACTCGCCCGGCCGCGGCGACATTGCCTCCGCGGCGCGCCAAACTACCGAACAGGCGCTCGAAGCGTTTGACGATTTCAATTTCTCCAAAGGACTGGAATCGATCTGGGCGCTGATTTCGGTGATCGATAAATTTATCGTCGAGATGGCGCCCTGGAAGCTGGCCAAGGACCAGGACGCGTCCAGCCAGAGACTGCTGGATGAGACCTTGTACACGGCCGCCGAAGCGCTGCGGATCATCTGCGCCTGGATTTATCCGGTGATGCCGGAGTCTGCGCGGAAAATCTGGGAACAGCTGGGAATGTCTTCGCCGATCGAATCCATCAAAATTGCCGACCTGCATTGGGGACATCTCCGGGTCGGCCAGAAGATAGGGGTAGTGAGCGGCGTGTTCCCGCGCATGGACGCGAAAGCGATCGAGAAGATGCTGGAGCTCGAGAACAAAGAAAGAGAGCGATTGACCGCTCTCTTCAAACCGGCCGCGGCGCTTCCGGCCCAACTGGATTCGAGCAAGATCAGCATCGATGATTTCAGCAAAATCGATCTGCGCGTGGGCCAGGTAGTTTCAGCCGAGCGCGTTAAAGGCGCCGACAAGCTGCTGCAATTGAAAGTCGACATCGGCGAAGCCGAGCCGCGGACCTTGATGGCCGGAATCGCCGAGGCCTACCCGCCCGAACAACTGCTGGGACGCAAAGTGGTGATCGTCGCTAATCTGCAACCCCGCAAACTGCGCGGAATCGAATCGAACGGCATGATCGTCGCCGCATCCGTCGAAGGCGGGAAGCCCGTGCTGGCGGGATTCCTGGAAGACATTCCGGTAGGAGCGCGGCTCAAGTGAGCCTGCCCGCATGAGCTTGATCGACTCGCACTGTCACCTGGACAGCGCCGAATTCGATGCCGACCGCGATCAAGTGATCCAGCGTGCGCTGGACGCCGGCGTCGAGCACATGCTGGCGATTGGAACCGGCAGCGGTCCGCCGGATCTCGAAGCCGGCATCCGCCTGGCCGACCGGTACGGCGCCTTTTATGCGACCGTGGGCGTTCATCCGCAGGATGCCGCGAAAGCGAGCCAGACCGATCTGCATCGGCTGGAACAATTGCTGTCGCATCCGAAAGTAATCGCCTTAGGCGAGATTGGGCTCGACTACCATTACGATTTCTCGCCGCGCGATACGCAAAAATCGATCTTCATCGAACAGATGAGCATCGCGGCGGCGGGGCGAAAACCCATCGTCATCCACACCCGCGAGGCCTGGGACGATACACTCGCGCTCATCGAGCAATATTGGACGCCCAGCGGATTGCCGGGCATCATGCATTGTTTTTCAGGTGGACCGGCCGAGGCCCAGCGCGCGCTTGATCTGGGTTTCTACCTGAGCTTCGGCGGCATCGTGACGTTTCCCAAGTCGCTGGAGCTGCAGGCGGCCGCACGCCAAGCTCCGGCCGATCGCATCCTCATTGAAACGGACGCGCCCTACCTCGCCCCGGTGCCCAAACGGGGCAAGCGCAACGAGCCTGCCTTGGTGGTCCACACGGCGCGTAAGCTGGCGGAACTGCGCGGCGAGAGCTTGGAAGAAATCAGCCGCGCGACATCCGAAAATTTCCGGCGCTTGGTTCAATAATCCGCCCCGCCAAGCACTTTGCGAGAACTTTTCATCAACCTGCTAAACTGAGACATTCTCGATGGGACTGGGTAAACTCGGCCAAGCTCTGACCGCGCGGGAGATTTTCGACCTCGTCAAAAGCGATCTCGAAAAGGTGGAGCGCGAGATCAGTTTGGAGTCGGTGGCGAGCGTGGACGCGGTCACTACCATTGGCCGCTATCTGCAAGACGGTGGCGGCAAACGCCTGCGCCCCATTCTCGTGCTGCTGGCCTCCAAGCTGGTGGGCGGCATCACGGATGGCTCCATTCGAATGGCCGCCGTGGTCGAAATGATCCACACCGCAACACTGGTTCACGACGACGTCATCGACATCGCCGAAACGCGCCGCGGACGTCCGTCTTCGAATACCGTCTGGGGCAATCATACCTGCGTGCTGGCCGGCGACTGGCTGTACATGCAGGCGTTCCAGATGGCCGTGCGCGAGCGGAATTTCCGTGTGCTCGACCTGTTGATCGCGCTGACCCAGATGATGGTGGAAGGCGAGCTGCTGCAGCTCGAGCGCATCGGCAAGATCGCGATCTCGGAAGCGGATTACATGGAACTGGTGGATCGCAAGACAGCCAGCCTGTTTTCGGCTTGCGCGCGGCTGGGCGCTCTGATGGGCGGCGCCGGGGAGGCCACCGAAGCGCGCCTGGGCGAGTTCGCCTGGAATCTCGGGATCGCATTCCAACTGGTGGACGATGTGCTCGATTTCACGGCGCGCGAAAAAGTGCTCGGCAAGCCCGTCGGCAGCGATTTGCGCGAGGGCAAAGTCACGCTGCCTTTGATTTACGCGCTGGAACGCGCCACGGACGGCGAGCGCGAGTTGGTGAACAACGTCCTAAAGGACGGCAACTATGAACGCGTTCCGTTTGACAAGATTCGTTGCCTCATCGAGCGCCATTGTGGCTTCGAGCGCGCGCAAGAACGGGCCCAATCTTTCACCGACAAGGCGCGCGCGATCATCGCTGAATTTCCTGAATCGCCCGCCCAGCACGCTATGGCGGCCATGACCGAGCTGATCACCGATCGCGATCATTGATCGAAAAATGCCGCAACTTGTCTCCAGCCCCACTCGCATTCCAGTCCCAGGCAACAAGCTCATCGAGGAATACATTGGACGCGTGAATTCGGGCGATGGCGCCGTCAGCATCGCGCACATGCACAGTCCGTCTGGCTGGAGTGAACCCGGACAGCAGCCGGATTTCGACGAGTTCACGCTGGTGCTCAGCGGCTCGCTGCGAGTGGAATCGCGCGACGGCACGCTGGACGTTCCCGCGGGCCAGGCGGTCATCGCACGCCGCGGCGAGTGGGTTCGCTACAGCACGCCTGGACCGGAGGGCGCCGAGTACGTGGCCATTTGCCTGCCCGCCTTCGAACCAGCCGCGGCTCATCGCGACCCCTGAAAGGCCATCGCGGCGCGGCCTCCATGCAGCCCTTCGCGGTTCTAGCGGCGCTGGTTTTGCTGGCACACCTGCTGTGGATTCTCTGGGTCATTTTCGGCTGGACGTTAACGCGCCACCGTCCTGTACTCACCGTGCTGCACATTCTTTCGCTGGTTTGGGGAATCGCGGTGGAAGCCGGACCCTGGCCCTGTCCTCTGACTATCGCCGAACAGTGGCTCGAAACCCGCGCCGGTTCGAGCCCCTATCGCGGCAGTTTCATGGTTCATTATCTGGACGCTCTGGTTTACCCGAACGTGCCCGAAGCGCTGCTCACCTGGGTCGCCGCGGGCATATGCCTATTGATCCTCGGTATTTATGTGCGCCGGTTCTGGAGGGCGCGGGCACACAACCGGAGGCGCTCTGGAGATTCACCTTCACTTCCACGCCCCTAACAAGCGTCGCAACAGCACCAGTTCTCCTAGGTGGTAAGAATTGTGATCCGCCACCAGCAGCGCTTCGCGCAAGATCGTCTTGTCCTCGGCGTGCGGGATCGGCGCGAACAGGTCGGTTGAATCGTTCGTCAGGAGATCGCCGATCGCCTTCAGGTCCGCTCGAAACGCAGCCACGGCCTGGTCCCAGGCTTTTTCGCTGGGCGGAGTTTCCGAGCGCGGCCAATATCCGGAAGGAAACTCGGGCGAGACGTGCTTAGGGTTACGGATGAACTCCAGTATGTCCCACTGGGCGATGCGCAGATGTTCCAACACTTCCCAGGGCGAGTGCTCCGCGCCCTGGGGACGCTTGCCCCGAAGATTGGCTGGAAGGTCCTTGACGGCCGTTTCGAAATCCGCATGCGCTCCCTCGCCTTTGAGCAGATTCAGCAAATGTTCTTGCAGAGATTTTTCATTTTTCATGATGTTTAGCGCCTCCTCGTTCGACTGCGAATGCTGTCATCCTTTCATTTCCTGGAATCATCAAATTCAATCAGCGCCCCAGTCAGTTATTCACTGCCGCTGTCGTGCTACAGCTGTTATAAGGTCAGGCGAGGGACGAATACTTGGCAAAAATTGCGGTCGAATTGGAGCAAGCTTTGGCCCAGCGCGCCGCACAAGGCTTACCGGGCCGGGCAACCGCGCGTGTCCTGGCCGGTGGGCCTGGTTGGACCGTCTCGGACGTGGTCTGTACTTCCGGCCCTCAGGATCGGCCCTTCGAAGAACGTCACGCGGGCGTCTCCATCGCGATCGTGGTGGCTGGCAGTTTCCAGTATCGTTCGTCGGCCAGCCAGGAGCTGATGACTCCCGGCTCGCTGTTACTCGGCAATCCCGGCCAGTGTTACGAGTGCGGGCACGAGCACGGCTCCGGAGATCGCTGTCTCTCGTTCTATTACGCGCCCGATTATTTCGAGGATCTCTGGGCCGGTCTGCGAGGCTCGAAGCGTGGCTTTCGGATGCTTCGCCTGCCCGCGGGCCGGGAGTTGTCGCCGCTTGTGGCGCGCGCTTGCGCCGCTTTGCAGAGCCCCGGTGGTTCGGCCATAGAGATTTGGGAAGAACTCAGCTTACAGCTAGCCTCGCAGACCGCAAGCCTAACCGCGGGTTTTTCAGCGGATGCCGAAGCCGCGCCGCCGAGTGCCGTGGCGCGAGTCACCCGCGTTCTGCGTTCCATAGAGCGCCACTCAGAGATGAATCTGGGGCTCGGAGCCCTGGCGCGGGAAGCGGGCCTCAGCCGTTATCATTTCCTACGCACCTTCCAGCGACTGACCGGTCAGACTCCCCATCAATACCTGCTTCGAGGGCGTCTCCGGGAAGCCGCCACCCGGCTGGCTGCAGAACCGGCCAAGATTCTTGAAATCGCGCTCGATTGCGGCTTCGGCGACGTTTCCAATTTCAACCGCGCATTCCGCGCCGAGTTCGGGGTCAGTCCACGCGCCTACCGCGTCCAAGCATCGCCATCCCGGCGCCCAAAGGCCGCGCCATTCGCGGGATAATGAAGGAAACGAAACAGGCCGATAAACCAAAGAACCATAGGGACTAGATCTTCCGTTCATTGACCGTCGTTCCGGGAAGCGATACACTTGCTTATTGATTCCCGCTCAGAAAACCAAGATTGCTTAAGTAAGTCGCCCCGAGGAGGCTCATTTCAGTGGCAGAAAAGATGCGGCATATTTTTACGTCGGAGTCCGTGACTGAGGGACATCCCGACAAGATGGCGGACCAGATTTCGGATTCCGTCCTGGATGCGGTGCTCAAGGACGACCCCAAGGGCCGGGTAGCGTGCGAAGTCCTGATCACTACCGGCATCTGCGTGGTCTCCGGAGAAATCACGACAACGACCTACGTGGATGTGCCGCGCCTGGCGCGCAGCGTGATCAACGACATTGGATATTCGGACGCCGCCATGGGCTTCGATAGCAAGACCTGCGGGATCATCAATTCCATCCAAAGCCAGTCGCCCGACATCGCCATGGGCGTGGACACCGGCGGGGCGGGCGATCAGGGCCTGATGTTCGGCTACGCTTGCGACGAAACGCCGGAGCTGATGCCGTTGCCGATCATGATGGCGCACAAGCTGGTCCGGCAGTTGAGCGAAGTGCGGCGCGCCGGCACGCTCGATTTTCTGCGGCCCGACGGCAAGAGCCAGGTCAGCGTAGAGTACGCCGATGGCAAGCCGAAGCGCATCGATGCGGTGGTCGTTTCCACGCAGCACGACGATAAAATCTCCACCGAAGAGCTGCGCACGAAGGTGAAGAAGTACATCATCGACGCAGTCATCCCGTCCAACATGGTGGATTCCTCCACCAAGTACCACATCAATCCCACCGGCCGATTCGTCATCGGCGGTCCGCACGGCGACACCGGTCTCACGGGGCGCAAGATCATCGTTGACACCTACGGCGGAATGGGCAGGCACGGTGGCGGCGCTTTCTCTGGAAAAGATCCCACGAAGGTTGACCGGTCGGCATGTTACATGGCGCGCTACGTCGCCAAGAACCTGGTCGCGGCCGGACTGGCCACGCGCTGCGAAGTGCAGCTGGCTTACGCCATCGGCGTGGCTGAACCGGTATCCGTTATGGTCAATACTTTCGGAACTGGCGCGGTGGAAGAAGAGCGCCTGGTGGAGCTGGTGCGTGAATTTTTCCCGCTCACCCCCAAAGGCATGATCGACCACTTGAAACTGAGGCAGCCCATTTACCGCAAAACCGCCGCGTTCGGCCACTTCGGCCGCACCGAACCGAGCTTCACCTGGGAAGCCAAGGACAAAGCCGAAGCGTTGCGTGAAAGCAGCCGCGTCGCCGTCGCCGCGCAGTAGCCGGTCTCCCCACTAAACGTCGCGCACAACGCAGCGGGCCGCGAGTGTTTTTCACCCTGGCGTGGGCGTCCCGCGCTGTGCGCTCTCTAGAAGCAGCCCGCCCCAACCAAGTAGAATGGTTGTGGACACATGCTAGTCGAAGGCTGCAAACACGAAGTCGAAATCACCGTTCCGGTGGATGAAGTCGCCCGCGAGACCGATCGCGTCATCGCCACTATCCAGCAAAAGGCCAAGCTTCCGGGCTTCCGCCCAGGCAAAGCTCCCGTCAGCCTGATCCGCGCCAAATTCTCGCGGCAGGTGCGCGAAGACGTCCTGGAGAATCTGCTTCCGAAATTTTTCAAAAAGAAGATGGAGGAAGAAGAGTTGCAGCCGGTCAGCCGGCCCAGCGTCAAGGACGTCGAGTTCAAGGAAGGCGAGCCGCTCAAGTTCAAGGCCGAATTTGAAGTCGCGCCCGAGTTCGAACTTCAGGAATATCGCGGCGTCCTGGTTCATTATCACGAGCCCGAGGTGACCGACGAGGACATCGACAAACGCATCGCCGAGATCCGCGAACAGAAGGCGCAATTCATCAACGCTGAGCCGCGCCCTATAGCCGATGGCGACTATGCGGTGGTGTCGCTGGATAGCGTCTCAGGCGTCCCCGAGCCCGTCCATCAGGACGAAATGCAGTTGAAGGTCGGCGATCCGGATACGATGGCGGTCTTTTCCGAAACGTTGCGCGGCATGTCGCCCGAAGAAGAAAAAGAATTCGAAGTCACCTATCCGGAGGACTACGGCAAGGAAAATCTGGCCGGCAAAACGGTGCGCTTCCGCATGAAGCTCAAAATGATCCGCACCAAGGAGCTGCCGGAGCTGAACGACGAATTCGCGCAAGACCTGGGCGATTACCCTACGCTGAACGATCTGCGCGAGGCCATCCGCAAGTCGATTTTCCAGGAGCGCGAGTACGCGGCGCAGTCCAAGGCCAAGGACGAGCTAGTCGAGAGATTAGTAGAGGCGCACGATTTCCCGGTGCCCGAAGCCTATGTCGAGCGCCAGATCGAATCGCAATTGGAGTCGCAATTCCGCTCGTTAGCCGATCGCGGCGTCGACCCCAGCAAGCTCCAGATCGACTGGACCAAGCTGAAAGATTCGCAGCGCCCGAAAGCGTTGCAGGCGGTGAAGGCCAGCCTGATTGTCGACAAGATTGCCGAGCGTGAAGCGATCCACGCCACTAACGACGAGGTGGATCACGAAGTGCAGCGCATCGCCAAACAGGAGCGCGAACCGGTGGCCGCTACGCGCAAAAAGCTCGAAAAGGAAGGCCTAATCGGCCGGATCGCTTACCAAATCCGCAGCAACAAGACCATGAGTTTTCTATTCGAGCACGCCCGCAAGGAAGCCGGCGAGCCGCCCGAGCCGAAACCCGAGGAGTCGACCGAAGCCGTAGACGCAACCCCCGAAGCCGAAGTCGAGTAACCTGCCGCCTCACTTCTCCGCGATCGCCAACAGTGTCTCGAAGTGCGGCGCTTCTTCTTCCCGATGCACCACCGACGTCTCGATGTTCTTGAATCCGGCTTGGCGCAGGAACCGCAGCGCCTCCACTTCCGTGAAGCCCAACCACAAATCGGCGTACATCTCGCGCGCTTCTTCGTAATTGTGCCGCACCAGGTCCAGCACCACGATCCGACCGCCCGGTTTCAAAATCCGCCACGCCTCCGCCACCGCGCGCTCGGGATGCTGCGCGTGATGCAGCGACTGGCGGAAAAACGCCAGGTCCACGCTCGCATCCCGCAACGGCACGTCTTCCAGATCGCCCTTGCGATATTCGAGATTCTGAACGCCATGCTTGCGCGCCAGCTCGGAGCCGTATTCGACCATTTTTTCGGAGTTATCGACGGCGATTACCTTCTTCGCCCGCCGGGCCAACAATTGCGAAAACGTGCCCTCGCCCGCGCCCAGGTCCGCGACTACCAGCGGCGGCAACAGCGCCAGCACCGTCTCGGCCAGGCCTTTCCACGATCGCCCCGGCATGTAATGACGCCCGAACTTTCCCGCCAGCTCGTCAAAATAAGACCGCGTCTTGTCCTGCCGCCGCCGCAGCGCCAGCCGCAGCGCGTCCGAATCCTGCTCGGCCTCGGGGATCTCGTGCGCCGCCTCACGTAACACTGCCAACAGCTGATCGAAACCCTTCGACTGGTGGCGCGGAAGCGCCTTCAGCCGGTACAGGATGCTCTTTCCGTTGCGCCGGTCCTCCACCAGCCCGGCCTGCTTCAACTGCGCCAGGTGCGTGGAAATGCGGCTTTGGCCCATTCCGAGAATCTCCTGCAGCTCGGCCACGGAAAGCTCCTCGCGCTCCACCAGCAGCAGGATACGCAACCGGCTAGGATCGGCCAGGAGCCTAAGGTTTTTGAGGATTGACGGCATGCACGCTCTTCGTTTATGATTATATCAACATATCTAGATTTCTAGATATATAATCTAGACCAGGAGACCACATGAGTATCGCAACGCTCCCGAACGTCGCTAACGAATACAAAGTCGCCGACCTCGCGCTCGCCGATTGGGGCCGCAAGGAAATCTCGGTGGCCGAGCAGGAAATGCCCGGCCTGATGTCCATCCGCAAGAAATACGCACCCGGAAAGCCGTTGCATGGCGTGCGCGTCACGGGCTCGTTGCACATGACCATTCAGACCGCGGTGCTCATCGAGACCCTGGTCGACTTGGGCGCCAGCGTCCGCTGGGCCAGTTGCAACATTTTCTCGACGCAGGACCACGCCGCCGCCGCCATCGCCGCCTCGGGCGTCCCGGTGTTCGCCTGGAAGGGCGAGTCGCTGGAGGAATATTGGGAATGCACCTATCGCGCCATCAGCCATCCTGACGGCAAGGGCCCCGAGCTGGTAGTCGATGACGGCGGCGACGTCACGCTGCTGATCCACAAAGGTCACGAGCTCGAAGCGGGCTCGAATTGGGTCGACACTCCGTCCTCCAGCCACGAGGAAGAGGTCATCAAAGCGCTGCTCAAGAGAATCCATGCGGAAAATCCTCGCCGCTGGCACGAGATCGTGAAGGAGTGGCGCGGCGTTTCGGAAGAAACCACTACCGGCGTACATCGGCTCTACCAGATGCTCGAACAGGGCAAGCTGCTCGTTCCCGCCATCAACGTGAACGACTCGGTGACCAAATCGAAGTTCGACAATCTGTACGGCTGCCGCGAGTCCTTGGCCGATGGAATCAAGCGCGCCACCGACGTCATGATGGCAGGCAAGATCGCGGTGATCTGCGGCTACGGCGACGTCGGCAAGGGCTCGGCGCACTCGCTGCGCGGCATGGGCGCGCGCGTCATCGTAACCGAAATCGATCCCATCAACGCGCTGCAAGCCGCCATGGAGGGGTTCGAAGTGACAACCATCGAAGAAACGCTAGGCCGCGGCGACATTTACGTCACCTGCACGGGCAACGTGGACATCATTACGCTGGAGCACATGCAGCACATGAAGGATCAGGCCATCGTCTGCAACATCGGGCACTTCGACAACGAAATTCAAGTCTCGCGCCTGACCTCCGCGCCGGGTACCAAGAGGACCGAAATCAAGCCCCAGGTTGATATGTACACGTTCCCCACCGGCAACAGCATCTTCCTGCTGGCCGAAGGCCGCTTGGTCAACCTGGGCTGCGCAACCGGCCACCCGAGCTTCGTGATGAGCAACAGCTTCTCGAACCAGACGCTGGCACAGCTCGACCTGTGGAAGAACAAGGACAGCTACAAGGTCGCGGTCTACACGCTGCCTAAGAAGCTGGACGAGGAAGTGGCTCGCCTGCACCTGGAAAAGATCGGAGTGAAGCTTACCACCTTGACCAAGACGCAGGCCGACTACCTGGGCGTGCCGGTGGAAGGCCCTTATAAGTCGGACCACTACCGGTACTGATCGTCCTCATAAAAGCGGACACCGGACAATTTCCTGGGCAATCGTGAGAAAATCGTAGCAGATCTGATCCGCCGATTCGACAGCGCAAAGCCAGGGGGCATCCAATGACTCCAGGAATCGAAAAAATCCTCGCACAGCTTGACAGCCTCACGGCGGCCGAACGGGAACAGCTCAGGCACCTTCTCGATAGAGAACAGGGGGCTAAAGTTTGCCCTGGGAACAAGTCGCTCATAGGTCAAGTCAAAGGCAAATACTCGTTTGTGCCGACGTCGAGCGCTGCCTTTGCGGCGCGCAAACGGAGCGAAATCGAATTGGAGTCGCGCGCCGATAGACAATGACTTACATCCTGGACGCCTGCGCAATGATCGCGTACCTGCGCGGCGAAGCCGGAGCCGATGTTGTCTCGGCCATTCTTATCGATTCAACGCACGAGCCCCTCGCGCATGCATTGAACCTTTGCGAAGTCTATTACGATTTCTACCGGGCCAGCGGAGCAGATGTTGCGGACGGGGCGGTACAGGATCTAATGCGAGTCGGCGTTCGGATTCGCAGTGATATCTCGCCAGAGTTCTGGAAGGCTGCAGGAGCGCTTAAGGCCTCTGTGCGGAGGATCTCGCTCGCGGATTGCTTTGCCGTAACCCTGGCACAAGCGACCAGTGGCCGCATCGTCACCTCCGACCACAATGAATTCGATTCCCTGGCAGCCGACGGCATCTGCGCTATCGAGTTCATTCGATGACCGTCTCGCCAGAAAAGCATGTTGCGAGACTGCGGGATGCTTAAACATTTGCGGCCTGATCCAGTCCGATCACGGCGTTCATCCCCGCCGACACCACTTCTTGTGCCCTGAGACCGTCCCGGTGCGAGGTCGGAAACGGCTTCCCGGCAATGCAGCACTCTAGGAAAGCGGCCAGCTCCGCCTTGTAGGCAGGCCCGAACCGGTCGACAAACTCCGGTAAGGGCCGCTGGTAGTCGCGCATCCGAAACGTGCGTCTCGCGAGCGGCTCTTTCCGGTCGCGCCGGCCGTACGCTTCCACGATAATGTCGAAAGGCTTTTGTTCGAATCGCCCCACTCTGATCTGCCCGTCTTCGCCGAACAGGATGGTCTCGCCGCGATAGCCCGAAACATGGTTGCGGCTCACCTGCACCTGCGCCACCAGCTCGCCTGGGAACCACAAGTACAGCAACGCGTCGTCGAAATCCTCTTGGCATGTAGTCAGCCGGTGGCTGTAAATGCGCGACCCGATGGTCAGCGCCGCCTGCGGCATCTCGCCGGTCATCCATAGGATCTCGTCCACGTTGTGCACCGACATATCGGGCAAAATGCCGCCGCTGCGATAGCCATCGGGCGCCGGATTCGAGTCCTCCAGCGCGGAATAAATCTTGAACACTCGCCCGATCAACCCGCTGTCCTTCAGCTCCTTGGCGTATTGCAAAGGCGCGTCGAACCGGCGCTGGAACGCCAGCATCAGCGCGTCGGGATGCTCGCGGTCGAGAGCGGCCGAAAACTCGCGATCGCCTTCGAGCGTCCCGGTGAGTGGCTTCTCCATCAGGACGCGCTGGCCGCCCTCGATCAATTCCGGCGGCGTTGGCGCGATGGCTATCCGTCGGAGTCACCAGGACAGTAGCCTCGGAAGCTTTGAAGCCAGCAGCTCACGAATGGACGGAAAAACCGCGATGTTTCCTCCCAGTTCGGCCGCCACACGGCGCGCGCGGCCGATTTCAACATCCACAATCGCGGATAAAACGCAGCTTCCGTTTTCCTTTTCGATCTCATGGACGTGCAAAGCGTGGATGGGTCCCATGCGCCCCACACCGACGACTGCAATTCGGACGGGTTCTGGCATAAATTAGGGGCGTGCCAACATGAGCGGCGCGCCAACAGCACAGTATAGCTGGACTCGGCGCCGGCGATCAGGCTCGCTTCAATGCCATGGGATGCTTCGGCTGGTACAGCCCAACTTGTCCTCCGCCGGGAAGTTGCACCCTGGTAATGGACCCCCAACGTTCTTGATGTACCTTGGAACATTGGATGCCCTTCTGCTGCAACGCGGAAATCTCGGCCTTCAGATCGTCGCACATGAAGTACAGCTCGTGCCGGCCGTTTTCTTCCGCCGGATGAACCGCAGTTTCGGCTGGCGGCAACGCGAAAATCAACCAGCCGTGGCCGGCGTCGACGGATGAGAACCCCAGGACATCCCGCAAGAAATCGCGATCGGCTTCCGCATTCTTGCTGTAAAGAATTACATGTGCACCAAAGATCACGCTGCGTTTTCCTCCAAGCGATTACTTTACACGCTTTGGATGCGCCCTGGTACGGTCCGAATGTCGCGCGCCGCGCTCGATCAGTGCAGAATTTTCGAATTCGGCAGCAATCTCCTGTCAATCCAATAAGATAGCTGAACCGGCAGGCTGCCCTCGGGCCACAACAAGTACTTTTTTCCGGTCACAGTTTCATTTCATTCTGCTATACTGGGGCTTAGTAACGGCCCGGTTTGTTGGATAGTAGTGTAGACTAAACCCCGAGTCAACGGAGATCCCTTTGAAACGTGCCGGTTCCGATGACGCTCTGCGTTGTTCCTTCTGCCATAAAAGCCAGGACGTAGTCGGTAAGTTAATCTCCTCCCCCAACGATTACCCGCGCGCCTACATTTGCGACGAATGCATCGCCGTATGCAATTCGATTCTGGAGGACGATCGGCACGATCAGCCTTACGGGACGCCGCACAAGCTCCCTAAGCCACTGGAACTAAAGGAATACCTGGATCAGTACGTGATCGGGCAGGACCCCACCAAGAAGAAGCTCGCCGTCGCCGTCTACAACCACTACAAGCGCATCCAGATGAACAAGCAGCGCGGCGCCGAAGTGGAGCTGTCCAAGTCGAACATTCTTCTGATCGGCCCGACCGGCACCGGCAAGACGCTGCTGGCCCAGACGCTGGCGCGAATCTTGGACGTGCCCTTCGCCATTGTCGACGCCACCACGCTGACCGAAGCCGGCTACGTCGGCGAAGATGTCGAGAACATCATCCTGCGCCTGCTGCAGAACTCCGATTGGGACGTGCAGCGCTGCCAGCAGGGCATCATCTACATCGATGAAATCGACAAGATCGGCCGCAAGGACGAGAATCCGTCCATCACCCGCGATGTTTCCGGCGAAGGCGTGCAGCAGGCGCTGCTGAAGATCCTCGAAGGCACCGTCGCCAACGTTCCGCCGCAAGGCGGCCGCAAGCATCCCCACCAGGAATTCACGCCGGTCGACACCACCAACATCCTGTTCATTTGCGGCGGCGCTTTCGTCGGGTCTGGAAAAAGTGATCTCCAAGCGCGTCGGCACCAAGACCATGGGCTTTCTTACGCAAGAGGAGCAGCATCGGCCGGAAGGCGCGCATCGAGCCCAATCCCAACCGCCGCGATGTCGATCTGCTCGACCAGGTTCAGCCGGTGGACCTGATCAAGTTCGGCTTCATTCCCGAGTTCATCGGCCGCATGCCCGTGGTGGCCGTGCTGGAAGATCTGAGCCAGGAGGCCCTGGTCCAGATTCTTACCAAACCCAAGAACGCCATCATTCGGCAGTATCAGAAGCTTTTCGAGTTCGAAAATGTTAGACTGAAGTTTAGCGACGACGCGCTGGAGGCCATTGCCTCACTCGCCATGGAGCGGAAGGTGGGAGCCAGGGGCCTGCGGATGATCCTCGAAGACCTGATGCTGGACCTGATGTACTATCTGCCTTCTTACAAAAAGGTCCGCGAGTTCCTGGTGACCAAGGAAATGGTCATGACGCAGAAGATCAATATGGCGCTGCTCGAAAAGGCCGGCTAGACGTTCATTCGTTCCCTGGTGTTTCTGTCCTAGGTTGGCCGTCCGCCCTGAGCGAATGAATCAAAGCGACTAGGAATCAAGGAACTGCTTTCCATGCTTACCTCGAAAGAAAAATCCGACACGCAAGCGCTTGCCCATGATGCCCATCCGGGACGTTGTCATCTTCCCGTACATGATGACGCCGTTCGTGGTGGGCCGCGAATCCAGTGTTCGCGCTCTGGAAGAAGCGCTCGCGGCTGACAAGAAAATCTTCCTGGCCACCCAGCACGATGCGTCCATCGACGAGCCCCGTCCCGACGAGATCTATAGCGTCGGCACCGTCGCCAATATCGTACAAAGCCTGAAGCTGCCGGACGGCAACATCAAGGTCCTGGTGGAGGGCGTCGAGCGCGGCAAAATCATCTCGGTCAGCGAGGATGAAGGCTACTTCCGCGCGCTGGTGAAAACCTTCAACTTCAAGGTGGAAGCCGGGCCGCAGCTGGAAGCCCTGGTCGGACGCGTCACGGGCCTGTTCGAGCAGTACGTCAAGCTCAGCCAGAACCTGAATTACGAGACCATGATCGCGGCCATCCGCGTGGACGAGCCCGGCAAGCTGGCCGACACCGTGGGCGCGAATCTGCAGTTGACCATCGAAGAAAAGCAGGAACTGCTCGAAATCTTCGATCCGGTGGACCGGCTCACCCGAGTGGCTGAGATGCTCGACATCGAGATCGAAAAGCTCAATGTCGACCGCACCATCCAGGGCCGCGTGAAGCGCCAGATGGAGAAGGCGCAGAAGGAATACTATCTCAACGAGAAAATCAAAGCCATCCAGAAGGAACTGGGCCGCGGCGAGAAGAGCGAATTCGACGAGCTGAAGCGCAAGATCGAGATCGCCGGCATGACCAAGGACGCCCTTGAAAAGGCCATGGCGGAGCTGAAGCGCCTGGAGAACATGCCGCCCATGTCGGCTGAATCCACCGTTTCGCGCAACTATCTGGATTGGCTGCTGGCGGTGCCGTGGAAGAAGAAGTCGAAAGAGATTCGCGATCTGAAATTCGCGCAGAACGTGCTGGAATCAGATCACTACGGCCTGGAGAAAATCAAAGAGCGCATTCTCGAATTCCTGGCGGTCCGCCGGCTGGTGCAGAATCCGAAAGGTTCCATCCTGTGCTTCGTTGGACCTCCCGGCGTCGGCAAAACCTCGCTCGGCATGTCCATCGCTAAAGCCACTGGCCGCAAGTTTGTGCGCCTCTCGCTCGGCGGCGTGCGCGACGAAGCCGAGATCCGCGGCCATCGCCGAACCTACATCGGAGCGCTGCCCGGGCAGATCCTTCAAATGATGAAGAAAGCCGGCACGCGCAACCCCGTGTTCATGCTGGATGAAGTCGACAAGATGTCCATGGATTTCCGCGGCGATCCTTCGGCCGCGCTGCTCGAAGTGCTGGATCCGGAACAGAACTTCATGTTCATGGATCACTACCTGGACGTCGAATACGACTTGAGCCAGGTGTTCTTCATCGCCACCGCGAACGTGCTGCATACCGTTCCTCCGGCGCTGCAGGACCGCATGGAAGTGATCCGGCTGTCCGGCTACACCGAGCTCGAGAAGATGGAAATCGCCAAGCGCTTCCTGGTTCCCAAGCAGATGAAACAGACCGGCGTGAAGGAAACCGATCTGAAATTCACCGACGACGGGATTCAAACTTTGATCCAGTGCTACACGCGCGAAGCGGGCGTCCGGAATCTGGAGCGCGAAATCGGCAACGTATGCCGCAAAGTCGCGCGTACCGTGGTGAACGCGCAGACCGAAAAGAATGGGGACAAGGACAAGAAGAAGGCGGCCGCTGTACTCAGTGCTCAAACCGCCAACGAATTCTTGGGCCCGCACAAATTCCGCGACCTGCAGACCGACAAGAAGAACGAAGTCGGCGCCACTGTCGGCCTCGCCTGGACCGAAGTGGGCGGTTCCATCCTGACCACCGAAGCGGCCGTGATGGAAGGCAAGGGCAAGCTGCAAACCACCGGCAAGCTGGGCGACGTGATGCAGGAGTCGGCCCACGCGGCCATGAGTTATGTACGCTCGCGAGCCCACCTGCTGGGCCTGCCGCGCGACTTCTACCGCAACCTGGATATCCACGTGCACGTGCCGGAAGGCGCCATCCCTAAGGACGGGCCGTCGGCGGGCATCACCATCGCGACTAGTATCTGTAGCGCATTGACCAATATTCCAGTTCGGTGTGATATTGCGATGACTGGTGAAATTACGGTTCGCGGCACGCGTGCTTCCGATCGGCGGGCTTGAAGGAAAAGCTGCTGGCGGCGCACCGGCAGGGGATCTTCGAGGTCATCCTTCCAAAGGATAATGAGAAAGACCTCCCCGACATCCCGGAGAACATCCGAAAGGAAATGAAGCTCCACTTCGTCACATCCATGGACGAAGTGTTGAAGCTCGCTCTGGAACGGGAGATCGTGGCGCTCCCCTGGCGGCGACGACTCCGCCCGTGGAGTTGGTGCGAGAAACGAGAGAAGAGCGGATTTCTCAGTAGCGCCGAAGCGGCTGATCGGAGTGCGGCTCCGGTGGCCGGCCCGGCCCACTTGAGGCCCGTGCGTTTGCAGGCCGCATGAACGCCGAGTTTGTGACCAGTGCAGCAGGGCCGGAACAGTTTCCGGCCGAAACTCTCCCGGAGATCGCTTTTCTGGGAAGAAGCAACGTCGGCAAATCCAGTTTGCTCAATTGCCTTACTGGCCAAAGAGGGCTGGCGTTTACCAGCGCGAAACCCGGCTGTACGCAGTTGATTAATTTTTACCGGGTCGGCGGACAATTCCACTTCGTCGATCTTCCGGGATACGGATTCGCCCGTGTTCCGGAGAAAGTTGCAGCCCAGTGGAAGCGGCTCATCGAACAATACCTTTTACATCGAAGGTCGCTGGAGCTTTGCTTCCTGATTCTCGACGCGCGTCGGGGCTGGATGGATAAGGACCTGGAACTCAAGGAGTGGCTGGAGTTCCATAACCGGCGATACATGTGATCGCCACCAAGACGGACAAACTGAAAAGTCAAAAAGAACAACGGCAGGCCGCGGAGATCCGAAGGTCAAACTTGGGACAGCGCGCCCTTGCCGTTCTCGGCAGTCCAATGCCGGGGAGTGAGGGAAATTTGGCAAGCGATATCGACAATCAAGACCCAGCAGCAGTAGCTGCTCCCACCACGGACGAACAATCCGAAACCAAGCACGCCCCCCAAGCCGCAAAACGCGCAAAAGCCGCGGAACGCCAAAGCCGCGCCGGACGGGAAAGCTAACCAGCCGCGGAATCCCCCGGCTGGCGACAAGAGGCCGAGCCCAAGCCGGATGAAGGCGCCAGGCAGCCGCCGTGCCACCAGGCCATCGCAGACGCCACGGCAGGCGTGCCGCGGTCCAAATCAGAAGAACGGCACGCTCGATCTGGTCGAGCTCAAGGACATGAGCATCCAGAAGCTCAACCAGATCGCCAAGGATCTGGGTGTCACCGGCACCGCCGGGCCTGCGCAAACAGGAGCTGATCTTCAAGATCCTCCAGACCCAGGCCGAAAAGAGCGGCCTGATCTTCTCCGAAGGCGTGCTGGAGTGCCTGCCGGACGGCTTCGGATTCCTGCGCGCGCCCGAGTACAACTATTTGCCCGGCCCCGACGACGTTTACGTCTCGCCCTCGCAGATCCGCCGCTTCGATCTGCGCACCGGCGATACCATCTCCGGCCAGATCCGCCCGCCCAAGGAAGGCGAGCGCTACTTCGCGTTGATCAAAGTCGACGCGATCAACTTCGAGCCGCCCGAGGAAGCTCGCAACAAGATCTTCTTCGACAACCTGACGCCGCTCTATCCGCATGAGCGGTTCAAGCTGGAAACCACCAAGGACAACTACTCGGGCCGGGTGATGGATCTGCTTACGCCCATCGGTAAAGGACAGCGCGGGCTGATCGTGGCCGCGCCCCGCACCGGCAAAACCATGCTGTTGCAATCCATCGCCAATTCCATCACCGCCAATCATCCCGAAGTCACGCTGATCGTGCTGCTGATCGACGAGCGCCCGGAGGAAGTCACCGACATGCAGCGCTCGGTGAAAGGCGAAGTGATTAGCTCCACCTTCGATGAGCCGGCTTCGCGCCACGTCCAGGTGGCCGAAATGGTGATCGAGAAGGCCAAGCGCCTGGTGGAACACAAGCGCGATGTCGTGATTTTGCTGGATTCCATCACGCGCCTGGCGCGCGCCTACAACACCGTGGTTCCTCCTTCGGGCAAGGTTCTCTCCGGCGGCGTGGATTCGAACGCCTTGCAGCGGCCCAAACGATTCTTCGGCGCGGCGCGCAACATCGAGGAGGGCGGCTCGCTGACTATCGTAGCTTCGGCATTGATCGATACCGGCAGCCGCATGGACGACGTGATCTTTGAAGAATTCAAAGGCACCGGCAACATGGAAATCCATCTGGATCGAAAACTGATGGACAAGCGCGTTTTCCCGGCCATCGATATCACCAAGAGCGGCACGCGCAAAGAAGAGCTGCTCCTACCCAAGGAAGAGTTCAACCGAGTCATCGTTTTGCGACGCGTGCTCAACCCGCTATCCCCGAGCGAGAGTATGGAACTGCTTTTGGACAAGCTGAACAAAACGCGCTCCAACGGCGAATTCCTGGCTTCCATGAGCACGTAGTACGGCCCAAGTCTCATGGGCAAAATTCGAGTCCTCTCCGATACCGTCGCGAACAAAATCGCGGCCGGCGAGGTCGTGGAACGTCCCGCTTCCGTAGTCAAAGAGCTGCTTGAAAACTCCCTCGACGCAGGTGCTACCGATCTGCGCATGGAGGTGGAAAGCGGCGGCCGTCACCTCATCCGCATCGCCGACAACGGCTGCGGCATGCTGCGCGACGATGCCCTGCTCGCTTTCGAACGGCACGCCACCAGCAAGTTGAGCGACGTCAGGGACCTCACTGCCATCGCCACACTCGGCTTTCGCGGCGAAGCTCTGCCGTCCATCGCCAGCGTCTCGCGCCTGTTGCTTGAAACTCGCGCGGCCGAGGAAACCACTGGCGCATCGGTCGAGATCGCGGGCGGCAAACTGCTGCGCTGCGACGAGCACCCCGGGCCGCCCGGAACCACCATCACAGTCCGCGATCTTTTTTACAACGTCCCGGCGCGCAAGAAATTTCTGCGGTCCGATCAGACCGAGCTTGCCCACATCGCTTCGCTCGCCACCCACTACAGCCTGGCGCATCCGCAAAAATCGTTCCTGCTGCGGCATGGCTCGAGCGAACTGCTGGACGTCACTCCCGTTCCGACCCTGCGCGAGCGCGTTTACCAGGTGTTCGGCCCCCAGACGCTGGAAGAGTTGATCGACCTGGATGTGGTCGAGCGCGACCTCGACGTGGTGGAGGCCGACGAACGTACCCAACGTGTTTTCGCCGTGCGCGGATTTGTTTCCGGCCCCCAGGTTCAAAAGTTGAATCGAAATTCGATTTTCCTGTTCGTGAACGGCCGTCTAATCCGCGACCGCCTGCTGCTGCATGCGCTTTCGGCTGCGTATCACAACTTGATGCCGCCGGCCTGTTACCCTTTCGCACTGCTGTTCCTGGATTGCGATTGCGAGGAAGTGGATGTCAACGTCCATCCTTCCAAGACCGAAGTGCGTTTTCGCCATGGCAGCTTCGTGCACGATTTCTTGCGCGACACCATTCGGGAGCGATTGATCGCGGCACGTCCGGTCTCGAGCATCCCGGTATCAACGGCGCCTCAGGCCGCGGCGGACTTGCCGTTCTCCGATTTCACGCAGCGTATCGAGAATCAGCGGTTCGAACCTGTACCTGATATCGTGGCCGGGCCGGAACGCCCGGAAGATCTGCCGCTGTTCACGCTGCGTGGAGGAGCCGCCGCGCCGGAGCCGCGCTTCGATTTCAACCAAACGCCGCCGGCGTTCTCGCCGCATGTACCGGACACGCATGGCCCGCTCCCGGCCGTCGAAGCCACCCAGAGTCTGGCTGCTCTGTCCGACCTCCGCCCGCTCGGCCAGATTCACGAGAGCTTCATCGTCGCCGCCGGCCGCGACGGTCTCTGGATCATCGATCAGCACGTCGCCCACGAGCGCATTCTGTTCGAGAAGGTGTTGCGGCAACAGGCCGAAGGCCGCGTCGAAAGCCAACATCTGCTGATGCCCATCCTGGTCGAGCTGAGCGCCGCCCAGCAAATCGAGTACGCGCGTATCGCGGACGAGCTGGACCGTTCGGGTTTCGAATCCGAGTTGTTCGGCCCGCGCACCATCGCGGTCAAAGCGGCGCCGGCCGGCGTGAGTCCCGCCGAAATCGAAAAGCTGGTCTTTGAAATTTTGGAAATCGCCGAGGGCGAGATGCGCAAAGCCTCGATTGGCGATCTGCGCCGGGCCATGGCCGCCAGCATTGCCTGCCGCGCCGCGATCAAGATCAACATGCGTCTCGATCAGCACAAGATGGAATGGCTTCTCGCGCAACTGGCAGCCACCGAATGCCCCATGAGCTGCCCGCATGGCCGTCCCATCGCGCTGCGTTACTCCACGCGTGACATTTTGAAAAGCTTCCATCGCATATAAGCGGGGCTTCATCCAAAATATCGGGGCGCTCATGAAAGTTTTTGTAGCGGGTGGAACTGGTGTTCTCGGCAGGGCGAGTTTAAGGGCGTTAGTCGCCGCCGGTCATGCTGTTTCTTCCACCGCGCGTGGCAGCGACAGCGTAGCGCTAGTAACAAACCTCGGCGCAACGCCTGTTACGGTGGACCTTTTCGATCGCGACGCAGTCCGAAAAGCGATTGCTGGAGCGGATGCGTTGGTCCGGCTGACGACAAAGATCCCGAATGTGACGAAGATGCGTCATTCCAAGTCGTGGAGTGAAACCACTCGCTTGCGAACCGAGGGCGCCCGCATTCTGGTAGATGCCGCGATGGCCGAGCATGTGCCGATCTATATCCATGAATCGGTAACGTTCCTGTACCGCGATGGCGGCGATCGGTGGCTTCACGAAGGTGCACCCACGGACGATGGCAACTCCGCCATCCTGCGTGGCGCACTCGCGGGCGAGCGGGAAGCGCTGCGCTTTTCCGAAGCCGGAGGCCGCGGCGTGGTGCTGCGTTTTGGGGGATTTTACGGGCCGGACGCTCCCTCTACGCTTGACACCATCAGAATGGCGCAGCTTCGCAGGCTTCCTCAGTTCGGATCCGGCGTAAACTTCTTCTCCTCCATCTATACGGTGGATGCCGGCCGCGCCGTGGCCGCGGCGTTGCAAGTTCCCGCAGGAATCTACAACGTCGCCGATGACGAACCGATTCGTTTCTACGAATACATCGAGGCTGTAGCGAGGGCCGCTCGCGCGCGCAAGCCGCTTCATCTTCCCGGATTCATCGGGCGCTGGGTATTTGGAGAAGTGTGGAATTACTTTTCGCGATCGCTGCGAGTCTCGAACGCGAAATTGAAGCAAGCTTCCGGTTGGAAGCCATCGGTCCCAAGCGCGATCTTCGGTTGGAATCTGATCGGTTCAGAACTGCAGCACCACGCCGTGCCATCGTACGCGATTGCGCACTGACTACTCCCACTCGATCGTGCCCGGGGGCTTGTGGGTGAGGTCGTAGAACACGGCGCAGATGCCTTCGATCTTGAGCAGCTCATCGGCCATGCGGCGCAACAGGTCGTCAGGCATCCGAACCGCTTGAGCGGTCATACCGTCTACCGAATGAATCGGCCGCAGCACCACGGAATCCGGCGGCCCCCCGGCGCCGAGTGGAATCAGAACCACGGGGAATTGCCACACTTCGCGATCGAATCCGCTATCGTTCGAAAGCCATCGCACCAGAGCGTCGGCGCGCCGCAAGCGAGTGAGACGTTCGGCCGTGAGCGTTCCCTTGGTGGAGCGCATCGCCGGAATCGCGACGCGCGTGCGCACCAGTCCAACGACGCGGTTGATCTCGCTGGTTCGGTTTACTAGTTCGGTGGCGGCATCGTCGTTCGGCAAGCGGTCCAACGCCAGCACGGCGTGATAGCTGCGCGAATCGCCCTTCACCCCAACCGATCGGATCGGGAGCAGCCAGCCGGGATCTAAGCGCTCCACCGGCGCCTCGGATTCCGAGCACAGGCAGCGAATAGCAAGGCCCGGCCCGGGAAACGGATGCCGATGCAGAAACTCGCCGGGAATGCCTAACTCCTGGCCGATCTCGCGCACTTCGTCTTTGTAGAACGAAGCCAACGGCTCGATGATCCGGCCTGTCTCGATCAGCTTCTGAATTCCGGCCACGCGGTTGTGATGGGTCTTGATGACATCCGCGCGCGCGGTTCCACCCGATTCGATGGTGTCGGGATAAATGGTGCCTTGCCCCAGTATCCAATGGCCGTCCAGAAAATGCCCAGTGCTCAAAACGCGCTCTTGCACCGCTACGAACTGCTCGCCGATGATGTGCCGTTTCTGCTCGGGATCGCAAACGCCCTCGAGCGCGCCGAGAAACTCGCCCTCGGCGGCCTCAACGTGAAAAGCCGTGGCGCCAAGCTCGGCGAACAGCCGCTTGACGTAATCGGTTTCACCTTCGCGCATTAAGCCGGTATCGACGTAGATGCCGTACACGCGCTCCGGCCCCAGCGCGCGCAGGCACAGCGTATACGCCACTGTAGAATCCACGCCGCCGCTTACGAAGAAAAAGACATTGCGGTCGGCGGCGACAGCGCGGATTTGGTCTTCAATCGGCCGAATACGATCCTTCGGGTCCCAGTCCTTCGTGCAGCCGCACACGTCGAACACAAAATTCGACAGGATTTTCGCTCCGGAAGTTGTGTGCACCACTTCGGGATGAAACTGCACCGCCATGAGCGGCCGCTCCCGATGCGCCATGGCCGCGATGGCGCAGGTATCCGTGCTAGCGAGGATCTCGAAACCGGGCGGGACCGCTTCCACCTGATCCCGATGATTCATCCAGATCTGCTGGCGGCCGCCGTTCAAATTGGCAAGCAGCGCATGCGGCTTGCGAGGGTCGAGCAGCGCCAGTCCGTACTCGCCTTTATCGCCCTTGCGGACGCGCCCGCCCAACTCGTAGGCCATAAGCTGCTGGCCGTAGCAAATGCCCAGCACCGCGCTCTCGGAGGAAAGAATGGCCGGATCGATGCGCGAACTGCCGGCCTCGTAGACGCTGTCCGGGCCTCCGGAAATAACGAGGCCGCGCCGGCCGCGCAGCTCAGCCGCGGGCGTCTCGCTGGGGCGAACGTCGGCGTACACGCCCAGATCGCGAATTTTCCTGGCGATGAGATGACAATACTGACCGCCCGCGTCGAGGACGGTGATTTGTGGAACGGATTTAGGAGTGTTCAAACCTAGCGACGCGGGTCGTCCCGGCTCAATCGCTCTACGATGAGCTTCTTGGAGGTAATCGAGCAGAGCCTTGGCCTGCGGAAGCGCCTCGATTGCTTTGGCAACCATGGGATCGACTTCCATGGCAACCTTCTGCGAGTCCTCATAACTAAAGCCGGTCGCGTACATTTCCCGCTTCAATTGCTGTTCGATCCAGATGTGGTTGTCATTCCAATCGGCGTCCGTGAACGAAATCCCCTGCGTCTTCAGATAGTCGTGGAATTCGTTCAACACGCTGGTATCGGGCTCCCATCCTTTGGGAAGCTTGGCCTCGGCCCGGGCGCCAAACCACTTAGCCGAGAAGTTGAAGAATGCAAACTTGCGCAGCAACGTCTTGTCTGGAACTTGTTGTACTTGGCCGGCACGTACTTCTCGTCGGGCGTAATTCCGCCGCCGCCGTAAACCGTTCGGCCGCTATCGGTGCTCTTGACGTCCTGCAGATTCTTGGTGTCGGTGCGCTTGCCGTAGTAGTAATCCAGGAACGAGATGTTGGAATAATCGCGCTGGATCAAACGGCCGCTGGGCGTGTAGTAGTGCGCGGTGGTGAGCGCCAGACCGGTGTTGTCGTCCAGCGGGTAAACGGTCTGAACCAAACCCTTGCCGAACGTGGTCTCGACCGAGAATCCAAGCGCGATCGTGATCCTGCAGCGCGCCGGAAACGATCTCGGCGGCCGAAGCGGAGAACTGATCCACCAACACCACGATCGGGATAATTCTGGCCGTTCGCACTTCCGCGCGCCAGAGTAGGGCTTCTCAGCCGAAGCGCGTCCGCGCTGCGAAACTACCACTTCACCTTTCCGCAGAAAATGTCCGGCTACGGCGACGCCCTCGTTCAACAAGCCGCCGGGATTCTGGCGGAGATCGAACACCAAGCCCTTGATGTTGTTCTCGCCCAGCCGCTTGAGGTTCTCGTCCATTTCCTGGCTGGTGTTCTCGTTGAAGGCAGTGATCTTCATGAAGGCGATGCCGGGCTTCAGCCAGAACGCCTCTTCCGACGCTGTAGCGTGGAATCTCGTCGCGGATAATGTCGAAAGTGATGGGCTTATCGGCGCCTTCGCGCGCCACCGTGACCTGGACATGCGTTGCCGCGGGGACCTTTTAAGCAGGTCGGCCACTTCCGGCGTACTCGAGATTGTCGGTCTTCTTGTCATTTACTTCGATGATGGCGTCGCCCGGCCGAAGTCCCGCCTTGTAGGCCGGCGAGCCGCCAAACGGCGCGACCACGATGGTCTTGCCGTTGCGCGGAGCCACCGTCATGCCAACGCCGTAATAATGCCCGCTCTGGTCGTCGCGCAGCGCTTGGAAATCCTTGGGATCGAAGAAATTCGAGTGCGGATCCAGCGTGCGCAGCATGCCCGGAATGGCGCCTTTGTAGATGCCCTTATCGGACGTGACTTTGTCGGCGAAGTTGTTCTCCACCACCTCGTAGATCTTGGTGAACTGTTTGATGCTGGCCTTGAGGTCCTCTTCAGGACCCGCGGTGGCCGCCGAGACGCCGGTCAGCCCCGGCCCAAAAACGCCGGCGACGACTGAGCACAGGGCGACGATAAAAACGACAGGTAGTAAGGAGCGCAGTGAACGAGACATCGGACCTCGCTCTTTCAGTATATCGAACTTTTGAGCCCGGTCTTAACCTAATCTCGCGGCGCGGCGGGCGCCGGCAGCCGCAGCCTCGGCTTTCACCGGTTTACGGGGGGATTCGTCCAGGCGCCGGACTTGATCGCTCACGCAAACCAGGAACATCGGCTGCTTAGCGTTCTTAAGAATGTCGATGATTCGCTCTTGCTTGTCCTCGAGGTAAATGGATTTGCCATCGGTGACCAGATGCAGATCGGAATCGGATTGAAGCACCTCGCTCAGCTTCTTGCCCATTTCCCGCTGCAAGAACCGCAGAACGCGGCGAATCTTTTGCAGCGAGAATCCCTTTCGCCGCAACTCGGCAATCACTGTAATTTCGATTACCTCTTCGGGTTGATACAACCGCTTGTGCCCTTCATGCCGGGGAGAAACAACTTTGCGTTCGTCCCACCATTGCAGTTGCCGCAAGCTCACCTGTGCGATCCGGGAAACGTCACTGGAGGCGAAAGTCCGGACTCCGCCCTCATTCTCAGAACGAGTTTTCTTTGTTTTGAACATGTTCCCCCGCCAACGTTTTGGAGCTTAAAGGCGCATCTAAAATTCTTACCCAACCCGACGCAGGAGTCAATAGGAAAAACATCACGCTTCGGCCAGGCGACTGGGTGGCTTTAGCCTCCGCCCACGAATTGTACGATCTCTAACGCAGCTCCGGCGTTTACCCACACCTGGTTCCAAGCCGGGCGGCTGACGATTACACGGTCCAGTTCAATGGCAACCCGGCCGGGATCGACGCCCAGAAAGATCAGGGTCTCGAGCAGCGACCGGGCTTCGGGAACCTCCCGAACTTGTCCATTCACAACAATTTGTATGGTTTTTGTTGTAGCGGCTTCCATGCCTTAAAAGCGCAAAACGCAAGAACTGGAAACGTAAGCCAACTGGCCGACTTGCGGCCTGAGGCCGGATCTCATTATAGTCAAGTTTAGGGCTGGCGTATCGCGAGCTCAGATCTCCAATGCCGACAACTTATCCGGAAACCTACTTTCCTGTTTTGGTACAGATCGCCATCGCGGTACTAGTAGCCTCAGCCCTGGTGGCCTTGTCCTATCTGGTGGGCAAGCGCGTGAAGGACCGCGTGAAGGACTCGCCGTATGAATGCGGCATGGCGCCCACTGGCTCGGCGCGCGAGCGTTTCAGCGTCAAGTTTTACCTGGTAGCGATCGTTTTCATCCTGTTCGACATCGAGGCCGTGTTCCTGTATCCCTGGGCGGTGGTGTACCGCGAGCTGAAGATGTTTGCCTTCGTCGAAATGCTGCTGTTCATCGTTCTGATCCTTTCGGGTTTCTTTTACATCTGGAAAAAGGGCGCGCTGGACTGGTCGGCGACCGAGCCCAGCGCTGTTGGAACCGCCTCGACATCCGTGACCGTGGAAGAACAATGATTCCCGATCAACTGAAGGACCACGCGATAGCCGCTGCTTTGGATGCCCAGTTACCGGATGCGATCACGGGCGGCCATGCCGAGCACGCCGAGCCAACGCTTTTCATCGCGCCTTCCAAAATCGTTGACGTGTGCCGCTTTCTCAAACAGGAACAGGGCTTCGTCCGCTTGAGCGCCGTAACCGCCGTGGATTGGCACCCGGCCGATCCGCGATTCGAAGTGGTCTACCTGCTGCACTCGATGGAAAAAAACGCGCGCTTGCGCTTGAAATGCTGGGTGTCGGAGGCGGCCGCGGAAATCGATTCGGTCACCGGGGTGTGGCGCGGGGCCAACTGGTATGAGCGGGAGGTCTTCGATCTGTTCGGTATTCGCTTCCATAACCACCCCAATTTGACGCGGATTCTAATGCCGGTCGACTGGGAAGGCTACCCGCTGCGCAAGGATTACCCGGTGCACGGCTACAAATATAGTTACGGCGAGGAATAGGATTCATATGCGCGAGATCGAAACCCATACCGACACCGTTACCGCTGAGGCCGCCGAGGCATCGGTCCACCAGCCGCCTGAAGGCGCGGTGCGCCGCATGACGCTGAACATGGGGCCGCAGCATCCCTCCACGCACGGCGTGCTGCGCGTGGTCCTGGAGTTGGACGGCGAAACCATCATGTCCGCGGTTCCCGACATTGGTTTTTTGCATACCGGTATCGAAAAAGAATGCGAGGTGAAGAACTGGCAGCAGACCGTGACGCTGACGGATCGCGTCGACTATCTGGCCAACCTGTCCAACAACCTGGTGTACGCTCTGGCAGTGGAAAAGCTGATCGGCGATATCGAAATTCCGCCCAAAGCGCAATGGATGCGCGTGATGCTGACCGAATTCTCGCGTCTGAACAGCCACCTGGTTTGGCTGGGCACACATGCGCTGGATATCGGTGCCATGACGGTTTTCTTCTATTGTTTCCGCGAGCGCGAAGACATCCTGCGCATTTTCGAGATGTTCTCAGGACAACGCATGATGACCAGCTACATCCGCATCGGAGGACTGGCGCTGGAGCCGCCGCGCGGATGGCAGGATCGAGTGGGCAAGTTCATCAACGCCTTTCCGAGCAAAGTGGACGAGTACGAAGAGCTGCTGGATGCGAACCCGATTTGGAGGCGCCGGACGCAAGGCGTGGGAATGGCGCCGCTCGAGGAGCTGCTGGATCTGGGCGTTACCGGTCCCATGATTCGCGCCGCGGGCGTGGCTTGGGACATTCGTAAAAGCGAGCCGTATTCCAGCTACGAAAAGTTTGATTTCGAGATTTCGACCCGCACCGAGAACGACGTGTACGCGCGGTACCGGGTCCGGTTGGGCGAGATGCGCCAGAGCGCGCGTATCATCAAGCAGGCTCTGGAGGGCATGCCGGAAGGCGCCTGGCAGGCCGACGCGCCCAAGATCGTGCTGCCCGAGCGCGAGAAAATGAAGACCCAGATGGAAGCGCTGATCTATCATTTCAAGATCGTGACGGAGGGGTTCCGCGTGCCGGCCGGCGAAGTTTACCAAGCGGTGGAATCGCCGCGCGGCGAGATTGGTTATTACGTCGTCAGCAACGGGACTTCTAAAGCGTACCGCGTCTACATGCGCACGCCCAGTTTCGGCAATCTGCAAGCGCTTCCCGCGCTGCTGGAAGGCCGGCTGCTGGCCGATTCCATCGCAGCGCTTGGCAGCATGGATTTCGTACTGGGAGACACCGACCGATAATGACCTTCTCTCCGGACCTGGAAGCGAAATTTGCGAAGCTGCTCGAGAGTTATCCGGCGGGACGCACGCGCTCGGCGGTGGTGCCGATGCTGCTCTACGCGCAAGACGAGGTCGGCCATATTTCAAACGAGCTGATTGAGGAAGTAGCGCGGCGCTGCAAGGTGGATCCGCTGCAGGTGGATGAAGTGGTCGGCTATTATTCCATGCTGCATCGCAAGCCGCTGGGGAAGTATCACGTGCAGGTGTGCACCAACATCAGCTGCCTGCTGCGCGGCGGCGAAGAACTGTTGGAGCATGCGTCGAAAAGCCTGGGTGTCGCTAACAAAGAAGCGACGCCGGACGGCCAATTTTCACTCGAAGAAGTGGAATGCATCGGGGCCTGCTCCTGGGCGCCGGCCATCCAGATCAATTACAATTTTCATCATTTTGTGACGCCGGAGAGGTTGGACGCGCTGCTCGCGGAATTGAGAAAGGTGCAGTGATATGAACGAGCGAAAACACTCCTGTTACCAAGAAGGACCTCAACGAAGCTGTCAACGAAGTCGTTGACAAGCTGACTGAATTGATTCGAGATGTCGAGACGAGTCTGCTCACCTCGTTCCACGGCTATGGCAAGGGACAAGCCGCCAGGATGCACGCACTTGAGGTCTCCGACTCGGCAGTCGCCGCACGCCTTGCCGCACTCGAAGAGCGCGTGCTCAATCTTGAGACCCGCCGAGGATCGGGCTCCCACTAGACAATGCTCTATAACGAACCCAGCCCGCTCGAAGTCAAGGTCGTAACCAAGCGTTTCGGCCTGCCTAACGCCGCATCGCTCGACACGTACCTCGCCACCGATGGCTTCAAGGCATTTTTCAAAGCCATGGAGATGTCGCCGGAGCAGATCATTGAAGAAGTGAAAATCTCCGCGCTGCGTGGCCGCGGCGGCGCCGGCTTTCCCGCCGGGCTGAAGTGGAGCTTCGTCCCGCGCAATTCGCCCAAGCCGAAATACGTCATTATCAATGCCGACGAGAGTGAGCCCGGCACTTGCAAGGATCGCCTGCTCATGGAAAACGATCCGCACCAGTTGATCGAGGGCATCTTGATCGCCGGCCGCGCCGTCGACGCTCACAAGGGCTACATCTATATACGCGGCGAGTATCGATATTTAATCGAAGCCATGGACCGAGCCATCGCCGAGGCCTACGATCGCGGCTATCTGGGCAAAAACATCCAAGGCACTGGTTTCGATTTCGACATGTACACGCACACCGGCGCGGGCGCTTACGAATGCGGTGAAGAAACAGCCCTGCTCGATTCCATTGAAGGCAAGCGCGGCATCCCGCGCATGAAGCCGCCGTTTCCGGCAGTGGTGGGTGCCTGGCAATCGCCGACGCTCCTGAATAACGTGGAGACGCTTTCCTCGATTCCGGCTATCATCCGCGATGGCGGGGCGGCGTTTGCGGCGCTGGGAACGCCCAAGAACGGCGGTACGCGCATGATCTGCCTTTCCGGTCACATCAACAAACCCGGCGTGTACGAGCTGCCGGTCGGATTCAACCTGCTGCGGATGGTCTACGAAGTCGGCGGCGGCATGCGCAATGGCAAGAAGCTGAAGGCGGTGGTGCCGGGAGGCTCCTCGTGTCCGCTCCTCAAAGCCGAAGAGTGCGACATCCCGATGGATTTCGACACGCTGGCAAAAATCAAAAGCATGTTGGGCTCGGGCGGCACCGTCATTCTGGACGAAGACACCTGCATGGTGAAGTTCGCGCTGCGCATTATGAAGTTCTACGCGCACGAAAGCTGCGGCTGGTGCATCCCCTGCCGCGAGGGCACCACCTGGCTCAAGCGCATGCTGGATCGTTTTCATTCCGGAATGGGCCAGAAGAGCGACATCCCGCTTGATCGGCGAGCTATCGAAGAACATGCTGGGCCGGACCTACTGCGCCCTCGGCGACGCCGCGGCGATGCCCACCATCTCCATCGTCGAAAAGTTCCCCGAGGATTTCGAAGCCCATCTGAACGGCAATCCATGCCCCTACGAACACGCGGCGGAATTGGCGCCGGCATGACATTTGCGCCACCGAAAAAATCACAATGAGCGATCTGATCACCCTGACAATCGACGGCAAAGCGGTGAAGGCCGCGCCCGGCACATTGCTCATCAATGCGGCCAAGCAGGTGGGCATCGAGATTCCATCGTTCTGTTATTACGATGGGCTGTCGCTGCAAGCCGCCTGCCGCATGTGCCTGGTGGAGGTCGAGAAAACTCCTAAGCTCCAGGTGGGTTGCACGACGCCGGTGGCCGAGGGCATGGTGGTCCACACCGACACCGCGCAGGTGCACGAGGCGCGCAGGGGCATGGTGGAGTTTCTGCTCACCAATCATCCGCTGGATTGCCCGGTGTGCGACAAAGGCGGCGAATGCGAGCTGCAAGACATGACCTTCCGCTATGGGATGGGCGAGAGCCGATTCCTGGAGCAGAAGATGCACGTCGACGAGCAGCAGTGGTCTCCGGTTGTTTTCTATGACAAGCCGCGCTGCATCCTGTGCTATCGCTGCGTGCGCATCTGCGACGAGGGCATGGGCGTGAAAGCGCTGGGCGTGGTCAATCGCGGCGCGACCTCGGAGATTGCACCGAACCGTTTCGACCATCTGAATTGCGATGAGTGCGGCATGTGCATCGATATTTGCCCGGTAGGCGCGCTCACCAGCGGAATGTATCGCTACAAGACCCGCCCCTGGGAGATGAAGCACGTCGGAACCATTTGCACCCATTGCGGCGACGGCTGCAAGACGACGCTGGGCGTCCGGAATAACCAAATCATTCGCGGGAATAATCGCGACCACTCCGGCATCAACGGCGAGTTTCTGTGCATCAAGGGCCGCTACGCATTCGACTTCGTGCACAGTCCCGAGCGCCTGCAAACTCCGCTCATCAAGAAAAATGGCAAGCTGGAGCCGGCCGCATGGTCGGAAGCCCTGGCCCTGGTGGCGGGCAAATTCAAAGAGGTGCGCGCGCGTGGTGGCAAATTCGCGGTGATCGGGTCAAACCACACCTCGAACGAAGAGAATTATTATCTGCAGAGCTTCGCTCGCGAAGTGCTCGGCACCAACAACATCGATCATCACCGCACCGGAGACGTGGCCACGTTACTGGACGCTCTCAGTGGGCAGGCGGATGCGCTGGCGTCGAGCGCCGATCTGTACGAGCGCAAGGCTGTCCTTATTATTGGCGCCGATCTGGCGCAGCAGCACCCGTTCCTGCATTTCCAGATTCGCGCCAATTTCCGGCACCATGCCGCGCATATCTACACCGTCACACCTGGCCCGGTCCGCGAACAACAAACGGCGGTGCGCAGCATAATTACCGTACCGGGCCACGAATTCGCCGACCTGGAATCGCTGCGCGATCAACTGAAAGCCGAACCGGAATTGGTGATCTTGTTTGGGGACGTGATCAAGGGCGACGCGGTGCGCACATTGGTCGCGTTCGGTTCCTCGCTGGGCATTCCGGTGCGTTACGTTTGCCTGGTGGATTATTCGAATTCGCGCGGGGCGGCCGACATGGGCCTGGCGCCCAATCACGGTGCCGGTTATCAACCCGTCGCTGAGGCGGGCTTGGCCTATGACGAAATTCTTGCGGCGCCCGATCTGGACGCGCTCTGGGTAGTGGGCGCGAACCCTCTGAAGAACGCCCAGCTTGCCGCCACCGGCGCTTTCGTTGTGGTCCACGAGATGTTTCTCACCGAAACCGCGCAGCGCGCCGACGTGATCTTCCCCGCTGCTTCCGCGTACGAAAAGCACGGAACCGTCACCAACGTGTGCGGCGAAGTGCAGCGCCTGAAAACGGGCCTGCAGATTGTGGGGACCAAGCCCGACCTCGAAATCATCGGTCTGATCGGAAAAGAAATGGGCGTGGACGTGGGAGTCTGGTCGGCCGACAAAGTGTTCGAAGAAATTCGCTCGAACGTGCACGGCTATAATATTCCTTTGCCTAGCATCGCCTCGGGAGGAGCAGCCCAAACTATGCCAGTAAACGGACGCGTGCCGGTAAGCGCGCGGCCGGATCTGATTCAGTCCGCTCGCGACAGTCTGTTCACGTCGGGTTCTTTGGGACGTTATTCCAAAACTCTGAACTCCGTCCTGGAATCGCCAGGCGGTTTGTATTCCGAAAAGCGGCCTTAAGTTCACTCATGAACTTTCTAATACTCAGCCTGATCAAGGCGGCGCTGATCGCCTTCGTGCTTCTTACCGCGCTCGCATATTTGCAATGGATCGAGCGCAAAGTGATCGCGCACATCCAGCTTCGCGTAGGTCCTTATCGCGTCGGCCCGCATGGGCTTCTGCAGCCGCTGGCCGACGTGGTGAAGTTGATTACCAAGGAAGGCGTGATTCCATCTCAAGTGAACAAGCTGTTTTACGTGATGGCGCCTTGGCTGGCAGTCACGCTCGCGCTCATTTCCATTTCCGTGATTCCGTTCGGGCCGGAGATCACCGTGGGTCCGGTGACAACCTGGATGCAGCTCACCGATCTACGCATTGGCATTCTGTTCGTGCTGGCTGTTTCCTCTATCGGCGTGTACGGAGTGGCGTTGGGCGGCTGGGCGTCCAACAACAAATATTCGCTGCTCGGCGGGCTGCGCAGCTCCGCTCAGATGATCAGCTACGAGCTCCCGCTGGCACTAGCCGTCGCCGCTCCGCTGCTGCTCGCCAATACGCTGAGCTTTCGCGAGATGGTCAACTACCAGAACGGTTACTGGTTGGGATTCATTCCGCATTGGAACGCGATTCCCGAAATCCTGGGCTTCATCGTCTTTCTGATCGCCGGCTTCGCCGAAACCAATCGCGTCCCGTTCGATCTGCCGGAAGCCGAAAACGAACTGGTGGCCGGCTTTCATACCGAGTACAGCAGCATGAAATTCGCCGCTTTTTTCATGGCTGAATATTCCAACATGGTGACGGTGACGGCGGTGGCGACGCTGCTTTTCCTGGGCGGCTGGCTCCCTCCCTTCCCGGAACCATATTCAGACGCGGTCCCTATTTTGGTTTTCGTATTCGGCGGACTGATCGCCATTTATCACGGCTTGCATCCGGCCCGGCGGAAAGATAGGTTCACCTTGCCCGCGGCCGGACTGGTGTTTCTGGGAGTGGCCGCGCTGTTCGGCGTCTCTTTGCTGGTCCCGGTTCTCAAAACCATCCTGATGGCGCTGTTCTGGTTCTGCGGCAAAATCGGGATTCTGCTATTCCTGTTCATTTGGGTCCGCGGCACTTCGCCTCGCTTCCGCTATGACCAGCTCATGCGATTTGCGTGGACTTTCTTGTTCCCGCTCGCCATGCTGAACCTGCTGATCACCGGATTCTTCGTGGCCCTAGGATCGAAATAAATATGACTGCGCTTATTTTCTTCCTGTTTGCCGGCATCGCGGTATTCTGCGCCATCAATCTGGTGGCCCAGACGCATCCCATCGCAAGCGCCCTTTCGCTGGTCGGCGTCATGGGGTCGCTAGCTATTCTCTACTTGCAGCTCGGCGGCGAATTCATCGCCATGGCGCAGATTATCGTGTACGCGGGCGCCATCATGGTGCTGTTCGTCTTCGTCATCATGTTGCTGAACGCGGGCGCCGAGACCGCCGCGCCCGGGCTATCGGGCATCGTCAAATATCTGGGTATCGTTTTGCTCGCCGCGTTCCTCGGCTTCATCAGCTTCGTGATTCAATCCATGCTGCCGAAGACGGAAGGCGTGGTGTTCGGAAATTTCCAAGGCGGCACAGCGCTCGAAATCGGCCGGAAGCTGTTCACCGTTTACCTGCTGCCTTTTGAAGTTACTTCGGTTCTCATCCTGATCGCCATCGTCGGCGCGATCGTGCTCGCAAGGAAGGAGATTTAGCTGTGCAAAATGCGGTTCCTTTGAGCTGGTATCTGATTCTGAGCGCTATTCTCTTCGGACTCGGCGTGGCCGGATTTATTTACCGCCGCAACATCATCACCGTCTTCATGTCCATCGAGCTGATGCTCAACGCGGTGAACCTGAGCTTCATCGCCTTTTCCTACACGTTGAGACAAATAGACGGCCACATCTTCAGCTTTTTTGTGATGGTGGTGGCGGCGGCGGAAGCAGCGGTCGGCTTGGCGATTATCCTGACGGTTTTCAAAAACCGCGACACGCTCATGATCGACGAAATCAGCTCCATGAAATACTGAACATGCCCTTCCGCCACGGTGCCCAATAAATGAACCTCTGGCTGATCCCGATCCTGCCGTTCGCCGGATTCCTGATCAACGGTCTCTTCGGCCGCCGAATGGCCAAGCCGCTGATCAATTTGTTCGCCGTCGGCTCGGTGGCGCTTTCTTTTGCTTGGGCGGTGACGGTTCTTTTGAGACTGAATCCGCTCGAAACGAAATACGTCGAGCACTACTTCACTTGGATTCAAAGCGGAGCGCTGAGCATCAACGTGGATTTCGCGGTGGACCGTCTCACTGCCGTGATGCTGATGGTGGTCACCGGCGTCGGTTTTCTGATCCATATTTATTCCGTTGGCTACATGTCCGACGATCCCGGTTACTATCGCTTCTTCGCCTACCTGAATCTGTTCATGTTCTTCATGCTGGTGCTGGTGTTGGCGCAGAATTTCCTACTGCTGTTCGTGGGATGGGAAGGCGTGGGCCTGTGCAGTTACCTGCTGATCGGATTTTTCCTGCTGGAGCAGTACGCAACCAACGCCGGCAACAAGGCGTTCATCGTGAACCGCATCGGCGATTTCGGCTTTTCGCTGGCAATATTTTTGATCTATCGCCAATTCGGTTCGCTCGACTTCACACGAGTCTTCGACTCCGCTAAGGGCATGCCCAACGAAACCGGCGCCGGCATTCTCACCGCCATCTGTCTGCTGCTGCTGGTCGGCGCTACCGGCAAGTCGGCCCAGATTCCTTTGTACGTCTGGCTTCCGGACGCGATGGCCGGTCCCACTCCGGTTTCCGCTCTGATCCACGCCGCCACCATGGTGACCGCCGGCGTTTATATGACGGCGCGCTCGGCGGCGCTGTTTACGCATGCACCCATCGCGATGGACACCGTTGCGGTCATCGGGCTAGCCACGGCATTTTTCGCGGCCACCATCGGTCTGGCCCAGACCGACATCAAAAAAGTTTTCGCCTACTCCACCGTCTCGCAGCTCGGCTACATGTTTCTAGGCGTGGGCGTGGGCGCGTTCTCGGCCGGCATCTTCCATCTGATGACGCATGCTTTCTTCAAGGCGCTGCTGTTCCTCGGCGCGGGCGCTGTGATCCACGGGCTGCATGGCGAACAGGACCTGCGGCAAATGGGGGGCCTCTACAAGCACATGCGCATCACTGCCATCACGCTGCTGTGCGCCTCTCTAGCGATCTCCGGCTTCCCATTTACTTCGGGCTTCTTCAGCAAAGACGCGATTCTGGTTGCGGCCTACGCGCGCGCGCCGTGGATGTATTGGATCGGCGTCCTGACCGCCGGAATGACCGCGTTTTATGTGTTCCGCGCGTGGTTCCTGGCCTTCACCGGCGAGTATCGCGGGCACGCGCATCCTCACGAATCGCCACTCGTCATGACCGGACCGCTCATGCTGCTGGCGGCGTTGTCGCTCGGTGGCGGATTCATCAACATCCCGCATTGGCTGGAGCCGATGTTCGGCGAAAAGGGAGAAAACCAGACCCTAGCGTGGCTCTCCGCCGCGGTCGGCCTGATCGGCATCGCCATCGCCTACATTTTCTACGTCGCCAAACCCGGTCTCGCTGATTCGTTCACCAGGTCCGTCGGCGGCCTCTACCGGCTGGTCTACAACAAGTATTTCGTCGATGAAGTCTACAACGCCGCCATCGTGCAGCCGGTGGTGGAAGGCTCGCGCGTCATTCTGTGGAAAGGCGTCGACGCCGGCTTGATCGACGGCGCGGTGAACGGCGTCGGCATCCGCTCCCGCGGCATCGGCAGAGTTCTACGGATGCTTCAATCCGGCAACATCCGCAGTTACGCGGCCTGGATTGTGCTCGGGGCGGTGATAGTGCTGCTCGCCATCGGCCTGGCGGGAGGGACGCGATGACGCTGCTCGACGCAGTGATCTTCCTTCCGCTGATCGCGTTCTTGCTCATTCTGGTCTTGCCGAACGGCAACCCTGGCATGATCCGGCGATTCAGCCTGGTTGCTTCCACCGCCATTTTCGTCGTTTCGCTGGGCTTGATCGGCCAATACTGGTTCCAGAGCCCCGCTAAGTTTGTCCTGGAGACCAACGTTCCATGGATCGAATCGCCCTCCATCCACTACCACGTAGCGATCGACGGCATCAGCCTGTTTCTGGTGATCCTTACTACGTTGCTGACTCCGATCTGCGTGTTAGTCTCCTGGCGTTCCATCGATAAGTACGTCAAACAGTTCTTTGCTTTCCTGTTGTTGCTCGAATTCGGCCTGGTCGGCGTCTTCTGCGCGCTCGATCTCTTCCTGTTCTTCGTCTTCTGGGAAGTCTCGCTCGTCCCCATGTATTTTCTGATTGGCGTCTGGGGACACGAGCGCCGCATCTACGCGGCCGTGAAGTTTTTCCTGTACACCATGGTCGGGTCGATGCTGATGCTGGTCGCGATCATTTATCTTTACAACGCTTCCGGAACGTTCGACTACCCCCGCATCCTGTCAGGCCTGCAGAACGGATCCATCGCCCTCAGCTCGCAGGAGCAGTTGCTGCTATTCCTGGCTTTCTTCATCGCATTCGCCATCAAAGTTCCGCTGTTCCCGTTGCACACCTGGCTGCCGGACGCGCACGTGGAAGCTCCCACGGCCGGTTCCGTGATGCTGGCGTCCGTGATGCTGAAGATGGGCACCTATGGACTGCTGCGTTACTGCGTGCCAATGTTCCCCAACGCGGCACGCACCTGCGCGGGATGGATTGTGACGCTCGCCATCATCGGCATCGTCTACGGTGCGCTCGTCGCGATGGTCCAACCCAACATGAAGAAGCTCGTAGCCTACTCATCGGTCAGCCATCTCGGTTTCGTGGTGCTCGGCATCTTCACCTTCACACAGCAGGGTTTCGACGGCGCGGTGTACCAGATGCTAAACCACGGCATCTCGACTGGCGCGCTGTTCATCCTGGTGGGCTTCCTCTACGAGCGCCGCCATTCGCTCGAAATCGCGGACTACGGCGGTGTCGCGACACCCGCGCCGCGCCTCTCCACGGTCTTCATGATCACCATGCTCGCCAGCATCGGCCTGCCCATGTTGAATAACTTTATCGGCGAATACCTGGTGCTGCAAGGCGCGGCCATGGTCTACTTCCGCTGGAGCGTGTTTGCCGCGCTGGGCGTGATTCTCTCAGCCTGTTACATGCTGTGGCTGTACCAGCGCGTCTTCTTCGGGCGAGCCTCCGAAGACCTGACGCACCACATGCCGGATCTGAACTTCCGCGAGTACGCGATCATTGTTCCGCTTATCGCGCTGATGCTCTGGATGGGAACCTTTACGCAAAGCTTCATTCCGGCGATTTCCGCCTCGAACGCCTTGATCCTCGGCCCCATCGATGCGGGGCGCGACGTGCACGTGCGCAATTCGCCGCCGCACGCGCTCCCAGGGAAGGAGCTGGCCAATGCTCGCTAGCTACGTGCCGGTCGCTGACGACTACATCCGCCTGCTGCCCGAAATCATCATGGTCGTGGCCGGCACGCTGATCATGGTGGTTGAGCCTGTGCTCGGCGAGAACAAGAGAACCGCGTTCAGCAGCATTTCATTAGTTGCTTTCTTCGCAGCCCTGGCCGCCGCCATCCATGCGAACAGCATCCCCGGGCTGTCGTTCTCCAACATGCTGATCATCGACGGCTTTGCCACCTTCTTCCGTGTTTTGGTGATCGGGGTCGGCATTCTGAGCGTGCTTTCAGCTTCCCAATACCTGCGCCGCGAACACGCCGATTCGGCCGAATATTATGCGTTGCTGCTGTTTTCCGTAACCGGCCAGTGCATCATGGCGGCCGCCAACGAGCTGATCATGATCTTCATCGGCCTGGAGATCTCCTCCATCGCCACCTACGTCCTGGCCGGCTACCTGCGCGACGACAAGCGCAACAACGAAGCGGCTCTGAAATATTTCCTGCTGGGATCGTTCGCGACCGCGTTTCTGCTGTACGGCATCGCGCTGCATCTACGGGACCACGGGCACCACCAACCTGACCGACATCCGCAACGCATGCTGACTCCGGCACCGGGCGCAGCCGTGGTCCTGGCCAGCACCGCCGCGGCGCTGATGTTCGTCGGCTTCGCCTTCAAGGTTTCCGCCGCGCCATTCCAGATCTGGGCGCCGGACGTTTATCAGGGCGCGCCCGCTCCGGTGACGGCTGTTCATGTCGGCCGGCCCGAAAGCCGCCGCCTTCGCCATGTTCCTGCGCGTGTTCATGACTGCGTTCCGCCCATCGCGAACCGTTGGGAGCCGTTCGTCTGGTCCTCGGCGCTGCTGACGATGATCATCGGGAACTTCGCCGCGCTCACGCAGACCAACATCAAGCGATTGCTCGCCTACAGCTCCATCGCGCACGCCGGTTACGTGATGGTCGCCGTCGCGGCGCACAACCAGATCGGAATCGCCGCCGCGATGTTTTACCTGGCCGCTTATGCATTGATGAACATCGGCGCGTTCGCCGTGGTGACGCACTTCTCGCGGCAAGGTGAAAAATACGTGAACATCGAAGACCTGGCGGGCCTGGGCTGGAAACAGCCGGTCACGGCCGGGCTCTTCGCCATCTTTCTGCTCTCGCTGATCGGCGTGCCTTTGACCGGCGGCTTTTTCGGAAAATTCTATATCTTCAAAGCCGCGCTGGACGCCAACTTGGTTTGGCTCGCTGTGCTGGGCTTGCTGAACAGCGCCGTGGCGGCGTATTACTACCTGCGCATCCTGGTGGTGATGTACATGGAGGAGCCGGGCCCCGCCACCGTTTCGGTGCAGCCTTTGAGCGCAGGCATCCGCACCACGCTCTGGGCCACAGCGCTGGGCACGCTGATCCTGGGGATCTTCCCCTCGGTGCTGCTCAACTTCGCGCAGAGCTCCAGCGCGCTAGTGAAGTAGCCGGAACTCGCAGGGCGCTCTATCCGATCGCGTTCAGCAAATAGGCCTGCATTTCATCGCCGATCTTGATCACCTTGGTGTTCGCGTCAAAGTTGTTCTTGGCTTCGAGAACTGCTACCGCGGCCGTACTCAGATCCACGGTATCCTGCCCAGCGGCCACCGCGACTGGCGCCGCCGCGATCTGCTGCGCCGCGTGATCGAACTGCGCTTCTGAATTTGTCAGCCCCTCGAGGGCCGTTGTGAACCCTAGCATGGGAACCTCCGTCGAAGGAACCTCCCGTCGACTGGACTCTATTTGTCTTGCTTTTCTGGCTTGACTAGCTCATCGACGGGACGAAGGAGAATTTGAGCCATATTGTACTTAAGCTCCTCGATGCCCTGCCCCGTCACGCTCGAAATTTCGTAGTACGGAAGTCCCAATTTCTCCGCGGCTGCCCGCAGCGAAGCCGTCCGCGCTGGATCCTGTGCCGCATCCATCTTCGACGCCACCACGAACATCGGCTTGGCCGCGAGCGCGGGACCGAAGCTCGCCAACTCCTCCAGCACGACGCGGAAATCGTCGGCCGGCTCGCGCCCGCTAGCGTCCGAGACATCCACCAGGTGCACCAGCAAACGCGTACGCTCGATATGCCGCAGAAACCGGTCGCCTAGACCGTGTCCTAGATGCGCTCCTTCGATCAGCCCGGGAATATCGGCTACCACGAAGCTGAAATCGTCCACGCTCACAACACCCAGGTTCGGCTCGAGCGTGGTGAACGGATAATCGGCGATCTTGGGACGTGCCGCCGAGATGCGCGAGATCAAAGTGGATTTGCCCGCATTCGGAAATCCCACCAGCCCCACATCGGCGAGCAGCTTCAGCTCCAGCCGGAGATGCCGTTCGTCGCCCGGCCACCCGGGCTCGTGCTCGGTTGGCGCTTGATGCGTGGATGTAGCGAAGTGCTGGTTGCCGCGTCCTCCCCGGCCACCGTGCGCCACTGTAAAGCGGTCGCCCGCGCGCGTGAAATCGTGCAATAGCTCGCCCGAATCGGCATCGTAGACGATGGTTCCAACCGGCACCGGCAACTCGATCGATACGCCCTCGCGCCCGGTGCGATTACTGCCTTCGCCGTGCCGGCCTCGCTGGGCAGTGTGCTCGGGATTGTAGCGGAAGTGCAGCAGTGTGTTGTGGTGCTCGCTGGCAACCATCTCCACGTCGCCCCCGCGCCCGCCATCGCCACCGCTCGGTCCTCCGCGTGGCACGTACTTCTCGCGCCGAAACGCAAGACAACCGTTGCCGCCGTCGCCCGCTTTCACGCGGATTCTGACTTCGTCGATAAACATCGATGTTGTTAGCTAGAACTCGGGACCGCGCCCGTAAGAAAAAGAGAGGTGAAATCGAACCGCTTAGCTAGGCCGGTTCGATGCTGATGAATTTTCCAGACCGTCCGCGATCGCGAAACACTACGATTCCGGAAACCTTGGCAAACAGCGTATCGTCTTTGCCGCGCCCGACATTGTCGCCGGCCTTGAAGTTCGTGCCGCGCTGCCGCACCAGGATGGAACCTCCCGGCACCAGCTCGCCGCCGAACGCTTTCACTCCCAGCCGCTGCGCGTTGGAATCGCGCCCGTTCTTAGAACTGCCCAGACCTTTTTTATGCGCCATATTGCACCTATGCCAGAATCTCGTTCACAGTCACGGCGGTGTAGTTTTGCCGGTGGCCGATGGTCCGCTTGTACTGTTTCTTGCGCTTGAACTTGAACACGATCACTTTGTCGCCGCGGCCGTGTTCCAGAATGGTTCCTTTGACGCGCGCTTTTCCAGCCGCTTCGCCGGTGACCAGCTCGTTGGAATCGTTCATGACCGCCAGCACGCGGCCAAGTTCCACTTCCGCGCCAACATCGCCCGCGAGAGTGTCCACTTGCACCACATCGCCAGGAGCGACCTTCCATTGTTTTCCGCCGGCTTCAATCACTGCGTACATAACTGTCCTTCTTTGTTTTTGAGAATGCGTGGGCTAATTAGGCAGGCCCGAGCAGGGATCTCCCAAGCTGGAACCGCAAAGCTTTATGATACAGTAAGTTTGCACCGTATCGCAAACTGCGACTGCCGACTGTCGACGAGGCCGTCCGCTCGTTGGTCTTTCGTGGGGTCAATGCCAGGGGCAGTTGGGATCCCGTTCTCCACCGCGCTCAGTACCGGACGACCCCGGATAAGGACTCTCCCCTTTGGAAGGTTCACTCACAAGTCATCTACTGGTGGACCAGCACCGAGATAAACGGGGATCAAGCTTATTACATTACTAACAACGGATATGTTCAGTTGGTTCCTAAACGGATTGCGCCAGGCTACTTGGCATTTCGCTGCGTGTGTGAACCCTCCATGCGGAGTCTCCTTCCAGTCCGGCCAACTCCCTAAGGGCAAAGTCGCCGACTCGTGAGATGGGGGAAGCGACTACGATGCTCACTTGGCCTTGCCTGAACTGGAATGACAGGGAATCGTGGACCGCTGCTAGTCCTTCAACGGGGCAGCTCACTCGCGCCGAACTCGAAGCACTCCGGCTGAGGCTCGAAGCAATGCCACGGCACGAGCTGGAGACGTTCTACAAGGCGACACACAACGCGTGCCGCTTCTGCCCCAGTTCAAGTTGAACTGACGCGCTTACCAGGGCTTCGCGTCGGCGTAACCAGGGACCCGTAAGGGAATTTGTTGCCCGACTACTGAAAGACTACTGGGACGCTCGTCTCGAATCTGGAATTATCCTCGGCCACGTCAAAGCCCTGGACAGCGCCCAAACTGAACGGGAGGGAATAGGTTGAGACCTGAATGTCCGCCTGCGCGCTCGCACCCGTGGGCATGGCCAGCAGGATGGAGGATGGGATTGTGAACTGTCCGGCCGAGGCCGGCGCGGAGCACTCGAAGCCAACGAAGTATGCCCCGGACGCACTCTGCGCATTGGCCTGGATATCGACAAAGCCGTTGGAGTCGCCTCCAGTCCATGTGATCGTGAGCGGTTTGGTGCGGTCGATCGGGCTGCTGGACACGCCGGTGTCGTTGGTCCACGTGACCTGCTGCGGAACGGGGAAACTAAAGCTCAAAGGCCCAACGCCGGGGCCACCCGCGCCATTCGAAAAGCTCCAGGTTCCGCTGGGAAGCGCGTCCGAGCCGCTGGCCGACTTGTAAATCCCCGACGCTTGGGGAGTGAGGGCGAGAGCCGCTCCAGAGGGAGGAGTTAGCGTTACCGACGTTCCCCCGTTCACGTACGGGAGGTTCACACCACCACCAGAGCCGCTTGACGAGGTGATTCCCGTTAGGCAACTGCCGAAGGTAGGCTCGGTGTTAATTGCCGGCGCCAGCGCCACCACTTGGGCCTGGGTGAACTGGAGGAATGAGGCCTTCGCCTGACTGCTGGTGGTTGTGGAGCAGTTGCCGCCCGGCGGACAGATGGAGACGCTTTGATCCAGGCTGAGGATTATCACCTTCGCGCTGGCCTCGCTGAGGACGGAAGACGGGAGTGCTTGAGTGGGGTCGGAACATGCGGCGCCATCCGTGGCCGCGAGGGCGATGGTGGGTCCATTGCTCACGATTACCGGATTGGCAGTCTGCACTACGATCGAGACCAGGCATCCCAGGGGTGCGTCTTCCGGTACGACGAAGTCGATCTGATCGAGTCCAGGAATCGTGTTCGGCGACCTTCCCCAATAAGTCACGGACGGGGACTGGACTCCTCCCACGAAAACCAGAGGGGCACCTCCGATATTGCCATAGGGCGCAGCGCCAGTATCGCCCCCGTTATTCGGCGTCGGTCCCATACCAGTGCCCCATAGAGTCAGGGTGTCTCCGGGTTTGGCGGTATTCGTGGCACTGACATATTGATAGTTGGCAAAAGTTGCGGCCGCGGTGCTGAGGACGCCGAGCTGGGTGTTGACGGTCGCGACTTCAGCGTTGGAAATGCCGAAGTTGGTTGGCACTACCGTGATGGGGCTGGACCCAGTGTTGCCGTTGAAAGTAAGGGTTAAGGTGCCCGTGCCAACCGGGGTGTCGGAGGGCAGTACGGCCGCCACCTGCGTCGCAAGCGTGAAATACATGGGCGCCGTCACCATGGTTCCGTTGACCGTGATTGCGATAGAGGTTCCACCCAGGCCGGCAGTGGTGGGAAGCGGCTGAGAGGCGACCTGAATCGTGCTGGGGCCAAGATTGCTCCCGTATATCAGGAAGATGGAACCTTGGGCAATCCCGTAATTTGGCAATCCCGCGGGGATGCCGCTGGCGGCATTGACGACCCCGGCAAGCGTGACGGGGCTTTCGTTTACAACGAAGGTAATTGGCAAGCGCTCGTCGATGTTAGAAGTTATCCCGTCATCCACTAGGAATCCGATGGCGGTGCCTTTTTCGAAGACGTTGACCGTGTACCCACCAGCGACCATAAAATCCAATCCATAATCGTCCAGCGTGCCGCCAGAGGGATTTCCATTTACGCCGGGAGCCGATCCAGATGGGTAGAACAGATTGTCATATGTATCGATTTCACCGTGTGTGGGGTTGTTGAAGTTATAGGAAGCAGGGCTCAGGCCGGTGATCGCTCCCGAGAATTGGGCGGAAGTCGACGAGAAAGACCCCGTGATGCCGATGATCTCGTCTACGCCCGGGGACGCCGTCGTCATCAGGGTGATCGTACCGGAACCGCTGATGCCCTTGCCGGTTATGGTGAAGGTGCCAACGGTGGTGCCGGCGCGAGCCTGTGGCGCGCAGAAGGCGCCCGCTAGGAGAACTGTTATCCCGAATGTGCTTCTCATCAGGTGTGTGTAACCTGAATTCAATTTCTTGCGGGCGCCGGGCGGTATCAATGGGGGCGGACCTTTCTCGCTCGGATTTATCCGTAGTTTGACCTGCTAAAGATCGGTGAGTTGTTAGCAACTCAAAGCAGGATGCCCGATCCAGCCAGGGGCAACTTGAGTCCCCAAAGAACCCAACCCGGTCAGTCTACCAAAACTTCAACACCGAAGCTAGCACCAGGCTCAAGCGTGCATGTCCAAAGACTCAACCTTCCCGGCTGACTCCGGCCAAATGCCGTCTAAGAACGTCGCAATCGCGCCGAATGCTTTGCCCGGATTTTCAATCCAGGGTGCATGCGCGGCCTCATCCACCGTCACCAGTCGCGCGTTCGGCAACCGCAGCGCCCATTCCCTTCCCCCGCCATAAGGCGCGCTCCGGTCTTTCCGGCCATGGATCGTTAGTACGGGAGCCTGCGCTCTCGCGAAGTCCGCCGCCGAGAGGTTAAGACTTTGGAGCGAAGGCAGGATGTGCTCTGTCCAATATTTCATGAAGTTCAACTCGTTTGGAAGGTCGCACCGGCCCCAATCGGTCCGGTGTGCATTCGCGGGATCGACGACATACAGCTCGCGCAGTACCGTCCAGAACTTCTTGCAGGTTTCTACGGGATCGCCAGAGAGACGCTCGTGCATCATCTGCCCGATCCGCCCGAGCACTTCCGCGCGCTTGACATCGTGACACTTGAGATGTTCGGGATACTCCTTACCTTGCTCCGGTTCCGCAGGGCCAACTTGCACCACGCGATTGGTATGCTCCGGATACTTCATCGCGTATAAAGCCACCATCACGCCGATGTAAGAATGGCCGATCACGTCCAGCTGGCCGATTCCGAAATGCTTTCGCACCGCCTCCAGGTCGTCTACGTCGTTATGGATGCCTCTTTTGAGTTTCGCGCCGTCGCCGATCGCATCCGAGCTGCCACGATTCCGCACATCGTAGAATATGAGCCTGCGTCCATCGGCCAGTCGCGCGAAATCGTCGGCCAAATAAATCCCGTTCGGAAAAACCACCGATCCCGGACCGTCTCCGATTGATCGAAAATACAGCCGCACTCCGTCATCAACGGTGAGATGACCCTCACTCCACGGCATCACTAGCCGGCCCCAAGATAAATGAACCGCGCGATGAACAACGCCGCCAGCACATACACGAGCCAGCTCACGCTGCGAAATTGGCCCCGTGCCACCTTCAGAATCACGTAGGCCGTAAAGCCGAACGCCAGACCATTGGCGATGCTGAACGTCAACGGAATGGTCACGATGGTCAAAAACGCGGGCACCGACACGACCGGATCGGACCACGGAATTTCGGCCGCGTGCGCGATCATGAGCGACCCAACGACAATCAGCGCCGGCGCCGTGGCCGCGCCCGGGATCGCTCCCACCGCCGGCGCAATGAAGAGCGCCACGCAAAATAGCAATCCGGTGGTGATGGCCGTGACGCCGGAGCGCCCGCCTGCCGCCACGCCTGCCGCGCTTTCGATGTAACTGGTAACGGTGGACGTTCCGGCCAGCGACCCCACCACGGTGGCGGTCGCGTCGGCGAACAGAATCCGATTGATGCGCGGAATCTGGTGCGCTTTGTCGAACAGTTTGGCCTGCTTTCCCACCGCCACCAGCGTGCCGATGTTGTCGAACAGATCCACGAACAAGAACACGAACACGATCTCGATCAGACCATAGCTCAGCGCGCCCCCAATGTTGAGATGAAACGCTGTCGCTCGGAGGTCGCCAACCGAGTAACTCTGCGGCTGCCAGCGCACCAGTCCAAAAACGATTCCGAGTGCGGTGGTTCCCAGAATGCCCAACAAAATCGCGCCGCGCACTTTCCAGGCCAACAGCGACGCGATCAGCAGCAAGCCGGCGACAGCCAGCAGCGTGTCGGGATTCCGCAGATTTCCCATGGTCACCAGCGTGTCCTTATTGGCGACGATGATTCCGGAATTATGCAGCCCGATCAGCGCGATGAACAGGCCGATGCCCACCGCGACCGCCGCGTACAGCTCATGCGGAATCGCCGACACGATCATCTGGCGCACGCCCACGGCAGTCAGGATCAGGAACGCGACTCCCGACAAAAACACTGCACCCAGCGCGGTCTCCCACGGCACGCCCATGCCTTTCACTACCGAGTAAGTGAAATACGCGTTCAGCCCCATGCCGGGCGCAAGCGCAATGGGATATCTTGCCAGCAGGCCCATCAAGACGCTTCCGAATCCCGCGCACAGGCACGTCGCCGCCACCACCGCCGCCAGCGGCATCCCGGTCTCATGCAAGATGGCCGGATTCACGAAAATGATATAGGCCATGGTCACGAAGGTCGTGCATCCGGCCAGAATTTCGGTGCGCCAATTGGTGCCGAGTTCGCGAAATCGGAAGTACTGCTCCAGGCGAGCCTTCACGGAGTCTTTCAATTCTAGCAGCGCGACGCGTTACACTGGTCCGAAAGGATCATTCTCAACGTGTTAGTTGTGATGCGGGCCCAGGCGACCGCGCAAGACATCGCCGGGGTCTGCGAAAAAATTCAAGCCCTCGGATTCCGCCCGCACGTCATGCCCGGCGCCGAGCGGACCGCCATCGGCATCACCGGCAATCACGGCCCGGTGCCCTCCGCCGAGTTCGAGGATCTGCCGGGCGTGGCCGAAGCCATTCCGGTTTCGAAACCCTACAAGCTGGTCAGCCGCGAAGTGAAGCCGGACAATACCGTCGTCTACGTCGCACGGCGTGCCGGTGCGGCGGCGACGAACCGGCGTTATGCGCCGGCCCGTGCTCGGTGGAAAGCCGCGAGCAGATCCTGCGAATCGGCGCGCGCGCGTGAAAGCCGCCGGAGCCCAGCTGCTGCGCGGCGGCGCCTACAAGCCGCGCACCTCGCCCTACGCGTTTCAAGGCCTGGGCGAAGAAGGCCTGCAGCTGTCTGGCCGAAGCGCGCGAGGAGACCGGCTTGGGCATCGTCACCGAAGCCATCGACGTCGAGACCTTCGACCTGGTGGAAGAATACGCCGACTGCATCCAGATCGGCGCGCGCAACATGCAGAATTTCTCGCTGCTGCGCCGCGCCGGACGTGCGCGCAAGCCGGTGCTGCTGAAGCGCGGCATGTCTGTCGACGCTCGAAGAATTCCTGATGGCCGCCGAATACATTCTGTCCGAAGGCAACTACCAGGTGGTGCTGTGCGAGCGCGGCGTCCGCACGTTCACCGACCATACCCGCAACACGCTGGATCTGAGCGTCGTGCCCGCGGTGCAGAAGCTTGAGCCATTTGCCGATCATCGTCGATCCCAGCCATGGCACCGGCAAGCGCGACAAAGTCCATCCCATGGCGCTCGCCGCCATCGCGGCCGGAGCTGCGGGGCTCATCGTCGAAGTGCACCCAACCCCGACCACGCGCTTTCCGACGGCTATCAATCGCTTTATCCCGATCAGTTCGCGGAACTGGCCGACGAATGCCGCGCGATCTGCGATCTGCTGCGGAGCCGCAAACAAGCCGCACGTCTGACACCGGTGCCGGCATGAACGCGCAACCGACAACGGATTGGGAGCGGCACGGCATCCGCATCGTGCATGCCAACCAACTGGATTGCAACACGCCACAGACTCAGGGCATGACGCGGGCCGCGGCCATCGACCACGCGCGAACCGGCGCCAGCAAGCTGTGGGCCGGTACCGTCGTGGTCGAGCCCAACGCCAAGACTGGCGCGCATCATCACGGCGATTTGGAAACGGTCCTATACATCGTGCGCGGCCGCGCGCGATTTCGCTGGGGAGAAAAGCTGGAGTTCGTGGACGAAGCCGGACCGGGAGATTTCATCTTCGTTCCGCCTTTCGTTCCGCATCAGGAGATCAACGCGGACCCTGGGCAACCGGTGGAAGCGGTGGTGGTGCGCAGCGGGCAGGAACCGATCGTGGTCAATCTCGACATCCCTAGTCCTGAGACCCCATCCGAGACCCGGTGGATCGACCCCACACACACCAGCTAGCGCACCAGGCCGTGGCACTCTCCGTCCGCTAGAGCCGCGACGCCGCTGCTTTATGCGCGCGGCTCTAGCTCTCACCTAACGGCGCCAGTAACCCCGATAGTAGCGGCCACCGTAGTAGCGCGGGCCAACCCAGACTGCATTCGGATAAGGCGGACGAGCCCAGTAACCGGCGTGCCACACCGGACCTACGTAATACCCAGCAGTCCAAGCGTAACCCGGGCCAGGCGCGGGCGCGGCATAAGCAACCGGCGGAGGCGCAGGCGCGACGTACGCAGGCGCCGGCACGTAGGCGGGACCAACTCCCACACCGAAGAAGAAGCGCGGTGCGGCGAAAGCTGAACTTCCGACCAGCAACAAAAGCCCCAGCAATTTCGTTTTCATTTTCTTTTCCTCCTCACTACGCGGGCGAATTAATGCAAACGTGGTGCCAAGCGATATCTGGCTGGGAATCTATTATTTAGCGGCAGTCAGCGAGGTCGGAGCGCTGGCCGATTTCCACCAGCGCCGCGCAAATCCGGCCAACCAGCGTTGTGAACGCTACGCGGTCCGCCTGCGCGCCAGCGGAAGGCTAAGCAAGAAGATGGCTACGCCCAGTAGGACGATGGCAGGACCGGGCAGGAATCGAAAGGTTTCAGCGATCCAAACTCCCGCCACCGAGATCGCGCCGCCTAGTATCGCGGACGAAATCACGTAACCGCGCATGCTTCGCGACACGTTTTTCGCGATGGAAGCGGGAATGATGGTGAGCGCACCCATCAGCAGCGTGCCCACTAGCTTGATCCCCAGCGCCACGATCATGGAAAAGATCAGCAGCAGCGCCAGATCGTAGCGCCGGTCGACACCATGCACCGTGGCCAGATCCGGCGAGACGATGAGGAACAGAAAGCGCCGCGCCAGGACGAAGCAGAGTGCCGCCATCACCGCGGCAATCAGAAGAATCGCAAGCAGGTAAGGCAGCGAGAGCACCGGAAACGCGCCAAACAGCGACTCGATGATGTCTCCGTTCGGAATAATCAAAATTCCAATCGCCAGGCTTGCAGTAAACAGCAACCCGACAATCGCGTCCGGCGGAATGCGGCTCCGGCCTTCCAGCCAAAAGATGAGAAACGCGGCGGCGATCAGAAACACGACCACGCCGTAGAAGGGATCCAAACCGTAGATCAGGGCCAGCGCGATGCCCGGCAATGCGACGTGCGATAGCGCATCGCCCACCAGCGCCATGCGCCGGAGCAGGATGAAAGGTCCGACGCTGCCGGAAGCAATTCCCACCAGCAGCGCCATCCAAAACGAAGCGTGATAGGCCGGATGCATCGCGCTCAGTGCTCCTGGCCGTGCTCGTGTTGGTAGAATCCGGCTTCGCCATATAACGTAGCCAGCGCGGCCGGATTCAGAGCCTCGACCGGCGGTCCCTGGCAAACCACGGTCTTATTCAGGCACAGGACCCGTTGCGCGTAGCGATACACCACGCTGAGTTCGTGCGAGATCAGCAACAGCGCCGTTCCTCGCTCTTGCTGCACCCGGTGCAGTACCGCATACACCGTTTCCTCAAAGCCCGCATCCACGGCTGCGGTCGGCTCATCGAGAAGCAGGACGCCAGGATGCCGCAGCATGGCCCAAGCCATCAGCAGTCGTTGCGTTTCGCCGCCTGACAGCTCGCCCAGGCTCTTGCGCAGCACGCCGCGGTCGAGCCCCATGAGATTCAGCTCGTGATCCAGATGCCCGATGAACTCGGCGCTTGGCCGCCAGAAATTGGGCGACTGCAGCAGGAAAAATTCCATCGCAGTGATGGGCGCGGAAGGATCGATTGAGAACCTTTGCGGAACATAGCCGATTTCGATTCCGGGCTGCCACCGGACGGTTCCAGTGTAGGGCAGGAGCCCGAGCAGCGCCCGAAACAATACGGTCTTGCCCGCGCCGTTCGGCCCGAGCACGGCCAGCGCCTCGCCTTGCCGCAGCGTAAATGAAACGTCGTACAGTATCTGCCCGTGCTCGAGCGTCACGCACAGATCTTTGACCGCGAGAATCTCTTCAGCCATGTGGGAGATCCGAACATCCTCATCATAGCGTCAGGCGTAATGGCGCTAGTGCGCTGCTCGGCCGTCTTCGAGCGGCTCGTGGCAGCAGATTTTCTGAAAGAAATTTCCGGCCGGCTCCATTGTTACGTCAGCGGCGCTTCACATAATGCATCGCAGTTGGGCACGAAAGGTTCACAGGGCACGGGTCTGGCAAACCCCACGGCAGGCCCGGTAACGCTGCAGTCGAGCGCCGCGCCGGGATTGCCAACCACTCTCAACGGCGCCTCCATTTCGGTCACCGTGGGAGGCGCCACAGTCACGCCCGGTCTGTACTATGCGCTGCCTGCACAGCTTGCCGCCGTGCTTCCGGCGAACACGCCAACGGGAACCGCGAGCGTGACGGTGGGCTTGAGCGGGACTCCGAGCGCTGCGTTTCAATTTCAGGTGGTGCCGGCCGCCCCGGGACTGGATACCTACTGGGGGACCGGCGGCGGCTTAATCACCGCGACCGATAACCAGACCGGAGCGCTGATCACCTTCACCAATTCGGCCACTCCCATGGAGACGATCGTGTTATGGGGATCGGGTCTGGGGGCCGATACAGCCGATAGCGATACGGTCTTCACCTCTTCGCCCAATCCAGTGAATCAGAGCTCGACGCAAGTTTACATTGGCGGCGTGGAAGGAACCGTGGTTTACGCGGGGTCGTCAGGTTATCCAGGTTTGACTCAGATCGACGTAGCGATACCGGCCAATGTCCCTCTGGGCTGCAGAGTCTCGGTGGTTGCCGTGGTGGCGGGCGTGGATTCGAATTTCGCGCTGCTTCCGATAAACCCGGGCGGCAGGGTATGCAGCGATTCGGTCCACAACTACGACGGGAACCAGCTCTCCGCGTCGTTGACTTCGACGGTAACTAGCGGTATCGCGCAGATCATGCAGCTGCCACACTCGGCGTTGGCAGGGGTAACCTTCGTGAGCGACATTAATGGCAATGGTTACACCGCGCTCGGCCCTCTTTCCCTGGGAGGATGCACGGTGACGCAAGGCACTGGGCCGGCGCAATACGGCGGCACTCTCACGTATCTAAATGCAGGAACAGTCAGTGTTCAAGGGCCGGAGGGTACTTACTCTTTGACCAGCATAACCAGCACCACCCCGGACGCCGCCGAACTGCCGTCAGGGGCAATCCCTGCGGGCGGAGGGACCTTCGTCTTTACGGCTACAGGCAGCCCCCAGGTGGGCCCGTTCACGGTGACCGTAAATCTTTCGCCTCTGATGACCTGGACAAATTCTGACGCTGCGAAAACGGTCACTCGCGCGCAAGGATTGCAGATCAATTGGAGCGGGGGCCAGCCCTCTGGTTACATCCAGATCATCGGACAGTCGGTCGTCACTGCGACGCCAACAATAGTCGGTCAGTTCCAGTGTTTCGTTCCGCAGAGCGCCGGCACCTTCACGGTTCCACCGTATGTGTTGAACGCTTTGCCTGCTGGTTCGGGAACCGTGGATGTGGAGAGTTTCACCGGCAACGTGCCCTTCACGGTGAGCGGTATCGAGAAACCCTATTCTCAGGGAGGCAACAGCATCTCGGAGACGAGCAAATATCAGTAGAACGGAGCGCAACCGAATCTCCAGGCTATGGTAAGGAGCCATCTATGCAGAGAGGCCGGCTGGTAATTGTCGTGATCGCCGCTCTGGTGGCGATCGCCGACGCCCGCTTGGCGCCGGCCCAAGAAACGGTCATCTATAACTTCGTGAGCACGTCGAGCGGATACAACCCGCACGGTCCCTTGGCCATAGACAACCAGGGAAACCTCTATGGAATCATGACAGGCGGCATCTTCGAGGTTACGCCACCATCAGAGGCGGGAGGCCAATGGACCGAGCAGCAGCTCTACGACTCGTTGAGCGGACCGGGCCTACATAGCCCTTCTTACGGACTTGTCTTCGACGCCAAGGGCAACCTGTATGGGATCGCGTCGGATGATACGGAGATGGACGGACAAAGCATCTTGGGCTTTGTCGCCGAGGTGTCGCCGCCCTCGACGGCGGGAGGGACGTGGACTTCGCAGATCATCCATACGTTCCTTGAGTCAAATAAAACCGCGAATTGTGGGGATCCGCAGTCGTATCTGGCCATCGATAGCAAAGGCAACCTGTATGGGACCTGCACCAACGGTGGCGCCAACGGCGTGGGTGGGGTTTACGAGCTCTCGCCCCCTACCGAGGCGGGTGGACAGTGGACCGAGCAACTGATCCACAGCTTCGCACAAGACGGCGTCGATGGCAACTCGCCCGGGCAAAACGCGGGCCTCATTTTGGACGCCCAAGGCAATCTCTACGGCACCACCCAAAACGGCGGTATGTCTGACGGCGGTGTGGTTTACGAATTGAGCCCCGGCACGGGGAGTGCGTGGACGGAAACGATTCTCTACACCTTTGTCCTGAGCGGCCCCAGTAGCCCCTACGGGGCGGTCGTCTTCGACCATCAAGGCAACCTATACACCACCACATACGACGGCGGTACGGGCGGGGGCGGGGCGGTCGTAGAGCTCTCGCCGCCTGCGAAGCAAGGTTCCGAATGGGCGCTGACCCAGCTCTACGCCTTTTCCGGCAAAACTACCGACGGACGTAACCCCGCCTGGGGCGTCCTGTTCGATGCGGCCGGCAATCTCTGGGGCACTACCTTCCACGGTGGCCCCTATTACCAGATTAACGAAGCCAACTCCGACGGCGCGCTTTTCGAGCTCGTGCCGCAGGCAGGCGGCGGCTGGCAAGAAGTGGTCCGTCACTTTTTCGGCGCTCCGGGCGACGTTTTCGCGGTCACATGGCCCATGGTCATTGATAGCAAAGGCAATCTGTACGCCGCCGGGTCCGGCGGAGCCAATAACTGCGGCAACATCAATTGCGGCGGCATCTTCGAGTACACGCCGTCAGCGTCGACGCTGGCGCCCAGCATCGCTGCGAACGGCGTGGAGAACGGAGCAAGCTTCCAGCCGGGGATCGTGCCGGGATCGTGGGCGACCATCACAGGCAGCAACCTTTCGAGCGTGACGGACACGTGGGACAACTTCATCGTCAACGGACAACTGCCGGCCATGGTGGACAATGTCAGCCTGACAGTAGGCGGTCAGCCGGCGTACGTCTATTACATCAGCTCCGGGCAGATCAACTTCATCGTTCCCCAAGTCCCGGCGGGTTCGCAGCAGGTGATCGTGACCAATTCGGTGGGAGTAAGTTCGCCGGTTAGCGTGACGGTGGCCACCTTCGGGCCTGCGTTTTTCGCTTGGCCGAACAGCCAGGTGGTCGCGACGCGGCAAGACTTTAGCTACGCGGTCGCGGCCGGCACGTTCCCTGGTACAACCACGATCCCGGCCAAACCGGGGGATACGATCATTCTTTGGGGTACGGGATTCGGTCCGACCAATCCGACGCCGCCGGGAGGCGAGGAGACCCCCAGCGATGCGACGTATAGCACCGCCACTCTGCCGGCTGTGACCATCGATAATGTTCCGGCGACGGTGTACGGGGCGGCGCTGGCGCCGGGTTTCGCCGGCCTGTACCAGGTGGCGATCCAGGTACCGAGTTCGTTAGGCGCGGGCAATTGGCCGGTGGTCGCGACGATCGGCGGGGTGTCGTCGCCCTCAAACCTGGTGCTGGCGGTCCAGTAGCAAGGAGATGTGCGAACGCTCGCGATCTCGCCACAGGCTACATCGCTGGGCACGGCCGGAAGGAGGCCCAGTCAATCTTTCTCTGAAATTCTTCGTCCGGCTGAAAAATCGTCTTGAAGGTAAACGCAAACTCAGTCGGCCCGTGCTGATCCAGATGCGCGACCCGCTTTTTCGCTTCGTCGAGGCCCGGAATGTGTCCAGCCGGTACCCACCATAACGCGACATATGCGCCGGTGAACTTCTCGAACCACTCCTCGCGGTGCCGAAGCAGCTCTTTATGCGATGTGCGGTAGACAAAATCCTTGAGCGCGCCGATGCTTTCCCAGACCGACATATTGATCAGAAGCCGGTCATCCTCCTCATACGGCCGAAGGTAGGTGGCGTTTCCGGCCGGCGTCTGAAGACGCCAAACGAACCCAAGGCTGCTGTCGGCGAGAGCGTTGATCTCATCCAGCCGGTGCACAAATCCGGCCATAACAAAGTCCTCGAGCGGGGCCTTGATTCGGCCGATGTTGACCTGAGCGATGTGGATTTCATCCCTTTAGGCTTTTGTCCGCGTTCGCGATCGTTCTTTGAATCTGCGTGTTGATGACCGCGCTAAGGTCGGCCGGTAGCAACTCTTTCTGCGGTAATGTCTTCCAGACTTCTGCTGTCCGATCCACGGTTTCACGAACGGTCTCCGATACCGGCTTCATCGGGAGACCCGCTGTATCTGTAAAGCGCCGCACCTGATCCAGGGTGATTTCGTCTAGACTCCGGCTGCCGCCGAAACTGAGCGCAAGTTTGTCGCCAGGCATGTAGGGTAGCGTGGCAACGAAATCATAGGCAGGAGACAGCACAGGGTTGTGTCCATCCGGGTACAGCAGCGACCAATTCTTCAGGTGCATGTCCGCATTTCCGATCAGCACGGAGAAAACCAGCCTCCTGACGAACTCGTAGGTGTGAACGTCGCCGGCCTCCGCCCACAGCACAGCGGCGATGTTCGCATAGCTATGGCCTTCGTATTTATTGTTTGGAAATACGCCAAACACTTGAGCGAAATCCTCCATGTGAATACGCTGCCCGCCAGCCGCGCGGTCGAACCTCTGTACGACCAGCGCCTTGCCCTTGATACGCGCAGCAACGTCCGGTAGGCCCCGGATGTTTTCGATGGAAATTAACTTGATCTCCGGCACAGCGATGCCGACGGCACGGGCCAGTTCGAGCATTACGTATTCATTCTCGGGCACAGCCGCGAATTGCGTCGACGGCAATTTGATGATCCATGATCCTCCAACGCCATGCGCGGGAATCGTGAGGCCGCCCGACGATTCCATAAGTGCAGAAAATTTGAGCTGAACTCCGGCAAGTGAAAAACGCAGGACGTTGTCCATGCGCTCTTCGACCTTATGATTGCCTTTGCCGTGCTCCTCATCATCCTCGTAATCGTCACCCCCGTCGAGGGGCGTCACAGTAACTGCGCCTGGCAGATCTTCTCCCAGCGTGGCAAGCAGAAAGAATTCGCGTTCCGGTTTCACGCCTGCGCGCTGAGCAAGATATGTACGAAGGTGCCCTTCCGGCAGCAGGTTTGAAAAGAAGGGCGGGACATACGCGGTGACTGGACGCACGGCGGTTACCAGACCGCCCGTTCGCCCCTTGAAGGAAAGGCTCAGCGTCGGACGGTTCTCATCGTCGATGTAGTCCTGCTCAAACGCGAAGAGTTGTCGATCACCGGCGAGACGGTTGATCACTCCAATCCTGCGTCTTGCTAGATTGACGGCGAGTGCCTTGAGCTTGTCCGAGTCAAACGTCATCTTTAGCTGTCCTTTTCCAGATCGACGTTGGAATAGAGAGGCTGTTCGTCATCGCCAGCGTAGGCGCTGCTCTCGGGTGAGCGGTGGTCATGAACCAGAGCCTTGACAGCAGGTACAAGCGCGCGCGGAACCAGTAAAAGATCGTGATCGAGCACGCGCACTAGATCGAGAAGCGTATTGAAGCGCGGTACAATCTTGCCGCTTTCAATCTTGGAGATGTGCATTTGTGGCAATCCTACGCGTTGCCCGAGTTCGGACTGGCTCCAACCACGACTTTGGCGTGCCTCTCTTAGCTCATGGCGCATAGCCTCTGGAAGACTGTGCAGACGATCAGGCTTTATAGGTGATCCCATATCACAACCTACTGTTGATATGCTAACACATATCTCGTCTAAGACCTTTTGGCAGATATGCTATAGCATATTTACCCATACGTTTAATATACTATAGCATATCGAGCTGGGCAAATCATCCCTCGCCCACCGCTTGACCATCCGGATCAGGACCTCCTGTGGGAAGCAGAGCAGACCTGCCGAAAACTAACACACTGAGAAACAACCCGGATATCCGTCCGGCATTTGAACGGCGCCTTGCGGAGTACGTTGAAGATCTTTGCCATAGCTGCAACCTACTGCTGAGGCGAGATCATCAAATTGCCGTCGTGGGTCCCATTGGAATCGGGAAATCCACGCTCATCTGCAAGGCGGCAAACCTGGAAGTGCGGACAGCGGACGGCGGCGCACCCGTGCCGGTGCTCGAAGTTGGGGGCGGTGGAATAACGGTTTGCGAAGTTCACCTTCGCACCGGGCGCGAGCACGGAGTCGTCATTGATCTGTGCAGCGATAACGAGATTCGCGCACATGTCACGGATTTTGCCGAGCATATCCTTAGAAGCCGCGTACCGAGCGAATCGGAGGAAACCGCCGTCAACCCCGAAGAGACGCTTGGAATCTCGCGAGAGATAGAGCGCGCCATCCGAAACTTGGGGTCGCTCAAGGTCAAACGCGAGAAGGGACCCGCTAACAAGACCATTCGCCGCGACGAAGCCAAGGAACTTGCCCTCACCGCATCCACCGTGCGCGAGTACGTCGTCGAAGCGCTTGCCCGGATGGAACTATACCGGAGAGATCGGCGCGATCTATGGTACGACTCTGCCTGCGGTAAGACTGCTCTCGCCTGGCTCCAGGAAATATTCGAGCAGATCAACAATGGAAGCCATCCGGAGTTTAGCCTGCCTAAGCGCATCGAGCTCGTCGTCCCCGATCCGCTACTTGGCACCAGCGTCCTCAGCATACGCTTCATCGATACCAAGGGCATTGATCGCACCGCCGCCCGGGCCGACCTAGAACGCCACCTCGAAGAGCCTCATACCCTGGTGGTCCTGTGCTCGGGCTTCAATGACGCTCCTTCGTCCGCGTCACGGTTGCTCCTTGAGCGGGCAAGGCAGGTCGGGGTCGGAAACCTCGACACGAACGTGGCCTTGCTCGTGCTGCCCCGGCCGACTGAAGCACTGGCCATGAAGGATGAAGATCGGACGCGCGTTCAGACCGCCCAGGAAGGCTATGAGCTGAAAAGCGAGCAAGTATCGCTGGCCTTGGAGCAGTTGGGATTAGAAGGATTGGCAGTATTCTTCTTCAATGCTTTCGGCGACGATCCAGCCGAGCTGCGGATGTTTCTCCTGGAACGTCTGAACCAGGTTCGCGAGCGATTCAGGCGCCAAATCCAAGAGACAACCAAGAATGCCGTGGTCTCTCTGGAAAATCACGAGATAGAGCAGGTTCAGGAAGTCTTGCGCGCGGCAGCAGGTATGATCCGGACCTGGGTCTCAAAGAGTTCAGCGGTGCCGCCGCTCACGGGTAGTGTACAAGAGAGTCTCATGGGACAGATGCGCGTCGCCTATGCGAGCACAATTCGCGCGACGATTCGCCGTGAAGGGGAATGGCACAACCTGGACTACGGTCACCATCTCGGTTTTGGAGCGAGAAGACTCGCCGTCCTAGCGCTAGAGGAGTTCGTCAAAGGATTCAGGTCCCTCACGGAAGTAATGGAGGCTAATCCCGCCTACGAGGAAGCAACAAACCTTATCCGACAATGCCGCCGTGTCCTGGACGTCGCATTCGAAGAGCTGCTACGCAAAGCACAAATCATGGGGCAGACGCTGTTCAAGGAAGCGCTCAAACTCGATCCGTCCCTATGGCTGAACTGCGAGCAGGAATGGGGGCAGGGTTCCGGATATAAAGGGCGAGTGATGAACTGGAACTCCGAATGGTTCGGTGCGCCCCCGAGGCGAGAATTGGAGGAGGAGCTTCGGGTTATGATCACGCGCGAATGGGAACAAGTGCTTGCGCGCCTATCGTCTTTGCTCGATTCGGACGCGGCACCTGCGTCAGCGACCGTCCGATAATACTTTATCCGAAAAAGCATTTCGTTTCCCTTGGACCCGATTGGCCGCGAAATTGCTCCCTGCTCGACGAGACCCAGTTGGATCTGGTAGAGTCGGGGCAATTTGTCGAGGAAACTTACCGAATCATTCGGACGCATTGATCGATTCCAGGCCCGCTCATCCTGGACGATCCCGGCATTGTGCATTGCCTTCGCTTGCCATCTTTTAGCCGATCCCCCAACCCCCAGGAACGTGTCGATTTCCGGTTCCGGTCTGGCCGCAACCGTATCGGTCAACGGCACCTATCAAATCGTAGCGGCCTCCCAAGCATGGACCTTTGAGGGTTCCGCCGGCCCGCTCCAGAAGGTTGCGGTTTCTGCCGGAACCGATTCAATCGGCACGTGGAGCCAGATCTCTTTCGATCACGGCGCCGCGCGAACCAGCTCCATCCGCCTCTACAACAGCGCGCCAGTGGTGTTATTCTCAACCCAATACACTCAGGCCAGCCCCAACAGCGATCCGTTTCCGAGCTTGAGCTCCTATCCGCAGGGCCTTTTCACTTTCAACTACAGTGGCCAGTGGAACTATCAATTCGGATCGCTGAACACCCGCGCGCCGTGGCTGTTCTTCGACGGGAAGGCCAACGCATTCGTCTTATCGCCCGCTTCCAATTTCATGACCGCGATTGGGCAATATGGATCGAACGGCGCGCTCCAAATGCCGATTGATCCGCAAATCACCATGCTGCCGGCGGGCTTCACTGAGTCCACGCTTCTGGTCATTGGCAACGGAATCAATTCCACTTTTGAGCTGTGGGGGCAGGCGTTAACATCGCTCAGCGGCAAACATCGCACCGCCAACGACACCTACGTACTGCTCAATCAACTGAGCTATTGGACCGACGCCGGCGCGGCGTATTATTATCACCCCGCGACTGCGAGCCAATATGTGCCGCAACTGCTCGAGGTGCCGTCGCTGTTCTCGCAAGCCTCTATTCCGATTGGTTCGCTGGAGCTGGACAGTTGGTATTACCCCAAGGGCTCGCCGGCCTCCTGGACCAGCAACGGCTCAGGGATGGATACGTTCGTCGCCGATCCAACTCTGTTTCCCCAGGGTCTAGCCGGCTTTCAAGAAAGCTTGGGACTGCCGCTCATCACGCACGCGCGCTGGATCGATCCCTCCAGTCCACTTCGAAGCCAATATCAGATTTCCGGCAATGTCGCCATCGATCCGAAATATTGGCAAGCCTATGCCAGCTACATGCTGACCAATGGCATCGCGGTCCTCGAACAAGATTGGCTTTCCAACAAGGCCGCGACGGACTTCAATCTCACCGATCCGGACGCGTTTCTGGATAACATGGCGGCCGCGTTGTCGAGCGCGGGACGTGCGATTGTCTATTGCATGCCGTTGAGCACGCACATTCTGCAATCTTCCAAGTACGACAACGTGGTCGCCGTCCGCGTAAGCGGTGACGCTTTGGAGCGCCAGAGATGGGACCAACTGCTGTTCGATTCGCCCATCCCCAGCGCGCTTGGGTTGTGGCCATTCGCCGACGAGTTCCAAAGCGCAAACGTGCAGGATGTCCTGGTTGCCACTCTGACGGCCGGCCCCGTCGGATCGGGCGACGCCACCGGTTCCATCGATGCGGCCAACATCAGCCAGGCGGTGCGCTCCGACGGCGTGATCATCAAACCGGACGTGCCGATTGTCCCCACCGACGCGACCTTTTTAGCCGCGGCTCAGAGCAGCGTTGCACCCATGGTGGCGTCGACCTACACCGATCACGACGGCTCGCGTACCGCTTATGTGCTGGCCTACGAACGCACCAGCGGCGCCTCAGGGCAGATTTCTTTCCTGCCCGAATCGTTCGGCGTCTCGGGCCCGGCCTACGTTTTGGACTATTTCCACAAGACTGGCGCCGTGCTTCAGCCGGGAGCGCCGTTTACCGACAGCGTGGATTACAACGGCTCCTACTATATCGTTGCGCCCATCGGAGCTTCCGGGATCGCGTTTCTGGGCGATGCGAACAAATTCGTTTCTTCGGGTAAAAAGCGGATCGAGCAGTTATCGGACGACGGCGCCGTGCACGCCATGGTGCGCTTCGCTTCGAATGAAGCGCATGTGGTGCTGCACTTCTATTCGCCCAGCGAACCGGCCGTGAAGGCTACTCAAGGACATGTTGAACGTCCCGTTCTGGAAGCGCCGGATCGCTACGCGGTCAAGGTTTCGCCCGGCGCTGGCGGGATAGCGGCCGTGGATTTGCGAGTGGCGAAAACTCCGTACCCGCACCACTAGACCCGGAAAAGATGCGTTTACTCGCGCGGCACCAGCCGGAGCATGCTGAGATTCACTGTAAAGACGCGGTCGTCGGTAGGCACGCTCCAGACCGGACCGGCCTGAATATCGATGCGATATTCGTCGCCATCAGGCAGGTCCGCTTCCACGATGAACAGCCCGGAGCGCTCCAGCTTCCATTGGCCCACTGTGCGCCCGTTCGCACTCGCGCTCAGCTCCACCGGATGCCCTTCGCTAGCGTGCCCGCGAATTCGCAGCCGCTGCGGAGCCGGCTTCACCCGTCGCAATCGCGCCGAAGCGTGCTGGCCAATCCAGCGGTATTTGTTCCCGAACACGCCTTCCAACTCGTACCAGCCGTCGAGCAATCGCTCGGCGTGGCTCGCCAGGCAGAAATCGATGACATCCTCGCGATCGCCCGGATACAGCTCGGCCCGTTCTCCGGACGCCAGCAAATTGTAGACTCCGCCTTCGTTCGCAGCGCGAAAACCGCAGCTACGGCACTCCAGCGTGTCGTTTGAAGATCGGCACATGCGCTCGTGGCAATCCGGACAGCGCAGCAATTGTTCAAATCCGGATGGATCGAACTCAACTGGGGCACGCTCGCCGCTCTTGCGGCAAACCGCAGCCAAAGTGCCGCCCAGCAGCCGCGCCGCGCGCCATTCCGAATGATGCGGGTCCAGTCCGATCGCCGCACGCTTTACGATGCGCTCGCCCCAACCGCGCTCCGGTACGAAGATCTGGTATTCGGCGTCGGCGAAATGTTTGTGGATCAGCTCATGCCACTCCTTGAGCCCCATGCTGTGATTCTGCCGGATGCCGAAGCTCTCCTCCTGATGCGCGCCGATCACGTCCCGCACTAGGTAGCCCAACAAACCCCACTGGTGTAGCTTGCGCTCCCAGGGCTTCATCGTGTCGTAGTAGGGGCAGCGATAGAGACGCAGCGTCAGCAGTCGCTTCAGCGGTTCCTCGGCGAACAAAAACACGCCTCCCGGCGCGAGCACGCGCTTCACTTCCAGGAACACGCTCTCGATATCCATGAACTGGCTGAGCATCTGGAACGCCATCACCAATCGCAGCGAGCCCTCGGCAAACGGCAGATTCAGCGCGTCGCCGGCCACGCGAATGGGCGCACGCGCCAGATGCCAGCGATCCTGCAACGCCGCGCCATAACGCAGCGAATCGGCCGAAATGTCCAGTGCGAAGCCGCTCGCGCCGAATTCGTTGGAGAGCATGTAGCTGGAATGCCCGACGTTGGAGCCAATCTCCAAAAACGGAGTCATCTCGCCAATGAACGTCAGATGATTGCGGATCACGGCCCCGCGCCGCACATTCTGTTCCGCATAATGCGCGATCGCGCGCTCGGGCTCGCCCAGCGAGGCGAAGTTGTGAAACTCCACCTCGGCGCGCTTCACCGCCAGGGACTGCGCTTCCTTCAAAAAAGCATCTCCAGCGCGAGCGACCGCAAATCCGGTAGCAGCATGTCGGGCTTATGCGTGCGCAGTTCCTCGATCCCGATCAACCCGGTGGCCACCGCCAGCACGCGAATCCCATTGGCCTTGGCGGCCAGAACATCGTTCGGATGATCGCCGATAAGCCAGATGCGGCTGTCGCGATCGATCCAGCGCTCGCGGCGCGCTTGAAGCACCGCCAGGCGCACCAACCCCGCGCGATCTTTCGCAAACTCGGCGAACGCGCCAAATCGAAAATACGGCCGCAGACCCGCGCGTTCCATCTTGCGCCATCCGATCCGCGAAAGATTCCCAGTCACCAGCCCGATTACTACGCCACGCTTTTCTAACCGCCTGAGCACGCCCCGCACGCCGGGGCAAACCTTGCGCTCGAGGCGCGGCGACGTCTCCAGGTAAATCGATTGCGCCGCCTCCATCGCGCGCGGCAACACGCGCCGGATCGCACCGGGCTTCATCCCCGCGCGGGTCATCATGGTTCGCAGAATGGTGTGATCCAGCATCCCGGCCACGGGCACGCCTTCGGTTGTGGTCTCCACACCCGCCGTTCGCCGGACCGCTTCCACCAGCGCCTGGCGATGATGCGGCCCCGCGCGCCGGATCAGAGTCCCGTCGATATCAAACAACACCAGTGCGCCGGATCGTTCCAACCTTTTACTATAACTGTGTGCGCCGAGTTTTTCGTATCGCAACCATGGCTCTGCTGGGCCTGATCTTCATCACGAATATCTATCGTGCCGCCACGCAATCCATCACGCACGACGAAGGCGTCACCTATGAAAACTTTGTCGCGGCGCCCTGGAGCATCGTCTTTAATTCTTACGATGCCAATCATCACGTCCTGCACACGATATTCTGCAAGATTTTCGTCGACCTTCTGGGCGTCTCGCCGCTAACTCTGCGTCTGGCCAGTGTGCTTAGCGGATTGCTTTATCTGTATCTGGTCTTCCGGATCTGCGAGCGCTTGTTCGGCACCGGCTGGTATCTGCCGTTATCGGCTCTGCTGCTTTCGCTCAATCCCTATCTGCTCGATTTCGAATCCGCCGCGCGCGGCTACGGCATGGCGGTCGCGTTCTTATTCTTGGCACTGTGGGAAATGCTGGAATGGTTCAATAAACCAGAGTCTCAGCGACTGGTTCGAGCCGGACTGGCACTGGGTTTGTCGATCGGAGCAAACCTGGTGCTTGCGCCGCCCGCCATCGGCCTCGCGCTCATGTTCCTGTTGTCCGTTTGGAACCAGCGCCGCAGCTTCAAACCGACCGTCACCGTCACCAAGAAAGGAACCAAGAAAGAAACGCCCAACCCGTTCCCAACTTTGGGCCAGGCGCTAGTGCGATTCATACTTCCGTTCGTCGGGATCGCCGCGCTGATCGTCCTATCGCCGCTCAGCAACTCATCGGGCCAGCAGTTCTACGTGGGCGCTGCCTCCCTGCGTGCCGGCGCCGAAAGCATCGTGCGCAATTCACTGCAACCCGCACCGGGCTGGTTGATCGCGACGCTCGCGCTCGCCGTCCTGCCCGCGCTAATCGCCGCCGCGGCTCTGATCGCCTGGCGCGCCGTCTCGCGCTGGATCGCCTCCACTCTGCTCGAACGAACCATCCTGCTAACCGGCGGCGCCATGCTGATTGCCTTTGTCGGCGTCCTCGCGAGCCACGTGTTGTTCGATGTTCCCTATCCCGAGGGCCGCACCGGAATCTATTGGATCCCGTTGCTCACCTTGACCGGCCTGGCGCTGGCTTACCTCTCGCAGCGCGCCACTGTCGTCCTCGCCGTCCCCATGGCCGCATGCATCGCCATGTACATCGTCCAGTTTCGCGTCAGCTATTACGCCGATTGGCCCTATGATCGCGACGACCGCGCCATCGCCAACCTGATCCGCGACCACAAACCCGCCGTCGATCGCAAAGCCGTAGTCGAAGGAAGCTGGCAATTGGAACCGAGCATCAATTTCTATCGCGTCAGCGATCATCTGGACTGGCTACAAGAAGTGGAGCGCGGGACACCGAAGCCCGGCGCCGATTTCTACGTGCTGCTCGCCCAGGATTCCCACTTCGTCAACTATCTGAAGCTGAAAGTGTTGTTCCAAGGCAAGCAGTCCGGCACCATCCTCGCGCAACCCTGAAATCCAGTCTGGTCAGGCCAAATCCTTCTTCAGGCACCTAGCGACTGTCATTTACAACGGGATCGTCTCTGGTTGCCGGACTGTCGCCATTCCTAGCGCGGATCACGCCACTTTCATCCATAAAGAAGGTTCGCTTACCAGTCTTGCCGAATTGAGTCGGGCGCGCGGAGACCGTGTACTGCGTGATTTTCCCGCTCGCGTCTGGTTCACCGGCGCTGTAAGTAAATTGATACCCGAATTCGGTAAAGTGAGTGGCGTCCTCATCGGTGAGAAAGGGAGTTCCCAGCTTACTGAGAAGGCCAGCGCGATCCGCCGTCTCGTGGTACCACTTGGCAGGGGGTCCAAGAACGTCCAAATTCCTGGCAAGGCCCTGGCCGTACGTTTTCGCATAGGTGCGCTCGGCTTGATTCAGAATCCCCAATTCCGAAATGGCCATTGTTTCATTGAACGCTGGGGGCATCGGCGAAGCCGCTGTTTCGGTCGATGTTTGATCGGGCCACTTGATGTTGACGTGGAGATCTTCTATATCAGCCGATACGTCGAAGCCGGCCCCCGTCCAACCCGCAAAGAACTGGTAACGGCCCGGCGGCACATCGCGGAATTCATAACGTCCATCGGGCTGGATAGCCACTGTGGATTCGAACGGATAGGCGTTCCCGCTTTTAAGAATCAGGCGCGCGGTCCTAGCTCTTGCCGCAGGATCTGCTGCCTCCGTCCGGCCACGAATTGTATAAGTTGGCTGGGCCAGGATGGTCAGCTGAATAGAACAATTCTCCGGAAAACTGGGCAAATCAAGAACCTTTGCGTCCACCAAACCTCTGTCTCCCGAGGCGCCAACAAGGACGCTGTGCGGCGATACACGAACGGCGCTGAGTACGTAATGCCCCTCAAGAACGGACTCCATGCGAAAACTTCCGTCGGCCTGCGTTAGGGTTATGTCTGCGGCGCGAGGTTCGGACTTTGCCATTGGAGCGGCCCAAAGAAAGACTTTCGTATCGGCGGCTGCACTTCCATCCGGCAGAATTACACTCCCACAAACCACTCCAACACGACGCGTCCTTACTGGTTCAGCCGTCGTGTCGCCGCCAACGAGGTGCGGTTTCCCTGCCTCGTCCACGTTGAAGCTGATCATGTTGCTCGCTAGGCCTCGCACCTGGTGCACCCCGCCGCCGTAGCCGGCAAGAAACTGATATTCTCCAGCCGACAGATCAAATCGCAACGGAACCTCGAGGCTCTGGCCAGGGGCGAGGTCGAACTGCGAAGAGATAGCCGCACCCGGCAGCAACGACATGTTCACGGTCGTTCCCTTCCCGTTTACCAGGCAAGAACTCGATGCCGGCTGACTGTTCAGAAAATTAACGTTCGTCCGACTGACAGCGGCATAAGAAGGACCATCGGACGGCTCCAAGCATTCTAAGCCTTGCTTCTTGGCCAGCAGCGTAGGTGCCAGGGCATTGGTGTCGATAGCCTGCTTGCTGGCACCAGTGTTGCTCAATTTGACGATTAGCCAGTCGGGCCCTTGCGATCCAAAGTTGGGTATCGCTTTGAGACTTAGCCCTTCGAGGTTGGGAGGCAACCCAAAACCGGCCTTGACTGGTTCTTCAGCGGGGCCGAGAACTTGTAGTTTTGTGATGAGCCCGTCGCCGGGGTTTATCGGCTGAAACACTTCTTCAGCGTCAATCAACATTGCTTGACCCGCGAAGGGCCGTAATTTCTCCTTCACCTTCTCGGAAATTTCCATGACATAAGCGCCGCTGTAAAGGTGGCACCCATCCCACCTGTCGAAAACTACAACGCCGCTATACTTGCCCGGCCCGCGAACGGCGCAAAGACCGGTGAATGGCAAAGAGCAAGACAGGACTAGGGCAATGGATATGCCAAGGAGCGCCTTCATAAGTCACTCGCTTTGTCTATTATTGTCGCCCTTTTTTACTCGGCCATCCACAGACACCCGGTAACCCACCAGACACTCAGGTCGCCGTCCGCCACCTCAACTCCAGCCGTCGAGCCAACCTTGGAGGCTACAATGTAGGCGGAGGCAGACCTGATGATTCTCGAAGCCCCACACTCCGTCGACAACGAAATTAACCCCTGGCTCGCCGCTGAAGCGCGCTTCGACGAGGCCGCCGAACGCCTCGCCCTCGATGACGGTCTCCGCAAGGTTCTCCGTACCCCCTCGCTCGAACTCACCGTCAACATTCCCGTGCAGCTCGACGATGGACGCCTGGAAGTTTTCACCGGCTACCGCATCCAGCACTCGGTGGTGCGCGGCCCCTCCAAAGGCGGCATCCGTTTCGCCCCCGACGTCACAATTGACGAAGTCCGCGCCCTGGCCGCTTGGATGACCTGGAAATGCGCCGTGGTCAACATCCCCTTCGGCGGCGGAAAAGGCGGCGTCATCTGCGATCCCAACGTGCTCTCCGATGGCGAGCTGGAACGAATCACGCGCCGCTACACTTCCGAGATCATGGACATCATCGGTCCCGACCGCGACGTCCCCGCCCCCGATGTCAACACCAATCCCGCAAACCATGGCCTGGATCATGGACACCTACTCCATGCACAAGCGCCAGAACATGACCGCGGTGGTCACCGGCAAGCCGCTGGCTCTGGGCGGATCGCGCGGCCGCACCGAGGCGACCGGCCGCGGATGCATGGTGGTCACGCTGCAGGCGCTGCGCCGGTTCCACATCGATCCGTCCAGCACCCGCGTCGTCATCCAGGGCTTCGGCAATGTCGGCAGCAACGCGGCCCGGCTCATGGCGCGCTCCGGTTTCAAGATCGTCTGCATCATCGAGTACGATGGCGCGGCCTACAATCCGCACGGCCTGGACATCGATGGACTGCTCAAGCATCGCAAGGAAACCGGCTCCATCCTGGGCTTCTCCGGCGCCGAAGACATGGACAAAGATGAAGCCATGCTGCTCGAGTGCGAAGTCCTGGTGCCCGCCGCGCACGAGAACGTCATCACCTCCGCCAACGCCCCCCGCATCAAGGCGCGCATCGTCTGCGAAGGCGCCAACGGCCCTACCACCGCCGAGGCCGACGCGATCCTGGCTGAGAAGAAAATCTTCGTCATCCCCGATATCCTCGCCAACGCCGGCGGCGTCACGGTCTCCTACTTCGAGTGGGTGCAGGATCGGCAGGGCTTTTTCTGGAACGAGCAGCTCGTCAACGGACGCCTGGACGAAATCATGGTCAACAGCTTCAACGACGTGGTTGGCTACTCGGACAAGCACACCGTGACCAATCGCCTGGCCGCGTACATGCTGGCCATCGATCGCGTCGCTGCCGCTCTCAAGACCCGCGGCATCTATGCCTGATGCGGGCGAGGACCGCGCAGAAATTGCGTCCTCCCCCAGCACGCCGCTGATGCGGCAGTATCACTCCATCAAGCAGCAGGTCCCGCACGCGCTGCTGATGTTCCGGCTGGGCGATTTCTACGAGCTGTTTTACGACGACGCTATCACCGCCGCCCGCGAGCTCGAAATCACCCTGACCTCGCGCAACAAGGAAAAAGGCCAGGCCATCCCCATGTGCGGCGTGCCGTACCACTCCGCTGAAAGTTATCTCACCCGGCTGATCCAGAAAGGCTATCGCGTCGCGATCTGCGATCAGATGGAGGAAGCCGGCCCGGCGAAGAAGCTGGTGAAGCGCGAGCTGACGCGCGTGGTCACGCCCGGCACCGCTACCGAATCGTCGCTGCTGCGCTCGCACGAAAACAATTACCTGGCCGCGGTCTGCCGCAATGGAACACGCGCCGGAATGGCGCACGTCGATATCTCGACCGGCGAATTCCGCGCCACTGAGTTGGACGTTGGCGACTTGAGCGCGGCGCTGGAAAACCTGAGCGTGCGCGAGGTGCTGGCCGCGGGATCAGCCGAAAAGCTTCCCGGACTCCGCACCACGCTCGACGATTGGGTCTTCGGCCTGGATTACGCCGATCGCGCGCTACGCGACCATTTCCGGCTGCTCACGCTCGATGGCTGCGGCTTGGGCGGCAAGCCACTCGCGGTCTCCGCCTCAGGCGCAATTCTGCACTATTTGCGCGAGACGCAAAAATCGGCGCTCGATCATCTTGACCATCCCTCCTATTACGACCGCGGCGAATCGATGGTTCTGGACGCCGTCACCGTTCGCAATCTCGAATTGCTCGAGCCTCTGTTCGCCGGCGAAAGCCGCGAGTCCACGCTAATCCACGTGCTGGATCAGACTTCGACCGGCATGGGTGGCCGTCTGCTGCGCCATCGCCTGCTGCGGCCGTGCTTGCAGCTTGAAGAAATCGAAGGGCGGCTGGATGCAGTGGAAGAGACTGCGAAGTCAACTATCGGGCGTGCGGAAATCCGCAAGCTGCTTGGGAGCGTCCTCGATCTCGAACGGCTGCTCGCTAAATTGACGCTCGGCACCGCGGGCCCGCGCGAATTACTCGCTCTTGGCCGGTCGCTCGCGCTAGTGCCGCAAATCAAAGAGCGCGCCAGCGCATTCACCGCCGCCCGCCTTCAGCAAATCTACTGCAATCTCGATGAAATCGCCGAACTCCGCGACCGCATCCTCATTGCCATCTCGGAGGAACCGCCGGTCAACATCGCCGACGGCGGCACCATCCGCTCCGGCTACCACGCCGAGCTCGATCAGCTGCGCGACATCAGCCGCAATAGCCGCCAATACATCGCGCAGATCGAAGCCCGCGAGCGCTCGCGCACCGGCATCCAGTCGCTCAAGGTCCGCTTCAACAACGTCTTCGGATATTACATCGAAATTTCGAAAGCCAACCTGCAGCACGCACCTTCCGATTACGAGCGCAAGCAGACGCTGGTCAACGCCGAGCGCTTCACCACGCCCGAGTTAAAGGAATTGGAAAGCAAAATCCTGGACGCTGAGGAAAAGATGCTAGGCCTGGAACGCGAGATTTTTCAGGAACTGCGTCTGTTCGCCTCGCAGCACGCCGCGCGCATTCGCAAGACCGCGGCCGCCATCGCCGAACTCGACGTCACCTGCGCGCTCGCTCAAGTTGCAGCCGAAAGCCGCTACGTCCGGCCGAACTTTTGCGAGACAGGCGAAGTCCGCATAGTGGCCGGCCGACACCCGGTGATCGAAAAACTGGCCGAGCAAGAGGCCCTGCGCTTCATCCCGAACGACCTCTACTTCGATCCCGCGGAGCAATTCATCCTTGTGATCACTGGACCGAACATGGGCGGCAAATCCACTTATCTTCGACAAGCCGCCATGATCGTGATCCTGGCGCAAATGGGCTCGTTCGTGCCGGCCGATTCCGCCACTCTCCCCATCGTCGATCGCGTCTTCACCCGCATCGGCGCATCCGACAACCTGGCGCGCGGCCGGTCGACTTTCATGGTCGAGATGACCGAAGCGGCCGTCATTCTGAACACCGCGACGTCGCGCAGCTTAGTCGTTCTCGACGAAATCGGCCGCGGCACCGCGACCTACGACGGGCTCGCGCTCGCCTGGGCGGTGATCGAGCACATCCACCAGCGCATCCGCGCCCGCACGCTCTTCGCGACGCACTACCACGAGCTGACCGAATTGGCCGACCAGTTACCGGGCGTCCGCAACTTGCACGTCTCGGTGAAGGAGGCGGGCGACCAGGTAATTTTCCTGCGCAAAGTGGAGCCGGGCCGCGCCGACCGCAGCTACGGCATCGAAGTCGCGCGCCTGGCCGGACTGCCGATTTCGGTGATCGAGCGCGCTCGCGACATTCTGGCATTCCACGAGCGTTCCGAACACGCCGTCACTGAAGAACTCTCGCCGCGCCCCGCCGGCCCCATGCAGATTCAGTTATTCGAGCCGGTGAATCATGCCATCGCCGATCGCATCCGTAGTCTCAAGGTTGACGAACTGCGGCCCATCGAAGCCCTGCAATTGCTGAATGAGCTGCAGCAGGAGCTGAAGCGTTCGTGAGAGTCGCGGGCTTGATCAGTGGCACGTCGGCGGACGGCATCGACGTAGCCGTCGTAGATATCCACGACCGCATTGAGGTCGTCGCGACCAAGACCATCCCCTATCCACCCGCAGTCCGCGAAGCGATCCTTTCTGTGCCCGACGTCCCGACGGTTTCGCGCCTCAACTTCCTGCTCGGCGAACTCTTCGCCGAAGCGTTAACCCAGTGCGGCGTGCCGCTCGAAACCATCGAGCTAATCGGCTCGCACGGCCAAACCATTTTCCACGAAGGCGAGCCGATCGATTACCTAGGCCGCAAGATCGCGAGCACGCTGCAGATCGGCGAACCTGCCGTGATCGCCGCACGCACGGGCATCGAAACCATCGCCGATTTCCGGCCCGCCGACATCGCCGCGGGCGGCAAAGGCGCACCGCTTGTTCCTTTCCTCGACTATCAACTTTTCCGCCATCCCGAAATGGCTCGCATCGCGCTCAACATCGGCGGCATCGCCAACATCAGCGTGATTCCGGCCGCCGCCGAACCTGAAGACGTCGTGGCCTTCGACACCGGCCCCGGCAACATGGTAATGGATGCTGTCGTGCCGCCGTTCGACCGCGATGGCGAGCGCGCCCGCGCGGGCCGCGTCAACGAGCCGCTGCTGAACGGCTGCTGGCCGATCCCTACTACCAACGCCAGCCTCCGAAATCCTGCGGCCGCGAGCAATACGGCGCGGACTTCGTGCGCTCGACCGGCATCGACATCGCAACCGCGACCGAGTTAACCGTGCGAACCATCGCGCTCGCCGTCGGCGCGCTATCCGGCCACGCGCGAAGTCATCGTCTCCGGTGGCGGCGCGCACAATCGTTACCTGATGGAGCGCCTGCGCGCGCTGGTTAATCCGCGGGTTACAACGTCTGAAGAGTTCGGCATTAACGTCGACGCCAAGGAGGCCATTCTTTTCGCCGTGCTCGCCTACGAGACCTATCAGCGCTGCGCAGGCAATTTACCCTCCGCAACGGGAGCCCGGAAACCAGTCATTTTAGGCAAGATTTCGCCGTCTCCCTGATGGAACAAACTCTGCGTCCGCAGCGTTATTCATGTTGATCGAGGAAAACCCAATGTACTGCACAAAATGCGGTGTCGAACTAAGAGATCAGGACCGGTTCTGCTGCCAATGCGGCCGATCGACGGGACGCGGCGTTCCAAACGTCGAGCGCTCGGAGCGATTATCACGGCCGACGCGCGAAGGTAAAATTGCCGGAGTCTGCGCCGGCTTCGCGCGCTACTTCGGAATGGACGTGACGCTGGTCCGGATCCTCTGGATCGTCCTGACAGTTTGGCCGCTGCCGCTGTTCGGCGTAATCGCGTACATCGTCGCGTGGATCGTGATGCCGAAGGACCCAGTGGTGGTTCCGTCGCAACAGGTCCAACCGGCGAACGGCGGCGCTTCGGCTTAACTATTTCAGCGCAACTGGCTTTCGACTTCCTCCAGCCAGTCCGGACGCTTCAACACCTCGCGCGGTTTGCTGCCGTCCGGCGGACCGATGATGCCTTCGTGTTGCATCATGTCCAGGATCCGCGCCGCGCGGCCGTAGCCCAGCCGCAAGCGGCGCTGCAATGTGGACGTCGAGGCTTTGCCCATCTCGAGCACCACGCGCACTGCGTCGGTGTACGCCGGATCGTCCGCGGCTTCAAACTCAGCGCCTTCGATTCCTTCATCTTCAGACGGCGGGGCGATCAGGAAGCTCTGGTCGTAATCCGGGCGCGCCTGGCTCTTCCAGAAGTCGACTACGCGATTGATTTCCGCCTCGGTCACGAACGCGCCATGCACGCGAATCAAGCGCGACGAACCCGGCGGCAGGAACAGCATATCGCCTTTGCCCAGCAGATGCTCGGCGCCCATTACGTCCAGCACCGTGCGGGAGTCCACGCGCGTCGCGACGCGAAAGCTGATCCGCGACGGGAAATTTGCTTTGATCAAACCTGTGATCACATCCACGCTGGGCCGCTGGGTCGCGAGCACCAGGTGCATCCCAACCGCGCGCGCCATTTGAGCTAGCCGTGTGACACATTCTTCCACGTTGGCCCGCTCCACCATCATCAGGTCGGCCAACTCGTCGATCAGAATCAGGATGTACGGGAGCGGGCGCAGATCCTCGGGCTCGCTCTCTTCGTCGTCTTCGAACAAGCTGCGCGGCTCGTTCATCAACTGCCGGACCTTTTTGTTGTACTGGTCGATATTGCGCACGCCTTGCGCAGCCAGCAGCTTCAAGCGCCGTTCCATTTCAAGCACCGCGTTGCGTAGCGCGTTGGTGGCTTTCTTGGCGTCGGTGATCACCGGCGTCAACAGATGCGGGATGCCTTCATACAGGCCCATTTCCAGGCGCTTCGGATCAACCAGAATCATGCGCACTTCTTCCGGCGTCGCCTTGGCCAGGATGGACATGATCATCGAATTGAGCATCACGCTTTTGCCGGCACCGGTCGAGCCCGCGATCAGCAGGTGCGGCATGGATTCCAGCGCCGCCACTTTGATCCGGCCGCTGATGTCCTTGCCGAGGCAAATGCTTAGGCGCGAATGGGAATCCTGGAACTCGTCGGATTCGAGAATCTGGCGCAGGCTGATCACTTCGCGGCGCGTGTTCGGGACCTCGATGCCGACTGTCGGCTTTCCGGGTATACGCTCGATGAGGATCGATTCGGCCTGCAGGCCCAGGCACAGATCCTCGCTCAGCGTCGTGATGCGCGTGTACTTGATGCCGGCCTCCGGTTTGAATTCGAAAGTGGTGACCACCGGGCCAGGATTGATCTGGACCACGCTGCCGCGCACGTTGAATTCTTCAAACTTGGACTTGATGCGCGCGGCGATTTCTTTGAGCTCCGCCGAGTCGTAGGGACTCCGCGCCGGCACTTCGTTCAACAGAGCGGTGGAAGGAAGGCGATACTCGGGATGCTCGGCCATTTCAGGAGCGCGCAGCCGCGGTTGGCGCACGCGGCGTGGCTGGACCGGCGACGCGGGCTCCCTCGGCTCGACGGGTTCCATCGGCTCGGCCGCAACGGGAGCGGGAATTTCCTCCGGCTGCGCTTCTTCGAGTTCGTGAATCGGGATTTCTTCGTAGGGCGCGGGCTGAGCTTCCTCGGGCTCGTAAAATTGCTGGCTAACCGGTTCGCTGATGGGAATCGATTCGGCCTCGGCTTCCTGATTGGCCGCGGCTATGCGCTCCGCTCGCCGCCGCGCCCGCTCTAAAGCCGCTTCGCGCCGTTGTTCCCGCCATTCATCCCAACGGACGCGAAGAATGACGAAGTAGTTCATCGGCACCCTGAACAGCCGAGCCACAACGGACATCGAGAACGTGGAGACGAGATACAGCGAAAGAATCAGGCAGACGAAAGTCAGCAGGAGGGAACCTGTGAAGTTGAGCGAACCGCGCAGGGCGTCGGCCAGCACGAGTCCCAGCATCCCGCCGGCGGAAAATGTCCCGCTCCAGGGCCGCCAGACGTGCCCGATGGAGAGTGCGGTCGAAAGGCTCAAGAAGAGCAGCGCGGCGCCAAACAGTTTGACCACGGCGCTCTCTATTTCTTCCGAGCGCATCCATCTCCAAGCGAGCAACCACAGCAGCACCGGAATCGCGAAGGCGCCGAAACCTAGCAATTGCAGGAGCAAATCGGAAACGTGCGCTCCGGCCATGCCGGTCAAATTATGAGCGCGAGTTATGCCAGAGACAGCGTTCCAGGACGGATCTTGGGGATGATACGAGACCAGTGAGAGGGTAACGAAGAGACCCGCAACCAGGAACACTAATCCTGCGGCTTCGTTTAATCGCTCGAAGCGAGTCGGTCCTAAGATTCTCATTCCGCGCCGGCGCGGAAAAATGCAGCAAGAGCGATTACTATTATGCCAAAAACGATGCGATAGTACACAAACGGCATCAGGCTGTTGCGGCGGAGGTAGCGCAGGAAGACCGCGATCACCAGCGCGCCGGCGACGCCGCTCACGGCCGTACCCACGGCGAATGGAAGCCGCATGTCGTGGGGAAAGCCGCCCGCCTTGTGCACATCCCAAAGCTTCTTCAGAACGGCGCCGGCGATGACGGGCGTCGAAAGCAGGAACGAAAATCGTGCGGCGGTTTCGCGCGTCAGGCCGCGAAAGAGCCCGACGGTGATGGTGATGCCGCTGCGCGAGGTGCCGGGGATTAGAGCCAATGCTTGCGACAGACCTATTGAGATGCCGTCGCCCCACCCGACCGCGCCAATGGATTTGTTGCCGCGGGCGCGCCGCTCGGCCATCCACATCAGAACGCCTATGACGATCAGCATCGCGCCGATCAGGTAGGGAGTGCGCCAAACCGTGTCGGCTTGTTTTTCGAACAGGACGCCTGCGATGGCGGCCGGAATCGTCGCGATGGCCAGCAGCCAAAGCAAACCTTGGTTCTTCCTTAGCTCCTCGTCGTGGCCGGCGTTGATTCCGAAGCCGTGCGCGATGATCTGCACCCAATCGCGGAAGAAATAAATGAGGACCGCGATCAGGGTGCCGGCGTGTAACGCCACATCGAACGTGAGTCCCGGATCCTTCCAGCCAAAAACCCAGGGAATGAACCAGAGATGCGCCTGGCTGCTGACGGGAAGAAATTCAGTGAGCGCCTGAACGATTGCGAGCACCACAGCTTGATAGAGCGGCATGCATAGCCATCCTAGCAAGTGGACGGGACGCGGCGGCGCTCTTGTGCTAAATGAGAACCTGTCGCGGCGCCCCGTGGTGCGTGCTTATCAATGATGGGGTTGTTATTTCGTCTTGGCCGGCGTTGAGGTGCTGGCAGGCGTGCCCTTGCTGGCCTGCTTGTTGGCCGCTTTGTGATGCTTCTTGGTCTTGGTGGTCGAGTTGGTCTTGTTATTGGCTTTGTTCGCGGCCGGAGTGCTGGCGGTCTGAGCGAAGGTCAGGGTTGCGCCCAGCATGGTTGTGACAGCGAACAGGAGAAGTTTGTTCATGCTTTCATCGTAGGAAAGAAGGATTAACTTTCTCCTGAATCCGTGATTAAATTTCGCTGGATATTTGGATTAAAGCGAGATGAAATTTGGAACCGCGCGCGACCGGCCTGCGTCAGCGAATCACCACTTTGGCGAGCCCGGCATTGTTGGCGCTGTCGTAAGCCCGGACCACCAACAGGTGTTCGCCGGGCTGCAGTTTGTCGACGACGATGTGAAACTGTTCGCGCGGTGAATCGGTGAGGCCGTCGGCAGCCTCGACCGGAAGCCAGGGGCCGGCGTCCACTGAATATTCGCAGCGACGCAGCGAGCTGGTTTGATCCACCACGTTGGCGTCAACCTCGGCATGATCGCCGGTGCGGCGCGCGGCGCTGAGAGTAACGGTGGGCGGCGTGTTATCGATCAGGACGGGCGAGCTGACCAGCTCGTCTTCACGGGCCGCGCCCGCGGCGTTGGATGGCCGGTCGGATGCCACCACGCGAAAATAGTAGCGGCCGTCAGCCAGAACGTCGCCATCGAGCAGCAAAGAATTTTCAGTGATGTTGGCCCGCAGCAGCTTCCACTGCGTTTCGTCTTCGCCGCGGAAATAGACGGAATAGACCAGCCGGTCGCCGTCCGGATCGTCGGCCTGCCAGGTGATCTGGATTTGCGATCCGGCCGCGCGCGAAAGCGTCTGCGTGGGAGTGCCGGCCGGAGTGGAAACATCGCCAGTGTCCGTGACGGTGATGCTGTACGCGGCCGAGCTGGTGGAATTCGTGCCGGCGCCAGCAGCCTTGGCGGCAGGAGCTTGGGTAGTGACGTTGATGCTTCGCACCACCGGCGGATTATTTTGCGGCAGATAGAAAACTCGGACGTTTTCGGCCACCGCCCCCGGGCCGTTCAACTCCGCGCGCCACTGGATGTAGCGGGCGTTGGGGCTGCGGATGATCGAATTCTGCGAGTCTGCGAGCGCTTCAGACCAGTCGCTCCAGGTCTTATCGGGCCGCGCGGAATTTCCGGAACGCGTCGCGAGACTGACTTGGCCGTTTTGCCCGCGCCAGGTGATCCGCCCCCAGCGCGCCACTGAACCCGCGTCATGCACGGGCGATTCGTAGGTTCCCGCCGCGTTCTGGGAAGCGTCCAGGCGAAGAAGCTTTCCCATTTCGCCAGTCGCAGCAATCAGGCCGCCGGAGTCGCGCAGCAGCCGCGTAGCCTCGCCTTCGTTAGTTTCCACCAACAGCGTCGCTTTGCGGTCTTGGCTGAGGCGATAGACGCGGCCCTGCGCGTCGGTTGCGAACGCTAACGAACCGTTCGGCTCCGCCACCATGCTATAGACATTTTCTTCCTTGGAGCTCCACACCGTTTCCACTGTGCCGTCGGGATTAATTTTATAAACGGCGGATTTCTCGACCCCCGGAATTTCCGTCAAGGGACTCACGGTGGCGGTGTTCTGCGCGCCCTGCACCACTTGTTTGGAAGGGTCGGGTTTCACTTTGAGATCCGGCGAGGCTTGCGCGTTAGTATCCGCCGAGTCCGAAACTGTGATGGAACTTGCCGACGCCGTCACGGTGATGCTGGCTGGCGACGCAATGCCCGGCAGCAATGGACCCGAACGGTTGGCCACCGAGCCGCCTAAGGCCGCGGCGTACACCGTGCCGTCCGGTAACGGCACGATGGTGCGGATCTCAGGCAAGCTGGCATTGTAAAGAACGAAAGCTTTGTCCTTGGCGCTCACGCGATACAGAATGCCGTTGGGTTCGGTGCCCACCAGCACGTTGTTCTTGGAATCGAAGGCCAGCGCCGTCACGTGCGATTGTCCGGTTTCGTAATACAGCTCGGATTTTCCGGCTTTATCGACGCGGTAGACATTGCCAGGATCGCCGGTCCCGACAAACAGGCTGCCATCGGGCGCGAATGAGAGAGACCAGATGTACTTGGCTTTGGGCGCAAAAAACTCGACGGCTTTTCCGTTTTCGATGCGATACACTTTGCCGTCCGGGGAACTGGCCGCGTAGAGCGCGCCAGTGGAATCCACGGCGACGGCGAAGATTTCAGGCTCGTCGGAAGTCCACAGCTGAGTGCTGGCGCCTGAGGCGGTGATGTGATAAACGCGGCCGCGATGGCCGGTGCCGGCATAGAAGGAGCCGTTAGGCGCTTGGACTACGCTCCAAATCGCGGGCTGGCCGGAGGAGAACAGAGTTTCAAGCTTGGGTGCGAGATGCAATTTGCCGTCGCGGTCAAGCGCGGTACCGGTGAAATGTCCTTTGAGAAAATCCTGATAGGAATTCATTTCCCAAGTTGTGGTGGTCGCGGCTGAAAGCGAGGCGAGGGCGAGTGAGCACGACGCTACGCCGCGCAGTAAAAACATCACGAGCTTCATTCTTTTATTTCCACTGGAACGGTCTTCGATCCGCTCACGACGATGTCGCCGGTGGGGATCTCCAATTCGTCAATCTTGGAACCGCGCGGCAACCACAATCCCTGGGCAGCCTCCGCGCGCGACAGTATCAGGCCGAGGGATGCGGGCGGATTGGGAAGATCGCTGCCTTGCACTAGGAATCCGGGATCGGTGCGCCACACCCGCACATACGCATTCGCGTTGGGTCGCAGGCTGTTCAAGAACGACACCAACTGCGTCGGCGACTTGGGTGGCGTGACGGCCAGTTGCTGGTAATCGATCAGATTGGAATAGTTGCCGTCGGCGACGGTGAAGTTCAGCATGCCGGTCTGCGCGCCGACCGGAACTTTATAGTGAACGGTCTTGACCACTTCTACGCCATTTTCGCCCGTGAGCGTCACAATCAGATCGATTGAATCGCCCGGACGCACTTCTTTGCGCGACGCGGTGATCTGGTCGATCTGCAATACGCGCTTGCGTTCCGACGCTTCGATGGCCAGGTTAATGTCCTTGATCTTGAGCGAGTCGAAGCCCGCCGTCATCACCGCCGAGAGGGGCGAAGCGACGCCCATCGAAGCCTGCGCCGGCACATTGAAATCGCCGGAATATGTGTTGTCGAGCTTCAAAGGCGGCAGGTTGTGATCGAACTCCACCGCGCCGCGAATCGAGAAACTTCCCATGCCGAGCGTGCGTTCCGTGGCGTCGATCATCGAGTACACCGCCATCTGCATGATGAATGGCGACAGCACACGATCATGAACGAGCTGCATGTGATACGCCAGCGGTGCGCGGCGCCCGTCCTTAAGCGTCACAGAAAGCGGAACGGTATCAGCCTTACGGCCCAGCTCGCCGTAGATGCTGGTGCTGCGGTCTTCGGTGATGGTACCCATCCATTCCTGCGGCGAAGAAATCTTGAACGACGCTTCCAGATTCGGCAGCAGCGCCAGGACCTTGGCGCGCGCGAACGGCAGCTCCGTGTCTCCCACCGACATGAAGCGATGGCCGAAGGCGTAAACCTTGTTGCCATCGATCCGCGTCACGGTTCCTTCGGCGCCAATGGCGTAGTCGCCCGAGAGTAAATTTACAGAGATCATGTCGCCCGGCCGGAGTTGATTCGGATCTCCGAGCTTGGAAGGAAGCGGGCCGCCGCTCGAAACGCCTTGCCGCGGCGCCAAGCCGAATTTCTGAAGCTGGGGTGCGAAATGCTCCAGTGTCTCGGCGGTGAATCCGCTGAAGGAAACCGGCGTGGCGATTTCGATCAAGCTGGCGGAATCGATACCAGCGGCCGAGGATGCAAAGGGAATCTCGCGTTTGGGCGCGGAGGCGCGCTGCGACCCGGCGTTGGCCGCAGGCTGCGCGCCTACTTCCAGCATTTGCTCGATGGGGCGAATTCCCGCGATCGGCTCTTTGGCGAAGTTGAACGCCAGCGCGACCGCTCCTACCAGACGCCCGTCGATGTAGACCGGGCTGCCGCTCATGCCTTGCATCACGCCGGTTTTATCCAGCGGTCCCCGGACAGTCGCGCCAGAATGACCGATTGCTTGGGTCCGACGTTGTCCAGAACTCCCAGGATTTCGACTTGAAATTCGTCGATCTTATTTCCGGAGAAAATGGTCTTGCCGATGCCGCGCTGGCCGGCTCGAATGTCGCGCAGCGGGAAAATCGCGGTCTGCGAAAAAAGGCCCGATGCTACAATTAGTACGACGAATAAGCGCAAAACGCCCACACGTCTATTTTAGTCCGCTTGGGTGCTTGCCATCAGAACCCTCGCACCGGACCCGCGTTATTCCGGGTTTCAGTGGGGTTCATGGCGACCTACGACGGCAGTCTTCTCGAAGACAAGTTAGCAACGCAAACGCGACTGCCCTGGGCCGCGATCGCATGGTTTAGCGCTCTGCTGATAGCCTGTTACGCGCCGCTGCTATGGGGATTGGTCCGCCAGTGGGCCACGGCCGAGGACATGAGCCACGGGTTTTTCGTGCCACTGGTAGCCGGATATGTGGCGTGGCGCAAGCGCGGAGAGCTTGCCGAAATCAAGCCGGCGCACAACGATTGGGGATTGGTGCTGGCGGCCTGGGGCGGCGCGCAGATGGTATTGGGGACGCTGGCCGCGCAGGTGTTCATAGCGGAGACGGCGTTTCTCGAGTCGTTGGCAGGCGCGGTACTTTTTCTCGGCGGCACACGGGCATTGAAGGTCCTCGCGTTTCCTCTGTTTCTGCTCGCATTCATGTTTCCGATTCCGGCCATTGTGTATGCGCACCTGACGCTCCCGCTGCAGTTGTTCGCATCGAGCGTGGCGGAGACCATTCTGAACGCCCTGGGCATCCCTGTATTGCGCGATGGGAACGTGCTGGAGCTGGCCAGCCAGCGGCTATCGGTGGTGGAAGCGTGCAGCGGAATCCGATCGCTCGTTTCGCTGGCTTTTCTGGCGTTGGTCTACGCGAATTTCTTCGATCGGCGAGTGTGGATGCGCTGGGTGCTATTGGCCGCGACGGTTCCTATCGCCATCGCGGCTAATGCGGCGCGCGTCACCTTGATGGGCGTGATCGGAGAGTATCGAACCGATTTGGCGCAGGGTTTTATGCATCTGGCTGAAGGCTGGGTGTTGTTCGTTACAGCGCTGGCGTTGATGGTGCTGTTTCATCGCGTGGTGAATCGATGCCTAACTTCCTGAGCGGCGACGCCGGCAAAGATCCTAACAGTCCTCTTGATCGCGCAGGGGGCTTTATTTTACGGTCTCTCGCGTGGGGAACCGGATATCGTGGCCCGGCCGCTGGCGGCGTTTCCGAGCCAGGCCGGGGACTGGCGGATGGTTCGCGAGATCCCGATGGACCAGGATGTCAAAGCTACGCTGCGCGCCGACGACTACTTGACGCGCGACTATGCCGGGCCGGACGGCCGTGTGGTCAATCTGTTCGTGGCTTTCTTCAAATCCCAAAGAGCCGGCCAGACGCCGCATTCTCCGAAGAATTGCCTTCCGGGCGCAGGCTGGATGTGGAGCGTTTCCGACATGATTCCGGTTTCGATCGCCGGGCGCGCCGCGCCGATCGAGGTAAATCGCTACATCGTGGCGAAGGGTGAGGACAAGGCGGTAGTGCTGTACTGGTATCAATCGCGCGATCGCGTAGTGGCGAGCGAGTTTCGTGCCGCGGCGTTCACGGCTTGGGACGCACTGCGGTACAACCGCACCGATACGGCGCTGGTGCGCGTGGTGGCGCCGATTGCGGGCAATCGAGACCAGGCGGCGACGCGAGCGGGAGTGGAGTTCATCCAAACCACTTTCTCGACCTTGCGTGGTTTGCTTCCGCTGTAGCGCTCAGGACGCTCCCGTCAGATACACTACTGGATTGAATTTCGACGTCATCGTAGTAGGAGCGGGGCCGGCAGGCGCAACCGCGGCGAAGGTGCTGGCGGAAGCGGGCATCGCGACGCTGTTGCTCGACAAAGCCGAGTTTCCGCGCGACAAGCCTTGCGGCGGCGGCATCAGCGCGCGAGTAATAAAACGCTTTCCGTATCTCGCCAGCGCGCTGGACGGAATCCCAACGAAGTGGATCTCCAAAGTCTATTTCGAATCGCCCGATGGATCGGCGGTTGATTATCAATCCGACGAGCCGCTGTATGTGATGATCCGCCGGTGCGAGTTCGATCAGCTGCTGTTTTCGCTGGCTCGCGCGGGCGTGAATTTCCGAAGCGCCCTGGTGCGCAAGATCGTTTTTCGGGATGACGGCGCCGTGGTCTCGGCGGACATTGGTGGCGAACTGAGAGAGTACAGCTGCCAAATCGTGCTGGGTTGCGACGGCGCGAACAGCGTGGTTGCGCGCGCCTCGGGATTACGAAAAGGCCGGGTTCAATGCGACTACGCGATCGACATGATGGAGGAGACGCCCTATGAAGAGCTGAGCCTTCGTGACCGAGATCGCATGTACGTGTACTACCGGATTCAGGGTCAGTATGGATACGGCTACGTTTTCCCAAAGGAACAGCACGTCAATTTAGGCGTCGGTTTCAAGCTGGACTTCTATCTTTCCCAACTGCGCGGCAAGCACTATTCGTATCATCGGGCCTTTACGGAAGAGCTGAAAACTAAACGGCTCTTACAGGGTGAGTCGAACGAAAAACATTTTCGCGCGTTCCCGTTGCCGATCTCCGGGCCCTTAGAGCGCACCTACGCCGATCGTGCCTTGCTGGCGGGCGACGCCGGTGGATTCGTGAACGCTTTCACCGCGGAGGGCATCTACTACGCGATGGTGAGCGGCGAGCATGCCGGACGAGCGGCGGCCAAGGCGATTCGGGCGGGGCGATTCGATGGCGGACATCTGCGTGAGTATCAACTGGCGTGGCAACGCGAGATTGGCCTGGAGCTTTCGAAGAGCGTCCAAATCCAGCGGCTCTTGATGGCCGATGCCAGCCGTGTTGACCGCATCGTTCGCGCGGCCGGCCGCAATCCCGCATTGGCGGACGCGTTGGCGCGCTATGCCACAGGGGCGCTGAGCCACCGGCAATTCAAGCGCGCGTTGCTGGCCCGCGCGCTGCCCCTCTACCTGCAAGAGAAAGCGCGCGCGCTGATTTCCCGGCGTTGAGGGCCCGCGCTGGTGTAAACTTTCTGATGACCAAGCGCAGTTGAAAGGAGACGCAACATGGCCGACACATGGAAACTGAATGGTCAATACATGGAGGCGTGCAACTGCAAACCCGCCTGCCCCTGTATTTTTCTGAGCACGCCGACAGAAGGCGATTGCACGGCTCTGGTTGGCTGGCACATCGACCAGGGAAATTTCGGTTCGACGGATCTTTCGGGCCTAAACGTGGCGATGGCGGTTTATTCTCCCGGCAACATGGTGGAAGGCAAGTGGCGCGCAGCACTGTACGTGGATGCGCGCGCCAGCGAGACACAGAAGAATTCGCTGATCCAGATTTTCGGGGGACAAGCTGGCGGCCACCCGGCGCGCCTGGCATCGTTCGTGGGCGAAATTCTGGGCGTAGCGAGCGTTCCCATCGAGTATCAGGCCAACGGCAAGCATCGCAGCCTGCGTGTCGGAAGCGTCGCGAATGCCGACATCGACGCCATCGGCGGCGGAACCGAAGCTGAAGTCACCGTGGCCAATCACCCGCTCTGCATCTCGCCCGGTTATCCGGCGGTGGTTGCGAAATCGACCGGCCTGCGCTACGAGGATCACGGTTACAAGTGGTCGCTCTCGGATCGCAACGGCCTGTACTCGCCATTCACCTATCAGACTTAGAGGCGGCGCATGGCTGAATCTCGCAGTTTGCCAATCAGCCGGGATCGCATGATTTTTCTCGCCGGCGCCGCAGGCATTAGCGCCGTTGCCTGGCTTTATCTTGCTCACATGGCGCGCGGCCACCTACATGCGCCCGCCAGCTTCGAAATCGCATTCGTCATGTGGACCATCATGATGATCGCGATGATGCTGCCATCCGCGCTGCCGTTTGTCTGGGCGTTCGGCGGCGAGCACCGCAGGCGGCGGCAGCAGAATCTGCCGTACGTTTCCGCCGCCGTTTTTCTGGCCGGCTACTTCGCACTGTGGACCGCATTCAGCGCGCTCGCGGCCGCGCTCCAGCAGAGGTTACATGACGCCGCGATGCTCTCGCCCAGGATATCCACAACCGGTTCGATCTTCACTGGAACAATCCTGCTGGCCGCCGGCGTTTACCAGTGGACGCCGTTCAAGGAATCCTGCCTGCGCCATTGCCGGTCGCCCCTGAGCTTTTTGCTGAGCGACTGGCGCGAGGGATCCTGGGGTGCGTTTCGCATGGGAATCGATCATGGCCTGTTCTGTTTGGGTTGTTGCTGGCTGCTGATGTTGCTGCCCTTGGCCAGTGGTGTCATGAACCCCGCTTGGATGGCTGCGATCACGGTATTCATACTGATCGAAAAGGCCTCGCCGGGCGGTCAATGGTTTGGCAAAGCCGCGGGCGCCGCGCTGGCGTTCGCGGGAATTTGGATGGCCTTCTGGCAGTGATGGTATAGCGGCGTGCCGCCTTCTACGCCTTGAACCAGCGCTTGGTGTAATTGACGGTGCGCCGGATGGCTTCTCTGGCTTGGTCGTCAAGTACCTGGCTCTCCGACCCCGGCCTGCGGCACTTGGTATTCGGAAATACGCCGCGCAATTGCAGAATATATTTCTGACCCTCCACGCCGTAAGCTTGCGCGTCCATGATGAGCAGCAGCGTCTTGCTGAACACATCCATGGCCTGGTCGTGCTGGCCGGCCATCCAGGCCTTCCAGGAAGCGACATACAGGTCGGCGAAACCGGCCGCGGGCATGTTGCCCACCGCGCCGCGCGCCAGTTCATCCAAAAAGGTCGGGCCGTGCTTGCCGCTGAACACGCCGCGCAGGATCTGGCCGCGCTTGGCATATTCGGTCAGTCGCGGCAGCGTGGCGCCGGCTTCGTCCTTGGCGTAGCGCAGGGTGGGGATTTGCTTGGCCATGCGCAGCACCAGGTCGACGCTCATTTGTCCCACGGTTTGCACGATCAGCGGACGGCTGCACGCCTCGCCGATGGCCGAATAGTATTCCATCTGCTTGGCCTCGTCCTTGCCTTGATTCAGCGGAATCGCGATGATCGCGTCAGGCCCGAGTTTCTCGGCGTGCCGGGCGTATTTCACAGCGGTCTCGATGTCGCTGGCCTGCACACCGATGACGACTGCGGGCCGCGCTGGTGCGGCCACGGCCTGGTTAGTGCGCACGATCGTTTCCGCGCCGGCCAGCCGCTCATCGAAACTCAACTGCGGCCATTCACTGGCCATCTGCGGCCACGTCATGCCTTGCACACCCTCGCGATGCAGGAACTGCACCTCGTGCGCCAGCGTCTCCATGTCCAATGCGCCGGAATCGGTGAATGGCGTCTGCATGATTGGGAAGATGCCTTCGAGGCGCGGTCCGCCAGACGCGCCGGAAGCTGTACGCAGGAATAAAGCGGAACCCGTTGTCGCGGCCGCCATGGCGATAAAATCACGCCGGGAAGTCGGATTCATGACGCGATGTGTCATGGCGAAATTGTACTCCCATTCGACGCGCACCGGCGGAATGCCCGAGGCTGTGGTAGCGTGGTCAAAGCCGGAGGGAAAATGACCACGCAAGAGATCGCGACTACGCTCGTCGAGCTTTGTTCTCAAGGGAAATTAGAAGAAGCCGCGGAAAAGCTTTACTCACCCGATATCGTCAGCATGGAGCCCAGCGCCCCTCCCGGACAATCGCGTGAGTCGAAAGGCATCGCAGCCGTCAAGGCCAAAGGTGAATGGTGGACGGCCAATCACGACGTGCATTCGTCCCAGATCGGAGGACCGCTGGTGGCCGGTTCGCACTTCGCGGTGAGTTTCAAATTCGATGTGACCTTCAAGCCTCAAAATAGACGATTCACCATGGAGGAGATCGCCGTCTACAAAGTCGCCAACGGAAAAATTGTCTACGAAGAGTTCTTCTACGCCATGTAAGCGCCGCGCCGGTGAGCGCCGCTTCCAGGCAGTGGTATAACATAACGTGAAGGTAAATACTGTGGAGGGAAACTCAATGAGCGGACGTACAATCGCTATGGCAAGCGTAATGGCACTCGCGTTGATCGCGGCGACCAAGCCGGTGACCGTGAATTTAAAGGACGCGAAAGGGCAAGATGTGGGGACGGCGGTAATCAGTGCGCAAAAAAGCGGAGGCGTCCAGATCAAAGTGAACTTCAAGAATCTTCCGCCCGGCGAGCACGCGTTGCATATTCACTCGGTGGCCAAGTGCGATGGTCCCGCGTTCACGTCGGCGGGTGGTCACTTCAATCCCGAAGGCAAGCATCACGGACTGCAGAATCCAGAAGGCCCGCACGCCGGCGACATGCCGAACTTCACCGTTAAGGCCAACGGCACCGCGAAAACGACCATCGCCGATCCGCGCGTGACGATGGGCGACGGCGCGAACTCAATCTTCGCCAATGGCGGAACCGCTCTGGTAATCCACGCCAAGGCCGACGACATGAAGAGCGATCCGGCCGGTAACGCGGGCGACCGCATCGCCTGCGGCACGATCACGAAGTAGCGCCGCTAGCGCGTGCTGGTTCCGGGATTTAGATTGATCTTCTGCACGCGCCAGTTGTTCATGTCGGCGACATAAAGCGTGTTCTCCGACGGACACGCCATGCCGTGCGCCCAACTGAACTGTCCCAGATCATGTCCGGATTCGCCGAACATGCCGACAATTCTGCCGTCCAGGGTCAGCTTGTAAATCCGGCCGGGCTCTGAATCCGAGGTGAACAGGTACTGCGTCGGTCCCTGCGTGATGCAGATGGTCCAAGGCTGCGTTTCATCGGGAGGATGAGGCGGGAGGTTGCCCAGCACCGGGTGCCGCATCTTGTCGTACGGCACGTTGAGGAAAATGAACCTCTGGAAATTGCCGTCGCGATCGAATACCTGGATGCGCCGGTTCTGGCGGTCCGCGACGTAGACGTTGTTCTGCCGGTCAATTCCGATGTTGTGCGGGATATTGAACTGGCCGGGATTCTGATCGGCGTGTTCGCCACTGCGCCCGCGCGATCCCCAGGACTTGATCCAATTGCCGTGTTTGTCAAATTTGGCCACGCGCGAATTGATGTAGCCGTCGCTGATATAAATGTTGTCGTCGCTGTCGAAGGCGATATCGGTGGGCGCGCGAAACATGCCATCCACGTGCACCGGCGCGGGTTGATCCTGACCGTTCGGCCTCAGGCCGTTGCCCCGATAATAATTCGGTTCGTCGGGTCCTTCCGGCCTGCGCCCGAGATTCAACGTCACGTATCCGGCCGGGTTGAAGCGGATCACGGCATGCGTGCCCTTGTCGACGATCCACAGATTGTCGTACTTGTCGTAGCGCGCGCTATGCGCATAGCCCAAGCCGTATACATTGTGGCCGACCTCGCGCACAAACTTGCCGTTTTCGTCAAACTCCAGCAGCTGAGTGGATGCGTTGCCGTAGAGCGGACCGGCGGTGCTGCTGCCCGGGTGATTGACCACCAGAACATGCCCCTTGGAGTTGACCGCCACCGAAAGCACCTCGCCGAGATTCATGTCGGGCGAGTATTTCAGCGGCTGTGGAACGGACTGGAACGAAAGTTTCGGAACGGCTGTTTGCGCAAACAGCGGAGCGGCCAGCAACGTGAGCATCAGAACTCGCATGACGACTCCCTCCTTGGGATGTCAGCCAGCGTATGCCGGGTTCGGGGCCAAAGTCAAGGCTAAGGCTCTTGCAATTGTGGCGTTTCATCTACGCTAGAACTTCACCATCACGCCAACGCTGATCTTGGCTTCGCTTCTACGAAGGTCGGGGAACCAGACCGTTCCCGGTCCGCCGCAGGCGGTGTAAGCAGCGGTAAGATTCGCTGTTCCGGCTGTCGCGCCCGTATTGCAGGTGTAGTATTGCGGGAGGCCGTTGTCACCGCCCGGAGGCGTCACACCGCCGCGGCCGGCGAAATAGGGGACGTCGGAGTGCCGATAGCCAGCCTCGGCCCACCAGGTGATGTACTGTTTGGGCATGTACTGGAAGTTAATGGTGCTGTCCCACATGTGAGCCCGTTGGCCGGGATTCTCCGTGAAATATGGCGTACCGGAGGCGGCCCAAGCCCCATCGATGGGCGGCAGCAGCGTCAGGTAGCGGCCCCAGTTGCTCATCTCTCCGCCGCCCAGCGTCAGGGCCAACAGATCCTTGTGGAACCACATGCGGTCGTAGAGCATCCAGCCGACAAACGACTCCTTGTTCTTGCTGGGTGCGCCGGTGCAGCTGAATTCCGCCGCCATATTGGCATCCGGCGTCGCCGGTGAGCGAGAACGCCATCTTCGAGAGGCCCAGGCTCTCGGGATTGTTGTAGTACCTGATCTCGATGCTGTCGTCGGTGTGAATACGTTCGCGTGTGGGGAAGTCCCAGGTTGTCCTGCTCCGTAACCGTACTGGTTCGCGACCAGCTTAAACCATTCTTTCGGCTCCCACAAAAGCTGTCCTCCCAGACCCGGATGGCCGTTGTACTTGGCGTAGGATTGCCATCCGTTGATGAACCACGGCTCGATTTTCAGCTTGTTGGTGGGGAACCACTGCACGCGCACGCCGTTGAAGAACCAGGGCGTGTTGGAGGACACATACGATGGCTGGTAAGTCCAGTTATCGAAATTGTAGTAACTGAACAGGCCGATATACGAAACGAAGATTCCCGCATCGACGTTGAGTCCGTGATTGACGTTGAAGTGATATCCGCCGTAAGCTTCCGAGACGTACTTGTAAGCGCTCTGGAGGTCCCACTGGCCGACCCCGCCGGCATTTCCCGGATAGAGGCCGGTGGCGGAGCTTGCATCGTTGCGTGGCGTGGTGGTGGCAAACAGCCCCATCATGAACAGGATTCGGCCGCGAACGTTCTGCCAGTGGAAGTCGCCGCCGACGCTGGCCTGTTCGATCTGCACTTCGCCGGAGCGGAACGACTCGGTCGACCCGACGATGGTGTGGTCGATCGGCTGATTGAAATCTTCCATGTAGTTCGTGTCGAATCGCACCTCCGGCGTGAAGAACTTCGTATCCAGCACTATGTCCTTGTTGCGCGGCGTGCCGTTGAGCCAGGTAAAGTCGCCGTAGGCGAAGGGAGTTTGTAGATCCACCGCCGGAGCCGCGGGGGCCTGGTTCTGGTTGCTGGCCTGAGGCGCGACGACGCTCGGCGCCTGAGTGGGCGGAGGTGTATTTGCCGCCATCGTCTTCCGGTCTTCCGGTCTCGAGGATGTTGACGGCAGAATCGGGATCTGGGTCGGATCTTTTGTCACTGTGGCCAGCAGAGGGCTGTGCTCAGTGGTTTCGGCCGACGGGGATCGAGCGGTGTTCAGTTCCGCTTCGAGTTGTTCGATGCGCTGTTCCAGAGCTTCCAGCTTCTTCGATTCATCGGGCGCCATCACGGGTTGGGGACTCGCAGCATCAGCGAGCGCGGCGAGCTTCAGTTTCAGGTCCAGACGTACCGGCCGGCGCGCGTCGGTAGATAATCTTGCCTTTGCATCTTCGAACCCGTACTTCGCCGCAGTGATCTCATAGGAACCAGCAGTTAAGTTTTCAACTTTGTACAAGCCGGTGGGGTCGGACGTTGCGGCCTGTGACCGGTCGTTCGTTAGGCTCCTAATCGTGATCTGAGCTCCTGTTACGGCTGCGCCAGAGGGATCGCGCACTGCTCCCAAAATGCTACCTGTAGCTGGCTGAGCGGAAGCAATCTGTGCGCCGTGGAATCCTAGAAATGCCGCCATCGCCGCGGATGCAAGGACACGTTTTCGAGCGACAACGCGCAATCCAGCGAACGCATTAATACCTTCCACCGTAACTACCTCCTGTGGGCCGCGATGCAGCGGGCGTAATACTCTCGCAATCCAGTATGAGGTTAGGAGGGTAAAGAAGGCATCAAGAAGTCATTGAGAAATTATAAAGATCGGCGAAAAACCGATCCAACGTGGAAGGTGCCGCAGGCGAGACTACAATTGTTTCAGCGCCGCAATCCGCTTCTGGAATTCAACGGTAAAGCCGTTTAACTCCTCACCTTCATAACCGGCGGCGCGGAACGCATCGCGAATTTGACTGGCGGACAATTGGCCTAGCAGATAGCCCATCCAGCGCGCGTCGCTGCGTGGAATTTCGTCGCCAATCCATCTCATTCCCATACGCTCGGCGTACTCGTGCGGATCGAAGATCACCGGGAAAGAGGGCCGGCCGGGCAGCTTGAAGTCGACATAATCGTGCTCTAGCTTGGCAATAAACGTGGAGCTGGCATAGGATTCGAGATTCCCCTTCGACTTGGTATGCGAGAGCTCGCGATTGGTCGTGCCGAAGCTGGCGCCTAAGTCGCTCACTTCGTATTCACGGGTGTCGCCGTTCTCGTCGCCCTTTTGGTAATCCCGGATGGCGTTGTTTTCGTCTTTGAGATCCCAATTATTAATGACGGCCATCATGACACGTAAGCCGGCCAACTCGCGCGAGCCAACGAACGGATTGTCTCCCCAGCTCCAAGTCCCGACTTTCTTGCCCTCTTCGCGCTTCAGGCGAACGTTACGCATCACTCCGCCAGTCTCGATCATGTCCTGCCCGCGATGCACGTGTTCAGGCAGGCCCATCACCTGAAGGGTTGGCATGAAATAGTCTTCGTCGGCATGGTACCCGACGGCCCAAACAAAACGGGTGGCCACCGTCTCAGGACGAGCCTCCGCGCCGAGTTTGACTTTCCACTTCACGCCCTGGGAATCAACCACGTTGAACTTGGGATTGGTGCCTTCGAGATCCTCGCTCTGGAACGTGAACGGCCCATGCGGGGCATGCTCGCTGGCCGCCGCGCCCGTAAAAGAGGTTTTCCGAAGCAATATCCTTCGGCTCGCGCCACAGGTAGGTAATGGGCGTCTGTGTAATTTCTCCTACCGGCAAGGCCCCCATGTAACGTTTTTGCGCGATCACGGCGGTCGGGCAAACGGCAGCCGCTAAGCCGCAGAGGATCGCAAGTTTCTTTGATGTGATAACCATAGGCCCTTCTCCGAGAACGGTCACCAGCCTTAATCAAGCAAAAGCGATGCCATACATTAATTGGGGGCGCTCAGCCCGGACCGGAGAGCGGCGCGGAATCGCGATCATCGTGCCGGCAAGAGTGAACGCGAAGTTAAGAGGGCGCGTGGCGCGACGATCTGAACGCCCAACCCCTGCTTCGGCCGAACAGGCAGCAAGAAGGAAGGCCGTTGCCCGTTCATAGGATGTCAAGGCTTTACGTCGCGGGTTCGATCTTAAGCACCGTGCCGTCCTCTTCCTCTGTCAGCAGATAAATGAGCCCGTCCGGACCCTGGCGAACATCGCGGACGCGTTGATGGAGATCGAGCAGCATCGACTCGCGGCGTAGTTCCCATAATTTGTCGTTAAAGACGACCCGCTCGAGGCCGCCCGTGCCCGGCGTTTTGCCCCGTTGAATGATACCCGTGAAGAGGTTGCCTTTCCATTTGGGAAACCGGTCGCCCGTATAGAACAGAAGGCCGGACGGTGTGATGCCGGGGTTCCATGTAATCCAGGCTTGTTCCATACCTTCAACCGGCAGCGGCATCGGCGAACCATCATTGTCGCGCCCGTAGCCATTGGTGGGCCAGCCATAGTTGCCGCCGGCTTTGAGGATGTTGATTTTGTCGCCTCCCATCGGCCCGAGTTCCGCCTCAAAAATTTGACCGGTCGCTGGATTCACAGCGATTCCGTGGTGATCGCGGTGACCGATCGTATAGATCTCCGGACGGGCCCCGGCTTTGCCAACGAAGGGGTTATCGCTCGGTACAGTCCCGTCGTCCCTCAGGCGAATCACCTTGCCGAAGATGGTACTGGTTGACTGCGCATCCATACGCCGCGCGGCGCCTCCCACAGTGATGTAGATCAATCCGTCGAGTCCGAATGTCAGGCGCGACCCCCAGGTCTGGGCTGCGTTGCCAACGTACAAATCCTGAACATCGGAAAATCCTTTGCCGTTGTAATGCGCGCGCGCGAGAGCAAGTGTGAAGTCGGTGCCATCCAGAGGTTTGCTGTAAGTGAAGTAGATCCACTTATTCTCGGAGTACTTGGGATGCAGAACCATGTCGAGCATGCCGGTTCGGAAGGTGGTGTGCATCGCGGGCAGCCCTGTGAGCGGAGTCGGGTCGAGCACTCCGTCTCGGATCGCTAGCACCTGGCCGGTGGGCCTGACGCCAACCAGGAAGTTGCCATCGGGAAGGGGGAGCAGGCTCCACGGGCGCCCGATCCCGTGTACAACCACGCTCACGCGGATCTTCTGGTCGAACGTCTCGTAAACATGCGGTTCCAGGGGCAGCGCGTACTTGCGTGCCGGTGGCGGCGTCGGGCGAGGTTGGGCCGACGCGGAAACCTGCGCGGACGCGGAACCAGAAAACAGGGCGAGGGCGGCGAGAGCCAGCGGTCCGATGCTGGTAGAAAGCTTTATGAACATGGATTCAGTCCTTTCCAGCCGAGACATCTTCGCCTGGAACTCAGTACTTACTTGCCGGCCAGCGGGTGTCGATCGGCTTGGACGGATCCGCGGTGATCTCGAGAGCTGCGCAGTGATGGTAGGAATACCCACCGGGAACGTTGTAGGGGTGGTCCGCCATGAATTCGACGACCTGCAACGTGCATTTCGGGCAATTGATATTCGGGAGTTCGAGATCCGTTTCCCAGATCATCGGCGACTTCGGATCGACACGCTTCGAGGCCGGTTCGCCTGGTTTCGGATAATGCGGGAACAGGCCGTCGGCAAGCACTGGGATCTGCGGGGGACTCTGAATCTGCGCCCATACTGAGAAGGGACCTCTCTCGGTCCACCTCTCCGCGACGACCGGATCGGGTGGGAGATCGGTTCGTGAATTCACTGCCAGCGCTACGCGGTAATGGCCGGAATGGTAGATTGTTTCCTGAATCTTCAAGTGAAACTTCGATCCGCCGGTGACCTTGGTGGAAGCGTTCGTCAGTAGCTTCGCGTTTTCTCCACTCGTGTCCTGCAGGCCGCACGGACCGGCTTTCTGAGGATCGCCTAAGTCGCTCGTCTTGACCCATTCGGCGGGCTCCAGCAACTTGAAATGGGCGAAGATGGCGAGGGGCAAAGCGATGAGGCCGGCCACCATAACGACTGGACGCAACACGATGTTCATTCAAGATCTCCTTTAATATCCCGGAAGATGGATCGCGCGATTCTTCATCAATGGATATAATGCGCGGACTGGCGTAGCTCATCCATAGATGGGGCAATTTTCGCACCCACGTGTTGAGTCTGCATCCTTCCGAGGTGACGGACTGTTCATGTGGACATCTGTGTGGACATTGGTTTCGTGCTGAATCCGATTGGTCGGGGCGGGGCGATTTGAACGCCCGACCCCCTGCGCCCAAGGCGGTTTCCGGTGCCGGCAAAAGTGCCTATTTTCAATTGCTTCGTTTCAGTGAGATCCGGGCAGCTTGTTGACCGCTGTTGAGCTTTGGTGAACTCGGGGAATCTCGCATCCTCAAAATCATCTACACTTGGAAAGCTCTTTGCAATTCCTCTCGGGATCAATCCGGTCACAAAACGAAAATGTGCGACACGCGAAACCGAGGTCTGCGGGCCGCCCGTCAGCCGGTTCGCGGAATCAGTTCGGCGCAGCCAACGTTACGGGAAAAGGGGAACAACTTCTCAGTACCGGACTTGCGGGGTTGCTGGTGACAAGAGGATTTATCGACAGGGAACGACGCTTTGTGAGTCGTTCGATGCGCGAGTCGGCTCGCCGGGAGAAGGACCGGCAAGAAGAAGATGCCAACGGGGGAGGTATCTCAGAATGGTGTCGCGGGGCAGCCGTCGACATTTTAAACTCGAAATACCGGCGAGAACCAAGCCAGCGACTCGGAGCTCGGCGACGAAGTTCAGGAGCTTCATCACTCTTGTGCTCCTGCTTCAACGCAGCGATTCAGAGGCTCACCGCTGCCACACGGGCCGGGGAGGATTCCATTCTGATATGATGTCATCTCGATCCACGACGAATAAACATGGGCGATATCGTAACCCGCGTTGGACCCGCAGAGCTTAATTCCATCATTTTGGGGGCGGCTCAAGATGAGGCTCATCGCCTCGGCTTTACGATCGCAGCGCCCGCGCAAGACTTTCTTTTAACGAAATCGCTGCCCGCGTTGAACAAAGCCAACGAAGACGGCACCATTGACGAGAAGCGGGCGAAATTTGAGAGCAACACTGTAGACCTCATTCGGTTCATCGTCAAAGAGAACTTTGAACCGAGCACTGCCGTCCGGGAAATCACGTATCAACACCTCGTCGCCGGTCTGTCTGTTTTTTGCCAACACTTTCCAGACTGGCAGCCCTTTTGTCCATAAAGAGAAAGCATGGCGACGATTCCGCCGGGCCCGAGCGCACCACCGCACGTTGTGCCCCCGCCAGGGACCCCTGGGGTGATAGGAGCCGCGGGTTCAGGTACGCCTCCCACACCCCCTGTTCCTCCCGATTGGCGTAAACCAGCATTCGATTTCCTAGCGGATTCAACGAAGCAAATGATTACCGTGGCGACAGGTGTCGTTACGGCAACGGTGCTTTTTTCGAAAGATCTTGACAGCACTGCGCGCAACTGGGCGCTCGCCGCATGGATCGTCTTAACGCTATCCGTCTGCGCGGGAATATTCGCTCTGTTTAATATGAGCGGAAACCTTCATCGCGCTGCGGAAGGCTGCATTCCTCATCCGGACGTCAACGCCGGCGGAATAAAGTCCTGTTCTAAATTTCAGGTGCTCGCATTTGTGGTCGGTGTTTTCCTGCTCGTACCGTTCGGATTTCACGCTATCCGCGCGCAGCCTGCCGACAACCCCAAACCCACTACGATTAATTGCATCGTTCCAAACATGCCCGCGCCGGTCATTATTCAGGTCCCGGCCCTTGCCCCGAACGAAAATAAAAGTACGGGCAAGAAGGCAGCGACCAAGAAACAATTACAGGGCAGGTGAGAAGGGCGCTCCCGATCAAACACTGGTAACTGGCGAGAACAGCCCTTCCCCACCACCAATGCGAATCACTCCCGTGAAACGCTAGATCTCTGGAAAGTTAATTGCGCATTTGAACGAGCCTTTGCCCCATCCGTCATGAAATGGATGATGGGCGACGCACATACGGTCTTTTACCGGGCCATTCGGGTTGGACGATCAACTCGTTTAATCCTGCGCGGCGCTGTTCTGCTGTGCGCTGATGTCGCAGGCATGGATTCTTGGCTGAGATTTTCTCGACGACCAACTCGCCGGTTCCAGGCACCGGTTCCACTTGTAATGAGCGAGCCTTTTGGGGGCGCTATGCCGGAGAGAACCATGGTCTCTAGGATGTGCAACTTGGATGACCGATGCGGATTCACGAAAGTGGTATGATCCGGTTCGGTGCGAGCGATGGATGATGCTTTCCCGGAGCTTGAAGCAATGAAGGGCTTTGCCGCTTTGGCCGATATTGTTCACCGAGAGGCAGAAGCGCCCGTGGACTGGGTGGCTGTAGGCCACTTTGCATCGTCAGTTGAGCCGTGCCTGAAGGAAATCCACCAAGAGGTCAGGCGTCTGGTCGCGAATCAGGAAGCGCAACTAGGATTGGGCGTTGGCACCGATCCCTTCAGAGTTGACTATGGAATGCATCGGTGGTTACAGAACGAATGTGAACCTGCGTACTCTGACTGGTTGCAGTGGCTCGTGGAGGCGCTTGTGAGCAGGGATTGGGTTTTTCGTCTCTTGGGGATTCCAAACGACTCACATCGGATGCGTCTGGCGGCACCCAAGGTCTCCGCTGTTAATCGCGAAACCCCGGTCTGGCAACAGAGTGACGGCGCTTTGATCGGCTTCCTGGATTTGGATATTTGGTTCGGCGACAACGCTCGAATTGTAGTCGAATGTAAAACGTTCGACCAGAGTTTTGAAAAGCAGGGTCGATACAGGGAATCCCTAGATTCTAGTGAGGTCGAAACCGATTTTGTCCTGCTCACAAACGACCATCCTGATACTGAAATGGTCTTCGGGTTTACGAGTAGGAACTGGGAATCCTTTTGCCTTGAAGCGCGGCGGCTCGTACCCTCCGTAGCTCAGGACGCGGGCGTGGTGATCCCGTCGTTGATGCTTGCCTTCATTGGAGCCATAGAGCAGAACATCCTTGAGTTGAATGGGGAGGGCGTTCGCAAAATCCTTCGCACAGACATCGACGGAACCACCGCGACGGTCGATTTGCGGACTCTCCGGTACTTGCAAAAGCTATCCAGACAGGAGTAATGACGATGCCAAACGGACCAAAACAACACATGTCAGATGGCGTGCGAACACTGCTCGTGCAGGGAGCGCCGTTGTACATCAAGACTGTTGTTGCGCTGCGCCACTTTATTTCGACCGCGTATGATACTTGCGAGACTGTCTTGGCACACAGGGCACCGGATCTAGGCCTTAGCATTGGCGTGTTGGATCTGGCTTCGAGGAAAAGTCGGCTTCATCTTTACCCGGGCGTCGACCCGGGGAATGATTGGGACGGGGCGGAAGCGTATATCGGAGCGAAGATTCAGCTTGCTCAGTACGCACCGCTGCTCCTATTCTTCTATCTTTGCATCAATGAGGATGACGACGAACTCGCGTGGTCCACCGGAATCAGTTTGGGGTTCAGCAGCCTCGCGCGACGAACATCTGTTCTCAAGAAACTACAGATGCAGAAGGACTCATGGGCCGACGAAGATAATTCCTTCGGCACAGATTCCTGGTTGCTTGATTTTAGTGTCACGAAGCGGCTAGTCGAGATTCACACGTTTCCCGATACTCTCGACGAAGTTGTGGATCGCTGGCTAGAGAACTGCCGCGGAGTGGGCGGAATCAACCTGGATATCTGAACAGTTAGTCTCCATCTGCAGGACAGCATAAGATGCTTTAGTGGGCGTGAATACTTGAGTGTAGACACTATGAGTGTGCCCGTGTGGATAACTCCCCTTGACGATTCCGTAAAAAATCCTGCAGCCGCTCCTTGACAGCCTCCACCACCGACGTATCATAAAGGACATTATGAGGCTTAGTTGGAGGCCAAGAAAAAGCCGTGCGCGCTTAATCAGCTTTTCGGCTTGTTCTTGCTGCCGGGCGGACGCCCACGCCTCTTCACTTGGAACCATCCACGCAGGAGGCCGGCCCCGCCGCCTACCCCTTCCCAGCGATAGGCGCTCCAGCGTTATGATCGCTTCCTCGACCGCTTGTCGTTCAGCACGCAGTTCCGACAACATCTTGCGAATGTCCATCCTTGCGAGTCTAGCTCAGGTTCGTCTCGCGCGCACCTGCCGCAAAAGCAGGTGCGCTCCTTTGCCAGTCGAGGTCGTGGTCGCTTGCTTTCCAAACACTTGTGGATGTCCCGGAACTGTTCGCTCGTGAAATGTAGTCGAAATTGTAGATGCAGATTCCTCAAGGTTCCACAGGGTTCAACAAGGTAGGTTTTCTAAGTTATTGAAATCTAAAGATGCGCCAGGAGGGGGCGCACCTGCGCCCAAGGCGGATTGCAGCTCTTTCCAGAAGTCCCCTATTTTCAACGTGTTCTGTTTCAGCAAGTTGTGGGCAGCTTGTTGAACGCTATTGAGCTTTGTTGAACTCGGGGAATCTCGCATCCTCAGATTCATCTACACCTGAAAATCTCCTCGCACTTTTCTCTCAGGATCCATCCGCCTCAAAACGGGGGCATGGGCGATGGTTGGGAAATGGCCGTTCGCGATGCCCGACCGTGGACAGATCGCGATCTTAGGCATCGGCGCTACAGGGCGCCGTGAGCATCATATCAATGGCAAGGTCGCCATTAGCCGTGACCGCCCGGTGCACGTGCACCAGTCAGGCGTTGAGCACCCTTCGGAGCCAAGTACACGGGCAGGCGCCGGTGATCCGTCCTTCTCGATACGCTCGACCGAGATCGGTGACCAGATCGTGTGCCGTTATGAAGTAAGCACCGAACCCGGCTTGGATGGCGGCTTCAGCCAATGCTATGCTGAGCTTCGTTTTGCCCACTCGGGCGAGGCTAAAGACGTAATTCCCATAGTCCGGAGATCGTCAGGATTTACTACGCGTTCCATCCGCTTTATGGACAGAACCTGCGAGTCCGTCGAACGGAGAAGTTTTCATCGTGGATGGCCGATCCGATGCGAGGCCCGGCTTTCACGAGCGGTGCTTCGTTGGTGTCGGCCGTGGGGGGGCACGCATCAACTGACGCTGGAAGAAGCGCGATTAGGAATCAAGCCATAAAGTCGTGCGCCGTCTCATTGATTCAAGCAAGTTGGCCCCTACCCAGGTCGTGCAAACAGCCCTGAGGCTGCGTGGATATTTTGCAGGAAGTTGCTCGCATGAAGGGGCGACCGCGGACCCTGCCCGGCAGCTGATCGGCTTTCGATGCCGACGCTTACTGAAAATACGCGGCATGCCGAGGACTGAAGTGGAGAAAGCACTGTCCGTCGGGTTGCACCAGCGAATAGATGCATTGTGGTTTCGTGAAGTAGCAACGAGGCGCAGAATGTCTCAGGATTCGAGAAAACGACACCGAACCAGCGCCACGCGCGTTTTTGATAACCTTTACCGCCACCTGCCAGCCCAAATCTCGGAGGTTGCCCGGAGTTCCGTTGAAAGTTAGCGACCCTCGGTTCTCATAGACTACGCGACCGCAGCTCCTTTGGCAATCGATTTCTTAGAAACGGCATTGGCCATCGAAGACAGCAACAACGGAATCTGACGATGCCCGATCACTCTCCGGAACTGCCGTTCAGCGACCAGCAGTCCCGAGCCAACCCAGCGCTCGATCTGATCGCCTGGCTGCCAGCGTTTGACGTTGCGGCAAACCGTCTCAACGATGGAAACCACCGACTCGATCACGTTGGTGCAACACAAAGTGCGGCGGAGTTGATCGGGGACGCGCAACTTGTGCACGGTGAGCGTTTCCTCCAGCCCTTCCTCCAAACTGCGTGCCGCGCTGGGATTGAGATCCATCAGCTCGCGGTGCAGTTTCTCCAAAGCGCGCTTGGCTTCGCTGTAATCGACCAGTAGCGTAGGCGTTTTGCAGTTTGCGCTTCACGTCCGCCTTATGTTGCTCCGGCAGATGATCGACGACGTTGCGCTTTTGCAGAGTAGGGCGCTGGCGCGGTGGCCACAGGATCGGAGGTTTCGGTTGACCGGCGGCTTTCGCCGTTGCGCCGGTGTCGCAGTCCGCTCCATAGCTCCGTCTCCAGCACCCCCTCATCGAACCGTACGTGAAGTTTTCCCTCATACGGCTCTCCGGGAGCCCTCCCCCGGCGGCATTCAGCTCGTATGCACAATGCGGCCCTGAATCGAGACACGCAGGCTTTTCTCCAGTAA
>CAVXJU010000106.1:0-9643 GCA_963761935.1 Terriglobia bacterium | reverse complement strand
ATTCCCGCTGAGGCGGCGCTTCTCACTTTCGAGCGACGATCTCGGCGACTGGCCGCTGGTGGCAGGACTCATGTGGCGCGCCTTCAAAGTAATGCAGGATGTTCCAGCCGGCGAAGCAAGCGCGTAATTCGCCGGGTGTGGCGCGCGTGGGCGTTGCATCCGGTTGATCGGCATCGGCCAGGTGCACGATGGCGACGATGGTTCCACCGGGGCGGACGCCGCGCTGCATGGCCGGGATCAAATCGCGCTGCAGGTGGTAGCAGTCGAGGATCAAATCGAAAGCGCTGGGAGGAATTTCGTATTGGCCGCGTTCGAGGTCAGCGACGTGCGCATCGATATTCACATTTTTCACGCGGGCGCGCTGGCGCAAAACATCCATTGCAGTGGGAGAGCCATCGACAGCGGTGACGCGCCAGCCGCGCTCGGCCAGAAAGAGCGCGTTGCGTCCCGGCCCGCAGGCCAAATCGAGCGCCGTACCGGGCTGAAGAGGTCCGGCGAATTCCTGCACCAAGGGCGCCGGAATTCTAAACAACTGTTGACCGGCCTGGTAGCGTCGATTCCAGTCTTCGAGGCTCAAATGGCATCGCCGCGCTTGGTGGCGGCCTTCAGCGCTTTCTGCACGATTCGCACGGCGCTGTCGATTTCTTTCTCGGTGACGATGTAAGGCGGCAGGAATCGGAGCACCGTGTCGTGCGTGCAGTTGATCAACAGGCCAGCTTGCATCGCATCCAGAACAATTTGTTTGCCGGGAATGCTGAGGTCCAGGCCGACCATGAGGCCGCGGCCGCGCACTTCTTTAATGAATGGAAAACGCGGGCGCAGCTCGTCCAGTTTCGCGCGGAAGTACGCGCCGGCCTGGTCGATTTGGGGCAACAAGCCTTCCAAAATATCCAGGAAGTCGAGCGCCACGCGGCAAGCCAACGGTCCGCCGCCGAAAGTTGAACCATGCATGCCCGCGCCGATGGCTTTCGCGGCGCGTTCATTGCGCCACGATGACTCCCAGCGGAATCCCACAGGCCAGAGGCTTGGCAGCCACCATGATATCGGGCAAAACCACGGGATCGGCGAGCTGATAGGCGAAGTATTTGCCCACGCGGCCCACGCCGCACTGAATCTCGTCGAACACCAGCAGTGCATCGAAACGGTCGGCCAGCTCGCGCGCCTTGCGGGCGTACTCGGTGGTCATGGGGAAAATACCGCCCTCGCCCTGAATCCATTCAATAACGATGCCGGCGGTGCGCTCGCTGAACATCTGTTCGAGAGCGGTGACGTCATTGGCGGGAACGAACTTCGCGCCCGGCAGCAACGGCTCAAAATCGCGCCGATATTTTTCCTGGCCGGTGATGGAGAGCGAGCCGAAGGTCCTGCCATGAAAGGAATTGTGCAGCGAAATTACTTCGTACTTTTCCGGCGAGATCTTGCGGCCGTGCGAGCGGACCATCTTGAGCGCGCCTTCCATGGCTTCGGTGCCGGAGTTGCAGAAAAACGTGCGCTGCAATCCGCTGATCTTGGCCAGCCGCTCGGCCAGAGGACCTTGGTAGTCGTGGTAGTAGAGATTGGAAGTGTGCAGCAGCAAGCCGGCCTGAGCGCGGATGGTCTTGACCAAGCGCGGATGCGCATGTCCCAGGGCGTTCACGCCGATGCCGGCGATGAAATCCAGATAGCGCTTGCCGGAGGCGTCGTAGACGTAGCAACCTTTTCCGCGCTGGAGCAGCAGCGGATAGCGCGCGTAGTTTTGCAGCAGGTATTCGGATTCCAGTTGTTGGATGCGTTCCAGAGCGCTGGTCTCCGGCTGAACCGGTGAAACCGTGGACATAGCATTCATGATAGCTGGAGTTTCCATGAGCGAGCCTGCTGCGTGTTGAGCTTGGTCGCCGGGCAACCATGCCGTTCTTACTTTGTTACCCCGCTCGAGGCAGTAAATTTCTTCGTTGTTATACGGTTGTTAAACGCGTATGCCGCTCTTTTCTATGGAGTTCCAGCAGTGGCAGCAAAGCTGCAATTAAAGCCGGCGAAAGGAGTTTCGCATGCTCTACTGGGCTTTGCTGTTCTTGCTGATAGCGATTCTCGCCGCGGTTTTTGGCTTTACGGGAATCTCACTGCTCGCGGCCGGCGTCGCGAAGATTTTGTTCTTCATTTTCCTGGTGCTGTTCGTTGTTTCTCTGGTGGTGCACGTCACCCGAAGAGTGTGATGGCGCAAGCCGACTGATGTGGGCGCCGGAACCCTCTTCGGCGCCCAGCGGCTGTATAAGATCGGGCCTTCAACGGAGATTTTCAAAATGAAAAAAACTATGGGTGCTGTTCTAGTAGTGTTGGGTTTGATAGTGATGGTGTGGGGATTCTTCGGCTTTAAGACTCGAGAAACCGTGGTCAACGTGGGTCCCATCCACGCCACAAGGGATAAGACGCACAACCTTCCCTACGGGCCAATCGCGGGTGCGGTTGTGCTGCTCGGAGGAGTAGTCCTGATCGCCACGGGCCGCGGCGACTAAAAGCTGAGCCTTACCGTCCGCCCGGACGAGCCAATCGATTTCGTTCTCACGCATTTTTCCCAGGCGCATTGCTCTAGAATTGGAATTTATGTCCGCATCCGGCGCGCTGGCGGGAATTCGCGTAATCGATTTCGGACGCTTCATCGCCGGTCCGTACTGCGGAATGCTGTTGGCCGATATGGGCGCCGACGTGGTGCGCGTCGACCGCAGGAAGGGCAGCGAAGATCGTTACACCGGGCCGGTGACCGAGCAAGGCGAAGGCGGCGGATTCCTGTCGCTCAACCGCAACAAGCGCAGCATCACGCTGGACACTTCCAAGCGCGAATCGGCTGAGATCGTCCAGCGGCTGGTCCGGGGCGCGGACGTGGTGGTGGCGAATCTGCCCATCGCGGTTCTGAAGAAAATGGGGCTGGATTACGACTCGCTGCGCGCGATAAATCCTAGCGTGATTTTGGCGCGAGTCTCGACGTTCGGCCCGGATGGTCCGTACGCTACCAGGCTGGGGTTCGACAGCGTGGCGCAGGCCATGTCGGGGGCGATGAGCCTGACTGGTTTCGAAGGAACGCCCATCCGTTCGGCAGTTTCTTTTGAGGACTACGGCACCGCGCTGCACACCGCGTTCGGCGTCATGGTGGCGCTGTATCATCGCGCGAAAACCGGCGAAGGACAGGTGGTGGATGGATCGCTGCTGGCCAGCGGTGTGACCTTTATGCAGGCGCTGCTGGCGGAGCGCGCGGTGCTTCCTATCGAGCGAACGCAGCGCGGCAATGCGGGATTCTATTCGGCGCCGGCGGATTGTTATCGCACTTTGGACGGCTGGATCATGGTGCAGGTAATTGGCTCGGACATGTTCGCGCGCTGGGCGCGGCTGGTGGGGCGCGCCGAACTGATCGCCGATTCCCGGTTCGCGGACGACCTGCTGCGCGCCGACCATCGCGAGGTCGTCACCGAGGCGATGAACGATTGGCTTAAGACGCGCACCACCGCGCAAGCGATTGCGGCGCTCGAGGCCGCACGGGTGCCGTGCGGGCCGGTTCTGGAGTTGTGCCAAGTGCTCGAAGATCCGCAGGTGCAGGCGCGCGAGTTGCTCAAATACGTCGACTATCCCGGCGCTCCCAAGCCGGTGCCTTTGGCGAACACGGCGGTGCGGCTTTCGGCGACTCCGGGCGGGATCCGGCATCGCGCGCCCACTCTCGGCGAACATACCGATGAGGTCCTTCGCGAGTTGGGTTATTCGGACGAGGAGATCGGGCGCTTTCGCGCGGCTGAAGTTGTATAGTTGTTGGACGTGCGTCCCGAGAGGAGGACGAAGATGAACTTCCGGTTCGCGCTTCTGCTGGCGGCCTGCGCCGCGCCGGCGATTGCGGCGTCGTGTGAAAGTCTCGCTTCGCTGTCCCTGCCCGGCGCGACCATCACCAAAGTTGAAAGCGTTTCTGAAAACCCGGCGCACTGCCGCGTGGCCGCTACGCTGAAGCCGTCCAGCGACTCCGACATCAGGATCGAGGTGTGGATGCCCGCCTCCGGCTGGAACGGAAAATATCAGGCCGTCGGAAATAGCGGCTGGTCGGGTGCAATCGCGACTAGAGCGATGGAAGAAGCGCTCAAGGATGGCTACGCTACCAGCTCAACCGACACAGGCCACCAAGGCGGCAGCGCTAACTTCGCGCTCGGGCATCCGGAGAAGCTGATCGACTACGCGTATCGCTCCGAACACGAGATGACGGTGCAGGCCAAGGCGATTATCGCGGCGTTCTACGGCAAGGAGTCGAAATATTCTTACTGGAACGGATGTTCGGCCGGTGGGAAACAGGCGCTCAAGGAAGCACAGCGCTTTCCAGACGATTTTGACGGAATCATCGCCGGGGCCCCGGGCAACAATTGGACCGGGCGCGCGATTTATTCCATGTGGGTGGCGCAAGCCTTGCACAAGGATGAAGCCAGTTACATCCCGCCGGAAAAATATCCGCTGATTCATAGCGCGGTGCTCGAGGCGTGCGACGCGCTGGATGGAGTGCGCGACGGGTTGATCGAAGATCCGACGCGCTGTCATTTCGATCCGAAAGTGCTGGAGTGCAAGAGCGGCGATGGCCCGGCCTGTTTGACAACGCCGCAAGTGGAAGCAGCGCGAAAAATCTACAGCGGCGCGATCGACCCGGGAACGAAACGGCAAATCTTCCCTGGCTTGGAGCCTGGGAGCGAGCTGCGTTGGGACGTGCTGGGCAGTCCGCGGCCGTTCTCGATCGGAAACGATTTCTTCAAATATGTCGTGTTCAAAGATCCGAGCTGGGATTACAAGACTTTGGATTTCGATCGCGACTCCGCGCTCGCGGAAAAAACCGATGGCGGTCTGATCGACGCCAAGGATCCGAATCTAAAACCGTTCTTTTCGCACGGCGGGAAGCTGATCCAATATCACGGCTGGAGCGACTGGCAGATTTCGCCGCTGAACAGCGTGCATTACTACGAGAGCGTGGTGGAGACGTTGGGCGGGGCGAGCAAGGTGCAGGATTCCTATCGTCTGTTCATGGTTCCCGGCATGGGACACTGCGGCAGCGGCGAGGGACCGAATCGTTTCGAGAAGGTGACGGCGCTGGAACAGTGGGTGGAACAGGGCAAGGCGCCAGCGCAGATCGTCGCGTCGTCGCCTGACGGGAAGAGAACGCGTCCCCTATGTCCTTATCCGCAGGTCGCCAAGTACAAGGGCAGCGGGAGTACGGATGATGCCGCCAACTTTACGTGCGCGCGGCCTTGATCATTTCACCGTGATCGGAACCGAGGCGATGGAATTGTCCCACTCGAGCTGGAGCTTGCCGGCTTTCGGACCGGTCTGAGACAGCGCCATTTTGTAAGTCTCGATCTTCGACGGCGGCTTGCTCATCGTCATATCGACGCGGCCGAGATCCTGACTCTGGTTGTAAGTGAGTCCCCACTGGCCGGTTTGCTTGTTGACGATCAGCTTCCAGTGCGCAGGGTCGGAGATCAGGACGAAGAGGGTGTAATTGCCCTTGGGGACGGACAGGTTGCCGATGGTCAGGTCCGCGTCGGTGTGAAACGCGGTTGCGTCGTTGGCGCCGGCGCGCCAGACAGGATAGGTTCCGTCGTGCGAGATCAGACCGCTATGGCTGAAGATGTCGCGGCCATGCACGGACGGCGCGCAGTACTTTATGGCGAGCGTCTTGCCGGCGATGGTCACCGAGGTTTGTGCCGGAGGGCTGTCGTATTGGGCGCAAGCGGTGCCCGCGGCCGCGATCAACGCCGCGGCGCAAATCAACGTGGTCTTCATGATTCTCATTTTGCAACGGAATGGAGGTGAGGCGCACCCACTCAATCGCGTGATATGCTTTACGGCACTGGAGGGCCCCCATGCGAATCCAATGGCTCGCGGTAGCGATCAGTTTCTCCCTGGCAACGCTCAATGCGCAAACGTCCACCTGGCGTCCGGTGGTGATGTCGGATCACGGCATGGTGGCTTCGGGGCATCCGCTGGCATCCGAGGCTGGCTTGCGAATTCTCAAGGCGGGAGGCAATGCGGTGGACGCGGCCATCGCCACCTGGGCCGTGCAAGGGCTGGTTGAACCCATGATGACGGGCCTTGGCAGCGACATGTTCGTGATGATCTATCTGGCCAAGACCGGCGAGGTGAAGTTCATCAACGGCAGCGGCTTTGCACCGATGGCGGCGAGCATCGATTACTACAAGTCCAAAGGCGGGATACCGGTGGACGGGGCGCTGTCGGTAAGCGTGCCGGGCGGTGTGGGTGGCGCGGAACTGGCGGTTCAGAAATACGGGACCAAGCCATTGGCCGAAGTTCTCGCGCCTGCGGTTGAGCTGGCCGATCAAGGATTCCCCGTGACCGAGCATCTGGCGAACTCGCTGCAGTCAGGCGCCAAGACGCTGGCGAAATATCCATCCAGCACGAAGATCTGGTTCCGCAATGGCAAGCCGCTCGAGATGGGCGATCGCGTAACCCAAAAGGATCTGGCGGCGACGCTGCGGACGATCGGCTCCGAGGGAAGCCGGGCGTTTTACAAAGGCGACATCGCTAAGAAAACAGCCGCGTTCGTGAAGGCCAACGGAGGGCTCATCACCGAAGCGGATCTGGCCAGCTATCGGGCTTTCGAAGATCAGCCCATCAAGGTGGACTATCGCGGCATCGATGTTTACGAATGCCCGCCGAACTCGCAGGGGATGGTGATGCTGGAAGCGCTGAACATCCTGGAAGGATTTAATCTGCGCTACATGGGACACAACAGCGCGCCGTACCTGCACCTGGTGACGGAGGCGCTGAAGCTGTCGTTTGCGGACCGAGACAAGTATGATGGCGATCCGAAATTCGTGCCGGCCATTCCGGTTCGTGAGCTGCTTTCGAAGGAGTATGCCGCCAAGCGGCGCGCGCTGATCGATCCGACGCACGCCATCGAGGGCGAGCCTGCGCCGGGCGATCCGAGAGGACGTGGGACGGTGACCACCGCCTACGCGCTGCCCCAGACGGTTCCGACCGGCGTCGGACCGGCGCCCGAGTACACTTACGGCCTGACGACTTATCTAGCGGTGGTCGATAAGGATCACAACATGGTTTCCATCACCTCCAGCCTGCTGAGTCTTTTCGGGAGCGGCATGGTGGTGGAAAACGCCGGCTATTTTCTGAATAATCGGATGAATTATTTTTACCTGGATCCGAGCGACGTGAATTCGCTGGTTCCCGGGAAGCGCACGCGCCAGACCATCAATCCGGCGCTGGCGGTAAAGGACGGAAAGCCGTTCATCACTTTTGGGACTCCGGGATCGGACACGCAGCCGCAGACGCAATTGCAATTCTTCCTGAACGTGGTGGAGTTCGGCATGAACGTCCAGCAAGCGCTGGAGGCGCGCGCGGTGATTAGCAGCAACTTTCGCTCTTCGTATTATCCGCACGAGGTGGCAGGCAAGCTGATGGCGCCGGTCTCGCTGCCGAAATATGTGCTGGACCAACTAGCCGCGATGGGGCATCGTCTGGACATCCGCGACGTGAAGGGCGTCGGATCGGTGAAGGCGATTATCGTAGATCCGCGAACGGGAGTGCTGATGGGCGGCGTGAGCCCGACCGGCGACAGTTATGTGATGGGCTGGTAGGACGGTTAGTCCTTGGGCTTTCCGGAAGCGGTGATAGTGAGCGCCATAAGAAAGACCTGGTAGCGGGACGGTTCCTGCCTGGCTTCAATTTTTACCGGCTCGCCGGTCTTCAGGTCTTCCCATTCGATTTTTTTCTTACCGCGCAGCACCTGTGTTTTTCCGTTGAGGTCGAAATCAATCAGGTTGCCCTCGGCGGTTTCGAGAACCAGGTGATTTTTCGAAACGCCGTGGATGGCGCCGCTGAATTCCGCCGGTGGAAGCTTTTGCGCGGCCAGCACAGCGGCCAATGCGGCGATCAGGAAAAGCCGGAATGGCATTACGGTTTCAAGACGGAGCGGGCCGGCATTGCGTTACGCCGCCGCGTGCGCGCTCAAGAACTCGCGGACGGTTTTGTAGAACTGTTCCGGCTGTTCGATCCAGGAGAAGTGGCCGCAGCGGTCCAATAGCCGCAGCGTTGAGTTCTTCAAGGCGAGATGAATTTCGTACTGCATGGCCGGATCGCAGGGGTCTTGCCGGCCGGCGACCACCAGCACCGGACGCGAAAAATCCTTCAATCCTGGCCGCAGGTCGCCATCTCCCGAAAAAATATCGGCCGCCAGCAGGCTGGCAGTCGCTTCGTGGAAATTCGCGGGCCCGAATGCCGGCGGTAGCTGGGCTATGTGGCTGCGATCGTAGAAATAGCCGGGGACGAGATATTTGAAGAGCGAACCGAAGTCTTTTGCGCCGCTCTTCGACATTTCCTCGCGCTCCTCAGGCGTCAGGTGCAGCATGACGTTGTCCATCTCCGCTGGGGCTGAGGCGGCGCGAATGGGCCCGGAATTTGCCAGCACTAAGGACGACACGCGCGATGGATAGCTCGCAGCGTAAGCCATCGCAAGAACCGCGCCAGCCGAATGGCCCAGCACCGTCCAGCGCTCGACGCCGATCTGCTCACGGATTTCTTCCAGGTCCGCCAGTATCACCTTCAAGTTGACGGTGTCGTGATTGACGACCGGCGGGACGGATCGGCCGGTGCCGCGCAGGTCCACCAGGATCGCGCGATAGCCCTTGCCCAGTTCCTGAGCCAGGGGCTGCATATAATCGCAATCGAAGCCTGGTCCGCCGGAAAGAATGACAATCGGGGGGCCGTCGCCATACACGCGGTAGTGAACCTGGAGCCCGTTGTTTGAGATCTGGCCTTCTTGCGACGCTTGGAGGCTCATCGCAAGCCAGGATAGCGCAAGGCAGCTAAAGATATACCTCGGGGCCACACACTTGTCCTCGAAAGTAGTCTACTCGCTTTGATCGGCCGGATTGGCTACGGCCTCGGCAATCACTTTGCGCGCCAGTTGCGCCTTATTGCGGGCCACCCGGACTTCAAATAGAAGGTTGGGCAGAACCGAATCTCCCACCAGCACGGCGGTAATTCCATTGGACTCTAAGAGGTTCTTGACGCTCATGGCCTCGAACTCGGAACTGGAGCCGCTCTCGCTGTGGAAGACGGTTTCCAGATCGAATCTCGACGACGCATCGCCTTGTGGCTTCCCGCTGGGAAAATTCTGGGCGATCAACTCTTCCGCCTTTTTGGAATCGGCGGAGGGCACCCGAACCTCGAACGCTCCTTCCGGCACATCCGGCGCGGAATCGTCGGCGACCTCCGCGGCGATGTCTTCAGAAATAAGCAACGCGCTGATGGCGGCGCTGGCCTCATCGGCGTCTGCATCCATGGAAGGGGTCCACGGTAACGAAATGCCCTGGCGCACTCATATTCTGAGCATAGCAGCAGCACGGCGCTAAAATAACAAAGGAGGGAATATGGCGGACGAAAACTATGGCGACAAGGCAGTTTGGTTTTTGGCGGGGATCGCGATTGGGTCAACCATCGCGCTGCTCTACGCTCCAGCTTCGGGCGAAGTGACGCGGCGCAAGATCGTCAGAAGAACCCACGAAAGCCGGGAAGCGATGGAATCCGGCAAGGATATGCTACGGAGCGCGGCAGGGAGATGTACGAACGCGGCCGCAAACTGGCGGACGATGCCGCCGAAATGTTCGAACGGGGC
>CAVXJU010000105.1:0-20215 GCA_963761935.1 Terriglobia bacterium | reverse complement strand
TTTGTTCTGGTGTTTGGTTACGACTACGTATTGCGATCCGGCCAGGCGGCGGTGGTGAGCTTGGAAGGCGAATCGGGTGTCGGCAAAAGCACGTTGGTGCGGGAATTTCTGGACGACTTGCGTGAAAACGCGGGAGCCGCGGTGCTGGTGGGGCGCTGCTACGAGCAGGAGTCGGTGCCCTACAAAGCTTTCGACGCTTTGATCGACGCACTTACCTCCTACCTTCGCCGGCTGCCGCAATTGGAATCGGCCTCGTTGATGCCGCGCGATGTGGCCCTGCTGGTGGAGTTGTTTCCGGTCATGGGACGGCTGCAGACCATTGCGGCTGCGCGCGCCCGGTGGCCAGGCGCGCTCGAACGGCATGAGATCCGGCGCCGCGCTTTTCAAGCCGTGCGGGAGCTGCTGTCGCGCTTGGGCGATCATGTGCCGCTGGTGCTGGCTATCGACGATCTGCAATGGGGCGATCGGGACAGCGCCGATCTGCTGGCCGAAATCCTGCGTCAACCCGACGGGCCGGTGCTGCTGCTCATCGTCGCGTATCGGGGCGAATACCTGGAACGAAGCACGGCGCTGCGTGCGCTGCTTTCCACCATCGAGAGCCAACAAGTGGCGCGATTCAGCATCCAACTCGCTCCGCTGGGCGGCGAAGAAACTCACGAACTGGCCGAACAGCTGCTCACTCGCAGCGGGATCGACAATGCCGCACTGGTGGACACCATCGCCCGCGAGTCGCAAGGCAACGCCTATTTCGTGCGCGAGCTGGTTCAGAACGCGGCCGAAGAGCGTGTCACGGGCGTAATCCATCTGGAGTCGGTGATTCTGGAACGCGTGGCTTCCTTGCCGGCGGGGCCGAAGGCTTTGCTCGAAACGCTGGCGGTGGCGGGGCAGCCGGTCAGCCAGTCCGTCGCCTACCTGGCCGCAGGCATGCGGGAAATCGATCCGGCGGCCGTATCGCTGCTGCGCTCCATGCGGCTGGTGCGGACCAGCGGGAACGCGCTCGACGACGACGTGGAACCGTATCACGATCGCATCCGCGAGAGCATCGCCACCAACCTCGCTCCGGACCAGCTTCGCCAGCGGCATCGCGCGCTGGCCGAGGCCTTTGAAGAATTGCAGACCGGCGAGCCGGAATCTATCGCGGTGCATCTCGAGCTGGGCGGCCAGCCGGAGCGCGCGCTCGGTTATTACCGGCGGGCGGCTGAAGCGGCCGGGGCCGCGCTGGCGTTCGACAAGGCGGTGCACCTGTACACCCGGGCGCTGGATCTGGCGCATAAGGATTCAAAAGAGTGGCCGGAATTGTGGGAGCTGCTGGCCGATGCGCAAGCCAACGCCGGGTTCAGTCTGGAGGCGGCGCAACGTTATCAGAGACTGCTGGCCATGCCCGGCTACGAGAATCGCTCGGATCTGGCGCGCAAGGCGGCCTATCAGTTCTGCATCTGCGGGCATGCCCGGGAAGGAACGGAGGCGTTCCAGGAAGTGCTGCGGCGCGTGGGATTCCGGATGCCGCGTCGGGCTTTGACCGCGGTGGCTGGACGAATCGCGCTGTTAATTTGGATTCGCGTTCGAGGCGACCGGCTGGCCAGGCCTCGCGCCGGCGCGGATCTGGCGCGCAAACTGGAAGCCATCGACGTGGCGCAGTTCATGAGCCTGGGGCTGAGCGTCATCAATCCGTATGCCGGAACTTATTTCAGCGCTCTGGCGCTCGCGCTGGCGCTGCGGGCCGGTGATCCGGGACGCGCTTTGAAAGCGCTGGCGTGGGAAGCGGTTGTGACCGCGGCTTTTTCGGGCGGACGCAAGCGGGCCGAGCAACTTCTAGCGCGTTGCGATGAAGTCATCGGCAGTTGCGATACGCCGTTGAATCGTGCCTTCCTGAAAATGGCGCGCGCCATGGTGAGCTATGAGCTGGGACGGTGGGCCGAAGCAAAACGGTTGCTGGAGGAGGCCGAGAGCGCGCTTTCAGAATGTTCGGGCGTCAACTTCGAATTGAATGCCACGCGCACCTATCTTCTCTGGGACCTGGTTTCATTGGGTAATTGCGCTCAACTGGCAGCCACGTCGCCGGTCTGGTTTCGCGACGCGCTGAATCGCGGCGACGCCTTCACGGCGGCGAATGTGGGCGGGCAGCCTTACGTGCTCGGGCTGCTCGGCCAAGACGATCCCGCGCGCGCGGCCGCGATTCACGAGCAAGCCATGTCGCTTTGGCCGGCCCAGGAATACACGCTGCAGAAAATGATGGCCGCTCTCGGGCACGGCTGGATCGATTTGTATATCGACGATGCGGAAGCGGCTTGGCAAGGCGCCAACGAGCATTGGAAGCGAGCGCGCCGCGTGTTCCTGCATCTGCTGGAAAATATTCCGGCGTACATGCTGCAGTGGCGCGGGCTCTCGGCTTTGGCAATGGCCGAAAAAGCGCGCAAGGAGGGCCGGGACGAGCGGGAATTCCTGCGTGCGGCTGAACGCGACGCGGGGGTGTTGCGCGGCCTCACGCTGGCGCATGGTCCGGCCATGGGCGAGGCGATTCTGGCCGGTGTAGCCGAGTTCCGCGGGGACCGGAATCAAGCCATGGCGCATTTGCAATCCGCGGCACGTACCTTCGAGACCTTGTCGATGCTCACGCTGGCCGAGATCGCCCGCCGGGAGCTCGGCCGGTTGCAAGGCGGCGAAGAAGGCGCTCGGATGACGCGCAGTGCAGAAGAAAAACTGCGCTCCTATGGCGTGCACAACCTGGACGCGATGCGGCGGTTGTGGCTGCGTGGCGCGGGGATACTGTAGGGTCGCTCAGCCCGTTCCTTTCGCGGCAGCCGAATTGGCGGGCGAGTCGCGAAAATGAATCTGATCGATCGGCTGCGGGTAACCCATCGGACCGTAAATGAAACCGGGGCTCCCGGAAACTCCCCAAGCGGCCATTTTTCCGGAAATGCAAGCCGCTTCCACGCAGCCGATGTTGATGGGCGTGTAGGTCCAGTCGCCGGCCAGGAACAGATTGCCGAATCCCGACTCGGCCGGATGCAGGCGATGGCGGGTGCTGCCGGGAATGTTCTGCACGTAGCGCTCGGTGGGTTCGTAATTGGCGTGCCAGGCCTGCTCGTCGAAAGCGCGCTCGCCTCGGCTTCCGTGCAGGCAAATCAGCGCGTCCCAATCGAATTCGTTGGGATTTTTGGGGTTGGTGCTCAGCGGCCATATTGTGCGCACATCGCGATTCAGAAAATCGATGGCGGCGCGCCGCACCATATCGTCCTGCTGGCGCGGGAAGTTGGGATCGTCCATTGCTCCGGCGATGGGGCAATCGGGCGCGCGATGGAGCGGCGTGCAGGTGGCGGGACAGTGCGCGGCGCTGCATTCCTGCATGACGTTGCAGAAGTAGGCGATCTGCTGGACGCCCGCCTCGGCCGGCCAGGATTCCCTTGGTATCAAGTGATCCATCGGGCACCAGGTGTCGTGCGGCTCCACGAATCCGGTGAGAATGGGCAGCGGGCGGTTCCAGCCCATCTGCGCTTCGCTGCGATTCATCCACATCTGGAAGGCCTGAGTCTTGACGGTTTCCACACGATCCACCATGGCGCGCCAGCGCTGGTTGTGCGCGAGCAACTCCTGACAAAGATACGGCACTGCGCCCAGCGAAATGCCGAGGATGACTTTATCGAACTGCTGGCCGCGCTGCAGCGTCAGGCGGTCAACCGGAGGATGCGTGTCCCAGTAGGATTCGAGATCGTGCTTCTTCAGCGCATCGCCGTTTTTCAACTGGCCGTACAGCGGCTCGCTCGGCCAGGATGGCACGCCGTTGACGACGATCAGCGGGTCGTACTCGCCTTGATTCGTTTCGGCCTGCACAGCAATGTCGATGGATGCGATGTCGCTCCGATCCTCAGTTAAAGCCAACCGCGTGACGCGATGAAAGAATTTGAACCGCACACCGCGATTCTTGAGCACCAGATAAAACGGCGAAAAAATGGTGTCGCCCATGCCGGCATTCATGACGTTCATGATGCCGCCCTTGTAGGTTCCCACCAGCCGCAGCAGTCCATACAGGACCGCGCCCGCGCCCATGTTGAGCCCGATGCGCTCTTGAGCAGGCTGGTCGGGATGATATTCGTCGCGGCCTCTGCGATAGGCAAAGCACGCGTCGTAGAAGAAACGCGTGATGGGATTATCGGGTTCCTGGCAGCCGTGCCGTCCCAGCCATTGCAGGAAATCCTGATCGTCCAGAAAATCGTAGCCGCGGGTGAGGACATCGTCCTCCAGAACGCCGCGCACCACCGCGACACCCACGTCCAGCATCACGCTGAGGCGTCGCGCATCGTCGGCGCGCTTCGACTTGCTTTTCGCGTCCGATTCAAACCAGGCCGCGAACCGTTCCAGGAGATTCAAAACCGTTTCATGATGCTTCGGCCGCGCTTTGTCTCGCGCGCGATGCTCAGCGACGCCCTGCAGATGCGCGATCGGGAGCACCCATGGGCCGCCGACGCGGCTTCCGAGAAGTCGCACGGCCCAGCGCACGATGGGATTCGCTCCCATGTGTTCAGCGATCCAAAACACAATCCTGCCCACCACGCTCAGCAGCCAACCTCGCAACCCGGTTTGCCATTTCGCACCGAGGAACGCGACCACCATCATGCCGAGCATGCGCAGCACCAGGTCCCACATGTCGAGCGGGGCGTCGAGTCCGGGAATATCCTGGCCGGGTTGCCAGCGGCTCTTGGGAAACAGCAGTAGCCAGGGCCGCCACTTCTTCTCCATGTTCTCCATGGCGACGTCGTAATTGCGAGGCACGAAGGCTTCGGTGTAGTCTTTCCAGAACGGCGGAGGTTGGTAGCCTTTCGCGTTCCACTCCGCGTAGGCGTCGCGAATCTGGCGGAAGGCGTTTTCGTAGAAACCCATCCACAGGTGCAGGCCGTGTTCGAGGATGCGATTGGCGTAGCTCTGATCGCGGCCGCTCGCGCCTTTTCCACCCAGCCGCCAACCCATCTGATAGACGGTGATTTCGTAGCGCTCCTGCCAATTGGGAATGCTGGTCAGCTCGAAAGCGGCGGACATGGCGCCGACGCCGCCGCCCAGAATCGCGATGCGTTCCTTTTTGATTTCGGGCATCCGTCACCTCCTGCTTTGATCCAAAGATATCACCGGCAGCGCGATTGACGTACAATGGCTACCCATGGTGGCCCAAATATCCTCTTCACCGAGCGAGCGCCAGTGGCGGCATCGGCGCGAGTTTCTACGGTTCCTGGCGGGAAGTCCCTACCTCGCCGCGTTGGCCGGCGCGAAGGCGTTTGGCTGGCAGACCGCCGAGACGCCGTACGTCATTTCCAATCCCAAGGAAGCGCTAAACGTGTTCGAGTTCGAAGAAGCGGCGCGCCGCAAGGTGCTTCCGCCGCACTGGGCCTACATGGTCAGCGGCGTGGACGACGATGCGACGCTACGCGCCAATCGCGATGGATTCAAGCACGTCGAGCTGCGCCCGCGCCGGCTGGAAGATGCCACCAAAGTGGACATGCATCTCGAACTTTTCGGCCGCACCTACGACAGCCCGATTTTCGTTTGTCCCACCGGCGGCCAGCGGTCGTATCACGAGCAAGGCGAACTGGCGGTGGCGCGCGCGGCGAACGCACGCAACTCGCTCATGATTCTTTCCACCGCGACGTCGACCGGAGTCGAGGATGTCGCCAAGGCGCTCGGACGCCCGCCCTGGTACCAGCTCTACGCGCCCACATCCTGGGATGTTTGCGAAAAAATCCTGCGGCGCGTGGAAGCGGCCGGTTGTCCAGTGGTGGCGCTGACGGTGGACAACACCACCGGACGAAACAGCGAGACTTTCAAACGCCTGCGCCGCTCGATGACCATGCAGTGCACGGCATGCCACGGCCCCGAAGGCCCCACCAACAAAGAGCGCAAAATGTACGATGGCATCGACCTCACCGGCATCGCGACGCAGAATCCCAGCATGACTTGGGACTTTGTCGACAAGCTGAAGAAGTCCACTTCGATGAAACTGATCATCAAGGGCATCGACACGCACGAAGACGCGCGCCTGTGCCTGGAGCATGGCATCGACGGCATCCTGGTTTCAAACCACGGCGGCCGTTCCACCGAAACTGGACGCGCGACCATCGAGGCGCTTCCGGAAGTGGTGGCCGAAGTCGGCGGACGCATTCCAGTGCTGGTGGATGGAGGATTCCGTCGCGGCACCGACGTCTTCAAAGCTCTGGCACTGGGCGCGCGCGCGGTCGGGATTGGGCGCCCTTACCTGTGGGGACTGGGAGCCTTCGGCCAGCCGGGCGTGGATCGCGTGCTCGAAATCCTGAACGCCGAGCTGAAGCTCACCATGGGAAATTGCGGGACTCACACCGTCGCGCAAATCACGCGCGACCGCGTTGCGACTCCGGATTGGCGGATATAGGCTGGCGAGTAGTGAATTAGAACTGATCCAGGCCTTCGGTCAACTCGACGTACGTGCCGAATGGGTCGGTTAAAAACGCGATTGCGATGCCAGCCGCCGGAACCTTGCGATAGGGCACGTCAAGCTTCACGCCGTTGGCCTCCAGCCTCTTGCAGAACGCTTCGAGGTTCTTCACTTCGAAGCCGACATGATCTACCGAGCGGCCCTTGGTGGGCGTGGTGGGAGGGTTACGCGCGACGCCGAATGACAGATTCATTCCGGGAATGTCCGCGGCGTCGTGCTGCCCGCGCTTCTTGATCACCGCGCCGAAGTTGGCAGCGTACCAGTTCATGAGCTTGATCTGATCGCCGGGCGCGTTCATGTAGTGCAGATGATAGGCGACCGCGGGCACGGTGAGCGAAGTATCTTCCTGTAATTCGATCTTCACGTCGTCAGGACCGATGACGTAGGCGTTGGGAAAGCCTTCCGTGCCTTTAAACTCGGCTTGCACTTTGATTCCGCCCGCGCGGAAATGCTTCAACGCTTCTGAAGTGCTCGGGACTTTGAAGCCGAAGTGATCCATCATGGTTCCTTCGCAGCCGCCGGTGGGCGCTTGCTGGCGGAACAGGATCAGCATGCCGGGAACCTTGACGCCTTGCAGGCCTTCCTTCTTCAACGGCACCGCGCCGAAATATTCGGTCCAGAATTTTTTCTGAACATCGATGTTGGTGACGTTCAGATGTACGTGTCCCATCGACACGCCGGCCTCATTCGGTGGAGCGAGCTGAGCGTGTGCGAGCGGCAACAGGGCCGAAGCGGCGATGAGCGCGAGAATGGCTTTCATGGATGTAGGATACAGCTTTACAGCACGCCGCGTGTCGGGCGCGGGCTAATGGGCCGGCAATGTGGCCAACAATGTCTTGACGCCGTTCCACAGAATCTGGACGCCGATGCAAACCAGCAGAAACGACGACAGCCGCAGGACTACGCTCATTCCCGTGGGACCCAGCAGACGGCCGAAGCGATCGGCGAATCCATAACAGATGAAAATGGTGAGGGCGATGATCGCTGAGCCCACCAGCGCGGCCAATATCGCGACGAGATTGAACGTGGACGTGTGCGGCACGTTGGCACCCAGCGTAACGGCCACCGATATCGATCCCGGTCCTACGGTCAGCGGCAGCGTTAGAGGATAGAAAGCCTGACGGAAAACATCATGCATGTGTACGCGGTGATGTACTTCACTGCGCTCGTCATCGTCCCGGGCCTTCAGCATGGACCATCCGGTGGAGATCACCACTAATCCGCCGCCCACTTGCACTACGGGAAGCGAAATCCCGAAGAACGCCAGGATATGCGTTCCCACCAGGTAGGAGCCAACCAGCAGAAAGAAGCTGTCGATCGCGATTCTCCACGAAAGGCCCATGCGAACCGCTTTGGAATAATCTTTGGTCAGCGAGAGAAAGATGGGGCTGCCGCCCAGCGGATTCACGATGGGAAAGAGCGCGGTGACAATTAAGAAAATGCTCTTGGCGGTCTCGACCACCGATTTTCCCCCGAAGCCTTGCAGTGCGGTTAGCCAGCTTATTGCGCCACCGACAGCGTTTTCACCAGGTCGTAGAGAAACGTCTGTCCTTCGTAGAAGGATTGCACCAGCATGCGTTCGTCGCGGCCGTGCGCGCGGTTGTCGTCGCGCTCGCCGAAGAATCCCTGTACGCCATAAGTCGGGATGCCGGCCAGGCGCAGCATACGGCCGTCTGTGGCGCCGGTGCTCATGGTAGGAAGCACCACCACGCCCGGCCACATCGAGTCCGTGATACGCGAGATCGCGCGCATCAGATCCGGCCGCAGAGGCGAGCCAGGCGAATTTTCCTCTTCGTTAGTGACCGAGATGTGCACCTGATCGTCGGCGATTTGTTTCTTGAGCGCGTCCATGACGTACTCGAGCGAATCGTCGCCTTGCACGCGGCAGTTCACGTTGGCCGCGGCGAGTTGCGGGAGCGCGTTGGGGGCGTGGCCGCCTTCCAGCATAGTCGCGACGCAAGTGGTCCGCAGCATAGAGTTCCAAGCTGGCGACGAGGCCGCGATCCGCTTCATGGCATCTTGATCGCCCCGCGCCGCTTTGGCCAGATCGGCGCCCGCGCCGGTCGTGTCGATCTTCGCCATGCCGGCGAAATAGGCGCGCGTCACTTCGTTCAGCTTCAACGGAAAACCGTACTGGCTGAGCCGTGTCAGCGCATTCGCCAGATGATAGATCGCATTATCGGCGACTGGAACCGAACTGTGGCCACCCTTATTGCGGACCTCCAGGCGCAGATCCAGATACCATTTCTCAGCCGCCTGCACGGAATTCGAAATGCGTTTGCCGTGCACCATTTCGCCGCGGCCGCCTTCGTTCAAGCACAGGTCGGCATCGATCAAGTCCTTGTGATTCTTGACGAGCCAAGTTACGCCGTTGTACGGCCCGCCGCCTTCCTCGTCGGCCGTCAGCGCCATGATGATGTCGCGATCCGGCTTGAACCCCTCGCGCTTGTATCGCAGAAGAGTCGCCACCCAAATGGCAGCCTGGGCCTTGTCGTCGGCCGTACCGCGGCCGTAGTAGAAGCCGTCTTTTTCGGTGAACACGAACGGGTCCAGCGACCAGTCTTCGCGCTTGGCCTCCACCACGTCGGTGTGCGCGAGCAGCAAGAGCGGCTTCATCTTTCCTGTGCCGTGGTAGCGCACCACGATGTTCTCTTTAGTGGGGATCGCGCCGCCCAGGAAAATATCGGAATCGGGAAAGCCCGCCGCGCGCAGCCGTTTGGCGACCGCTTCAGCCACCGGCGTGGTGGCCCCGGTGGTGAAGCCGGACTTGATCTCGATCATCTCCTTATATATGTCGTGAGCCAGCCGCTGGTCGGTTTCCGGCGGCATGTTGGAGGCGGCAAAACAGGCTAGGGGAGCGATCAAGAACAGGCAAGTGCGTAGCATGAGGTTCATTATAGGGCCAGTCCGAGGTCGTACGTTAGGGCCACTGCGCCATTAACTCAGTGCGGTGAGTTCAGAGAGAAGCCGGAGCCGGCCGCGCGCCTTCACTTCTTCAGCAAGCTGATGCACGGACTCCTCCGTGATTACACGGCCCTCGCCGCGAGCCAAGGAAGAGCGGGCATCGTCAAGGGTCAGAAGAAATTCCGCCCGCTGCCGCTCGCGTTCTTCCCACAAAGTAAGCGCTTCCTGTACGGCGTCTTCTTCCGAGTGCAGCCGGCCGCTTTCGATTGCGCGGCGGACAAAAACTTTCTGATCTGCTGTAAGATGTACGTCCATCCACCTTCAGAATAGGAAACTAAGAGGCCCTTAGCAAACACTCGATTCCTAACCGCGTCGACTTTCCCGCCCTGAGCGTAGTTGTCGTAAAATACCCGCAGGCAAGGAACCTATGGTGGCGCACGGAGTCATCTCGTCAACCGCACACTTTCGGAACGTTGATCTCGAGATTTACTCGAGGCACAATCTTCGCCCGCTCGTAGATTCGTTCGGCAAAAAGGTGCTTGTCCTCTATCTCGGCCGTGATCGCGGGACCTTTTGCCCACATCTGGAGATCGCGAAGATTACGACAACTGCGGACTCCACGATTCGGGCGTTCTGCAGGCTTATCGAGGCACTACCACAAGCAGAGCAGGCCCGGTGGAATCGTGCAACTGTTCGTAGCTTCAGCGTCGGGGTGCAGGCCGGCTCACAACCCAACCCTCTGGACGTTGTCATTCAGCCACAAACGGTACGAGCCGTAGCTGACTTGTCTGCCCAGATCGTGTTCACGATCTATGCGCCGGAGCAATCGAGCAAAACGCCGTAAGAGCCAGGCCTAAACATCCGCTGCTGCACTTGTCGTAAAATAAGAATCACGGCCTCACCGCCGTTCCTCACAGGAATTCGGAATCGATTGAGCAGCCTGGTACATCCATAGGAGTACGCCAAGCCTTCATGCAGGGAGTCGCTAACTACGTCCGTCCTACGCTCGCCGTGCTTGCCGCGCTGGCGTCCATTGCGTTGGCCGGTTGCAATTCGTCCGCGCAGAGCCGCAACCCCGCGGGTCAACCGCCTGCGCCGCTCGTCACCGTCACCGAGGTCGCCTCAACCGACGTCCCGATTTTTTCCGAATACCCCGCCCAAACCTACGCGCGCAACAGCGTCGAAGTGCGCGGACGCGTGGACGGCTACATCGACAAGTGGCAGTTCCGCCCCGGCCAGCAAGTACACGCCGGCGATGTTTTATATGTTCTCGACCAGCGTCCTTACGAAGCCGCAGTCGCGCAGGCCAAGGGAAACCTGGCGCAGAGCGACGCCGATCTGGACTTCGCGCGCAAGCAGGTGGCGCTGTTGCAGGCCGAAGCGAATCTCGCCGCCGCGCAGGCGAACCTGGTCAAGGACCAGCAGGATTACGACCGTCTGACACCGCTGGTCAAGGAAGAAGCCGCCGCCAAGCAAGAACTGGACGCCGCCGTTGCCGCGCTGCGTGCCGGCGAGGCCACCGTGCGCGCCAGCCAAGCCAACGTCGATCAAACGCGTCTCTCCACGCAAACTCAGATCGCTTCCATGCAAGGCAAAATGGAAGCGCAGCGAGCCGCTCTGCAAACCGCGAACCTGAATCTGGAATATGCCACCATTCGCGCGCCGATCACCGGTCTCATCGGCGACACGCTGGTCCCGGTGGGCGGGCTGGTTAACGCCAATGCGCAGCAGCCGCTTACCACCATCGTGCCACTCGATCCCATTTGGGTGCGCTTCAAAGTGACCGAATCGCAGTATCTGGCTTTCAAAAAGCACGGCACACTCTCGGTGTCGGCGCTTTCGCTGGTGCTGGCCGACAACAGCGTGTTTCCGCAAAGAGGCTACATCACGAACACGCTCAATCAGGTGGATCCTAAAACCGGGACGCTCGAAATGCAGGCCAGCTTTCCCAATCCGCAACAAACACTGCTGCCTGGCCAGTTCGGAAAAGTTCGCGTGGAAACGGAAGTGCGCAAGAACGTCGTGCTGGTGCCGCAGCGCGCCATCCAACAGTTGCAGAACATGCAAAGCGTCTACACGGTGGGCTCGAACAATCAGGTGGAGCTGCGCATGATCACCACCGCCGAGCGCGCCGGCGACAACTGGATCGTGACGCAAGGCCTCAAGGCCGGCGACCGCGTCATCGTCGAAGGTCAACTGCGCGTCCGGCCCGGCATGAGCGTGAATCCGAAACCCTACCGAGCCGATCCTCCGGCAAGCTGATCGCATGGCGCATTTTTTCATCCGCCGGCCCGTTTTCGCGATCGTCATCGCGATCGTGATCATCATTCTCGGCGGTGTCGCGATTCCGAATCTGCCCATCGCGACTTATCCCGAAGTGGTGCCGCCGGTGGTCCAGATCACGGCCAATTATCTGGGCGGCAACTCCATCGATCTTGAAAAAACCGTCGCGCAACCGATCGAGGAACAACTGGCGGGCCTGGACGGCATGCTCTATTTTCTTTCGAGCAGCGCCAATAACGGCTCCGTCAGCATTTCCGTCACTTTCAAGCAAGGGACGAACCCGGACACGGCCACGGTTCAAACACAGAACAAAGTGAACCTGGCTCTGCCGCGCCTGCCTCCCGAAGTGCAGCGGCAAGGCGTCACGGTGAAGAAAGTTTCGAGCGCGTTTCTGATGGTGGTCGGAATTACGTCGCCGGATGAGCGCTACGACACGGTATTCCTAACCAACTACGCGCAGATTAATCTGCTGAACCAGATCGGCAGCCTGCCGGGCGTGGGCGACACGCGGCTCACCTCGCCGCTGGTCTATTCGATGCGTGTGTGGGTGGACCCGGACAAGATGGCCAAGCTCGGCCTGACCGCCACCGACGTGAGCAACGCCATCAACGCGCAGAATCGCCAGAATCCCGCGGGATCGCTCGGCGCCGCGCCCGCCCCGCCCGGAACCGCGTTTCAATACGCCATCACTGCGCCGGGCCGCCTGCTCGACCCGCAGGAGTTCGGCGATATCATCGTGCGGGCCGAGCCGGACGCCTCGCTGGTGCGCGTTCGCGACATCGGCCGCGTCGAACTGGGCGCGCAATCCTATTCGAGCTTCAATCGGCTCAGCGGCCATCCCGCCGGCAGCATCATCGTTTTTCTTTCCCCCGGCGCGAACGCCGTCCAAACGGCCGACCAGGTGAAGGCTTTTCTGAATAGCGCCCAGAAGAGTTTTCCGGCCGGGATGAAATTCGACATCCCCTACGATTCCACGGTGTTCGTTCGCGCCGCGATTCGCGATGTGGTGATCACGCTGTTCTTCGCGGTCGGCCTGGTTATTCTGGTGGTTTTCATCTTCCTCCAGAACTGGCGCGCCACGCTGATTCCGCTGCTCACCGTACCGGTGGCGATCATCGGCACCATGGCGCTGTTCCCATTGCTCGGCTTTTCCATCAACATCACCAGCATGTTCGGCTTGGTGCTGGCCATCGGCATCGTGGTCGACGACGCCATCGTGGTGGTGGAAGCGGTGCAGCGCAATATCGACGATGGATTGCCCCCGCGCGAAGCTACGGTACGCGCGATGGACCAGGTGTCGGCGCCGGTGGTCGCCATTGCGTTCATCCTGGCGGCTGTTTTTATTCCGGTGGCCTTCTTGGGCGGAATCAGCGGCCAGATCTACAAACAGTTCGCCTTGACCATCGCGGCCTCGGTGCTGCTGTCGGCTTTCAGCGCGCTCTCACTGAGTCCCGCGCTCAGCGCCATGCTGCTCAAGCCGCACAAATACTCGCGCAACCCATTGGCACGCTTGGGCGACTATTTTAACCGCGGTTTCAGCTGGGCTACCAACCGCTACATCGCCGGCGTGAGCGCGATGATCCGGCATTCCGCCTTCGCGCTGCTTGCTCTGGTCTGCTTCTGGGCCGCCGGCGCGTGGTTGTTCAAGACGCTGCCGAACGGCTTCTTGCCCGACGAGGACCAAGGCGCCATCTTCGTGTCGGTGCGTCTGCCCGACGGCGCTTCCATGGACCGCACCGATGCCGCCGTCAAGAAAATTGAACAACAGGTGGCGCACTTGAAGGGCGTGCACTCCTGGTTCGTGATGGGCGGCACCGATTTCGCCACCCAGACCAGCAGCTCCAATGTCGCGGCCATCATCATGGATCTCCAGCCCTGGGATGAGCGCAAGACGCCGGATTTGCAATTGGACGCCATCATCAAGCGGGCCAACGCCGCTTTCGCGCAAGTCCCGGATGCCGTGACGTTCGCCTTCGGCCTGCCGCCGATTACCGGCCTCAGCATCACGGGCGGTTTTCAATTCATGCTGGAAGATCGCGCGGGCGGCGACTTGCAGCAGATGAGCGACGTCGCCGACGGCCTGATCGACGCCGCCAAACAGGACCCCAAACTGGGCCCCATGCTCAGCACCTTTCGCGCGTCCGTTCCCGCCTACCGGGTGGACATGAACACCGACAAGCTGCAGACTCTGGGCATCCCGGTTACCGACGCCTACAACGCGCTGCAAACTTTCCTGGGCGGGTTGTATGTGAACGACTTCAACCGCTTCAGCCATACCTGGCAGGTGCTGGTGGAGGCCGAACCGCAGTTTCGCGCGCAGCCTTCCGATATTGACCGCTTCTACGTCCGCAGCGCCGACGGCAACATGGTTCCACTCGGCACGCTGGCATCGGTGGAGCGCAGCGCCGGACCGGAAGTTGTGTTCCGCTACAACCGCTTCCGCGCCATCCAGATTTTGGGCGGGCCGGCTCCCGGCGTCAGTTCCGGCGAGGCCATCGACGCCATGGAGAAATTAGCCACAAAGACGCTTCCACAGGGCTATGGATACGAGTGGACCGGCACCACCTATCAGCAGAAGCTGGCTCAAGGCCACGAAGGCGTAATCTTCGGATTCGCCACGGTGCTGGTGTTTTTGTGTCTGGCCGCGCTTTATGAAAGCTGGTCGATCCCGTTCGCGGTGCTGCTCTCGCTGCCCCTGGGATTGTTCGGCGCGCTGCTGTTCGTATATCTTCGCAATTATCCCTACGACATCTACACCCAGATCGGAATCGTGACTTTGATCGGGCTGGCGGCCAAGAACGCGATTCTGATTGTCGAGTTCGCCAAAGAAAGCCACAAGCGCGATCACATGGCGGTTAAGGAAGCCGCGCTGCATGCCGCGCGTCTGCGGCTCCGGCCAATTTTGATGACCTCGTTCGCTTTCATCCTGGGCGTCGTGCCGCTGTTCATCGCCACCGGCGCCAGCGCGGCCTCGCGACGGTCGCTTGGAACCGCGGTCTTCGGTGGAATGAACGCGGCTACGCTGCTGGCGGTTTTCTTCGTGCCGGTGCAATATTACGTCATTGAAACCATCGCCGAACGCCGCAAGCGCCGGACGCCGCAGGAAGAGCCGGAGACGGAGACGGTCGCGCAGTGAATACGCGCCGGGTTCTGGTTCCGCTGTCGGCGCTCGTGCTGGCGGGTCTTTCCGGCTGCATGGTGGGTCCCAACTATCACCGTCCGCAGGAGACGCTGCCCGGCCAATTCCGCAATGCGCCTCCGGCCGCGGGCGCAGCCTCCATCGCCGATACCAAATGGTTTGACCTGTTTCATGACGACACACTGAAGCAACTGGTCGACACGGCGCTCGGAAACAATTTCGACGTGCAAATCGCCGCCCAACACGTGCTCGAGGCGCGCGCACAGGTTGGCCTCACGCGGGCGCAATTGTTTCCAACGCTCGACCTGCCGGCGTCATATACGGCATCTCAGGCTTCCGCGATCGGCGCGTTTCCGTATCCAGGCGGACAGCCCTTCAAGGCAAGTTATACCCAAGCCGGTTTGAGCTTGGCTTGGGATCTGGATCTGTGGGGCCGCATCCGCCGGTTAACCGAGGCCGCGCGCGCACAATATCTGGCCACCGACGAAGCGCGTCACGGCGTAGTTCTTTCGCTGGTATCGGACGTGATGACATCCTACTTCGGATTGCGCGAGCAGGATCTGGAACTCGAAATCGCGCAGCAGACGCGGGTGGCCGCCGAGCAAAGCTTGCGGCTGATGCAGCTTCGCGAGCAGCGCGGCGCCGCCAGCGGTCTGGAGGTCCATCAGGCCGAGCAATTCCTGTACACCGCGACCGCTCAAATTGCCGCCACGGAGCGCAGCATCGGCCAGGAGGAGAATGCGCTGAACCTGTTGCTGGGCAAAGCACCGGCTGCGGTGGAGCGCGGCAAGGGTCTGGAGCAGATTGCCTGGCCCGCCCGAGCTGCCGGCAGGCTTGCCCGCCTCGCTGCTTGAACGCCGCCCCGATATTCGCCAGGCTGAAGACAACCTGGTCGCGGCCAACGCACAGATCGGCGCGGCACGCGCGCTGTTCTTTCCGGACATTTCGCTCACCGGATTTCTGGGCGGCCAAAGCAGCGCTCTTTCCGCTTTATTTACTGGCCCGGCGCGAATGGCCAGCATCACTCCAGCCGCCACGCTTCCGATTTTTCACGCCGGTTTGCGCGCCGGCCTGCATCTTACGGAGGCGCAGAAGCAGGAGATGCTGATCGGCTATCAAAAGAGCATTTACACCGCGCTGCGTGAAGTTTCAGACGCCCTGGTAGCCCACGACAAGACGCACCAACAGCGCCAGGAGGAAGAGAAGCTGGTCACGGCCTTGTCTGAAAGCGTCCGGTTATCGAATCTGCGTTATCGCGGCGGTCTGGACAGTTATCTGCAGGTGCTGGATGCGGAGAGAAATTTGTTCGGCGGGCAGCTCACGCTGGCCCAGCTGCGCCTGTTAGAGCTTAATTCCGTGGTCCAATTGTATGGCGCTTTGGGCGGCGGCTGGCAGTAGGCTCGCGTCGCGATAAGAACTGAGACAGTTACCGGTTACCGCCTTTAGAATGGCTCGATCATTCCCACACCAGGCGCACGAAACCGGTAACTGTCTCAATCCTCTCGTGTCTTGCGGAACACCCCAACGATACGATCTTGCAACGGGCGCGCGTCTAGAGCAATCAAGACATCGCAGCAGAACGCCGCCTCAAACGCCCTAGCTCGCGCGCCGTACCTATTGCGCCACTCGGTAAGAGCACAGCAGGACGTCCCCGATTTGGGGTACGTAGCCGGCCGCGAACGTCAGAGTATTGTTGCTGGCGGTATAGTCCAAACCGGAAGTGAGCCGCAAGCCGTTTCGAAACACCTCCAGGCTGCCGGCGGGATTTGGCACCTGGGAAAGCGTAAAGGATGTGTTGTTGCCGTCGGTGCTGCCGGCGGGCGTCTCCAGATCTACGAATCCCACGCCAGTGATCGCAACCGAAAGACGATAAGTAGCCATCAACGTGTCCCCGGGATTCGGTACAGCGCCCGCCAGGAAGGTCAAGTCATTGCCGGACAGCGTGTAGTCGTTTCCCTGCTTCAGCAGCATCCCATTGCGGAACATCTCAAGGCTCGCGGGCGGAGCGGGGGCATTCGTCAGCGTAAAAGCCGTGTTGGCGCCATCCATCGTTCCGGCGGGGAACTCGGCGTCCACAAAAGAGCCACTGCCCGTGCTGCCGCCGCTGCTTCCGGTTCCGCACGCGCCGGTAGTCCCGTCGACATGCACGCAGTCGCTAAGATTCCCGGTTGCTCCATCCAGGGCGCCGGTGGAGTCAATCACGGCCGCGCGCGACACCGCGAACGAAGTTCCCTCCGTCGGCCGGATGTTCAGCGCAGTCTGTAACCCGGTGACATCCGTAATCTCCAAAGTCGTGGATTGCCCGGGAGGCGTCGTGGAAGGCGACGAAGGCGATGGAGCCGACCCAGTCACCGTTCCCGGAGCCAGCCGCACATCCCGCACCCGCAGCGACGTGCCGCTTGGCGGAACCGCCCAGGCTTCCGTGTAAACCGTGCTGCCGTTGCTGTTGTATTGCGCCGTGTAAACGGCGGGAGTGTCGGCATTGGTGGTGGGAACAAGCTGGACGTACAAGATGCCATTGATAATCTGCAACTGATCGACCGAAGCCGCGATGTTGCTGGTGTCCGATGCCTCGAAGCTTTGCCAGGAAATGGTCAGGACGCCGTTGAAACGGCTCCCGTCCGAATTGAACAAGACGTCCTGAATGGTCGTCAGAGGCGGGGTGGCCCCCAGCTTCAGGCCGAACCCCAAGGTGGCGAATAAGAGCCACCGCCGGAAACGGAACATGCTGCCTCCAGTAAGGTATGAGATCGGATCGGCGAGGAGCACAAATCCGGCTTCAGATTAAGCGCACGCCGCGCGCCGGCCACACGGACGCGAATCGCTTAGCTCCAGGAAGCTTTTGAATTGGAAGGCGTTGCGCCGCAACAATATTAGTGGAAGGTTTGTGACTCGCGCTCAATCCGCTCGACGCCCAGATAAGGCCGCAGAACTTCCGGCACGATCACGCTGCCATCGGCCTGCTGATAATTCTCGATGATCGCCACCCAGGTGCGGCCGATCGCCAGTCCGCTGCCGTTCAAGCGTGTGAACGAACTCGGCCTTGCCTTTGCCGGACTTGGCGCGAATCGAAGCGCGCCGCGCCTGGTAAGCCTCGCAATTCGAGCAGGAGGAGATTTCCTTGTAGCCGTTCTGGCCGGGCAGCCAGACTTCTATGTCGTAGGTTTTCGCGGCCGCTGCGCCCCATATCGCCCGTGCATAAGCACCACGGTTCGAAAAGGCAGGCCCAGCCGCTTGAGAATGTCTTCGGCGTCGGCGGTCAGTTTCTCCAACTCTTCGTAGCTTTGCTCGGCGCGCGTGAACTTCACCAGCTCCACCTTCTGGAACTGATGCTGCGCGGATGATCCCGCGCACGTCGCGCCCGTAGGAGCCGGCTTCGCTGCGGAAACACGGCGTATAGGCGCACAGCCGGATGGGAAGCTGATCGGCGTCCAATGTTTCGTCGCGGAACAAATTCGTTACCGGCACTTCGGCCGTCGGCGCCAGCCAAAAATCGGTATTCTCGCACCTTGAACAGATCGTCCTTGAACTTGGGAAGCTGGCCGGTGCCGAACAGGCTGGCGGAATTGATCAGGAACGGCGGAAGCACCTCGGTGTAGCCGTGCTCGCGGGTGTGCACGTCCAGCATGAAGTTCATCAGCGCGCGCTCCAGCTTGGCGCCCATGCCCCAGTACACGGCAAAGCGCGCGCCGGTGATCTTGGCGGCGCGTTCCAGGTCGAGGATTCCGAGCTCCGGCCCCAGATCCCAGTGCGCCTTGGGCTCGAAATCGAACTGGCGCGGCTGTCCCCAGCGGCGGACCTCGACGTTGTCGTCGGCGCTGCTGCCGATCGGAACCGATTCGTGCGGGATATTGGGAATGCCGGCCAGCAGGTCGCGAAATCGTTCGTCCAGCACCTTGACTTGTTCGTCCAGTGCCGCGATGCGCTCGCCCATCGCCCGCATGGCCTGCTGCCGTTCGCTGGTGTCGACGCTCTGTTTTCGAAGCTTGCCGATTTCCTGGCTCTCGGCGTTGCGCTGCGCCTTAAGCTGTTCGGTCTCGGTCACGGCGGCCCGGCGCTCGGTATCCAGGTCTCGAAACTCGCTCGACGTCCAACTGGAATCCGCGGGTCGCAATCGCGCCGCATAGGCGTCCAGATTGGCGCGAAATTGGGACAAATCGTGCATCAGCTTTTGCGTGCCGTGAACTTGCGTCTGAAACTAGCGTTCTGAAATCGGCACCCAGGGCTGGCCCGACCGGCTTGCCGATATACTCCGCGCGCGGGCGGATCAGCCGGTTGTTGCGATACTGCTCCAGCACGTGCGCCGTCCATCCCGACATGCGGCTGACGGCGAAGATGGGCGTGAACAGATCGATCGGAATGCCAAGTGAATAGTAAGTCGAGGCCGAGTAGAAGTCCACGTTGGCGTTCAGCCCCTTCTGCTGCTTGATCAGTTCTTCGATCTTTTTCGACGTGAGATAAAGATCCAGATGACCGGTACGCCGCCCCAGCTCCTCCGATAAAGCGCGCAGATGCGTGGCCCGAGGGTCTTCGGTGTGATAGACGCGATGTCCGAAGCCGGGCACTTTTTTCTTGTTGGCCAGCATGTCCTGCACATGCGCCACCGCGGCCTGTTCGTTGCCGGCCTCCAGCAACATCCGGATCACTTCTTCGTTCGCGCCGCCATGCAGCGGTCCCTTCAGAGCGCCAATGGCCGACGTTACCGCGGAATGAATATCGGACAGCGTGGCCGCCGTGACGCGCGCGGCGAACGTGGAGGCGTTCAATTCGTGGTCGGCGTGCAGGATCAGCGCGATGTCGAAAACATGCTCCATCACTTCATCCGGCCTGCTTCCGGTCAAGGTGTAGAGGAAGTTCGCAGCGAAGCCGAGCTTGGGATCGCCCTCCACTACCGCTTTGCCGTTGCGCAGCCGGTCGAAGGTGGTCACGATGGTGCCGGTTTGCGCCATCAGCCGGGTGGCCTTTTCAACGCTAGCCTCGATCGAATTGTCGCGCTCCTTGGGGTCGTACAGCGCGAGCATCGACACCGCCGTGCGCAGCACGTCCATGGGTGGCGATTTGGGCACCGTCCCCAGGAAGCCGGCCACTTCCTTGGGAATCGGCCGGTATCGAACCAGATCGGCCTTCAACGCATCCAGTTCGGATTGCTTCGGCAAACGCCCGTGCCAAAGCAGGTAGATGACCTCTTCAAAAGTTGCGTGATCGGCCAGGGTGTGGATATTGAAGCCCTGGTAGCTGAGGATTCCCTCGTTTCCGTCAATGAAGCAGATACTGGACTCGGCGGCGACGATGCCCTCGAGCCCCGCTTGTGTAACTGGCATTTTTTGCTGTCCCCTGTTGGTTGGGCATTCGCGTCGGCGGTAAGTGCCGATGTGCACCCAAGCTGCGAACCACCATTTTACAGGATTACGAAGCCCGGCGAGGCGGGAAAT
>CAVXJU010000104.1:0-35598 GCA_963761935.1 Terriglobia bacterium | reverse complement strand
ATGTTCCTGCGCCGAACCTACTGGAACCATCGTATTGCTTGAAATTCGGCATCTGCGCACCATCGGCGCGGACCTGGTCGGGATGTCCACCGTGCCGGAAGTCATCGTCGCGAATTATCTGGGGATGCGCGTGCTCGGCATTTCCTGCGTCACCAACATGGCGGCCGGCGTGCTGCCGCGGAAAATCAGCCACCAAGAAGTTTTGGAAACCGGGCGGCAAATTCAAGACACGCTGGTGCGATTTTTGAAAGCACTGTTGCCGTACCTATGAGCAAATTAGTGGAGGCTGCGTTGGCCGCGCGCGAGCAGGCGCACGCGCCCTTCTCGCAGTTCAAAGTCGGCGCGGCGCTCGAAGACGAAAACGGCCGCATCTTCACCGGCTGCAACATCGAGAACGCCACTTACGGGCTCACCATTTGCGCCGAACGCGTGGCGGTATTCAAGGCCATTTCCGAAGGCGCGCGCAAGTTCAAGCGCATCGCCGTCGCGGCCGACACCCATATCCTTACCCCGCCGTGTGGCGCGTGCCGCCAGATCCTGTGGGAATTTTGCGGCGATGCCGAAGTCACGCTGGCGAATCTCAAAGGCAAAAGCGAGACAATGCAAATGAAAGATCTCTTCCCGAGGCCGTTCGATGCATCGTTTCTATAGCCCATTCAGACTGGCACTCTTCTTTCTGGCGTTTTGCGCCGGCCTGTTCGCCGAGCCAGCCGACTGGATCTACAGCGCGCGCTACGTCGTCACCATGGACGCGCAGCACCGGTTGATCCAGGACGGCGCCGTCGCCACTCGCGGCGACCGCATCGTGGGCGTGGGAACGCGCGCCGAGATCGACCGTCAATTCCAAGCGGCCCACCGGCTCGACCGCCCGAACGCGCTCCTGATGCCAGGCCTGATCAACACCCACACGCATGCCGCCATGTCGCTGCTGCGCGGCATCGCCGACGACGTGAAACTGCAAGACTGGCTGCAAAAATTCATCTTCCCAGCCGAAGCCAAAAACGTCACGCCCGATTTTGTTTTATGGGGCACGCGCCTGGCCTGTCTCGAAATGATGCTCTCCGGCACCACCACCTTCGTCGATATGTATTATTTCGAGGACCGCGTCGCGCAGGCAGTCAAGGAAGCTGGCATGCGCGGCGTGCTGGGCGAAACCATCCTGCGCTTCAAATCCCCCGATTCGCCCACGCCCAAAGACGCGCTCCAGTTCACCGAGAAATTCATCCAGCAATACAAGAACGACCCTCTGATTGTTCCAGCGCCTGCGCCGCACGCCATCTACACCAACAACGACGAGGATCTGCAGGCCGCTCGAAGGCTCGCCAACAAATACGGCGTTCCGCTGCTCATTCACCTTTCCGAGACCAAGACCGAAAACGACGACGCCCTGCGGGTTCGCGGCATGACGCCCACGCGACTGCTCGACTCTTTCGGAGTTCTGGACGGCCCCACCATCGCCGCGCACGGCGTCTGGCTCGACGATGCTCGATATGAAGATCCTCAAAGCCCACGGCACGGGAATCGCACACTGCCCCTCCAGCAACATGAAACTGGCCAGCGGCGTCGCGCCGGTGGTGAAAATGCTCGCAGCGGGAATTCCGGTGGGACTCGGCACCGACGGCCCGGCCGGCAGCAACAACGATTTCGATCTGATGGAAGAAATGAATCTCGCCGCCGATCTGCAGAAGGTGACCACCGGCGACCCTACCGTGCTGCCGGCCGAGCAGGCCGTCGCCATGGCAACCATCCAGGGTGCGCGGGTCGCGGGTCTCGAAAAAGAAATCGGGTCGCTCGAAACCGGCAAGCGCGCGGACCTGATCACCGTGCGGCTGGATCGCCCTCACGCCGTGCCGCTCTACAACGTCTACTCGCAGATCGTCTACGCTCTCAAAGGTTCGGATGTCGAAGACGTCTCCGTCAACGGAAAACCCATCGTGCGCGACGGCCGGTCTCTAACGCTCGATCCGGCGCTGGTGTTATCGAAAGCCAAAGAATACGGCGCCAAGGTGTCGGCTTCACTGCGTTAGGTTTTCAGCCCACGATTTCTCGCGGTCTACTCCCTCCAGGAATATGCAGCGCCGCACCTGCCCGCCGATATAAAAAGCATGAGTCTCTTTGAATGGAATGAAAGCTACAGCGTCGGTTACCCGGAGATTGACACGCAACACAAAAGGTTGTTCAAACTGGCCGAGGATCTCAATTCGGCCATGGCCGCCGGTAAGGGCAAACAGATGTTAAGCCAAACTCTGGCCAACCTCATTAACTACACCAAGGGCCATTTCGCCAGCGAAGAACGGCTGATGCAACGGTATGGCTACCCGGAATATCCCCAGCATAAAGTGGAGCACGACAAGCTGACGGCCCAGGTGCTCGCGTTCCAGTCAGACTTCAGCGCCGGCCGCGTTATGTTGAGCATCGACCTAATGCTCTTCCTCAAGAACTGGCTATCTCACCACATTGGCAAAATCGATCAGAAGGTCGCAGCCCACATAAAAGCGAAAGCCGCCTAGCGCCACAAGCTCGTATCGCGATTTCCGAGAGAGCGACTCCCGCTCAATCCCACTTAACGATTTCAGGCTTCCTTCTAACCGGGAGTATGAAGCGTTACCTGGTTATCGAAGGCGCAGCCCTTCGAACAGGCCGCCATCCGGCGGAGTTTCTTTCAAGGGAGTCCTCCATGTTGCGCTCTAGCATTGCTGTTCTGACCTTTGCCGTTACCCTCTCCGTCGTACCCGCGCGCTCCACCACCATTACCACTTATACCGATCAGACCGCCTGGCAGGCCGCCTCCAACGTACAGCAGACCGTCACGTTTGAAGGCCTCGCTCCCAGCGATAGCAGCACCACCTATCAGGGTTCCACCGGCCTGACCACGGACGGCGTCGAGTTCATCGGATACACTTCGTCGGGAGCGTCGTGGATTCAGGTGATCGACACCAATTTTTCGACTTGGTACAACTTCGACAGCAACGACGCTTTGTTGCAGGACATGGATCGGCCCAGCGCCAGTTCTCCGCTGCCTTATGTCGAGATCGTTCTTCCGGCCAATGTCACCTCCTTTGCCATGGACCTGTTTAGCGTTAGCCCCAATGCCCTGAACTACTCCATCACCGTCGCGGGAAATCAATACACCGTACCGACCGATGCGCGTCCCGCCGAAGCCTTCTGGGGAATAACATCGGATACACCCATTTCCAGCGTGACCCTGACCTTGCAGGGAACGGTCTACAACGGGTCCACTAGCGCGCTGCTGGACAATTTCCAGTTCGGCACATCCGACCTGAGCCAAGCGCCGGAGGCCGCTACATTCGTGCTGATCGGCTCCGGCCTGATTGGAATCGCGGGCTTGAAGAAGTGGGTTGGAAAACGGCCCTAATCCAGCGACTGCCTGCTCTGCTCCTCGGGCGGTTCATCCCCCTCGCGAGCGGGTGGCTTCCGCCGAGCGTCGGGGTCTTCTTCACACCGCAGACACACTGGCACACCGTTGGAATATAGCTGTGTGTCTCGACCGCAATACACGCATTTCGCCATAGCCTGACTTCCGAGTGCTTAAGAATGACTGTTTTTGCGGGGCGCAACAACTGCCAAAAGTTCCAGGCGACGAAAAGGATATAATTTCATTGATGACTAAGAACACCGCTTGGCGGCCTGTCGCTTTGTCTCTGACTGTTTTGGGCGCCTTCGCCCGTCTGGTGCCGCATCCACCGAACTTCGCCCCAGTCGGCAGTATGAGTCTTTTTGCCGGCGCACGCCTGCCGGTGTGGCAAGCCTATCTGGTTCCGATGGCCCTGATGGCCATCACAGATCCTATCTTGGCTTCGTTTTACCACGTCGCGGCCTTCAGCAAATTCCAGCTGTTCATCTACGCGAGCTTTTTGATTTCCGTCTGGCTGGGGCGGCGCCTGCGTGGAACACAAGGCGTGTCGCGGATCGCGGCGCTGGCCGTTGTCAACAGCATTCAGTTCTTCCTGATCACCAATTTTGGAAGCTGGCTCTGGTTCCAGAGCTATCCGCACACGCTCTCCGGGCTGGCTAGCTGCTACGTAGCCGCCATCCCGTTCTTCGGCTGGACCTTGGCGGGCGATTTGTTCTATACCGGCGTCCTGTTTGGCCTGTACGCCTGGCTCACCCGCACAGTCGCACCCGCAGAACGCGTCGCCGTGGCGTGAAACGCGTCGCGCTCTCCTGGAGCAGCGGCAAAGACAGCGCCTGGTCTCTGCATCTGTTACGGCAGAACCCCGGCTTCCAGGTTGCAGCGCTCATCACCACCCTAAACGAGCAGTTCGATCGCGTGGCCATGCATGCCGTCCGGCGCGAGCTGGTGGAAGCTCAGGCCGCCTCAGCCGGTCTACCGTTGTGGCCCGTCCCTCTCCCCTGGCCTTGTTCCAACGAGCAGTATGAGGACCGCATGCACCAAGTCTGCCGCCGGGCCGTGAGCGAAGGGATCCAGTGCATCGCGTTCGGCGATCTCTTCCTGGCCGATATTCGAGCCTACCGGGAAAAGCAGCTCGCCGGCACCGGTTTGGAGCCCATCTTCCCCGTCTGGCAGCTTCCCACGCGCGAACTCGCCGCCAATATGTTAGCCGCCGGCCTTCGCGCCAAAATCACTTGTGTCGATCCCAAGGTGCTGTCGCCCGGCTTTGCGGGCCGCGATTTCGACTCGGTCTTCCTAGCAGACCTCCCCGCCTCCACCGACCCTTGCGGGGAAAACGGCGAATTCCATTCTTTTGTGTATGATGGCCCGATGTTCCAAGCGCCGGTCCCAGTCCAGCTCGGCGAGATCGTCGAGCGCGATGGGTTCGTTTTTGCGGACCTTCAACCTGCTACCTAGCATCTAAATAGCTGAGTGGGTGCGGGTTACAATTCCGCACCGCTTCGTTAAACAGTGGGTCTTGCCAGCCTGCCATGCTGGTGTTAAGCTGATATTAGTTGATAGTAACCAACTCAGCTTTGTAACGTCTATCAACTCAGAACCGAGTCTCTATGGACTTCAACAGATTCACTGAAAAAATGCAGGACGCCGTCCGGGCGGCTCAATCTATCGCCGTCCAGCATGGCAATCAACAAGTAGATGTCGAACACCTTTTGCTGGCTCTGTTGGATCAGCAAGGCGGCTTAGCACCGTCCATCCTGAACAAAGCCGATGTGCGCGTGGATGCGCTGCGGAATCGCGTCCAGCAGGACATTGATCGTCTACCCAAAGTCTCGGGTTCGGGTATCTCACCGGATCAGGTCTACGTTACCCCGCGCATCACCAAGCTGCTCACCCAAGCCGAGGAGGAAGCTAAGCGCCTGAAGGACGAATACACCTCCGTGGAGCACGTCCTGCTGGCCGCCACCGACGACACCGGCGCAACCGGCAAGCTGCTCAAAGAGTTCGGTGTCACCCGCGAACGTCTGATGCGCGCCCTGCAGGAGGTGCGAGGAAGCCAGCGCGTCACCAGCGCCAATCCGGAAGCCACCTATGAGGCGCTCGAAAAGTACGGCCGGGATCTGACCCAGTTGGCCTCGCAAGGCAAGCTGGATCCGGTAATCGGGCGCGATGAAGAGATCCGCCGCGTGATCCAGGTGCTCTCCAGGCGCACCAAAAATAACCCGGTACTCATCGGCGAGCCGGGCGTCGGAAAAACCGCCATCGTGGAAGGTCTGGCGGCCCGCATCGTCCGCGGCGACGTGCCCGAGGGATTGAAGGAGAAGCGCGTGGTCGCGCTCGACATGGGCGCGCTCATCGCCGGCGCGAAGTTTCGGGGCGAGTTCGAGGAGCGCCTCAAAGCCGTCTTGAAGGAAGTGCAGACTTCCGAAGGCCAGATCATTCTGTTCATCGACGAGCTGCACACCGTGGTGGGCGCCGGCAAAGCCGAAGGCGCCATGGACGCCGGCAACCTGCTCAAACCCATGCTGGCCCGTGGCGAACTGCATTGCATCGGCGCCACCACGCTGGACGAATATCGCAAATATATCGAGAAGGACGCCGCACTCGAGCGCCGCTTCCAGACCGTCTTCGTCGATCAGCCCAGCGTCGAAGATACGATTTCGATTCTGCGCGGGCTGCGCGAACGCTACGAGGTGCATCATGGCGTGCGCATCAAGGATTCGGCTCTGGTCGCCGCCGCCGTGCTTTCCAATCGCTACATCAGCGATCGCTTCTTGCCCGATAAGGCCATCGACCTGATGGACGAAGCCGCCGCCAAGCTGCGCACCGAAATCGATTCGATGCCGGCGGATCTGGACGAAATTTTACGCCGCACGATGCAGCTCGAAATCGAGCGCGAGGCGCTCAAGAAAGAATCCGACCCCGCTTCCAAGGAGCGCCTGAAGAAGCTGGAGAAAGAAATCGCGGATCTGAAATCCGATTCGGCCGCGTTGCAGGCGCAGTGGCAGGCTGAAAAGGCCGCCGTGCAGCGTCTGCGCGCGCTGCGCGAGCAAATCGAGCAGGTCAAGACCGACATTGACAAGGCCGAGCGGCAGTACGATCTGAATCGCGCCGCCGAGCTGAAATACGGAAAACTGGCCGAGCTCGAACGCAAGCTAGCCGCCGAGCAAAAGCGGCTGGACGAGAAGCAGTCCGGCCGGCGTCTGCTCAAGGAAGAAGTAGACGAAGAAGACATCGCGCAAGTGGTCAGCCGCTGGACCGGCGTTCCCGTCTCGAAACTTCTGGAAGGTGAAATCCAAAAGCTACTGCAACTCGAAGCCGAACTGCACAAGCGCGTCATCGGCCAGGACGAGGCGGTCACGGCCGTGTCGGAAGCAGTCATGCGGGCTCGCTCCGGGCTAAAGGATCCAAACCGCCCCATCGGAAGTTTCATTTTTTTAGGCCCCACCGGCGTGGGCAAAACCGAGCTGGCGCGCGCCTTGGCCGAATTCCTGTTCGATGACGAGAAAGCCATGATTCGCATCGACATGTCCGAGTACCAGGAGAAGCATACCGTGGCCCGGCTGATCGGCGCGCCGCCCGGTTATGTAGGTTACGAAGAAGGAGGGCAACTAACGGAGTCCGTCCGACGTCGTCCATACTGTGTAGTCCTTTTCGACGAAATCGAAAAAGCCCACTCGGACGTGTTCAACGTTTTATTGCAGATTCTCGACGATGGCCGTCTCACGGATGGTCAGGGCCGCACGGTGGATTTCAAAAACACTATCGTGATCATGACCTCCAACATCGGCAGCCATCGCATTCTGGAGTATCGGGGAAGCTACGCCGGCGAAGGATACGATCGGATGAAGGATGCGGTGCTCGAAGAGCTGCGGCGTCATTTCCGTCCTGAGTTCCTGAACCGTGTGGACGAAACGATAGTTTTCCATTCGCTTTCGGAGGAGCATTTGAAACAAATTGTCGAGATCCAGCTCAGTGGGTTGCGCAAGCGGCTGGCGGATCGGCATGTGGAATTGGAGTTAACGGATCGCGCCCGCGCCTATCTGGTGCGCTCGGGCTACGATCCGGCTTACGGAGCCCGTCCGTTGAAACGGGCTATCCAGCGCGAAATTGAAACGCCAATGGCGCGCCGGATTTTGGCGGGCGAGGTGCGCGACGGCCAGCAGGTGCTGGTGGATCTCGACCCGTCCGGAAAGCTTGTTTTTGAATCTAAGGCGAGCCGCGAGCGTGAAGCGGTTCTGAAGGAAGTTTGAAAATTCCAAGAAGGAAACTTGAAACTATGACAGGTCAAATCCGCACATCCTCGGTTGTTTTAGTCGCAGTCATTGCGTTGCTGGCGGGCGCCTTGATCGCCACTATGACCGGCACGCACGGTATTCCAGTGCTCGTTTCTCCGGTGCATGCCGCCGCCCTCGATCAAATGCCGTTCTCTAGCTTCGCCCCGGTGGTCAAGCGAACCATGCCGGCCGTGGTGAATATTTCTTCGTCGAAGATGGTCAAGGAGCAGCAGCAAAACGGCAACATGTTCGACGACCCATTTTTCCGTCAGTTCTTCGGCGGCCGCATGCCGCAACAGCAGCAACGGCCCCACTCCGAGCGCGAAACCAGTCTGGGTTCGGGTGTTGTTGTGAGTCCCGACGGCTACATCCTGACCAATAATCACGTCGTGGAAGGCTCCACCGACGTAAAGGTGTCGTTCTACGATAAGTCCGAGTATCCGGCCAAAGTTGTCGGAACCGACAAGTACGCCGATATCGCAGTACTGAAAGTCAACCGCAGCGGTCTAACTGCCCTGCCCTTCGGAGATTCCTCCAAGGCACAGCCCGGCGACGTGGTCCTGGCGATGGGTGAACCTTTTGGTCTGCGTGGAACCGTGACCATGGGCATCATCAGCGCTACCGGCCGCGGAGGCCTCGGTATCGAGCGCTTTGAGGACTTTATTCAAACCGACGCCGCCATCAACCAAGGCAATTCCGGCGGCGCGTTGATCGACAGCCACGGGGATCTGATCGGTATCAACACCGCCATCCTGTCCGGTGAATCCGGCGGCAACCAGGGCATCGGCTTCGCAATTCCAGCCAACCTGGCTCGCAACGAAATGGACCAGATCATGAAGCACGGCAAGGTGACCCGCGGTTACATGGGCATTCTGCCGCAAGAGCTGACCCCTGATCTCGCCAAACAATTTAACGTGCCCGCCGATCGCGGCGTGGCTATCGCGAAGGTGGAAGCCAGCAGTCCCGCTGCACACGCCGGCCTGAAAGTTGGCGATGTGATCACAGCCATCAACGGCAATGCCATCCAGGACGTGAACGAATTCCGTCTGCAAGTTGCCGGCTTTGCCCCGGGTACCACAATCCACCTGAAGATCGACCGCAACGGCCAGAATATGGATGTCCCGGTCACTCTGGGAGAATTCAACCTGGAAGCCGAAGCTAACGGCCGTCCGCAGGGCAATATGCCCAGCGGTGGAGAGAAAGGCGCCCTGCAAGGCGTCACTGTCCAAGGCCTGAACTCCGACCTCCGTCAACAATTGCAGCTTCCGGAAGGAACCACCGGCGTTGTAATTACGGATCTGTCAGACGACTCTCCGGCCGCGCAAGCCGGCCTGCAACAGGGCGACGTGATCGTGCAGGTGAACCACCGGGCGGTCAATTCGGTTGCCGATTTCAATGCAGCCATTCGCCAGGGAGCGTCCCGAGACTCTACTTTGCTCCTCGTTCAGCGGGGAGAAGGCACACAGTTCGTCGTCGTACCGAATAAGTAACGTTCGGTAACATTGAGTCTCCTCAAAGCAGGTCCGTTGACAACAAGAACTACGGGCCTGCTTCTTTTTTTGGTGAGAAGCATCTAACGTTTAGGTGGGCAAGAGAATGATAACGTCCATGCCTGTGTATGGGCCGAGGAGAAATTAAAAATATGTCTGATCAAACGGTTGTTTATACCCTGCCGGTGCTGCCGCTGAAGAGTGCGGTCTTATTCCCATATCTGATGATGCCGCTCTCGGCCGGCCGTGCCCGCTCGATAGCCGCGGTGGAGGCGGCGCTTGCAACGGAGTCCAAGGAGATCGCTGTCTTTACGCAGCGCGATCCGGACCTGGATTCTCCCTCGCAGACCGACCTTTATGGCATCGGAACCAAGGCCGTAGTTCGCAAGGTGAATCGCTCCGGCGAGGACCATCTCGAGCTCATGGTGCTCGGAATGGAGCGCGTCGCGCTGTTGAAGCTGGATGAGTCAGAACCGTTCTTAAAAGCGCGCGTGACGCCGTTAGCTCTGCCGGAGGATAAAGATGCTGAAGTGGAGGCGCTGCAAAGCGCGCTGGTGGAACTGGCTGGAACGGCCTTGACACTGGCGCAACCCAATGCGCCTCAAGAATTGCGCGGTCTATTGGCGGCCAACGACGATCCGTTGCGGCTGGTGTTCGTCTTGTCTTCGATGTTCGGCCTGGATGCCGATAAAGGCCAGTCGTTGCTGGAGGCGCCCACGCGGCTGGAAGCGCTGCGGATGGCGCATCGCTATCTGACGCACGAGGTCCAGGTGTTGGAATTGAAGAATAAGATCAACACCGAGGCACGCAGCGAGATGACCAAGGAGCAGAAGGATTACCTGCTGCGCCAACAGATGCGCGCCATCCAGCAAGAGCTGGGCGAAAAGGGCGGTGAACAGGCCGAAGCCGAGCAACTCCGCGAGCGCTTGGAAAAGGCCGAGCTGCCTGAAGAGATTCTGAAAGAAGCCAAGCGCGAGCTGGACCGGCTGGAAAAGCTGCCTCCCGGCGCGCCGGACTACAACGTGATCCGGACCTATTTGGATTACGTGTTGGAGCTGCCCTGGAGAAAATCCACCCAGGATCAGCTCGATATCGCGCGTGCCCGGCAGGTTCTGGACGAAGATCACTTCGGCTTGAAGGATGTCAAGCAACGCATCCTGGAACATCTGGGCGTGCTGAAGCTGAACCCTAACGCGAAGGCTCCCATCCTGTGCTTCGTCGGCGCACCCGGCGTCGGCAAGACCTCTCTGGGTCAGTCCATCGCCCGAGCCCTGAATCGCAAGTTCGAGCGCATGAGTCTGGGCGGCCTGCACGATGAGGCCGAATTGCGCGGACATCGGCGCACTTATATCGGCGCGCTTCCCGGCCGCGTGCTGCAAGCCATGCGGCGAGCCGGAGCCAACAATCCGGTCTTGATGTTGGACGAAGTGGACAAGCTGGGCCGCGACTTCCGTGGCGACCCGGCCCACGCTCTGCTCGAAATCCTGGATCCGGAACAGAATAAATCGTTCCGCGATAATTATCTGGACTTGCCGTTCGATCTTTCGAAAGTCCTGTTCGTGACTACCGCCAACGCGCTCGATACCATCCCGCAGCCGTTGCTGGACCGCATGGAAGTGCTGCGCCTGAGCGGCTACAGCGAAGAGGAGAAACTTGAGATCGCCAAGCGCTATTTGCTTCCGAAACAGCTCAAGGAAACCGGATTGACGGCCGAAATGTGCACCATTCCGGACGAGACGCTGAAGCTGATCATCTCCGGTTACACGCGCGAGGCCGGTCTGCGGAGACTGGAGCGAGCCATCGGACGCGTGGCGCGCAAGGTGGCGCTACGTTTCGCAGAAGGCAGCACCGAATCGATGGTGGTAAAGCCGGAAGATCTGGCCGACATGCTGGGACCGGAGCCGTTCAATCAGGAACAAGCGCGGCGCGAGCTGCCTCCGGGCGTCGCGACGGGCTTGGCCTGGACCGAAACCGGCGGCGACGTTCTGTACATCGAAGCCACGCTATTGCCCGACGGCAAGGGCCTCACGCTCACCGGTCAGTTGGGCGAAGTGATGCAGGAATCGGCCAAGGCGGCTCAGAGTTACATCTGGTCGCACGCCGATGATTTCGACATCGATCCCCGGCTATTCAAAAACGCCGGTGTGCACGTGCACGTTCCCGCGGGCGCGATCCCCAAGGACGGGCCCTCGGCCGGTGTCACCATGGCGACGGCGCTTACGTCGCTCTACACCAAGCTGCCTGCGCGCAGCGACGTGGCGATGACCGGCGAGATCACGCTGACCGGGCTGGTATTGCCGATCGGCGGCGTGAAGGAGAAGGTCCTGGCCGCGCGCCGGGCCGGCATCCACACCGTGATCATGCCGAGGGGCAATCAGAAAGATCTGCGCGATCTGCCGGAAGACGTCCGCAAGGAGATGGAGTTCATCTTCGCCGAGCGGATCGAGGACGTGCTGCGAACCGCCGTCCCGGGAATTGCGGAACGGATGGTGTTAGCCAAGACGCATCCGATCAACCACGCCGCGTAAACACGATTACGAATTATGGCCGGCCCGGCGAACTCTACGATCGCCGGACCGGCCATTTTGTTATTTAACCTCCGCATGAAGCTCCACTACTGCTGCACCGTGATTAGCGTTCCCGCCTGCGTTGTCAGGCCGTTGTACATTGCCATGGTGGGCTGGTCACCATTGGCGAGCGAGGGCGGCACTACCACGTTGAACTGAAACTCGCCCGGAGAAACCAGGCCGGCGAAGGTTACCGTCGCAGCCACGCCGCCGATGGTGATCACCGGCATTGGCGATAACGTTCCCGACTGCGTTTCGGACCCGCTCACCACCGGTGTCGACGTGGATCCGAAACCGTTGGCGTACATCGTGATTGTCTCGCCGGGCTGCGCGGGAGTGGTCGAGCCGGGATACAGACTGGTTGGACCGAGGTAACTTCCATTGGCGTGAGTGGCCGCAATATAAGGTCCGCCGCCGAAGACGAAGAACGAGGGAGCTTCCGCCTGCGCCTGCACCATGAAATTCGCGCTGATCGCTCCATTGTCGGAGACCTGCACGGGTACCGATCCGGAAATGGCATTCGGAGGCGTGAGTATGTTCACCTGCGTGGGGCTGACGTAGTAAACGTAGGCAGGCACGCCGTTCACCGTAACGCTAAGCCCATCTAGACTGGCTGGCAGTTGGCCACCCGCGAAATCCGGGTTCCCCCAAATGCGTATATCGCCGGCCGGGCCGAGATTGGATCCTTTGATCTCCACCCACGTGTTCGGCGCGATCGTAGCAACACCGCCCTCCGCATTCGCCACCAGCGTGATGGCCGGGGTAGGCGTAATCAGAGGATCGGGCGCAAGACCGACGGGAGATCCTGGTCCACCGAAAATCGAGGAGTGGGGATCGATCTGGCCAGTGGCAACGTTGATCGTGGCAATGCCGGAACCAGTGCCGACATAATAAGTGCCGTATTCGAGAAGCAGCACGGACGTAAGATAGCCGTTAGCGTCGGTAGTTCCCACCTGCGTGGCCGCGCCGGTTGTAGTGTTGACGCTGTAAAGATTGCTCTGGAACTCCATGTACAGCGTGCTGGACCCGACGGAAAGCCTCGCATAAAAACCCTGACCGTTCGGTACGGCGCTGGCGCCGAGAGGCCCAATCGCGGTGATGGCGCCCGTCTTGGGATTGATCGAAAATAGAGTAGCCACGTCAAAAGAACCCGTAGCGCCCAAGCCGTATAGTCCAGTGGTGGTTGAGCCGAAAGCCGCGAGATTGGGGGTGCCGGTCACTCCTCCTATGAGGGTGAGATTTGCGTTGGCCGTGTTGACCGAATAGAGAAGTCCGTTCTGTTCGGTGTACAGCACACCGTTGGCAACAGCCAAGCCGTCGTATCCCCCGGATCCCATATTGCCGATCAAAGTAAACGCGCCCGAGTTGAGGTCGACGATCCCGAACGGATTCTCCACCCCCTGCGCCGCTGTTCCGAGCATATAGGCATTCGCCATTAGCATGGCCGGCGGTGTGCCCGCGGGCAGAGGATCGGGCGCCAGACCGACCAGGGACCCCGGTCCCCCGGAAAGCGTGGAGCCGGGCGCGATCTGGCCGGTGGTGACGTTGATCGTGCCAATTACGGAACCGCTGCCGGCGTAATACGTGCCGTTTTCAAAAAGCGGCACGGAGCTTAAATAGTCGTTACTGTCGGTGGTTCCCACCTGCGTGGCCGCACCGGTGGTCGTGTTGATGACGTAAAGATTGCTTTGGAATTCCATGTACAGCGTGCTGGACCCGACCGAAAGCCTCGCATAAGTACCCTGACCGTTGGGTACGACGCTGGCGCCGAGCGGCCCAATCGCCGTGATGGCGCCCGTCTCCGGATTTATCGAAAACAGAGTAGCCGCCACGGAAGAACCCCTACCGGCCAGGCCGTATAGTCCCGTGGTGGTTGAGCCGAAACTGGCGAGATTGTTGCCGGTCAGGCCGCCGATGAGGGTGAGATTCGCGTTGCTGGTGTTGACCGAATAAAGGAGTCCGTTCTGTTCGGTGTACAGCATACCGTTCGCAACAGCCAGGCCGTCGTACCCCCCGGATCCCATATTGCCGATCAGAGTAAACGCGCCCGTGTTGAGATCGACGATCCCCAGCGGATTCTCAACCCCCAGCGCCGCTGTTCCCAGCATATAAGCCATATCGTCGGCCGGTAAGCTGGCTGGGAGCGCGAACAGAACTCCAATTGTCAAAAGACCTGTGGTGGCGCATTTGCGAATATTCACTTGCCTCCTGTTTCCGATCTCAAGCCAGAATTATGTACGTAACGATGGCTACCGCGGAGAGCTTCCGTTCGCCGTCAAAAAGATCCACGCGACCCACGCACAAGGTTTTCCCCACTCGCAGGATGTGCGAGCGCGCCACGGCTTTTCCGTGCTTTACCGGGCGCAGATAGTTGATCTTCATCTCAGTGGTCGTGATGGGACGGCGACCGCCGAAATGATTGTGCAGCCCGATGCCCATGGCGGTATCGGCCATGGTCGCGAGCACGCCGCCGTGCACCACTCCGGCTGCGTTCATGAGCTCCTCGCGGAGCTTGCATTCGATGGTCACGCCATCAGAATGTCTGCGCACAATACGAACGCCTAGCAGTTTGTTGAATGGCATACCTTCCGATGTTGCGCGCAGCTCAGGAACCGTCAAAGATCCACATTGTATCGCGATTTGGTTATGACGCTTTCCTCATTGGCTGCACTTCGCTCTTGATGCGGTCGGCCAAAGCGTCTTCGGCCGATTCCAGATCGAACTTGGCTTGCAGGTTCATCCACATTTGGGCGGATGTTCCGAAGTACTGGGCCAGGCGCGGCGCGGTATCGGCGGAAATCGAGCGCTTTTGGTTGATGATCTCAGTGAGCCGGTTGGCCGGAATGCGCAAAGCCAGCACCAAAGCGTTGGCTCTAACGCCGGCGTCTTCGAGGATCGTTTTCAACACCTGGCCGGGATGAACCGGCGCAAGTTTCGGCCGCGCTTTCTTACTGCGTGATTTGGGCATGTTCTTTTTCGCTTGGCGACAGCGGGACGTCGTTGACGCACATTGTATCATCGAGGAATGAAATTACAGGATCGGGTCGTGGTGGTGACCGGTGGCGGAAACGGAATCGGGCGCGCGCTCTGCCGGCGTTTTGCAGCGGAAGGCGCGAGGGCAGTGGTGGTCGCCGACATCGACGGACCGAGCGCGCGTCAGGTTTCGATCGAGATCGGGGGCCTGGATTTCTGCGTGGATGTTTCCAGTGAAGCGGACATCCAGCTGCTGGTGGACGAGACCCTGAAGAAGTACGACCGTATCGATTTGTTCTGTTCCAACGCCGGCATCGCCACCGAAGGCGACCAATGCGTGCTCAACCGCGAGTGGCAGCGCATCTGGGAAATCAACGTGATGGCGCACGTCTTCGCGGCGCGCGCCGTTTTGCCCAGCATGCTGGCGCGCAAGGAAGGATACCTGCTGCAGACGGTTTCCGCGGCGGGGTTGTTAACATCCATCGGCTCGGCGCCCTACGCGGTTACCAAGCATGCCGCGCTCGGTCTCGCCGAATGGCTCTCGATTACTTACGGCGATTGCGGTATCAAAGTATCGGCATTGTGCCCGCAAGGCGTCAAGACGAAAATGCTCGAAAGCGCCGCCGGTGGCGAATCGTTTCTTCTGGAAGGCGCCCTGACCGCCGAGCAAGTCGCCGACGCGGTGGTAAAGGGTCTCGAAGCCGAACAGTTCCTGATTCTGCCGCATCCGGAAGTGCTGGAATATTTCCGCCGCAAAACCGCCGACTACGATCGCTGGCTGCGGGGCATGCGCCGCCTTCAGGCCAGCGTGCAACCGCTTAAGACGAAGTAGACCCACTCGCGGCTTGGGCTCCGAACCGCTCGCGCAGCGTGTTTTTCTGCACTTTTCCCGTTCCGCCCTTGGGAAGCGCGTCCGTGAACACCACCGACGTCGGGCACTTGAAGTGAGTCAGCCGTTCGCGGCACCAGGCGATCAGCTCGGCTTCGCTCAAGCTCGAATCCGGCCGCCGCACCACAACCGCGCGAATGGTCTCGCCCCAGGTCGGATCCGACACGCCGATGACGGCCGCTTCGAGCACCGCCGTGTGCGCGCACAGCGTGGATTCCACCTCCGGCGAATACACGTTCTCGCTCCCCGTTTTGATCATGTCCTTCTTGCGGTCCAGGATGTAGAGAAAACCTTCTGAATCGAGAGCTCCCATGTCGCCGGTGTGCATCCAGCCGCCGCGCAGCACTTCAGCGCTGATCTCGGGACGGTTCCAATAGCCCTTCATGACGTTGGGACCGCGCGCGATAATTTCGCCGGGCTGGCCCACGGGAACGTCTCCGTCATTGTGATCCACCACGCGAACTTCAACGCCCATCACCGGCCGCCCGGCCGATTTCACCGGAGCGAAATCGCGGTCTGAATTTTCGAAACTGTGGTCCTCGTTCTGCAGCCTGGTCAGCAGCGGGCTTACCTCGGTCATGCCGTAGCCCTGCACGAACTCGCAGCGCAACGCGTCCATGGCCTGCCGCAACAATGGCAGCGGCATGGGTGAAGCGCCGTAGACCACGCGGCGCAGACTGGAAAGATCGTACCTCGGGAAATCCGGATGATTCAGAGCCATGTTGATCATGGTGGGCACCAGAACCAGCGTGCTGATCCGGTAGCGCTCGATGGCGCGCATCAGGTCCACCGGATCGAAGCTAGGCAGGAAACAATGCGTGATGCCGCACAGGGTCAAGGCGAAGATCGCGCCCGCATCCGCCAGATGAAACATGGGCGCCGCGTGCAGCCAACGGCCCTCGTTGAAGAGACCGCCAGGCGGCAGCAGCGAATGAATCGCGTTGGAGTAGAGATTGCGGTGCGTCAACATTGCGCCCTTGGGACCACCGGTGGTGCCGCTGGTGTAGAACAATCCGGCGACGTCGTTTTCATCCGGCTCGGAGAATGCGTGACTCGCTTCCGGCGCTACGGTTCTCCAATCGAGCAACCCCGGCGGGCAGGCTCCGTTGCCGGCGTAAATGAATCGCTCAATGCCCGGCACAGCACTACGAATCTGTTCGACCAGCGGCGCGAACTTGTCGTCCACGAACAGCAGTTTGCTTCCCGAATCCGACAGCGTGAAATTAATTTCGTTGATGTGCCAGCGAGTGTTCAGCGGCACAATCAGATTGCTGGCCAGCGCAGCCGAAAAATACAGCTCCAGGTACTCGGGAGAATTCAGCATCAGGATCGCGACGCGATCGCCGGGGCCAGCGCCCAGCACGGCAAGTTTTCGGGCCGACTGCTCCACCAGCGCGTAGAACTCCCGGTAGGTGAGCCGGCGGTCTTCATACTCGATCGCGAGATTATCGCCGTAGAAATCCCGAGCGCGGCGAAGACAATAGTTGACGGTCATGCGATCACCCCCTGCGCGGTCAGATCCGTGAGCTCGGCGGCGCTGAGTCCGTAGCCGCTCAGCACGTCGCGCGTATGCTCTCCGAGTTTCGGTGGAGGAGGTCCGGCCGGTTCAGCGATCTCGCGCGCGACCTCGCTGATCTTCAGCACCGGGGTCACACAGCAATCGCTATGGCGCAGTTCCTCAAACCACTCGAAAGCACCCCGCGTGCGAAAGATAGCGGCGACGTCCGCTTTGAGCGAATCCTGCGGCTCCTCGTACTGCCGTGCGATCAAATCGTCCCGCCCCAGCTTCTGGCAGAGCGCAATCCAGAACTTCGGTTCCAAAGCGCCCACCGCGATCCAGCGGCCGTCGGAGCACTCATAGATGTTGTAACAAGCGTAATGTCCGTTCAGACGCAGGCTGCCCGGTTCTGGTTCCTCGCCGGATTCGTGCAGCATGGCCAGCGGCACTGTGAGCAAGGCCGTAACGCCCGCATACATTGAAACATCTACGTGCCGGCCTTTTCCGGTGCGACCGCGCTCCACCAGCGCCAGCAGGATTCCGGTGACAGTTTGGATGGAGCCTCCAACCAGGTCGGCAATCTGGACGCCGGGTATCACGGGTAGATTCAGTCCCATGACGCCGCCCAGCGAAATGTAGTTCAGATCGTGACCGGCGAGTTGCGAGTAAGGACCGGTTTGGCCGTAGCCGGTCAGGCTGGCATAGATCAGCCGTTCGTTGACAGCGCGGACGTCTTCGTAGCCGAGACCCAGGCGAGCCATGACGCCGGGCCGGTTGCCTTCCACCAGCACGTCGGCGCGGCGCGCAAGCGACATCAGAATCTCGCGGCCAGCAGGCTTTTTGAGGTCCAGCGCGATGCTTTTCTTTCCCCCGTTGGTGCGCGCGAAGACGGCCGGGGCCATGCGGCGCGCGTAGTCGCCTTCGCCGGGCTGCTCGATTTTGATTACTTCCGCGCCCCAGTCCACCAGTTGCTTGGTGGCGACGCCGCCGGGCAGCAGACGCGTCAGATCCAGGACCAGCGTGCCGGCGAGAGCACTCATGCGCGCGCCTTCAACAGGACCTTGTCGTAGTAGATCAGTACCGTCTGGCCGTGCTGGTTGAGCACCGAAGTCTCAAACGTCACCACGCCGCCTTTGGCTTTTTCTTCCTTGGCGATCACTTTCTTGGCAACGTGAATGGTATCGCCGATGAACACCGGCCGGGTGAAGCGCAGCTTGTCGACACCATAGAATGCGATGACGGTGTCGGTGATCTGGCCGAGCTGTATGCTCAAGCCGGTGGAGATGCTGAAAATCAGCGCACCATGGGCGATGCGCTTTCCGAACGGCCCAGTCGCCGCGTAGGTCTCGCTCATGTGCAGCTCGACGAAATCGCCCGAGAGCCCGGCGAAATTCACGATATCGGCTTCAGTTACGGTTCGCGTCCGCGAGGTGCTGACGCTGTCGATGGCAAAATCCTCGAAGTAGAGACTCAAAATCAGGCCTTTCCGTGTACTTGTCTTGACAGGCGCGCGCGCGTGTCCTACCTTGAAAATTCTATGCGAAAAAAAGTCACCGTTGTGGGAGCCGGCAATGTAGGCGCCAATTGCGCGCTGCGAATCGCCGGAAAAGAACTTGCGGATGTCGTGCTAGTCGACATCGTGGAAGGCGTTCCGCAGGGCAAAGGGCTGGACATTTTGCAGTCCGGCCCGGTGGAGGGTTACGACGTCAGCATCGTCGGACCCAACGACTACGGCCCGACTGCCAACTCGGACATCGTGGTCATCACCGCGGGATTCCCGCGCAAGCCGGGCATGAGCCGCGACGATCTGCTGGTCGCAAACTACGAGGTGGTGAAAGCCGCCACCGAGCAGGCCGTCAAGACATTCGCCCAACTGCATTTTGATTTTAGTGACGAACCCGCTGGACGCGATGTGTTGGACCGCATTCCAGATCTCCAAGTTCCCAAAAAACCGCGTCATCGGGATGGCCGGCGTGCTGGACACGGCGCGCTTCCGCACGTTCATCGCGCAGGAGCTGGACGTTTCGGTGGAGAACGTGACGGCCATGGTTTTGGGCGGCCACGGAGACACCATGGTTCCGATCGCGCGGCTGACCAACGTCTCGGGGATTCCGCTGACCGAGCTGCTGGACCAAGCCACCATCGACCGTCTGGTGCAGCGCGCCCGCGACGGCGGTGCCGAGATCGTCAAATATTTGAAGACCGGGAGCGCCTACTACGCCCCGTCGGCGGCCGCGGTGGAGATGGTCGAGTCCATTTTGAAAGATAAGAAAAAGGTTCTGCCGTGCGCGGCGTATCTCGAAGGCGAGTACGGCATTCAAGGGCTTTTCGTGGGCGTCCCAGTAAAGCTCGGCTCGCGCGGGATCGAGAAGATCTACCAGATCAAGCTGAATGCGGACGAGCAGGCCGCGCTGCAGAAGAGCGCGTCGGCAGTCAAAGAACTGGTTGAAGTCTTAAAGCCGAAAATGGCTTAAGATAAGCTTCTACATTGCAGAATGCCCGTAAGTATCGGCCAAATTAGGCTTTAGACGCGTCTGCCAGCCCAAACTGGGTGATATTGCGCAGTTGCTCTCCTGGCGTCCCACTTCGTTCTCACCGTCACTCCTGGGATATGGGCCTGATTGCGCCGTCATAGTCTCTGTGGGCCATAACTTGCTCCGGGCTATACTGAAATTTAATGCATGAAATGGGCATTCTCTGGTTGCGCGTGGCGACCGCTCTCTACGGCGTCGGCCTCCTGCACGCCCTGGCGGTCCTGCTGCGCAAAAAGTCCGGGTTCCTCAAGCCCGCGCTCTTTGCGTTCTCGGTAGGGGCCGTTCTCCACTTCGTAGCCATAGTCGAGCTGGCCATGGCCGTCGGGCATCTGCCGGTGGACAATTTCTTCGAGTGCGCCACGGTTTCGGCGTTTCTCATCGCCGTTCTGTTTCTATACGTGTATTGGCGCTATGATTTTGCGAGTCTTAGTGTCTGCATTTTTCCGCTGGTCTTCGTGATGACGCAGGTGGGGGCGATGGAGACGCCCATGCTCTCCTGGCCCAGCAGCGGCGTGCGCAACGCCTGGCTGCTGGTGCACGTTTTGATGATTCTGCTGGGCTATGCGGCCTTGCTGTTGACGGCCGTGGCTTCGATTTTCTATTTGATTCAGGAACGCCAGCTCAAGCGCAAGAAGAAAGTGAACCTGCTGTCGCGCCTGCCGCCGCTCGGTACGCTCGACAACCTGGTGACCAACGCGATGAGCTTTGGGTTCGTTTTTATCACCCTGGGCGTGATCGCGGGCAGCACTTGGGCGTCCATCGAATCGGGCACCTCCTGGATCACGCAGCCGCGGATCGCGCTGGCGTTCATTACCTGGGGTTTTTATCTCGCGATGGTCTTTCTGCGCGCCACGGCCGGTTGGCGAGGCCGTAAAGCCGCGCTCATGGCCGTCGCCGTAGTGTGCTGTTCCGCTCTAACCTGGGCCGCGCACGTGGGCCTGCGAAACGCTGATCGCCAAATGAGATTCTCGATCACAGGAGTGAATCACAAGACCGCTCCGGTGGAGGTGCGGGAGCGCTTGGCGTTCGATCAAGGTTCGCTGCCGGCCGCCCTGCTCGAACTCAAGCGCCGGCCGGGTTTCTGCGAAGGCATGATCCTGTCCACCTGCAATCGCGTGGAAATGGCGGTGACGTGCGAAGACACCAAGCGCTCGCGGTGGATGAGTTTCTGGCCGAGACCCGCCAGGTCGAGCGCGAGTGGGTGACTCCCTATCTGTACCGCTTCGAGGACGACCAAGCCATCCGGCACTTGTTCCGCGTGGCGGCGAGCCTGGATTCGATGGTGGTCGGCGAGCCGCAGATCCTGGGACAACTGAAGGCCGCCTATGCGCTGGCCAAAGAGCACGGCGCGGTGAGCGGCTTTATGGACGGCTTGCTGACGCGCGCGTTTAATGTCGCCAAACGCGTACGCTCTGAAACCGATATCGGAGAGAGCGCGGTTTCGGTGAGCTATGCGGCGGTGGAACTGGCGAGCGAGATTTTCGGGACGCTGGCCGACAAGAAGGTTCTGATCGTGGGCGCGGGCAAAATGTCGGAGCTGGCGGCGCGGCATCTGCGCCGCAGCGGGCGCGACGCAGATTTTCGTCACGAATCGCACGCCGGAGCGCGCCGCTGAAATGGCGGCAGCTCTTCGATGGCAAGATCGTCGAATACACGCGCTTCCTCGGTTTTCTGCCCGAAGCCGACATCGTCATCACCTCCAGCGGCGCGCCGCACTATATCCTGCGTGCGCGACGACATGAAGAAAGTGCATGGACGCCCGCCGCAACAAGCCGATGTTTCTGATCGATATCGCCGTGCCGCGCAACATCGAGCCCAGCGTCAACGAGCTCGACAACGTGTTTCTGTACGACATCGACGATCTGGAGAGGGTAGTCGACACCAATCTGGCGGGGCGGCAGCAATCGGCCGAAGACGCCGAAGCCATTATCGGCGAGGAAGTGGATCGCATGGTGGCGCGGCTGAAGACGCGCGAAGTGGTGCCTACCATCATCGGCCTGCAAGAGCAGCTCGAGCACCTGCGCGCCACCGAACTGTCGCGCATGCGCGGTAAATTTGGCGCGCTGACACCCGAGCAGGAGCTGGCGCTCGAAGCGCTGACCAAGAGCATCATCAACAAGGTCGCGCACGGGCCTATCTCCGAGCTGCGCCGGCACGCCAACGAACCCGACGGCCATCACTTCGTCAACACCATCCGAAAGGTTTTTCGGCTGAGCGATTAGCATGCTGACCATCGGCTCGCGGGGTTCGCAACTCGCTTTGTGGCAAGCGCGCTGGATCCAGGCGCGATTGCAGAGCTTCGGTGTCGAGTCGCGTCTGGAGATTATCCACACCACTGGCGACAAAATCCTCGACGTGGCGCTGTCGAAAGTCGGGACCAAGGGGCTCTTCACCAAGGAAATCGAAGAGGCGCTGCTGGACGGCTCGATCGACTTGGCGGTCCACAGCTTGAAAGACATGCCGACCGATCTGCCGGCTGGCCTCATTCTGGCGGCGATACCGGAGCGCGAGGACCCTCGGGATGCCATCGTCGGCGGACGGCTGGCGAACTTCGGACGAGGCGCGCGCGTCGGCACGTCGTCGCTGCGGCGAGCGGCGCAACTGCGCGTCATGCGGCCGGACTTGGAGATTTCCGACATTCGCGGCAACCTGGATACGCGTTTGCGAAAGCTGGACGAAGGTAAGTACGACGCGATCGTTTTGGCCTCGGCCGGGTTGCGGCGCCTGGGTTGGGAGAACCGCATCACGGAATTGCTGGATCCGAAGGTGATGTGTCCCGCGGTTGGTCAGGGAGCGCTGGCAGTGGAGACTCGAGACGATTCCGGTGAAGCGCGCGAGATCTGCCGGCGCCTGGAACACATTGAAACTCGAATCGCGGTCACGGCCGAACGGGCGGTGCTGGCGGCGTTGGGAGGAGGGTGCCAGGTTCCGATTGGCGCGCACGCGACGCTGCATGAATCGGCCATCCAGATCCGCGCCATCGTCGTTTCCCCGGACGGCGCGCAGGTCATCCGCAAAGAAAGCACCGGCCGCGCCGAGGATGCTGCCACTCTGGGACGCGCGTTGGGCGACGAGCTGCTGGCCGAAGGCGGCGCGAAAATCCTGGAAGCCGTCTACGGCGCGGAAGCGGATTCTAAGCTCCGCTCATGAGCAAAGTCTACCTGGTCGGCGCCGGACCCGGCGATCCCGATTTGATCACCTGGAAGGGCCGCAAGCTGCTCGCCATCGCCGACGCCATTCTCTACGACCATCTCGCTAACGAACACCTGCTGGACCTGGCGCGAAAAGATTGCGAGCGCATTTACGTCGGCAAGAAAAAAGCCGTGCATGCGTTCCCGCAGGAAGAGATTTCCCGCATGCTGATCGAGCGCGCGCGCCGCGGGATGACCGTGGTGCGGCTCAAGGGCGGCGATCCGTTCATCTTCGGACGCGGCGGCGAGGAACTGGAGGCGCTGGCGGACGCCGGGGTGGAGTTCGAAGTGGTTCCGGGCGTGACCTCGCCGCTGGGCATCGCGGCCTATAGCGGCGTTCCGCTTAACGCATCGCGATCACACCAAGCTGGTCACGTTCGTCACCGGGCACGATTTGGCGGCCATCGATTGGAGCAAGGTGGGGCAGTCGGAAACGCTGGTCATCTTCATGGGAATCGGCGCGATTCATGAGATCGCGCGCGAGATCATGTCGCATGGACGGTCCGGCGCGACGCCCGCTATTGCGGTGCGCTGGGCCACGCGGCCGGATCAGGAGACCGTTACCGGCACGCTCGCCACGATCGCCGATCGAATCGATGCGGCGCATCTGAAGCCGCCCGCTACGGTGATTATCGGCGAAGTGGCCGGCCTGCACGACAAGCTGAACTGGTATGAAAAACTGCCGCTCTTCGGCCGCAAGATCGTCGTCACGCGTGCGCCGGACCAGGCCGCTGAATTGTCGGATCGCTTGCGCGCGCTGGGTGCGGACGCCGTTGAGTTGCCGGTGATCTCGATCCAGCCGCCGGAAGATCCCGCGCCGTTGGATCGCGCCATCCAGCGCCTGTCCAGCTATGACTGGCTGATCTTCACCAGCGTAAACGGAGTGCGGTTCTTTCTGGATCGCCTGGACGGCTTCGGCGAACGATCTGCGGTCTCTGCAGGCGCGCATCTGCGCGATTGGTCCGGCCACGAAACGAGCGGTCGAGAATCTGCACCTGAAAGTCGATCTGATGCCGGAAGAATACGTCGCCGAGAGTCTGGTGAAGGCTTTTGCTGTCCGAGTCGCTGCAGGGCAAGCGCGTGTTGCTGCCGCGGGCGGCCGTGGCGCGCGACTTGATCCCGGCCGAGCTCGCGAAGCTCGGCGCGCAGATTGACGTCGTGGAAGCGTATCGCAATGTCGTTCCTCCCGACGCTGCCGAGCGTGCTCGCGAGATCTTTGGCGCGGAGAAACGGCCGGACTGGATCACCTTTACCAGCTCGTCGACAGTCAAGAATCTGGTTTCGATCGCAGGCGCGAAGCCGCTCGAAGGCGTGCGAATCGCATCCATTGGGCCGGTGACGTCTGAGACCGCGCGATCGCTTGGGCTTACGGTTCACGCCGAGGCCAAGCAATTCACGATCGACGGCTTGATCGAAGCGATTTTGGTCGGCGAAAAGTAGCCTCTGGTCGAATCAAAACCGCCGTTCGCCGGTAGCGCCTCGGCAGAAACACGAATCAGGCCTTATCCTAAAGGCAGTCATGATCGAAGTCGAGCAGCTCCGCAAGCAATACGGGGATTTCACCGCGGTCCACGACGTGAGCTTCACCGCGCGAGCGGGCGAGATTTTCGGTTTGCTGGGTCCGAATGGAGCCGGTAAGACCACCACCATCGGCTGCATCTCGACACTGCTCGCTCCGACGTCCGGACATATTCGCGTGATGGGGCATGACGTGGTCAAAGAAGGAATCGAGGCGCGCCGGAGCATGGGAGTGGTGCCGCAGGAAATCGCGCTTTATGACGACCTTTCGGCCGAAGAGAATCTTTCCTATTGGGGCGGCGCGCAGGGTTTGCGTGGAGCGCTGCTACGCGAGCGCATTCGCGAGGTTCTGGATCTTACGGGCTTGATCGAGCGCGCCAAGGAGCCCATCAAGCGCTACAGCGGCGGGATGAAGCGTCGGCTCAACTTCGCCTGCGGCATCGTGCACCGGCCCAGGGTGCTGTTGCTCGACGAGCCGACCGTCGGGGTGGATCCGCAGAGTCGCGTGCGGCTGCTGGAGCTGGTCCGTGAACAGGCGCGCGGCGGCGCTTGCGTGCTTTATACGACGCACTACATGGAAGAAGCCGAGGCGCTGTGCGATCGGCTGGCGATTGTGGATCATGGGCGCATTTGCGCGCAGGGTACGCTGGCCGAGCTTCGCGCGCTGCTGGGCGAACGCGACGTGCTGCGGCTCAGCGGAGCGTTTCACCCCGAGCAAGTTCGGAAGGCGCTGGCGCGCATCGAAGGCGTTGAAGTGATCCACGCCGACGAAGCGCTGCTGGCCTTGGCGATGACCGATGCCTCGCACCGGCTCCCGTTGATTTTCGCGGCACTGAATGGTTCCGAGCTGCGTGGAACGACGTTGACGCAACCAAGTCTAGAGAGTTTGTTTATCAAGCTGACCGGAACGGAGCTGCGGGAGTAAAGATGCGTTTCGTCTGGATCAGCGCATTGAAGGATCTGCGCAGGCTGCGCCGCGAGCCGGTCACAGTCCTCACCTGGCTCGCCATTCCCACGTTCGTCGCGGTGATTCTGACGCTGGTGTTTGGGCCTCGAGGATCAGGCCCGCATGGCAAGTTGTTGATCGCCGATGAAGACCACGCGATCGGCGCGACCATGCTCACGAATGCGTTCAGCCAGGGAGCGCTGGGCAAGATGCTCACCGTTGAGCAGGTGAATCAGGCCGAGGGCCGGCGACGGCTGGATCGCGGCGAGGCTTCGGCGCTGATCGTCATTCCCAGCGGTTTTTCCATGTCGTTCATGACCGGGAAACCAGTCACGATTGATCTGGTCCGGAATCCGGCACAGCGCGTTCTGCCCGACATCATCGAGGAGTCGCTCGGGATCATGCTGGAACGCGCGGCGGCGCTGCAGGGCGGGAGGGGACAACCTGCAATTCAGCTTCAAGCCAACGTAATCCCGGACAAAACCGAACAGCCGGGAGGATTCGCGGCCATCCTGCTGCCGGGCGCGCTCTTCATGGCGATCTTCTTCATCGCAGGGGCGCTGGCTGCGGACGTTTGGCGCGAACGCACGTCGGGCGCGCTGCGAAGAGTCGCCACTACACCGGCTCGATTCGGCGCGTTTCTGGCCGGGAAGCTGCTGGCGTCCGCGCTGATCTTCACGTTGATTGGCGCATTCGGGTTGGCGGTGGCTCACGGCTTGATGCAACTGCGCGTCGCGAGTTTTCCAGCGGCTCTGCTCTGGATCGCGCTGTCCGGGTGCGGGCTTTATCTGCTGATCATGCTGGTTCAATCGGCCGCGTCGTCCGAGCGCGTTGCGAGCCTATTGACGAATTTTGTGACCCTCCCGCTGGTGATGCTGGGCGGCGGCTTCGTCCCGTTCGAGTGGATGCCGCGCAGCTTCGCGCGCATCGGTGAGTGGACGCCGAATGGCTGGTGCGTGATCCAGCTGCGGGCCGTGCTGGCGGGCTCGCTCGAGCCCTGGGCTTTCGCGGCTGCCGTATTGGCAGTGGCAGCGGCGTGGCTTGCCAGCGTTCGCACCATCCGGAGAGCCGCATGTTGAAAGACGTTCTTTTCCTGGTTTCGCGCGATCTCAGGCACATGTTACGCCGGAGGGAAACATTGCTGTGGACCTTCGTGATGCCGGTGATCTTTTTCTATTTCATTGGAAGCATCTCGGGCGGCTTCGGGCGAGCGAATGACGCCGATCCAATCGCGGTGGTCAAACCGGCCAGCGCCGGGTTTCTGGCCGACGAATTGATCGCGCGCCTGGAGCAGCGCAATTTCCGCGTGGTGCAGCAAGCGGATTATTTTCGCCAGATCCGCATTCCGGCCGATTTCACCGCCGCGGTGCTGGCAGGCCGTGAGGCCAAGGTCGAGTTCGTCCGCGATGGTTCAGGAATTAACGCCGACTACGAAATTACTCGTCTGAACCGCGCGGTGTATGGCCTGGCGAGCGACGTTGCGGTTCTTCGGAACAAGGGCGTAACGCCCACGCCCGATTCCTTGGCGTCTCTGGTGGCTCAGCCGCGCAGGATCTCCGTGCGAGTCAGCTCCTCGGGCCAGCGCAAAGCCGCGCCGGTCGGATTCGAGCAGGCGGTTCCAGGGATGCTCGTGATGTTTGCCATGCTGGTGCTGCTCAACGTGGGCGGCATCACGCTGCTGGTGGAGCGCAGGCAGGGCATCCTGCGACGGCTGGCATCGTCGCCGATTTCGCGCAGCTCAGTAGTGTTGGCGAAATGGGGAGCGCGAATGTCGCTGGGCCTGGTGCAGATCCTGTTCGCGATGCTGACTGGTACGCTACTGTTCAAAGTGCATTGGGGCGGCCATCTGGGCGCGGTGGTGCTGGTGCTGGCGTCTTACGCCGCGATGATCGCTGTATTCGGGATGCTGCTTGGCAACTTCGCGCGAATGGAAGGCCAGGTGATCGGCTTGGGCGTGGTAGTAAGCAACGTGCTCGCGGCGCTGGGCGGCTGCTGGTGGCCGATCGAGATCACGCCGCCGTGGGCGCAGAAAATCGCGCTGGTTTTTCCGACTGGTTGGGCCATGGACGCTCTCCACAAGCTGATGAGCTTCGGCGATGCACCGGTGATCGTGCTGCCGCACATCGCGGCGTTCCTTGGGACAGCGCTGGTAGCGGGCTACGTTCTGACGCGCACCTTCCGCTTCGAATAGAGAGAATCAGCAAGCCGAGACTACCTCGATCGTGACCCATCTCAGGGATGGCTCCTCAAACTCTACATCCAATGTGATCTCTTGTAGTCCCTGTTTCCTGGCGCGTTCAGCGATCCAGCCGATGGCCTCGAGGCAGCACCCTTCTTCTCTGGCTCCGGCGCGGACTAGCGCAGATGAGTCGAGAAGGCAGTACGCTCCTTCCCCATGATCGAACTCGGCCGGATAGAGGGAGCACACGCGGAAGACGCCGGCACATCGAGGGCACGCCAACTCCTGTCCGGCCCGCAACGGTCCGTCGGGATCGAAGAAACGAAAGGAGCAGTGTGGACACTCTGCGTGAATCCTGTCTTCTCGATCTCGCTCATTGCCGTTCATAATGGCTTAAACGGGGAGTGGTCCAAAGGTGACTTCGGGAACACTTCCATTCCTCGGAAGGCGGTAGGTGTAGAAGTTGGCGCGCCTATCATGCACCTCCATCAAGAGGTACATCTCACCCTCGACATTCTGGGAGAAGTTTCTGAGGTATTCAGAGAGGACCTGCTGGACACGACTGTTCTTGATCTTATCCGTAGCATAGATGAAGAGCTTCAGGGGCGCCTTAATAGACATGAGCTTTTCAAAATCGTCCCTTATCTGTGCCGGAATGCTCGACCACTCGCATTCGACCGCGAGCTTCATTGCCAAACGGCGCTTGTCGAGCCAAACGAAGTCCAGCAGCCATTCCTGGACATCTAGGCTCCCATCGGGCAGCCCCTTTTTCCGGCAGCATACTACTTGGTCGTCTCCCTCGTGTCTGAGGCATGTCTCGTAGAGCATGCGTTTTAATGACTCCCAGCTTAGGTCCGCGCCCGAAATCAGTCGATTCGCGAGCTCCGCAGGTTCAATCGGTGCTTCGCCGAACAGATACATGTCGCTGCTCCTCTAGAGCAATTGTACGCCCAACCTTTTCGCTTCGAGTGACACGACGGTAAAAGCACAGATCCGCTAGAATGGTTTTGTCACCGAAATGGTTCGTTTTGTCCCCCACGCCGTTCTCGTCGCCGCAGTAGTTCTGCCTTTGGTGAGCTGCAAGCATGCTACGCCCGACAATGTCGCGGCTACGGTGAACGGCCGCACGATTACGTTTGGCGAGTTGGACAAACAGTTTCAGGCGCAGTTCATGTCGTCCACCGAGCGCCCCAGCGACGATCAGATGATGATCCAGAAGCTGGAGGTGCTGCGCACGCTGGTGGACAACGAAATCATGCTGCAGCGCGCCGAGAAGCTGGGTTTGATGGCCACCGACGCGGACGTCGAATCGAAATTCGCGGAACTGAAGGCGCCCTACACGCAAGAGGAATTTCAGAAGCAACTGGCCGCGCGCAAGATGTCCGTGGACGACATGAAAGCGCAGCTCAAGCGCGATCTGAGCGTGACCAAGCTGTTCAACAAGGAAATCACGTCGCACATTTCGATCTCGGACAAAGACGTCACCGATTTCTACAACTCCAACAAGAGCAGCTTCAATTTTCCGGAGCCGCAAGTGCACCTGGCTCAAATTCTGGTGACTCCCACAGCGGATCCCAACGTTCGAAACCTGCGCAACGATAAAGCTCAGAACGACGATCAGGCTAAAAAGAAGATTGACATGCTGTCCGATCGGATGCACCAGGGCGAGGATTTCGGCATGCTGGCGCAGAATTTCTCCGAGGACCCAGCGTCGGCGCCCAACGGCGGGGACCTAGGCTTCGTTCCGGAATCGGCCTTCGAGCGAGCCGACCCGGAGATCCGGCGGGTGATCCAAGCGGCCTCGCCGGGACAGATCACGCCGGTGGTGAAGACTCCGGAAGGTTACCGGATCTTCAAGATCTACTCCAAGGAGCCGGCCGGCCAGCGCGAATTGACCGATCCGCGCGTGCAGCAGAACATTCGCGAAACGCTGCTGAACCGCAAGGACCAGCTTTTGCGCGCCGCTTATTACGAAGTGGCGCGAGATGAGGCCAAGGTGGTGAACTACCTGGCTGATTCAATCGCGCAGACGAAAGACAAGAAGTAGACTCGCGCCGCGCTTAGTTTCCGGAACTCTTTGCTTTTGCGTCCGGCTTGGCTTTAGCGGCGGCGGGCTCTTTGTGGATCTCTTCGAAGTACTGCTGCACGTACTGCTGGTAGGCTAGGGGAACCTCATCGCGATTGATTTCGCCGCCGGCCTCGGCGTGATTAGCGCTGCGGTCGGAATATTGCGTCTTCAATTGCTGCTTGCCTGACGCCACTTCGACCATTACTTCGCCGCTGACATTGGCGGCGCGCTTGCCGATAATCTCGCTGATCTTGCCCATGGCGGCGAGCTGCTCGGCTTCTCGAGTGCTCTTGTCGCCGTCCTGTCGGCCGATTCCGCTCTTGCCGTCCTTGGTGGTTTGGTCGGAATTCTTGGCCGCGCCCTGGCTCTGGGCGGTCTGTTGAGCGCCATTCTGCTGTTGATCGCTTTGCGACTGCGAGTTGGCGTTATTTTCCGACTGCTGATCGCCCGGTTTGCCCTTGTTATTCTGCTGATTCTGATTTTGCTGCTTCTGCGCGCTTTGCTGGTTGGGCTGCGACGAAGAGCCGCCCTGCTTGCCCTCGGTGTTCTTAGGCTGGCTTTTCAGCTTGGCCATGAGATTAGAGATGGCGTCGCGCATCTTGTCGGCCAGGCTGGAATTGTCGCCGGCGTTAGAATTTTTGTCTGAATTTTGCTGCGCGTTGTCTTGGTTGCCGGGCTGCGGTTGGCCGTCGGGGGAATCCTTTGACTCGCCGGGCTTGTCGCTATTGGACTGCGCGTTTTGTCCCTTGTCGGGAGAATTGAGCAAATCGTCGCCTTTAGGAGTGTCCTCCTTGCCCTTGGCTTGCGACTTGGCCGATGCATCCGTGGACGCAGGGTTGCTGGTCTCGGTGTCGTCTATGGTGTCGAGCGGAGTATCGGGCTGAGGTTCGAGATCCGAAGTTTTCGATTCCCACTGCTCGGCGGCGGCGTCGTTCTCGCGCGTTTTTTCAAACGGCATCGCGCCGCGCTTTTTGGCGTCGGCAACCTGGCGCGAGGACGAACCCAGGAACGCGTCGAAATCGATGTGGATGAGCGAGGCCCGCAGATCCAGGCTACGCGTGATTCCGTAACGCACGCCGAACATGGAAGCCACGGCCAGCGCCAAGGCTGCATTGACGTAGAACGTGCGCGGCGCTAGGAACGGAATTCCTTGGCGAAGATCGGCCGAGCGCGCCAGCTCCTCGGCGGCCGCTCTTTGCCGAGCTATCAGGTCGGGCGCCGAGTGGACGGCCTCGGAATGCTGGCTGAAATAAAACGCGGTGGACAGCGCATCGTAAAGACCTAAGTGCGCGTCGATGGACTGAGCCACGCGGTAACGCGACAGGATCTTGTGGCGGCCGCGATAGGCGCTAATCCCGAGGCTCACTGTGAACAGAATTGCCAGCCAGTACCAATTGAGGATCTGGGTGCCGAGGATCAACAGAAGAATCGCGCCGCCCAGCACCAGCGCAACGGAGAGAGAAGCTTGTTGAATTAGGAGATTGCGCACCTGTCGTAGTCGCCCTCGGGCGATTAACGTCGTTACCGCGCTTTCTCCGCTCACCAACCTAATTATTGCAGAAAAATGCCGCGCGCGCTTCAGTGTTTTGCGAGGCAAGCAACGTGTAGTCCTGTGAATGCTAGGATTTGCGGCGGCGGTTGGAACTGGGTACTACTCTGTGATCCGGTTCACGGCGTCAGAGGAGCAGCCGTTCGACGATGACTACGTCGCGCCACTGGCCATCCAGCTTGCCATGCTTTTCATAGACGCCGACCTCGCGGAACCCGAGTTCGCGGACCAGGCCGCGGCTGGCAACATTCTCCGGGAAGATTCGAGAGACCAGCTTCCAGAATCCGGCCTGTTGGGCGGCCTGGATCAGGGCCAGAAGGGCGAAGCTGCCCGCTCCGCGGCGCCGGAACGAGCGAGCGACATAGACCGAGGTTTCGGCAATTCCCGCGTAGCATTCGCGCGACCGGTAGGAAAAAGTAGCGGCGAACGCGACCAGTTCGTTTCCCTCTTCGACCACCAGGATAGGATGCACGCCATCGAACCAGGCGCGAATATCGTCGGCGGAGCGCGGGCGGGTCTCGAAAGTCGCTATGCGGTCCTCGATGCCTTGGTTGTAAATGCGCGCGATGGCGCCGGCGTCTTCCAGTCTGGCTGGGCGTGAGGTCATCAATCGGCGATCACCGATGGGTTGCAATGCACGGGGAAGTTTACCGATCTCGCGATGTGGCACAGTTTGTGCGCTTCTTCATGTAGCGCCACGGCATCCGGAACGCGGGCGGGGTCGGTGATCCGCATGACCGGCCGCAGAGTCACTTCCGCGAATTGGCCAGTCTGGCCCTGGACGGCCATTCGGCCCTGGGCGTCATCCACGTAAGACTGCACCGTGATCTTCGCGTCGGCGCACAGATGCAGCAGCCACATCATATGGCAGGCTGACAGAGCGGCCACCAGCAACTCTTCGGGCGTGTAGCGCGAGGCGTCGTGGAAGCGCGAAACTTCGGTGGTCCCGAGGATGGGCGGCTTGTTCAGGATAGAGATTTCGTGCGCGCGGCTGTAGCTCGAGTAGGTGGCGGTTCCCTGCCCGGTATTGCCGGTCCAGGTAGTACGGACCTCGTACTTGTGCTCGGGAAGCGAGGGCATCGCGGACGTCTAGCGGCTGGCAGGCGGGATGATTTTGTTCATGCGCGCGTATTCGACAGCTTGGCCGTAGTGATCGAAACTATGCCAGCCGATGGTGGCTACCATCGACACGCGCGGCGTCTTCTGATTGCCGAAAGCCGATTGGACCATATCCATCATGTTGGCGGTGGTGAGCGCATTGGCGGCTTTGTGCGCGTAAGCGAAAGAGTCCTTCAGATAGCGGACGACCGCTTCCTTACCTTGGATCTTGGGAGAACCGTTCTCGGCTTGCCCCTTTTCGACCGGACACTTTTCGCCCAGCGCGGCCGCGGAGACTTCGTAGATGACGGTGGCGATGTGAGTCATCTGCTGCGAGAAGGTACGCACGCCTTTGAACTCGCCTTGGGTAGGAGCGAAATTGTACAGGTCGGCCGGCATGGCTTCGGCGAGCGAGCCGATTTCGCTTTCCACTTGCCGGACCTGGCTGTCGAAAACTTTGGCGATGCTGGGTGGCTGCGTGTCGGCGGCGAACAGCGTGGCCGAAGCGGCGACAACTGTAGCGAGGAGATAGAGACGTGTCATTGGTAAATGTTAGCGCGAAGGCGCTCGCCGGCGGCAGGTGCTTGCTTCAATCCGAACTACGGGCGCGGACCTCGCCATGCGGTTCCCACATTTTCGCTAGGCGGACGGCGCGGTGTTTTCTTTTTCTGTTCCGCTGCCTCAGCTGCGCGCGCGCTGGCACGCAGGCACATGGCGGCTTCGGTGTAGGTGAACGCGCGCTGCACGTCGGCTCCATCGCGCTGCTCCAGGATGTTCCGGCACAATAACGGCAATTCCTGCACCCGGATGCCGTATTTCCCCGCCAGCGCCAGATCGGCCCGGACGCTATAGGCCGTTCGGATACGATCTTCTCCAATCAATTCGAACGCGAACACTCGAGATCCCGCGTCGTGAGAGAATCCGGTGAGAATGTATTGCATCTTGGTTCCTTTCGGGGTTGTCTTGCGATCGCCCACCCCTTCGTTTTTCGGGGTGCTGGATGGAAGAGGCCGCGGTGGGAACTGATCAAGAGGCATCGTGATTTCCCCGGACCAGAGTCACGCCTGACCTTCTTACAATCGGCGCCCCGTTTTTCTTGGGCGCCACTCGCATGGCTCGATCCGCCGAGGATCGCAGACGCGCCAGGAGTTGCTTTCCGAGGCTGATGTCGGCTCGATCGAATTGGGAGCCGGGCAGCCTGGAATCGATAAACTCTCTGCGGAACAACTGATCGGAGGCCAGGCTGCTTAGCAGCTCAAGCTCTTTCGAGGTGAATTTGACGGTGATGCGCGTCAAATGCGTCATTTTGTGCCGCCTTCTAGGGGGGCAATCGCGGTGACAGCAAGCGAGGCGAACGTGGTTGTGTATCTTGTTCCCGTATACTTCTGCTGGGTTTCAAACATAACAACCTCCTGGGTTGCTGTAAGTGCCGTGTTCTGCCGCAGGGGCATCGGCGGCGGCCGGTGGATTATCGTCCGGACGCCGCCGTTTTGCTATGACTGAGTTGCTATTACCAGCGGTTGCGTGAACGGCCGCCGTTGCCGCCGGACCGGTAGCCGCCGCCGCCCGAGCCGCGCTCAGGTTTGGGCCGCGCTTCGTTGACGTTCAGCGCCCTGCCATCGAGTTCCCGGCCGTTCAACTCGGCTATGGCCCGATCTGCTTCGGTACCGTTGCTCATCTCCACGAACCCAAAGCCCCTGGCTTGGCCCGTGTCCCGGTCAGTGACAAGGTTCACACGTTCGACTGCACCGTATTGTTCAAACAGAGATCGAATTCCATCTTCGGTGGAGCCGAAGCTGAGATTCCCTACAAAAATATTTTTCATTGAATTTTCCTTTTGAGCTGCAGAGTGAATCGGGGCAGGATCGAACGAGGGCGGTTAAACCGCACGAAACGAAAGAGCCAAAAATCAGCGGACTGCGACTACACTTCAATGCTTGCACGACATCGACCAAGTGCGCAAGGAAAAACTTTGCGCGCCACCGCGGCGGACGCGAGCGGGAACGGAATTAATTACCAGATGCGTTAATTCCGGACAATCGGCTCAACAGGTTCGCCCATCTCGGGTCCGGAGCCTGCGCGATTTTCGCTCTCCGACCGGCGCTGGAGCCGTTTCTGAATCTTGGCTTCCTGGCGCTCCTTACGCTGCTGTTCCTTCTGACGCTTCTTGAATGTTTGTGGACCACGTCCAGCCAATTAAGCCTCCTTTTCAAAACTGCACACGTTTCAAGTTCACCCCGTGCAGGTGCGATCAGAACTTAGGGGGCGCTTGCGGAACGCGCGACCGGTATGTTGCATCCATCAACCAGAGTAGCAGACACTTCAGGCGGACGCCGCGAAATCTCGTAAGTGGCGCTATTTCCTAGCCAAGTCCGGGATCGGGGGTCGGATCGTTTCGGGTCCGCACGAGGGGAATTGGACTCCCCAAGTGAAGCAAAGGCAATTTCACAGCAGAGAGAGCCAACGAAATGCTGATTCTAAATGGCCTGCTCAAATTCGACTTACTTTCGCACTTTCCGGTTCCAGACGGTTTTGCACTTGGCAGCCCCTAGAGATGACGGATAAAACGCGATTTTAGGACTGCGATGCTCCGGTGGGAATCATCTCAATGGCGTCTTCGGTGACAATGCTGACGTGCCCGATCCACGGATGCTCGGAGTGAAGGGCTAAATCGACAAGAGGTTCCAAGTTCTCGGGAATCGCCGAAAGAGACGAAACAGAATCACCCCACAATGTTTGAGTGGAATCGGCCGCTGAAGGGCAACCTGCCAGAAGTCCTTATCGAGAGTCAATACGACCCTGCCATCCCCTTCGGCGCGTTCGATCAGAGCGCGATCTTTGAGACATGGACAATCTGTCCGCGCCCAGAGAACGTCGTGATCCTGTTCGCGCAGACTCTCGACGATTGGCCGAGGGAAGTTTTCGTCCGCCAGAATTCTCTTTCAGGCCGGGTCGGGTAGGCCTTGTACTCGTGCGCGAGATAGCTTGCGTAGGAGAGGCACGCGAGGATGTCCTCTCGGGTAAGGCCAGGATAGTTGGCCAGAATCTCGCTCTCGGATTGGCCAGCCGCCAACAGCTCAAGGACGAGTTCGACGGCTACACGAGTCCCACGGATTAGAGGCTTGCCAGCCAGGATCTCGGGATCGACGACGATGCGTTCCGGCCACGGCATGAGTCCATGATACATCTGCCGGCACGTGATGATCTTCGATCTAGTGGAGCTTGGCAGTCCATGCGCGAAGATTGCTCCACGTTCAGCGAACAGAAACTCATCGGCGTTCTGCAGGGCAGTCCGAATCGATCAGTCTGGGATCGGGGTTTGCCCCCGCTGTTGGCGCAGAGTCCAACATCCCCTTCGGGCCAAAAGTGTTACCTATGTCTTAGGTACGTTCTGTTACCCATGTCTCCGGGTCGGACACAATAACAGGCTGGCGGTGAGGGTGGGATT
>CAVXJU010000103.1:0-48181 GCA_963761935.1 Terriglobia bacterium | reverse complement strand
GCGCGAGCACGCACCCTGGGCTCTGACGCAGTACGGTTTTCGCGCCGTGATCAGCACTTCGTTTGCCGACATCTTCCGCCAGAATTCGCTCAAGAACGCGCTGTTGCCGATCGTTGTGCCGCGCGATGTGCATGCGGAGCTATTCGCGCATCCGGACGCAATCGTCAAAGTAGACCTGGCGACCCAAACGCTGACCCTGCCTAGCGGCCGCGCGGTGGAGTTCCCAGTCGACAGTTTCGCCAAGCACTGCCTGCTGGAAGGCATCGACGAGCTCGGCTTCATCTTGCAGCAGGCGCCCGCGATAGCGGCCTTCGAAGCAGCGCATCCCGCCCCGATCAACACGCGCGCCTGAGTAATCTTTGAATCGAGAACAGTAAGAATGGAAGACCCGCTCGGCCTGGTAATGACCGGCGGAGGCGCGCGCGGCGCCTACCAGGCCGGTGTGTTGAAACGCATTGGCGAGTTGGAGCGCGTGCGGGGCAAAGGCAATCCGTTTCCCATCATCGGAGGCGCTTCGGCCGGAGCCATCAATGGCGCGGCGCTGGCGATCGGCAGCGACGATTTTTCGACCGCGACCCAGGTGCTGACCCAACTGTGGTCCGGCATCCAACCGTCCGACGTCTTTCGCACCGACGCGATGTCGCAGGCGCGCAATTCGATCACCTGGATCATGGACCTGTCCTTTGGTGGCGTCCTGGGTGGAGGCAACGCGCAGTCGCTGCTGGACGCGACGCCGCTGCGGCATTTCCTCAGCAAACACGTGAAGTGCGACCGCATCCAGACCAATATCAGCCGCGGGCACCTGTACGCGTTCGCCATTTCCGCCACCAATTACAACTCCGGCAAGAGCTACCTGTTCATCCAGGGCAAGAAGGGACATCCTATCTGGAACCGGGTTCGTCGTGTGACGGTGGCGACCAAGATCACGGTGGAGCATCTGTGCGCCTCGGCCGCCATTCCGCTAGTGTTTCCCGCGGTGCGCCTGGAAGTTGGACGGGAAACCGCGTTCTTCGGCGATGGATGCATTCGCCTGCAGCAGCCGCTCAGTCCCGTGATCCGTTTAGGCGCCGACCGAATCCTGGCCATCGGCGTTCGCGGCGAAAACACCGAGCATCAACACGAGTCGCAGGCAGACGCGAGAAACCCTTCGCTGGCGCAAGTTCTGGGAGTCTTGCTGAACGTCATGTTCCTGGATCACTTGGCGGCCGACGTCGAACATCTGGAACGCTTGAACGAACTGATCCGCATGGGCCGGATCGGCTCGGCCGGCAAGGACGGGCCGGAAAAGATGCGCGCCCTCCGAGCCTTGATCATTACTCCTTCGGTCGACCTTTCGAAGCTCGCCGCGCAACATCAGAAGGACATGCCGTACCTGCTTTCGTATTTCATGAGCGGCCTGGGACGCGACGCCGAGTCGTGCGCCGATCTGATGAGCTACCTCCTGTTCACGCCGCGCTACACCAACGCGCTGATCGACATCGGCTACCACGACGCGGACGGACGAATCGATGAGATTGAAGAGTTTTTGTTTTCGTCAGGCGGGACAGCGCCGTCGGCCCGAAAGCGCAGCCGGGCCTGATTCCCCGCGCACAGGGTTGCAAGTGGCACACTAGAGGTATGGCGCGTGGTTGGGAAAGCAAGTCCATCGAATCCCAGATTGAGGCGGCCGAAGAGCGGAAGAGCGCTGCACGCGCCGCCGCCATCGACGCGGCCCTGGTCGAACGAAAGCGGCAGCGAGATAGTTTGCTGTTGTCGCGCACCCGCATCCTGAACGATATCGAGCAAGCCCGCAATCCGAAATATCAGGAAACGCTGAAAGCCGCGCTGAAACATCTGGACGACAAATTGGCGGAACTCGAATAGTGGGCTTTCGCATCGCGGCGCCAACGGATCTCGAAGCCGTTACAGCGCTGATCAACGCGGCCTTCAAGATGGAACGCTTTTTCATTGTGGGCGATCGAATCAATTTGGAGGGCGTCCGCGAGTTGGCTCAGAAGGGCCAATTCATCCTCCTCGATGACGACGCCGGTCTGGCCGGTTGCGTCTACGTCGAACTCAAGGGCGAGCAAGCTTATATCGGACTGTTGTCCGTGAATCCTGAGCGGCAGCGATCGGGCATTGGTTCGCGACTGATGGAGGCGGCCGAGCAACATTGCCGCGAGGCCGGTTGCCGCCATGTCGACCTCCGAATCGTGAATGTCCGTGAAGAACTGCCCGGTTTTTACGCGCGGCTCGGCTATCGCGAGACCGGGACGGCGCCCTTCACGCCCGGCATCGTCACCAAACTGCCCTGCCATTTTGTGGAAATGACCAAGGCGCTTGAGCGCGCCAGCGAAGCCGCCGGTTAGCTCAAAGCGACCAAGTTGATCCCATTTGCGGACACTGCGCGCCATCACTGCGCCAGCCTCGCGTCCAGGTTTCAATCGTTTAGATTGGCTGCTTGCTTGCCCGATCCATGCCGAGCGAGCGACCATGACTGTTGTGACCAGCGAAGTTCGAGCCGCATCAAACCAAAGCGGCATGTTACGAATCCTGGTGGGCGACGATCAGGCCGATGTGCTGGAAGCGCTGCGCCTGTTGTTGAAGGGCGCCGGGCATCAAAGCGTGCTGGTGGATTCTCCGCAAGCGCTGCTGCGCGCTGCCCAGCGCGAGACATTTGACTTGATCCTGATGGATCTCAACTACGCGCGCGACACCACTTCCGGCGCCGAGGGCTTGGATCTTTTGTCCAGTCTTCAGGCGCAGCACAACGCCGCGCCGGTGGTGGTGATGACTGCATGGGGCAGCGTGGATCTGGCGGTGGAAGCCATGCGGCGGGGCGCTTGCGATTTCGTGCAGAAGCCCTGGGACAACGCGCGGCTGCTGGAGACCGTTCGGAAACAAACCGCGGAGGCCGCCGAGCGCTTGGAGGCACAGCGCAGCATCAAGTCCGAGATGGAGATCGCCCGGCATGTCCAGCAAAAGCTGTTCCCGCACGAAAGCCGGCGATTGGCCACGCTGGATTTTGCCGGTCAGTGCCTGGCGGCGCATGAAGTCAGCGGCGACTACTACGACTTCTTCGACACCGGTGAGGACGGTCTGGGCTTCGTGCTGGCCGACGTCTCCGGCAAAGGAGTCGCGGCCGCGCTGCTGATGGCTAATCTGCAAGCTTCCTTTCGCAGCCAGCCGCGGGAAGCGCTGCGGCATCCGGCGGATGCGTTACGGACGGTAAACACGTTGTTCTACGAGTCCACGCCGCCTGAGCATTTTGCGACCTTGTTCTTCGGGCATTACGACGACCGGGCGCGGCGTCTTTGCTACGCCAATTGCGGCCACCTGCCCCCGATGCTGGTGCGCGCTGATGGGTCCATCGAGCGGCTCATGCCTACGGCTACGGTGATCGGTGTGTTCAAACAGTGGACCACCGAAACGTGTACGGTGGATCTTCATCCCGGCGATACGCTGGTGCTGTTCAGCGATGGCGTCACCGAAGCGGGCATCGACCGCGGCGTTGAATTTGGCGAAGACGGTCTACTGGAGCTTATCGCGAAAGCTCGTGGCCAGAGCGCGGCGGTGCTGGTTGACCGGGTTATCGACGCGGTGGCGGGTGACCGGCACGACGACGCCACCGCAGTGGCATTGCGCGCGCGATAATAGCTGCTGTGCGTTTTCTCCTGTGGATGGCATTGGCGGGTGTCTTGGGCGCGCAAGAGCTGAGGGTGGATCATGTGACCGTGGCCGGCCGCGACCTGCGCGCGATGCAGAAAGCGCTCGAAGCCGCAGGCCTCAAATCGGAATATGGCGGACCGCACTCCAATCACGCCACCGAAATGGCGCTCACCAGCTTTCCGGATGGTTCGTATCTGGAACTGATCGCGATCCAGCCGAGTGCGGATCCTAAGGCCGTGGCCGCGCATGAATGGCGCAAGTCGCTCGAAGGCGATGCGGGTCCCACCGCCTGGGCCGTTCGTCCCGCGAATCTTTCGGCCCAAGTGGAGCGTCTGCGAAAAGCCGGCATCTCCGCGAGCGAGCCTCGGAAGAATGGACGTAAACGGCCCGACGGTGTGCAGCTGGATTGGGAAACCGCGCAGATCGGTCCGGGCAACGGCACGTTTTTTCCTTTCCTGATTCACGATTTCACGCCGCGCGAGCGTCGCGCATACCCCAGCGGAAAGCCGACTACGACGGAATGGATCGGTATCACCAAGGTTGTGCTCGCGGTCAACGATCTCGACAGGGCCATAAAAGAGTTCCAACGTGCCTACGCTTTGTCCGCTCCCGAACGCCAAGATGATCGAGAGTTCGGCGCCAAGCTGGCTTGGTTCCGTGGAACGCCGGTCGTGCTCGCCGCGCCGCTTTCGCCGCAATCCTGGTTGCGAGCACGCCTTGACCGATTCGGCGAGGCTCCCTGCGCCTACTTGCTGGGTTTGAATGACATCGTGGACGTGCATCCGTCGCAGTGGTTCGGCCACAAGGTCGTTTGGGTTGATTCCGAGAAACTGGGTTGGCACCTGGGATTCGAAGAGCAATGAGACGAGCGTTCATCCTGCTGCTGGCGGGCTGCGGATTCGCGCTAGGCCAGCTTCCTATCGATTCGCAGCTCGCATCCGGCATCGCGCAGATCAAAGCCATCGATAACCACGCTCACCCGGTTCGACCCACTCTCGGCGCCGATAAAGATACCGACTTCGATGCGCTGCCGGTGGACTCGATGGAGCCGTACACGGAACCGCTGCGCACGCGAGCCGGCTCACCGCTCGTTGCCGAGGCGGATCGCGCACTGTTCGGCAGTTCGGATGGTGTCAGCGCGCGCAAGCAGCAGTTGCTCGAAGAGAAGCGCGAGGGCTACGCCGACTGGGTGCTCGATCAGCTCGGCATCGAAACCATGCTCGCCAACCGCGTCGCGATGGGACCGGGGCTCGCCGCGCCGCGATTTCTCTGGGTGCCTTTCGAAGACGCTCTGATGTACCCGCTCAACAACGCCAGCCTCGCGTCTAAGAATTCCGACCGCAAGACCTTCTTCGCCGACGAGGAGCGGCTGCTGAAGCGCTATCTCAAGGAGTGCGGCCTTTCGGCGCCACCGGCCACGCTCGATCTGTATTTGCAAAAAGTCGTTACCCCGACGCTCGAGCGTCACAAGCGCGGCGGCGCGGTCGCGGTCAAATTCGAAGCCGCTTATCTTCGCCCGCTGCAATTCGCGGACGTGCCTCGCTCGGAGGCCGCACGGATTTATTCCGGCGCGCATGCCTTGCCTGCATCTGATGCAGACTACCGCAGGCTGCAGGATTTTCTGTTTCGTTACATCGCGACCGAAGCTGGTCGGCTCGGCCTGGCTGTCCATATTCATGCCGCCGCCGGCGCGGGCGGATACTTCGACGTCGCGGGAGCAAACCCGATACTGCTTGAGTCGCTCTTCGACGATCCCAAGCTGCGCTCGGTCAATTTCGCGATGTTGCACGGCGGATGGCCGTTCACGCACCAAGTGACGCCGCTGCTTTCGAAACCGAACGCCTACGCCGATTTCTCCGAGCAGACCTTCATGAACTACCCGCGCGCAGTCTCGCATGTGATCCGCGAGTGGCTGGAATACGCGCCGGAAAAAGTTCTGTTCGCCACCGACGCCTATCCGTTTTCGGAAGAAATGGGCTGGGAAGAGGCGGGATGGGTGGCCAGCACCACCGGCCGCCAGGCGCTCGGCCTGGCGCTCACCGAAATGATGCACGACGGCGAAATCACGCGCGAGCGCGCATTGGAACTGGCGCGCATGGTGCTGCGCGACAACGCTCGGAAGCTTTACAAGCTCAAGTAACGCGGGTCCCTCTGCTATCCTGAGATTGAAGTCTCCTTCGGATCAACCACCTTGAAAATTGGCTTTGTAAGTCTCGGCTGCCCGAAAAACCTCGTGGACACCGAGGTCATGATGGGCCAATTGGTGGAGCGCGGCCATGAGCTGACGCCGCGATCCCGACAGACGCCGACGTGCTGGTGGTCAACACCTGCAGCTTCATCGATCCGGCCAAAAAGGAATCGGTCGACACGATTCTGGAGATGGCCGAGTACAAGAAGATCCGGGCCGCGCGCAGCGGCTCATCGTCGCAGGCTGCCTGGTGGAGCGCTATCGCGACGACATCCGCAAGGACATTCCCGAAGTCGACGCAGTTGTGGGAACCAACGAACTGGAATCGATCGTCGCGCTATGCGAAGGACGCGATCCGTCCGCCAATCCGTTCGAGCCGTATCTCTATCACGACCTGACGCCGCGCGTTCTCTCCACCGCCGCGTCACTACGCCTACATCAAAATCGCCGAAGGTTGCGACCATCCCTGCTCGTTTTGCGTGATCCCGCAATATCGCGGCAAATTTCGCAGCCGCCGTTTCGAATCGGTGATCGTCGAAGCCTCGCGCCTGTTCGCGCAGGGTGTCCGCGAGATCAACCTGATCGGCCAGGACACCACGTCGTACGGCGAAGATCTCGGCATCAAGGATGGGCTGGCGCAGCTTATGGCGCGCCTGGCGCAAATCGAGACGCCGCTCGAAAAATGGATCCGGTTCCTCTATTGCTATCCGAACCGGATAACGCAAAAGCTGCTGGACACCATCGCCGAGCACGGGGCGCTGGTGAAATACATCGACATGCCGCTTCAGCACGCGAGTGGCGCGGTGCTCAAACGCATGAAGCGCGGCTCGCATGGCGATTATTTCCTGAAGCTGCTGGAACGCATTCGCGCCACCATCCCCGGCGTCGCGATCCGAACCAGCATGATCGTTGGATTTCCAGGCGAGTCGGAAGCGGATTTCGAGTTGCTGTGCGATTTCGTCAAGGCTGCGCAACTCGACCGTCTGGGCGTCTTCTCCTATTCCGACGAAGACACCAGCGCCAGTTTCCAACTGGATCAAAAAGTGGACGCACGCACCATTTACAACCGCAAGCGCAAGCTGATGGCCGTGCAGCGCCGCATCGCGCACGCGCGGAACCGCGCTCTCGTCGGCCAGGAAGTGGACGTGCTCGTGGACGGGCCATCGCCAGAAACGGACCTGCTTTGGCAGGCACGCATGTCCACGCAAGCGCCCGAAATCGACGGCGTGTGCTACATCAACGATTTTGACGGCGCGACTCCCGCGGCGGGCGAGATCCGACGCATGCGCATCACCGAGGCGCACGATTACGATCTGGTCGGCCGCCTCGCATATTCGCCGGAATCTGCGGCGCCACTGCCGAGGGAGCTGTTTCCAATCCTCGCTGCGACCCGATGAAGTGCCCGATCTGCAAGAAGAACGTCGCCGAGGAAGACCGATTCTTTCCTTTCTGCAGCGAGCGCTGCAAGATCATCGATCTCGGCAACTGGGCTAGCGAAAAATACGTTATCTCTACGCCCATCCAGCCCACCGATTCCGAAGAAGAAAATAACGGCCGCGATGAAGGCTAGCCCACCCGCGCGCCGGCGTTGGGATTTGCCCTGGTTGCTAGCCACCTGGTTCGGTTGCGGCTTGTCGCCCGTCGCCCCCGGCACCGCAGGCTCGCTAGGGGCGCTCGCCATCGCCATTCCATTGCACTACGTGTACGGATCAGGCCGGCTCACTTTTTTACTGATGGCGGCGATCCTGCTATTTCCCGGCATCTGGGCCGCGGACGTAGTCGCCAAGCGCGAGGGCATCGAAGATCCAGGACTGGTTGTGGTGGACGAAGTGATCGGCCAATGGATCACGCTGGCCGCGGCGCCGGCGTTCAATTGGAAAAGCTGGCTGCTCGCTTTCGCCTTGTTCCGCATCTTTGATATTTGGAAACCTCCGCCCGCGCGCCAGTTCGAACGGCTGCCCGGAGGTTGGGGCATCGTCGCCGACGACGTGATGTCGGGCCTTTACGGCGCGCTTGCTATATTCATATTAGGTCGCTTGCAACTCATTTAATATGGCATCCAAGAAAGATACTAACGGACGCCCTCAGATCACGAACGTCACGCCCGAGGCCGCCATCCCTGGGGGCGAGCTTCAAATTCGCGGCGCAGGCCTGGCGCGCACCGAGCGCCCGCACGTCCGCATCGGCGATGTGGAAGCGCCGATTGTCATCGGCTCAGACTCTTATGTCATCGTGCGCGTGCCCGAAGGCGCCTCCGCCGGCGAGCTGATCGTCGAAGCCGGCAAGCAATCCAGCCGCGTGTGGAATTGCGGCATCGGCATCCAGGTGGCGGAGAATCTCTATCCGGTCGGCAATCCCGCGGTCGATCGCGCCGGCAACATTTACGTCACGTTCAGCGGCTCGCGCGGGCAGAAGACGCCGGTCTCGGTGTACAAAATCGATCTGAATTACAACACCAAGCCTTTCGTCACCGATGTGATGAACGCCACCGGTTTGGCGTTCGACAAGAGCGGCACGCTGTACATTTCGAGCCGCCACGAGGGCATCGTCTATCAAGTGACGCCGGGCGGAAACGCTTCTGTCTATGTGGAAGGCATGGGCATCGCCACGGGACTCGCCTTCGACGCCGAAGAGAACCTGTACGTGGGCGACCGCAGCGGCACCCTTTTCAAGATCAGCCGGTCGCGCCAGATTTACGTTTTCGCCACGTTGGAGCCTTCTATCGCCGCGTATCACCTGGCGTTCGGCAACGACGGCTACTTGTATGTCACCGGCCCCACAACATCCAGCTTCGATTCTGTTTTTCGGGTTTCGTCGCACGGCGAAGTGGAGACCTATTATCGCGGTTTGGGCCGTCCGCAAGGGGTCGCGTTCGACGCCGAGGGGCGTCTGTACGTTGCGGGTTCGCTGGGGGGACGCCGCGGCGTAGTGCGCTTCGATCAAAAAGCCCAGCCTGAGCTATTTCTTTCCGGACCCGCCATCGTCGGTCTGGCGTTCACGCCGTCGCGCGCTCTGCTCGTCACCACCAACAACGCGCTGTTCCGCGTCGATGCCGGAATCGCCGGCCGCCCTCTTCCCTGATGCCGGATGCCGAAATCATTGCCATCGGCTCAGAACTGCTGACGCCGCAGCGGCTGGACACGAATTCGCTTTATCTGACGGATCAGCTCAACGCGCTGGGCGTGGAAGTGGTGCGCAAAACTGTGGTCGGGGACGAGCGCGAGCGGCTGGTCGATTCCATTCTCGGCGCGATGGCGCGGTCGCAGATCATCGTTCTGACCGGCGGCCTCGGGCCTACGGAAGACGACCTCACGCGCGACGCCGTTGCTTCCGCGCTTGGACGTACGCTCGAATTCAGCCAACCCATCTGCGATCAAATTGAAGAACGCTTCCGGCGCTTTGGCCGAAAAATGGTGGAGATCAATCGCCGCCAGGCTTATCTGGTCAGCGGCGCCGAGGTGCTGACCAACGATCGCGGCACCGCGCCCGGCCAATGGATCGAACACAACGGCGTTGCGCTGATGTTGCTCCCCGGCCCGCCCTACGAACTGAAGTCGATGTTCGAGCGCGAGTGTTTGCCGAGGCTCGGAAAAATGCTTCCGGCACAGGCCATTCGCACGCGGCAGCTGCGCTGCGTCGGCATTCCGGAATCGGATTTGGATCAGCTGATCTCGCCGGTCTACAAAAGCTATCCCACGCTCGCCACCACGATTCTCGCGGTCTCGGGCGAGATTCACGTCCACCTGCGCGCCCGTTCGCCGAACGCTGAAGAAGCCGAAGCCGTGGTTGAGGAAGCATTCCGCAGGATCGATGCGCTGCTCGGCGATCGAGTCTACTCGCGCAACGGGGATTCGCTCGAAAAAGTCGTCGGCGATTTGCTGCGCGCGCGACAAGCCACCTTGAGCGTCGCCGAGAGCATGACCGGTGGCCTGCTGGGCGGACGCATCACCGCCGTGCCTTCCGCATCCGATTATTACCTGGGTGGATTCCTAACCTACTCGGATGAAATGAAAACCAGATTGCTCGGTGTGCGTGCTGACCTGCTCGAACAGAACAGCGCCGTCAGCGAACCTGTCGCGAAGGCGATGGCTGAGGGTGCGAAGTCGCGAACCGGATCCGACTACGCGCTCGCCATCACGGGATACGCCGGACCCGACGGCGCCAATGTCGGACTGGTCTTCGTCGCACTCGCCTCGCCCGACGGCACGGAAGTTCGCCGCGTCCAACTTCCAGGCGATCGCGAGCGCATCCGAATGTTCTGCACCAATACGGCGCTCGATGTGCTGCGGCGCAAGCTCAGCGTCCAGGTCTCGTCCGCCGCGTAGCGTCGAGTTGCCCCGGATTCGCAATGCGACAATAAGAGCATCGATGCCCTTTCAGGTACTCGAGACTGAGTCGACTAGTATCCTCTCCCCGACCACCGGCTTCATCGCTGAGGCCGGATTCACACACTCCTTGACGCCCGCGCGGAACTGCACGTTTGGCTGTAGCTATTGCTATGTTCCGACTATGCGAATTTACGGCGGGCTTAAGCCGGAAGATTGGCGGCGCTGGGGTCAGTTCACTACGATAAAAACAAACGCGCCCGATTTGTTGCGGAAGCAACTGCGGGGAAATGAAATCATTTATTGCTCGCCGTTGGTGGATCCCTATCAGCCTGCGGAAGAAAGCGTTCAGCTAATGCCGCGCCTTCTGGACGCGATTCTCAGCCGGCCGCCGCGCGTGTTTGTGATTCAAACGCGCGGTCCTCTGATTCTTCGCGATCTCGCGCAGTTGGTGAAGCTGGCGGCGTACACTTCGTTGCGCGTGAGCTTTTCCATCACAACTAATCGGGAAGACGTTCGGCGGCTCTATGAACCGCATTGCGCGGATATGGGCGCGCGCCTGGACGCGATTCGGCGTTTGCGTGCGGCCGGCATCACGACGTTTGCGACGCTCGCGCCCATCCTGCCCTGCGATCCGGATGAGCTGGCCGCGCTGGCTCTGGAGGCGACGGATCAAGATATAATCGGCGACCCACTGCATGTCCGCGCAGTCAAGCCGCATGGTGCAACCACGCGCGAGGCGGCCTTCGCTATCAGCGAGCGCAAGGAATTCTCGGCCTGGCTCGACCCCGGCTTTCAGGCCGAAGTGACGGCGCGCATTCACGCCGCTGTAAAAAAAGCCGGGCGTAACTTTGCAACTGGACCGGAGGGCTTCCGATGGCTGGCACAGTAACTGGTGACGCGGTGTTGGACAAACTTGGAATACTCGCGGAGAATTCCGGCGCATGCGCCCAGGCTTGGCTGCCGTGCGAAGGCGCGTCCAGCATCGCGTCCGTGAATCCAGCGGATGGTACGGAGCTGGCGCGCGTGCGACTCGCCTCAGCCCGCGAATATGAAACCGTTATTAAGCAGGCTACCGAGGTCTTCGAACGCTGGCGCATGCTGCCGGCCCCCAAGCGCGGCCAAATCGTCCGCGAGATCGGCGATGAGCTGCGGCGCGCCAAGGACGATCTCGGCGCGCTGGTCACGCTTGAAATGGGCAAGATCCTGGCCGAAGGCAAAGGCGAAGTGCAGGAGATGATCGACATCGCCGATTTCGCCACTGGACTTTCGCGCCAGCTTTACGGCCTCACCATGCCGAGCGAACGCCCGCGCCACCGCATGCTCGAGCAATGGCATCCGCTCGGACTGGTAGGCGTGATCTCGGCCTTCAATTTTCCCGGTCGCCGTGTGGTCCTGGAACGCCTTCATCGCGGCCGTCTGCGGCGACTGCGTGATTTGGAAGCCGTCGCTCAAAACTCCGCTAACCGCCATCGCGGTGCAGAACATCTGCGATCGGGTGCTGGAGCGCCACGGCTGGCGCGGCGTCTTCAGCCTGATCATCGGCGAGGATTCGGCTATCGGCCAGCGCCTGATTGAGGACCGCAGGATTCCGCTGGTGAGCGCCACCGGCTCCTGCCGCATGGGAAGAATCGTTGGCGAGACGGTCGCGCGCCGGCTGGGCCGCACGCTGCTCGAACTGGGAGGCAACAACGGCGTCATCGTAATGAATGACGCCAATCTCGATCTGGCCGCGCGCGCGGTTGTGTTCGGCGCAGCCGGGACCGCCGGCCAACGTTGCACCAGCATCCGCCGCTTGTTCCTACAGCGCGGAATTGCAGCGGATTTGACCGCGCGCCTGAAGTCGGCCTACGCGCAGATTCGCATTGGCAACCCGCTGGATGAATCGACGCTGATGGGTCCGCTGATCGATCGCGCCGCGGTGGAAGCCATGCAGGCAGCGCTGGTTCGCATCCGCGCCCAAGGCGGCGAGATCCTGTATGGAGGCGACGATCTGGGCGGCTGCTTCGTCCGGCCCGCTCTGGTGAAAGCCCACCCGCGCATGCCGATCCTCAAGGAAGAAGTCTTCGCGCCCATTCTCTACCTGATCGAATTCGACACGCTGGAACAGGCCCTGGCGTGGCACAACGACGTGCCGCAAGGCCTCTCCTCGGCCCTGTTCACCACTAACCTCATCTCAGCGCAGATGTTCCTGAGCCCGCTTGGCAGCGATTGCGGAATCGCCAACATCAACATCGGGACCAGCGGTGCTGAAATCGGCGGAGCTTTCGGCGGCGAGAAAGACACCGGCGGCGGCCGCGAATCCGGCAGCGATGCATGGAAGGGCTACATGCGCCGCCAAACCGTGACAGTGAACTGGTCCGACGAGTTGCCGCTGGCGCAAGGTATCGAGTTCCCGATCTGAGTGGTCTTCCTATTTTGCGAGCCGCGCCGCACACAGTTCTTGAGTGTAACTACAAAAAGAGCTACACTAATGATGTATGAATGGGACGAAGTCAAGAACCGAATCAATTTCGCGAAGCACGTTCTGGACTTCGCGGACGCCGAGGCCGTTTTCTCCGGACCGTGCGTTACGTTCGCCGACGAGCGCTTCGACTACGGCGAGGACCGGTTGATCACGCTTGGTTTACTTGCCGGGCGGGTTGTTGTGATAGCGCACGCCCCACGTGGAGACGCGGCGCGCATCATTTCGATGAGAAAGGCAAATCGACGTGAACAAGAGATCTACAAAAAGCGACTTGGCGCGCCTGGATCGAATGAGGGACTCCAATATTGATTACTCAGACATTCCTCCGCTTGGCGACGAATTCTTTGAGAAAGCAAAGGTGGCATGGCCGCCAATTAAGAAGCAACTCACGATACGTCTCGATAGCGACGTGCTGGATTGGCTGCGGGCTAACGGTAGAGGCTATCAGACGCGCATTAACCGGATCTTGCGCGCCGCAATGGAGAGCGCTCCGCGCGTCCGGCGCTCTACGGCTAAGCCAAAGCCGCGCTCGCGGCGAGCTTCTTAGCTGCCGGACGAACTGATCTGCTCGAGATGATGTTGCATGTGCCGCAAATAATCGATCGCCAATTCCTCTAGTGTTACGGGATCGTCTTTGCCGATGCGGCAAACCGTCTTGAGTTTGGATTCGGGAATGCCCGCCAGCACATGCGCGAGGAATCGGTTATAGCTGGTCCAAAGCTCCACCAGATCCCCCCATTGCGCCTCCTGATAGCGCTCGACCCGCACGCAGCCCGGCTGATCGTAATCCGGCCAGGTCAGCTCATCCTGGAGCAAGGCCCGAACAAATCTCTGATGATTGTTTGAGGCCGAATCGATCAGATGGCCGAGCACCTGCTTACGAGACCAGCCCCCGGATTGAATAGGATTAGCGGCGGTTGCATCCGAATAGCCTTCGAACTCCCGACGCGCCCCTTCGACGACATCCTGCAAGCGTTGACTCAGTTCAACCATGATCAGATAAGATGCGTGCAAAGTCGATCCGGTACCATAAATCTGTGCTTCGCCCCGCCACGTTCGCGCTGGCCGTGTCGCTTTGTTGCGGCGCGCAAACTCCCATCGCCAACACTGGTCAACCCATGCATATCCCGTTCGAATGCACCGAAGGCGACATGATCGCCACCGGCATCACCTGCCCGGAAGGAGATCCCTGCCCGGTTTATCTGGAGCTCAGCAGCGTCGAAGCGGTCGGCGACCGGCTGTTCCTCACCGGCAATCTGCACACGCCCACCAACACGCTGTTCTCTATCCTTCTCGCCACCGAAGATGCGGGCCAAAACTGGACCGAACCGCTGGCCCGGATGCGCGCCTCGGGGCTGGATCAAATCCAATTCGTCGATTTTCAAACCGGCTGGATCTCCGGCGCCAACCTGCAGGGCGCTCCGCGCGATCCATTCCTTCTGCTGACCACCGACGGCGGTAAGACCTGGCGCCAGCACCCGCTGTTCGAAGAAAGCCGCGTCGCTTCGATCGAGCGTTTCTGGTTCGAGTCGCGCGAGAACGGAACGCTGCTGGTCGACGCGACACTCGACAACGGCAAGCATGAACTGTACGAGACCCGAACCGGCGGCGAGAGCTGGGCGCTGCGTCAAGCCACCGAAAGCCCGATTCGTTTTCCGGTGAAAGCCGACCGTGGTCCAGCGGCCTGGCGCCTGCATCCTGACGCGGCGACGCACAGCTACGCGGTAGAAAAATCGCAGGGCAGCGGATGGCATCGCGTGGCCAGTTTCCTAGTGAACGTCGGAGCCTGCAAGCAATGAAGCGCGATCCCATCGAACTGGAGCTGTTCCGCCACCTGCTGGTCTCGATCGCCGAGGAAATGGGCGCGGTCCTGCGCAAAACGTCGTACTCCGCGAATATCAAAGAGCGCCGCGATTATTCCTGCGCCGTTTACGACGCCGAGGGCGAGACCGTCGCGATGGGCGATCACATGCCGGTGCATCTCGGGCGCGATGCCGCTGTCGGTGCGGCACGCGATGGAGGCGTTCGATCTCGCACCGGGCGACGTCGCCATTGTGAACGATCCGTTTCGCGGCGGCACGCATCTGCCCGATATCACGGCAGTCTCGGCCGTTTTCGTGCCTGGCACGCGCAAGCCGGCCTTCTATCGTTGCCAATCGCGCGCATCACGCCGACGTCGGCGGCATGAGCCCGGGCTCCATGCCGCTGGCGCGCGAGATTTATCAGGAAGGCATCCGCATTCCTCCCATCCTGCTGGTGCGCGGCGGGCAGCTTCGATCGCGAGCTGCTCGCGATCTGATCCTCGCCAACGTGCGCACGCCGGACGAGCGCGAGGGCGATCTTCTCGCGCAGTGCATGGCCATCCGCCGCGGCGAGCAGCGCCTGCTGGAACTGGTTCGAAAGTACGGCTTGCCGGCGCGTACGCCGCAATATGCCCGAGCTGCAAGGATTACAGCGAGCGCATGATGCGCGCCGCGCATTCGCAAGCTGCCGGACGGGCACGTATCGCTTTGAGGATTTTCCTGGACGACGACGGCATCACGGATCGTCCGGTGCAGATCGCGCGTCACGGTCACGATCCACGGCGACCGCGCCACCGTCGACTTCACGGGCTCCGATCCGCAGGTGGAAGGCCCGGTCAACGCCAACTATGCCGTTGCGATCTCGGCCGACGATGTACGTCTTCCGCTGCCTGGTGCCGCGAGGATATTCCCTACACCGCCGGAGTGCTGCGCCCATTCGAAGTGATCGCGCCGAGCGGCATCGGTGGTCAACGCCGGCCTGCCCGCCGCCATGGCCGCGGGAAACGTGGAAACATCGCAGCGCATCACCGACGTGGTTCTGGGCGCGCTGGCCCAAGCCGCGCCCGAACGGATCCCCGCCGCCAGTTCCGGCACCATGAACAATCTGAGCTTCGGCGGCTGGGATCCGCGCGCGGCCGAGCATTCGCCTATTACGAAACCATCGCCGGCGGCATGGGCGCATCCGCGATTTCGCGATGGCCCCAGCGCGACGCACACGCACATGACCAACAGTTGGAACACGCCGGTGGAGGCGTTCGAGCACCAGTATCCGCTGCGCATCCGCGGCTACCGCATTCGTTCCGGCTCGGGCGGCAAGGGCAAGCATCGCGGCGGCGACGGCATCGTCCGCGAGTTCGAATTTCTGACGCCCGCCCAGGTGACGATTCTCGCCGACCGCCGTTCGCGCGGACCCTACGGCCTGTTCGGCGGCGCTTCCGGCAAGCCCGGAAAAAATCTACTGGTGCGGAAGAAGAGCACCACGTCGATTCCCGGCAAGGCTCGCTTCGAAGTGCGCGCCGGCGACGTGCTGCGCATCGAATCGCCTGGCGGAGGCGGTTACGGCGAGCCCGTCTGACCCGATCACGCCCTGGCCTCCGCTCGCGCTCGAGCGCGTGGCCATGCTTCAGACCTGGCGCCAGCTCACGTTTCTGCATTGGCCTTTTCCACCCGATGCCGTGCGCCCGTTGCTGCCGGCGGGTTTGGAACTGGACACGTTCGCGAACGCTGCATGGGTTGGCCTGATTCCCTTCGAGATTCACAATCTGAGGGGCCTCCCGCATTTTCCCGAAACAAACGTCCGCACGTATGTCATAGGCCCCGACGGCGGCCGCGGCGTCTGGTTCTTCTCGCTCGATGCCGCCCGATGGCTCGCCGTGGCTGGCGCACGCGCCGGATATGGTCTGCCCTACTTCTGGGCCTCGATGAGCGTCGCTTGCGAAGACGGCAACGTGCGCTATCGCAGCCGCCGCAAGTGGCCGCACCGGCAGGGATCAACGGACATTCTGATTCAACCCGGCGCGCCGTACTCACGCGATGAACTGACGGAGCAAGACCATTTCTTCACGGCCCGCTATTGTTTGTACACCATGCTGCGAGGCCGCCTGGCCCGCGCGCAGATCGAGCATCCGCCTTGGCCGCTGTCCCGCGCGACCCTTGTCGATTTGAACCAAACGCTGATTGAAGCCGCCGGAATCCCATCGCCCGAAGGACCGCCGCTAGTCCATTTCGCAGTCGCTCTCGACGTCAAAATCGGTTACCCTCGTGTTGTGAGCGCGACAAAATCACATCATTAAAAATCGGGGTGACGATGAGCAAGGTACGGGTTTTGGTGGGTACTCACAAGGGCGCATTCATTCTGACGTCCGATGGCAAGCGCGAGAAATGGGATGTCAGCGGTCCGCATTTTGCCGGCTGGGAAATTTACCACGTAAAAGGATCGCCCGCCGATCCGAATCGTTTGTACGCGTCGCAAACCAGCGGCTGGTTTGGTCAGGTGGTCCAGCGCTCCAGCGACGGTGGGCAGACCTGGGAAGCAGTCGGAAACAAGTTCGCTTACGATGGCATCCCCGGCACGCACCAGTGGTACGACGGCACGCCGCATCCCTGGGCGTTCAAGCGCGTCTGGCACTTTGAGCCCTCGCTCACGGATCCCGATACGGTCTATGCGGGCATCGAAGACGCCGCCTTGTTCCGGTCCACCGATGGCGGCAAGAATTGGCAGGAACTGGCAGGACTGCGCGGCCACGGCTCGGGACCGCATTGGCAGCCCGGCGCCGGCGGCATGTGTCTGCACACCATCCTGCTCGACCCGAGCAATCCCGATCGAATCTATATCGCTATCTCGGCAGCGGGAGCGTTTCGAACCGACGACGGCGGCGTGACCTGGCGCCCGATCAATCGCGGCTTGCATTCCGAATCCATCCCTGACCACACCGCCGAGGTGGGCCACTGCGTGCATCGCATCGCCCTGCATCGCTCGCGTCCCAACGTGCTTTACATGCAGAAGCACTGGGACGTCATGCGCAGCAGCGACTCCGGCGACTCGTGGCAGGAGGTCAGCGGAGACCTACCCACGGATTTCGGTTTCGTGATCGACGTGCATGCGCACGAGCCCGAAACCATCTACGTTGTTCCCATCAAGAGCGATGGCGAGCATTATCCTCCCGAGGGCAAACTGCGCGTGTACCGCAGCCGGACTGGCGGAAACGAATGGGAGCCTCTGACTAAGGGCCTGCCGCAAGAGAACTGCTACGTGAACGTTTTGCGCGATGCGATGGCGGTGGATTCGCTCGATTCCTGCGGGATTTATTTCGGCACCACCGGCGGCCAGGTGTACGGTTCCGCCGATGCGGGCGACAGTTGGAATCCGATCGCTCGCGACTTGCCGGCCGTTTTTTCGGTCGAGGTGCAGACGCTGTCATGATCCGAGTAGTGCTCCCGCCGCATTTGCGCACGCTTGCCCGGGTGGGCAGCGAAGTAAAGATCGACGTGCACGGTGAGGTGACGCCGCGCGCGATCATCGACGCGCTCGAAGCGACATATCCGGCGCTGGGCGGCACCATCCGCGACTACGCCACGCAAGAGCGCCGCCCGTTCCTGCGCTTCTTCGCCTGCGCCGAGGACCTGTCGCACGACCCACCCGACACGCCGCTTCCCGAGGCGGTGGTCTCCGGCGTCGAGCCGTTTCTAATCATCGGCGCCATCGCCGGCGGCTAGCGGCAAGTTCGCGCACCCGCCCTGGCGCGTTAAGCTAAAGGTCATGGCTGGAGCCGCTGCATCGTTTCGCCCGCGGGAGTTGTTGATCCAAACGCCCGATGGAAAAACTCGCGCGCTGCCGCTCGACCGCGATCGCTTTACCGTTGGCCGCTCCAGCGCCAGCGAACTCTGCTATCCCGAGGACGCCGGCCTCTCGCGCCAGCACCTGGCTTTCGAAAAAGTTGGCGAAAGCTGGACCGTGCGCGATTTGAACAGCAAGAACGGCACGTTCGTCAATGGCGATCGCATCACCGAAGCTCGCCCGCTCGGTCCCGAAGACCGGGTCACGGCCGGTCACCTCACCATCACGTTCGCCGAGAACGCCTCGCCGCCTACCAAGACGGTGGTCTTCGTGGAAGGCGCTTCCACCACCTCCCCCTCGACCACGGTCGTCGCCAGCTTGCAAGGCTTGCTCAGCCAGGAAAAAGAAATCGAAGGCGGAATGCAGATGCGCGCCCTGATCCGCGTGGGCCGCGAGCTCTCCGGGAACCTGCCGCTGACCGATCTGTTCAACCTGATCATGAATCTGTCGATCGAAGCCGTGGGCGCGTCGCGAGGCGTACTGATGACGCTGGAGGGCGACGAGCTGGTGGTGCGCGCGGCCCGCGGCGAGGGGTTCCGAATTTCGAGTGCCGTGCGCGACCGCGTGATCAAGGAAAAAGCGTCGCTGCTGGTCCGCGATGCGCGGCTGGACGAGGCCTTCGCCGGACGTATGAGCATCGTGCAGCAGCAGATTCGCAGCATGCTGGCCGCCCCGCTGCAGACCGACGATCGCGTGATCGGGCTGATCTACCTGGACTCGCCGCATTTCGTGCACGAGTTCACCAAGGACGATCTGAATCTACTCACCGTGATGGCCAATGTCGCCGCCATCCGCATCGAACACACCCGCTTGGCCGAAGTGGAGCAGGCCGAGCGCATGCACGCCAAGGAGCTTGAGCAAGCCGCCGAGATCCAGCGCAAATTGCTACCCATCAACGCGCCGTCGGTTCCGGGCGTGGATCTGGCGGGCTACAATGCTCCGTGCCACACCGTCGGCGGCGATTACTTCGACTTCATCAGTTATCCGGATGGCCGCGTCGCGATGCTGGTGGGCGATGTGGCCGGAAAAGGCATGCCGGCTGCTTTGCTCATGTCCAGCCTGCAGGCCCGCGTTCAGGTTCTGTTCGACGATCCCGGCGATCTGGCCGCGCTGGTCACGCGCCTCAATCGCATCATCCAATCCAACTGCCCCAGCAATCGCTTCATCAGTTTCTTCATCGGCGTACTCGATCCCAAGACCGGCGAACTGAACTACGTCAACGCCGGACACAATCCGCCGCTGCTGGCCCGGCACGATGGCACCGTGGAGAGACTCGATTGTACCGGTCTGATTCTGGGCATCATGCCCGCCGCGCGCTACGAGCAGCAGTCCGTGACGCTGCAGCCGGGCGACGCCGTGGTGTTGTTTAGCGACGGCGTGACGGAAGCCTGCCGCGCCGACGTGGACGAAGAGTTCGGAGAGGACCGTCTGGCGCAAGCGTTGTTCAAGCTGCGCGATCTGCCGGCGCAATCGATCATAGACGCTATCAATGAGCAGGTCCAGGAGTTCACCAGCGGCTCTCCGCCCGCCGACGACATCACGCTGGTGATCGCTAAGCGCCTGGCGAGCTGACGTCTGCCGGAAGCCGGGCTACAAACCGATCTTGCGTTTCGAGAGCCACTTGAAAATCTGTGGCCACAACTTGCTCATTTGTTCCGGCGTGAAACCGTGCTTGCCTCCCGGCACCGTAATGAGTTCCGCGTCGTCGCCGGCGGCCTTAAGCGCTTTGGTTAGCTCGACGCTTTGAGCATACGGAACCACCGGGTCGGCATCGCCGTGAATCGCGAGAATGGGCGGCAGACCCTTGCGCACGTAGGTTAGGGGCGACATCTGCTTGGCCAATTCCATCCGATTGGGTTGTGGCGGAATCCAGGCCACCGCGTAAGGCCGCTGGTCCGGCCCTTCCAGTTGATCCGCCACATCGGCGATGCCGTAGAAGTCGATCACCGCGGCGATTTTGATGACTGGCCCCAAGCTGGTCGACCCTGGAAGCATGCCGGTCATCAGCGCCAGTTGTCCGCCGGCCGACTCGCCGGTCACAATGATGTGCGCAGGATCCACACGGTAGTCGCGAGTATGGTCCTGGAACCACTTGGCGGCCTTCAAGACGTCTTCAACAGCGGCCGGAGCCGGTGCCGATTTCGCCAGCCGATATTCGACATTCGCAACCACGAAATCGCGTTGGACAAAGGGCAAGCAGAACCGTTCCAGCATGCCTTCCTTCTGCCCTTCGACCCAACCGCCGCCATGAATAACGATTACACCCGGCCGGTTCCGAAGCGCCGGAGCCCTGGGTTGCACAATGTCGAGCACCGTCGCAGGGTTCCGGTCATAACGGATATTGCCTTCGATCTGATAATCCGCGGCAGGCGCGAGAAATGCCGTTCCCAGGAGTACGAAGCATATGGAGGCTCGCATATAACAAATCAGGCCGGAGGCGCGCCTCAAGACGCTGCTCCAGCCCTGATTGAGATCCTAAGAAATTGAAAACTTGCCTGCTACTTTTTCGGAGGAACGGCGCAACCGCCCTTGCCCTTGCAGGAGTTCTTGCCCTTGCAGCCATTGTCGCCCGTGCTGCAGCCACCCTGGCCCTTGCAATCGTTTTGACCTTTGCAGTCGTGTTTGTTTGCCTTGACCTTCTTGGGTTTGTCGTCGCCGAAAAGCGCCGAGCCTGCTGCCAGGCCGGCAGTCGCGGTTCCGAGAGCGATGGTAAACTTTCTGCGATTCATTAACTGCCTCCTTATGCTGTAAATCCTCGCTGAGCGTTTTACCGCGCCCAACGCGTTCCCCCAAAGAGTAACCGCTCCCGCGTTGGGAAAGCAAGCGGCGGATCTTAACTTCGTTAAGGATCGTTAACCACAACCCGGGCCCGGTTCAGGTCGGATACGATGGAAGCATGCGGACACTAGCCGGCATTGCGGGAGGGCTTCTGTGCGTCTTCAGCTTGCTGCTGGCGCGCGAGTATGGACCGCCCATCGGCAGCCGCATGCCCAGCTTCACCTTGCGCGATCAGAACGGGCAGACGCATTCACTCCAAAGTCTGCTCGGTCCCAAGGGCGCGGTGATTCTGTTCTTCCGCTCGGCCGACTGGTGACCCTACTGCAAAGCGCAGCTCGTGGAGCTCGAAAAGAATAAAGCTGAATTCGCGAAGCTCGGTCTGGGACTGGCCGCGGTGAGCTACGACAGCGTCGAGGTGCTGCACAATTTCGCCCAGCGCCGCGGGATCGATTTCCTGTTGCTGTCGGATACGGATTCGAAGACCATCCGCGAGTTGAACATTCTCAACGACACCGTCCCCAAAGACAACCCCGCCTTCGGCATTCCGTTTCCCGGCTCGTTTGTCCTGGACGCGAAGGGCCAGATTATCGGGAAGTATTTTGAAGATAACTACCGCGAGCGCTACACTTCCGCCGACATCCTGGCGCGCCAATTCGGCCTGGCGCCCACCGCCGGAAAATCGGAGGTGGAAGGAAAACAGCTCAGCCTGACCGCATCGGCCAGCAATTCGGCGGTCGCCGCGGGCCAGCGTGTTGAGCTTGCCTTGGACATCGATCTCAGGCCGAATATGCACGTCTACGCGCCCGGCGTGGAGGGCTACATCGCGATCGATTGGAAGATGAAGGACTCCGCTATCGCCTCGGTGCACGAGGTTGCTTACCCGAAATCGGAAAAGCTGTATCTGCAAGCCATCGACGAAACCGTGCCGGTGTATCGCAACCACTTCCGTCTGACGCGCGACATCACCATCGCGCAGGAGGCGACACTGAAGCCGCTGGTCGATAGCGCGGGGACATTCACGGTGGAAGGCACACTGCGCTACCAGGCTTGTGACGACCGGCTTTGCTACGTCCCGCAGGATCTTCCGCTCAAGTGGACGTTCCAGTTTGAGAACTACGACCGGCAGCGCGTGCCGCTCGAATTACAGCGCAAGGCGCCGGCTTCCAATCCCACGGCCCACTGAGCTAGACTCGTCCCATGACTTCCCGCGGGATGCTTCGTTACTTCTTTATCTCGGTGGCCGCGCCAGTTCTGTTCGCGCAACCGGCCGCACAGCGCTTGCTCAAAGTGGATGACATGCATCGCATCCAGGATGTGCGCGATGTGCAAATTTCGCCCGACGGCGCGTGGGTAGCATACACGCTCAGCTCGGTGGACGTGGCGGCCGACAAAAGCGACACCGACGTCTGGATGGCCAGTTGGGATGGCTCGAAGCAGGTGCGGCTGACCTCCAGTCCGGAGAGCGAGAACGCGCCGCGCTGGAGTCCCGATGGCCGCTATCTCGCGTTTCTCTCGGGCCGCCCGGGTAAGGCCAAAGGAACGCAAGTCTGGCTGCTTGATCGAGCCGGCGGCGAAGCGCAGCAGTTGACGGACATCAAAGGCAAGCTGTCCAGCTATGAGTGGGCGCCCGATTCCAAACGGCTCGTGCTGATGGTGCAGGACCGCGACGCCGACGATACCGATGACGACAAGCCAACGCCGGGTGCCAGCCCCAAGCCTCCCAAGCCGATCGTGATCGATCGCTACAAGTTCAAACAGGACATCGTCGGATATTTGACGCAGCATCCGGGCCGGCTCTATTTGTTCGACATTGCGAACAAGAAGGCCGAGCCCCTTACTAACGAGGATGTGGAAAGCGCTTCGCCATCCTGGTCGCCGGACGGCAAATCGATTGCATTCCTGGGCAAGCAGGGCAAGGCCGCCGAACGCTACAACATTTGGGATGTGTACACCATCGAGTCGCGCGCCGGCGCCGCACCGCGTCAGATCACGCATTATGACGGCGTGCACGCTTCCGCCTCTCGCGCCCGTCCGGAATGGAGTCCGGATGGTACGCGGCTGGTTTACCTGCAGACGGTCGGCGCGAAGCTAGATCAATACAATCAGAACCAGCTAGCCGTGGTAGCCGTGGCCGGTGGCGAGCCGAAGGTGCTGGCGCAAAAATTCGACCGGCCGGCTTCCTCGCCGCGGTTCAGCACGGATGGCTCGGCGATCCTGTTTCTCGCCGCCGACGACCGCTCGGAATATCCGGCGCGCGTCTCGTTGAACGATGACGCGGTGGAGAAGTTGATCGAAGGGCCGCTGGTGGTCTCCGGTTTCGCGCAAGGTAAAGACGGGCGATTAGCAGTGCTGTCGTCTGACGACAACACCCAGACCGAAGTTCATGCGCTGGAGAACGGCAAACTTCGCGCCTTGACGCATCACAACGACGGTCTCATGGCCGAACTGAAGCTGGGCGCAACCGAAGACTTCAGTTGCAAGGCCGTTGATGGCGCTGAAGTGCACGGGCTGATCGTCAAGCCGCCGGATTACCAGCCGGGACGCAAATATCCAACGCTGCTCAGAATCCATGGCGGACCGAACGGCCAGGATGCACACGCCTTCAGTTTCGAGCGCCAGATTTTCGCCGCCAACGGCTACGTGGTCGTGAACGTGAATTATCGCGGCAGCTCCGGCCGTGGCTCGGAGTATCAGACCGTGATCGCAGCCGATTGGGGAAACAAAGAAGTGGTCGACCTCCAAGCGGCCATGGATTACGTGGTTTCGATCGGGCTGGCGGATCCGGATCGTCTGGGCGTGGGAGGTTGGAGCTACGGCGGCATCCTGACCGACGCCATCATCGCCAAGGATCATCGCTTCAAGGCCGCTACCAGCGGCGCCAGCACGGCGTTCCCGCTTTCGATGTACGGCGTGGATCAGTACGTCATGCAGTACAACGAAGAGATCGGGCCACCCTGGAAAGTGGGTCTGGAACCGTGGACGAAAATCTCCTACGGGTTTCTGCACGCCGATCAGATCAAAACCCCGACGCTATTCCTGGGCGGCGACAAGGATTTCAATGTCCCGCTAGTCGGCGGCGAACAGATGTATGAGGCGCTGCGCAGCCTGGGCGTGCCGACCGAGCTGGTGATTTACCCCGGCCAGTTTCACGGCCTCACGCGGCCGAGTTTTCTGAAGGATCGATTCGAGCGCTACCTGGCCTGGTACGCCAAATATCTGAAAACGGCTCCAGCCCTGGTGACGACCACGGCCGCGGCAGCGCTTCGTTAAACCGAAGCTTGTCTATAATAGATTCTGTTGTTCCGTACCACGGCGAGTCTGGCTCTTCTTGAGGCCTGCCTGGCTGGTTTGCTCGCAGCGCAACCATCGCCTCGCCCCCTCGCGATCAATCAATCACACTACTGGGTTGTGGCCGGCGAACGCATTGCCATTGACGCTTCGCCCGAAAGTTTCGCCTTCATGCGTTCCGCCAAAACGCGAATTGCGCGAGCGCCTACACGCACGTTTCCCGTCGCGCCCGACGTTGCGGGCGATCAAATCCTGCTGGGCGTTCCGCTGACTACCGAGCCCGGCGAATATCGTGTCTCGCTTTCGTTCACCAACGCGCCGGGTGAAGAGCGCCAGGCTATTATCGAGTTGACGGTTGAGCCGTTCGCGCGGCCCGCCGAAGTCTCCTCAACGCCGCCCGTGGTGCTGCTGGATGGATGGCAGGCGACTTCGCTCCTTAGCTCCTGCCCTATGTCGAGCGATTCCAGCGGAACATTCGGGAACCTCGAAAGTTATCTGATTGGTTCGCCGAATTTCGTGCCCAACGTTTATTTCTTTGAAAACTGCACCGAGTGCCCCAGCTGTCCGATTGAGCAGCTTGGCGCCGACTTCGGCAACTTTCTGAACTCTCTGGGCGTGCCGCAGGTGGATGTCATCGCACACAGCATGGGTGGCTTGATCGTGCGTTCGTATCTTTCCGGAAAACAGCAGGCGTCTGGAACATTTACTCCACCCGCGACGACATTCGTTCGAAAAGCGGTCTTTCTCGCCACGCCGCACTTCGGCTCCTTTCAAGCCGATTCGGAGCTCGCCACGATTATTTTCGGGCAGAACCCGCAGACCACGGCCATGCAGCGCGCCAGCCAGTTCATCTGGGACCTAGCCACTTGGAATCAATTTGGCGACGATCTTCGGGGAGTGGATGCGCTGGCCGTGATCGGCAATGCCGGCGCCTGGGGCAGCTTGAATAACGCCAGCGATGGCCTGGTGCTGCTCACCAGCGGCTCGCTCGACTTTGCGGAAACAGGCCGAACCAGAGTGGTCGACTATTGCCACATCACGCTCAGCTCAGGAGTGGAGGCGGATTACCTCGGTTGCACCGGCCCAGGCATAGCATTCATCGACAGCCCCGCGCATCAAACCTACCAAATCGTTTCTTCTTTTCTGTTGAACACCACCGCGTGGCAAAGCATCGGTAACGCCCCCGCGCAGGACAAATATCTATCCAGATATGGCGGAATGTTGGTGGCCGACTTGACTGCCAGCGACCAATACATCACGCCCTTTAGCGTTTCGTTTGGCAACATCACGCTCACGGCCGGCGTGTCGACGCCCAGTCTCTTCTACAACGACATGGACGCGGGAACCGCGACGTTCAACTTCGGAACGTCCACCTGCGGACCCTACACCGAGCCCATCGGATTCTATTCCATCTTTCGCTGCAAGGCTGTTCTCGCCATCTCTTCCGTCGGACCTCTTCTTTCCGGAACGGCCAGACTGGTTCAGGCCGAAGCTCCCATTACCATCGCGGGAACTGGATTTGGGGCCGAACAGTGCGCCAGTTGCCGCGTGACTGCGGCTAATCCGCAGTCTACGACGCTTCAGATATCCAACTGGACCAACACCAGCATCCAGGCGTTTCTGCCCGCCAGCTTCAGCGGCATTTCGCAGATCGCCGTGACTACCGCGAGCGGAGTGGACGCCATCAACATCATGGCTGCGGCCGTTACGACGCCTGTGATTAACGCAATTACCAACGCCGCTACGGGACTCTCAGGAGCGATCGCGCCCGGCGAGCTGATATCCATCTACGGCACCAATCTTGGACCCGCCGCCGGCGTCAGCTTCGCAGTAGATCCAACCACCGGGATGGTCGACACTACGCTCGGAGGCACTCAAGTGTTGTTCGGTGCGTTTGCGGCTCCCATCACCTACGCATCCGCGACGCAAGTTAATGCGGTTGTCCCATACGAAGTAGCGGGGCAATCGCAGATCGCGATGCAAGTCGAATACGGAGGCGGAACCGCGAGTCAAAACTTACAGGTTGCGAGCGCATCGCCGGGAGTTTTCACATCGAACTTCAGCGGAACTGGGCCGGTGGTGGCCGCGAACCAGGACGGATCGATCAATAGTTCAACTAACCCGGCGGCGAAAGGTTCCGACGTAACGGTCTACTTCACCGGCGGCGGCGAGACCAGTCCGCCGGGAGTGACCGGTTCAGTGAATCCCACAGCGCCTTTGAAGTATCTTGTTCAGCAGCCCACCGTGACCGTGGGAGGCGTAGCGGCTACGGTCACTTTTGCGGGCTCTGCTCCGGCGCTGATCGATGGCGTCGATCAGCTCAATATCCAGTTAGCGGCCGATACTCCATCCGGCGCGCAGCCGCTGGTGATCGCGATGGGCCCAGTTTCCAGTCCAAGTACGGCGACGCTGGCGGTCCAATAAGAAGCCGCCCGGTTAGCGGTGCGGCTCACCCACTTCCATCGCCGATCGCGAACTGACCCCGGCTTCGGTTAGGTTGATGGTATATCCCGCGACGATAAGTGAGCCCGTGCGCGAGCTGGTAGTGGTATTCAGTGCGGCCAGATAGTTCGCCATTCCGTTGCCTGAGCCGGTGGCGCCGGACGTGATAGTGAGCCACGAGGCTTTGCTCTGAGCGGTCCACTGGCAACCTGGCGATGTCGCCACCAGGACCGACCCGACGAAGCCTTGCTTGGTAGCCGTGATCGGACCCATGCTGATCTGGTAGCTGCAAGCGAAAGCAGCCTGGTTCACCGTGAAGGTTTGGCTCGCGATAGTTAGGGTCGCGGACCTTGCGGCTCCCGTGTTCGACGCCACAGTATACTTCAACGATGCCGAGCCGGTGCCCGATTTGGCGCTGGTGATGGTGATCCAACTGGCATTGCTGGTTGCGGTCCAACTCGCGCTGGAGGGATTCACCGTGACTGCGATGCTTCCACTTCCGCCGGCCGCCGTGACGCTGGCCGAGGTTGGATTCAGCGAATAGGACGAAGTGCCCGCGGCTTGACTAATCCCCAGCGTTGCGCCAGCTACGGTGATGGAGCCGGCTCGCACCGCGGTGGTGTTGTTAGCCGCTAGCGTGTAATGTACCGTTCCATTGCCGCTGCCCGAGCTGCCGGTCCCGAGCGCGATCCAACTGGTTGGGGTCGCAGCGGTCCAGGTGCAGCCGCTCTGCGTAGTGACCGTCACGGAGAAGCTTCCCCCCGCCGAGACGGCGCTCGCGCTGGTTGGATTCAGCGTGTAGCTGCAATTCGATTTGATCGTTACAGCCAGCGGCGCGGTTTGCGTCAGGCCGCCGCCCGTCGCCGAGATGGTGAGATTGTACGTGGCCGCCGCGGTGGCCGCCGTGGAGCTGATTTTCAATGTGGACGCGCCGGAGCCAGGTGCGGACAGACTGGCTGGTGTGAAGCTGGCGGTCAGGCCAGACGGTAAAGTGCCGGCCGAAAGCGCCAGGGCCGAACTGAAGCCGCCACTCACCGCGACGTTCAGCGTGATGCTGCCGCTTAAGCCTTGGGTAAACGAGAGGGTTGCGGCGCTGGCGCTCAATTGGAACGCGGGTGTGGGCGTCGACACATCGCCCCAATGATTCACCAAAAGCGTCGCGTCCACCGATCCCAGACCGGTGGCTAAATCGTAACCGGCTCCCGCGGTGAAACCGGTTTGGCCTGGAACGGAATTGTTTCCGCTGGCGACGTCGTGAAACACGGCCGCACCGGCGCCAGCTTGTTTCACAGCCAAAGCGTAGAGCGCAGGATTTGCGTTTCCCAGGCGCGCTCCGGCCTTTTGGACCGCCAGCGTCATCAGACCGGCCAGCGACGGTGTCGGCGCCGACGTTCCGCCAAAAACGTAAAGCCCGCCATTCATCGTCACCAGGTAGCCGTCGTGCGTGGACGCGTTGAGCGAGAGATCGGGCACATCGCGGCGCCCGTCGGCTGGAACACCGGGCGCGATTTGCCAGGATGGTTTGGTATACACCTGGCTGGCGCCGCCGCCCCGTGCCCACAGCTGGGACCCTCCGCTGGTTGTGCCGCTCTGGTTCCAGACTGCTTCGGGAATGTAGCTCAGCGCCGAAGCATAGGTGCCGGCACTCGAGTGGCCGACCAATATGCGCCCGGGTTCGCGGTGTCGGAGAACTGCGTTCCTCCTACACACGTGCTGTAGGGCGAAGAACACAGACCGTTGACGCCGTCCCCCCCGGTCGCGGTTGCCGAGGAAGGATCGCTGCAGCCGGCAGCACCACTGTCGCCGGCCGAAACAAAGACCGTCATACCCTCGGCGGCGGCTTGTTGCCACAGGCTATTCCAAAACTGGTTGCCGCTCGAGCCCATGGCCGCTTCGCAACTGCCGAAGCTCAGCGTCATCACTGGAGCGAGATTGTGGCTCACGATGTATTGTGATGAAAGCGCCACACCGTCGCTGGTATTGGTGGACGCCGAAACGACGAACTGGACCGACGCTTTGGGAGCCGTGGCTCCGGACCATTCCACATCCAGCGTGGCTTCGCCTTGTTCACCGCCCGCGATCACGCCCGGATCGGGTCCGTTCAGGACCACCGTGGGATTGTTCACCGCCAGGCCGAACTGGCTGCGAAAACTCTGCACGTCGGAAAGCTTCAAGTTGCTGCGGCCCGCCACCGCCACCGTCTGGCCGCTTCCATTGATGGATTGCGAATAGAGCCCCGCTACATCGTAGATCGTGGCGAAATGGCCGGCGCCATATAGTGAGAACCGCCCGAAGTGAAATTGGGCGCGGGGGATTCGGCCGGCTGGGCGCGTTGGTGCGCGGGCGCGGAATGGAAATCGTGCAGCGAGACCACGCCCGCCACCACTTCCGCCAACGCTTCAGGAATCCGCGGATCTTGCGCATTCGCGTAATGGCGTTCGCCATTGACGTTGTAGATATGAATTTCGGTGTGAAATGCCGTTTGCACTTCGCCCGCGGTTCCGCTGAAGACGATCTGGCGGCGCGAGGCGGCCGGCGTCTCCACCTGGAATCCGTGCGAAGTCAGCCATTGGACGATTTGCTGGAGGTCGCTCTGCGATGCGCCGAAAAGCCGGCCGAAGTCTTCCGGCGTCAACCAGCGTTGGTACTCGACAGACTGCGGGTCTTGCTGAGCTTCGAGCAGCGCTTCTAACGCGTCCTGCTGCGCCTGGTCCGGCTGCAACAGAAGTATCATTCTATCCATGCGAGTGTCGGGTGGCGCGAGGCCGGCGTCGAACTCCGGCCGGGCCAGCGGATGCCGGTTGCCTGGAAGCGCCACCGTGACGGCATCGTCAACGACGCGCGTGACCCGCACGGTGGGCTGGACCGATCGAAAATCCCTGGACGGCGCCTGCGCTGCTGCGGAACCAATCAGAAGAGAGAGAAATAGCGAAACAGATATGAAATGCAAGTGCCGGGAAGTCATCTGCTTCCCTTATCGGCGGAGGGAAGAGGCGAACGGACAAAATCGATACTTACTTAAGAAGGTTTTCTCTGAAAAGGCGTAAGGCGGTAGGCCCCGCCGTCTACAGTACTTCGAGCATCAGGCACTTCAAATACATGGTCTCTGGTACTGTCAGCAGGATGGGGTGGTCCTGGGCCTGCGTGCGTCGCTCGAGAACCCGCAGTGGACGGCGCGTGTCTAACGAAGCCGCGGCCACGATCTCGAGCAACGCCGCCTCGCTCAGATGCTGCGAGCAGGAACAGGTCACCAAAACGCCGCCGGTTCCGAGCAGCTCCAAGCCGCGCGCGGTTGATCTCTTTGTATCCGCGCGATGGCCGCATCCAGATTGGCGCGCGATTTGGCGAAGGCCGGAGGATCCAGCACCACTAGGTCGAAGCGGCGGCGCGCGGCGGCATGTCCGGCCAGCAGCTCGAAAACGTTGGCCTCGCGGAACTCGACGTTGGCGATCTGGTTCGCCTCGCGATTGCGTTGGGCCGATTGCAAGGCTCCGCGGCCGAGCTGTCCACCGCTTCCACCGCCTCGCACTTCGACGCCAGATGCAGCGCAAAACCGCCGGTGGATGTGAAACAATCCAGGGCCCGGCCCCGCGCGTAGCGTCGAGCGGCCAGGTAATTTTCGCGCTGGTCGAGGAAAATGCCGGTCTTCTGGCCATGCAGAAGATCGGCGTGGAACAGCAGTCCGTTCATTTCCACCGCGACCGTCTCCGGCGCCTCGCCTGCCAGCACTCCCGATACCAGCGGCAAGTCTTCGCGTTTCCGAACCGCGACGTCGTTTCGCTCGACAATCCGCTGACGGCGCGAAAATTTCTTTGAGGCAGTCGGCGATCTCGGCTTTGGCGCGATCCATGCCCTGGTCGAGCGTCTGCACAGTGAAATAGTCGCCGTAGCGATCGACCACCAGGCCCGGCAGCAGGTCGGCTTCGGCATGCACCAGACGGTAAGCGTTTGTAGCCTTCGACCACGCGCTTGCGATGCGCCTCGGCGGCGGCGATGCGTCCCAGATAGAACGCGCGATCGATGGTCTTGGACGCGATCGGCCAGCAGGCGCAGGCAAATCTGCGAGGCGGCGCTGTAATGCGCCATGCCCAGCGCGGCGCCGTTAGGATCGGTGACCAGTACGGCGTCGCCGGCCTCGGCTCGGCCGCGATCCAGCACGTCGCTGGAGAAGATCCAGGGATGGCCGCTTCTGACGCGGTCGGCCGCTTTTCGATTCACTCGGACGGCGTGCAAATTTCAGTGTACTGGGCTAGCGCATCTTCTCGAGCCGCGCGATGCGGTCCGCTGTCGAAGGATGCGTCGAGAACAGCCGCATCATGGTGTCGCCGCTGAACGGCTTGATGATGAACAGATGCGCGGTGGCCGGATTCACGTCCGTCATGGGAATGCGCTTGGACCACGCTTTCCAGTTTCGAAAGCGCCGAGATCAATTCGTTGGGATTGTGCGTGACTTGCGCCGAGGTTTCATCGGCGGCATATTCGCGCGTGCGGGAAATGGCCATCTGGATCAGCATGGCCGCGATGGGCGCGAGGATCAGCATGATCAAGCCCGCCCAGGCGCTGCCGCGTTCTTCTTCGTCCTCGCGGCTCGCCGCCGAACCAGAAGGCCATGCGCGCCAGAAAAGTGATGGCGGCGGCAATGGTAGCCGCTACCGAACTGGTCAGGATATCGCGATTGGCGACATGACCCAGCTCGTGCGCCACCACGCCTTCCAGTTCCGAGTCATTCATCAGGCGCAATATGCCCGCCGTGAACGCCACCGAGGCATGCTCGGCATTGCGGCCCGTGGCGAAGGCGTTGGGAGATTCGTCCGGAATCAGCCACAGCTTAGGCATCGGCAGGCCCATGCGTTGGGTAAGACTTTGCACGAGGGGAAAGACGCGCGCGTAGACGTCGGGATGCTCGCTGGGCGTCACGGGCTGGGCCGAATACATGGAGAGCGCCATCTTGTCGGAAAAATAATAGCCGAAGAAGTTCATGGCCACCGCGATGGCCAGCGCAGTGTATAGGCCGTTGCGGCCGCCCAGCATTTCGCCGCCGAACAGCAGCAGCCCGCTCATGACGCCCAGCAACAGCGCAGTTTTCAGTCCGTTCATGTGAGTGACGCCACCTGGCTGATTTGATTTTATCTCGCCGTGGCGGGAGGTTCGGATTGGCAATCGGAAATTCAAGTTGCCGGTACCTGGAAATAATTCCAGTGCGAGCCTGGTCCGGCCAAAATGCGCAAACAAAACAAAAGGCTTTTGAATTGGAATACGATTTGCAATTCGAGCGCCCCAAGGAGAGTGCGCGATGTATAGACTGACTCCGATCTTGCTGTTGGGTGGTGCGCTTTGGGCCCAGGCGCCGCAGAACGCCGTTCCGGGCGCCGCTCCAGTTGCCAACGACTCGCCCCAACCGATCTTTCGCGTGACGGTGGTTGAAAAGACCACCAACGCCATCAGCTATCGCCATCGCGACGGCTGGACCAAGGTGGATCTGCACGGCACGGCGCTGGCGCCCGACGCCAACGGTCACGCCGACGTCAACAGCCGGCCCGGTTACATCGAGGCTAAAACCGAAATGCACAAGTTGTTGCCCGCGTCGCAATATGGTCCGGAATACCTGACCTACGTGCTGTGGGCGATCACTCCGGAAGGCCGTTCCAAGAATCTGGGCGAAGTGGTGCTGGACGATGGCGGCAGCTCGCATCTGGATGTCACCACCGATTTGCAGGCGTTCGCGCTGATCGTTACCGCCGAGCCGTATTTTGGCGTGACTCAGCCGAGCGACGTCGTGGTGATGGAAAACGTGGTTCGCCAGGATACGCTGGGCAAGATTGAACAGATGAGCGTGAAGTACGACCTGCTGAAGCGCGGCACCTATACGATGACCGCGTCGCCGGGAAAATTCCATGCCGTCAAGGTGGACAAGCGAGTCCCGCTGCAGCTCTTCGAGGCTCAGAATGCGCTGGAGATCGCCCGCAGCGCCAACGCCGACACGTACGCCAAGGACACTTTCGACAACGCGGCGGACCTGCTGCGCCAGGCCGAGGCTTATCAGGGGCGCAAGAACGTCGGGTCCAAGCCCGTGATTATGACCGCGCGCGAATCGGTGCAGGCTTCCGAGACGTCGCGTCTGCTGGCGCTGAAGCGGCAGGAGGACGACCGGATCGCTCGCGAAAAGAAGGAGGCGGCTGATCGCGAAGCTGCGGCTCGCGCTCAGGCGGAGGAAGCGGCGCGCCAGAAGGCGTTAGCCGACGCGCAGGCAGCGGAATCTGCGCGTCAGGCTGAGGCCGAGGCGCGCCGCGCGGCGGAGGCGAAGGCGTCGGCCGAAGTGGCACGCGCCAACGAGGAGGAGGAACGGTTGCGGGCCCAGCAGGCTAAGTTGGCTGCCGACGAACAGCAGCGCCAGGCCGAGCAGGCTCGGCTACTGCAACAGCAGGCTGAGCTGAAAGCGCAGGAAGCCGATCGTCTGCGCCAGCAGGCCGAACAAGCCCAACAACAATTGCGGCAACAATTGCTGGAGCAGTTCAACTTGATTCTGGAGACGCGCGATACCGCGCGCGGCCTGATCGTGAACATGTCGGATGTGTTGTTCGATTTCAACAAGTACACGTTGCGGCCCGCGGCCCGCGAAAAGCTGGCCAAGATCTCCGGCATTATTTTGTCGCATCCCGGCCTGAAGCTCGAAGTGGACGGCTATACCGACAGCGTCGGCAGCGACGATTACAACGTGAAGTTGTCCGAACAACGCGCCGGCGCGGTGCGGGATTATTTGACCGGACAGGGACTGCCGGGCGACAACGTCAGCGCGCTGGGGTTCGGGAAAGAAAATCCGGTGGCATCCAACGACACCTCGGCGGGGCGTCAGAAAAACCGGCGCGTTGAGATGGTGGTGTCCGGAGACATCATCGGCACGCCCATCGGCTCGACTAGCTCCTTGAAATAGCGGCTCCAAAAACAAAAGCTGCCCGCCATCCGAGCGGGCAGCTCATCCTCACAACTTTCGCGACAATTTTTTGGCGAGCCTTAGTTGTTACTGACTTGCACCTTGATGGCTTTTGGCTTCGCGATTTCCTTCTTGGGCAGCGTCACCGTCAGGACGCCGTTGTGGTAATCGGCATGGACATGCTCGCTATCCACCGTATCCGGAACCGTGAAATAGCGAAGGAAGGAGCCATAGCTCCGCTCCATACGATGGAAGCCCTTCTTCTCCTCGCTCTCGAACTTCCTCTCGCCTTTCAGCGTCAGCGTGCCGTTCTCAAGCTGGATATCAACGTCCTTAAGCTCCACGCCGGGAATATCGGCTTTCAGAACTAAGTCATTCTCTGTCTCCAAGATATCGACTGGTGGAGCCCAGGGTCGAGTGGTCGCCTGGTCGCTCATGAGGCGGTTGACAGTATCCTGGAATACGCGCAAGCCAGCCGGAAAGTCATCAACATCGGCGAATGGATTGTACTTGATCATTGGCATAGAATCTAGATCCTCCTGTTTGTTTATCGCAATTAGATCATATAACATGAGTGCTTCAATGTCAATATATTTGCCATAAAATTTTTCTTGCTTTTGGCGTATCTAGGACTGAAAAGGTCCGCTATACTGATTTAGGAGTGACTTGTACCTCTTAACCTGGGGAACTCGGCGTGCTTGAGAGACCGGTGAAAAGAAAGCGCACGATGCAACTGAGTGTCAACAACGAATCGCATGCTGCGCGAAATGCCGCTCTTGCCCCCAAAACTTTGGCCCAACTCCCCAGAGGCGAATCCGGAATCCTGGACCGTCTGGACCTTCCGGAAGATGTAGCGCGGCGTCTGATGGAACTTGGATTTCTGCCCGGGCAAGTAATCGTGCCGGCCCGAAGCGCGCCGGGCGGCGGACCGCGCGTGTATCGCGTCGATGGATCGGAAGTCGCACTCAGGCGTGAAACCGCGGCGCGGCTGATTCTGCGTTCCTCGAAAAGCGGACCCATCCGGAAGCCATGAGCGATTGCCACGATTGCGCAGGTTGCACTATAGCATCGGCATCCCATGTTGCGCGTGGTGGTGGCCGGCCTCACGTTGTGGCCATCATCGGGCCGCCGAATTCCGGCAAATCGACTCTGTTTAACCGCCTCACCGGCCTGCGCCAGAAGGTGGCCAATTTTCCAGGCGTCACCGTGGAACAACGCATTGGCCGCGCCAAAACCAAACACGATCGCGAAATTATTCTGGTGGACCTGCCGGGTGTCTACAGCCTGAGCCCGCGCTCGGAAGACGAGCAGGTGACGCGCGATGTCTTAGCCGGCGACATGCAGGGCATTCCCAAGCCCGACGCGGTGCTGCTGATTCTGGATTGCACCAATCTGGGACGCCATCTGGTGCTGGCCGCGCCGATTCTGGCTTTGAAGCTTCCGACGCTGGTCATCTTAAACATGGCCGACGATCTGGCCAGCCGCGGCGGAAAAGTCGACACGGCGGTGTTGGCGGGCGAGTTGGGAGCGCCGGTGGCCTTGATCAGCGCCGCCAAGGGCGATGGCGTCGACAAAGTTTTTCAGTTCATGGAAGGAACCGCGGCGGGCACCACCTCGCTGGCGGCGCCCAAGGTTGAGCTACCGGTTTTGCAAGACATCCCGCGCTGCCGCCAGTGGGCCCATCAGGTGGGCGCAGGCGCCGCTATGAAGCTCCCGCGCCTCCGGTCTGGACCCGGCGTCTGGATGCGGTCTTTCTGCATCCGGTGGCCGGATTCGCAATTTTCGCGATAGTGGTGGCGGCGGTGTTTCAAACCATCTTCAGCCTGGCTAAACCGCTCATGGACGGGTTGCAAGCGCTGATTCAGAGCTCCGGACATTGGATCGAAGGCGCGCTCCCAGCCTCCGTGTTTCGATCGCTATTGGTGGACGGCGTGTGGCACGGCGTCGGGTCGGTAATCGTATTTCTGCCCCAGATTTTGCTGCTGTTCCTGTTTATCGGAATCCTGGAGGACTCGGGCTACCTGGCGCGCGCGGCGCTGATCGCCGACCGCACCATGGCCAAGTTCGGGCTGCAGGGCAAATCCTTCATCCCGCTGTTGTCGGCTTACGCGTGCGCGGTTCCGGCCATCATGGCCACGCGCACAATCGAAAGCAAGCGCGACCGCCTGGCTACCATTCTGATCGCCCCGTTGATGACCTGTTCGGCTCGTCTGCCGGTTTACACGCTGATCATCGCAGCGTTCATTCCGGAGCATCGCCTGGTGGGGCCGCTGCTGGGCACGCAGGCCGGCGCACTGCTCGGTCTCTACATGCTCGGATTCGCGGCGGCCATTATCACTGCGCGATTGCTGAAGTCGTCCATCTTAAAAAGCGAGCGCACGCCGTTCGTTCTGGAGATGCCTCCCTATCGCATGCCCACTCTGCGCTCGTTGGGCCTGCGGCTGTACGATCGCTCCAAGATTTTCCTGCAGCGCGCCGGAACCGTGATTCTGCTGGTTGCGGTGGTGTTGTGGGTGATGCTGCACCTTCCGCTGCACGACGGCAAAGCGCCGGAGATCGGCGACAGTTTCGCGGGCATGATCGGGCACGCCGCCGAGCCGGTGATCAAGCCGCTCGGTTTCAACTGGAAGATCGGGATTGGGCTGATCAGCTCGCTGGCGGCGCGCGAGGTGATTGTAGGTACGCTGGGTACAATTTACGCCGTCGAAGGCACCCAGGATTCAGAAGGCTTGCGGCACGCGCTGCAAAGCGAACTTACGCCGGGCGGGGCCGTGGCGCTGCTGATCTTTTTTGCGTTCGCCATGCAGTGCATGTCGACAGTCGCGGTGGTGCGGCGCGAGACGGGCGGCTGGAAGTGGCCGGTGGTTCAGTTTGCTTACATGACGGCCTTGGCCTACGTGTGCGCGTTGCTCACCAACCAAATAGTGGGCTCCGGCGTCCTGAAAGTTGTAGCGCGGCTCTAGGTTTTCTTCGGCCGCCGCTTTCGTTCCCAGAAGCCCAACAAGCAGATCCCAATCACTCCCGCCAGCGTGGAGATAGTTCCTAGAATCACCGACAGCGGGCGGTATTTCATCCGGATATGATGCGTGCCTTGCGGCACGGCGACGCCTCGAAACGCGCCGTACACTTCTCGAATTTGCGCCGGCCGTCCGTCGATGGTGGCGCTCCATCCAGGGACGTAGCTTTCGCTCAGCACCACCATTCCATCGCAGGCCAGCGTGGCGTCCAGATCGAGCGAGCCGGAGCTGCGTCGCCTGACTCGCACCTGATCGTTGTCCGGCGCGCACGACTCCATCTCAGGAGCAGGCCCACGCAGCACAACCTTGCGGCCCAGGTCGAAATTCGAATCCTGGACCAAACGGTTGGCTTCCGACGCGTCCTTCACGAGCACCGCTTGGTGGACCACCCAGGCGCGCGGCAAGAACCGCGGGTTGCGGTAGACTTTGAGTCCGGTTGCGCCTTCGAACGCCTGAACTTGTTCGCCGCGCGCGGGTTTTTTCGAGACGTAGTAAGCCACATTCAACATTTGCTGGCCGCGCTCGGTCCACCATTCCGTCGCCAGGACATTGGAAAGAACGCTGGCGGTGTAACCGGAGACAACATCGATGCCGTACCAATCGCCGAAGTTCTGAGGCAGCTCGCTTTCGTCGATATTGATGCGAAACGGGCCGGGCTGTGCCCTGAGAAATTGAGCCACGTCGGCATTGGCTTCGAACTTCTCGGGCAACCGATGGCCGTCCTGAATTTCGCGGAAGGTGAATCCGGAATCGTTGCCGAGCTCGATGAGCGAGAGCAGCAAAAGTGCGGAGACGGCGTGGCCCCGGCCGAGCCCGCCTCCCAGGGCCGCGAATAAGACCCCGCCCACGAAGATAGCGATCAGGCCGGCTAGCGCGATGCGATCGTCAAACTGGAACTTCATTTGGACGAACAGGCCGATGACCCAGAGAAGTCCCCACACGATCAAACCGAAAGCGGCCGCGCCGGCGGCAATCCACAGCTTCCTGGGCGACTTGGCCTGTTCGCTGAAGAATGCATCCACGCCATACGCAATCGGCACAATCAGCCCCAGCTGAAAAATGTAGACAGCGGAGGCGGGAACGCGTGCCTTCTCGAATAGCGGCATCAGCGAATACAAAATGCCCTGGAAAATATTATCTTTTCCGAGCGAGAAGATCAGCCCGGCGACAGCGATTGCGGTGAAAATCCGGACGGAGCGCTCGCGCCACGCCAGCGCGCACCCGGCCGCGGCCAGGGTGAAGGCTGCCACCCCGACAAACGGATCGCCATTCTGCCTGATGCCAGGTATGAAAATCCCGATCAACGTTAAAGGCGAAAGCGAGTACTGCGCGTGCACGCTGTAAGGCACCGGCTGGTTCCAGGCGACCGGATTCGTAACACCCACCCAGCGCAGCGCCAGATGTCCATATTCATAAGCGGGTAGCGTCTGCAGCGCGCTGATCAGGAACATGGCGGTGAAGGCGACCGCGGCCAGTCGCACGATGTTCCAGTGCACGCGCGCGCCTTCCACAGCAAAGAATAACCACACCGCGCCGGCAGTCAGCGTCATGTAAAGAGGAATCTCATGATGGCCGCTCAACCACGCCAAGCCGAGAAAGCCACCCGAGAGCGCGGCGCTGAACAGTGGCGCTTGGCCGCGCGTGGCGCGCAACAGGAACAGCAGCACCAGCGGACCCCAGACGGCGCCGTTCACCATCTGCGGCCAGTCGGTGGAGCCGATGTATCCGGCCAAGCCGAAAACGCAGCCCGCGATCAGCGCAGCCGAGCGCGAGCGTCCCAGATCGCGGCAGAGCGCGTAGGCGAAGGCCATGGCCATGAAACGAATCAGCACGAAATACCAGTTGAGGCTCTCGACGCGAATGAGCCCGTTGCGAAGGGGCATCAGGAACAGCAGCCAATTCAGTGGATACGCCGCGCCAGGCTGCGCTTGCCCCAGCAAAGGTTGTCCCATCCACAGGTGCGGATCCCAGAGCGGCATCCGGGCGTGACGAAATTCGCGCGCCTCAAACTGGAGCCAAGGCAGCACCTGCGCCGAGATGTCGCCTTCGTCGGAGCCGAACCAGGTGTATTGACTGGTTAAGGTGAGCTTCCAATAGAAGCCGGCCGCGATTGCCAAAAGAAGCAACGCCATCGCCGCGCGCTGGAGCCAGACAGATTTCACCTGCTTGGTTATCTTCGCGTGAACGCGCGGCTCGCGTCCAGTGTGGCCAGGATCGCGTACCATGAAGCGATGCGCGACGACCAACGAAAACGCCGCCAGACGGGCGTGGGCGTGGCAGCGCTAGCGTTATTGATATCGAGCGGGGCGATCGCCCAGACTCCCACGCTAGTATCTCCGGAAGTGATGCCGGACCGCCGCGTGACGTTTCGAATCGACGCTCCCAAGGCGACCGAAGTCAGCATCGCGGGCGACTGGGTCACGCACGGGCGCGCGCTGGCCGGCCCGCTCGCCAAAGACGACTCGGGCGTTTGGTCCATCACGCTGGGCCCGTTCGTGCCGGATTTCTACAGCTACTCGTTTTCGGTGGACGGTGTGCGCACGCTCGATCCCAAGAATGCCTGGATCAAGCCGGGCGTAGTCAACATCAGCAACATGTTCGAAGTTCCGGGCGATGACGAGGAGTACGAAGCGACGCGTCCGGTTCCGCATGGTGAAGTGCGCATCGTCTGGTATCAATCCAGGACGCTGGACACGATGCGCAGCATGCACATCTACACGCCGCCCGGCCACGACAACGGCAAAGAAAAATATCCGGTACTTTATCTGCTGCACGGCGCCGGCGACGACGATTCGGGCTGGAGCACCATCGGCCGCGCCGGGTTTATCCTGGACAATCTGCTGGCCGAAAAAAAGATAAAACCGATGATCGTCGTGATGCCCAACGGCACGATGCCGCCATCTGAGAAAGGACCGGCTTACCAAACCGACCAGTTCGCCGACGAGTTGCTCAAGAACGTGATGCCGTACGTCGAGAAAAATTACCGCGTGATCGGGAACCGCGACAATCGCGCCATCGCCGGCTTGTCCATGGGTGGCGGCCAAACCTTGCGCGTGCTTCCTTCGAACCTCGATAAATTCGCCTATGCGGGCGTGTTCAGCATGGGGATCGGCCGGCCCAGGACGCCCGATTTCGAACAGGCCAACGCGGCTTTTCTCGATAATCCAGCCAAGACCAACAAGGAGCTGAAGCTCTTCTGGATCGCGGTGGGCGAGAAAGACGCCCTGGTCGGCGAGAGCGCGCACCAGCTGGATGAATTGCTTACCGCCAAGGGCATCAAGCACGAGTTCCACGTCAGCGAAGGCGGCCACACTTGGATCAACTGGCGTCATTACCTCCACGATTACGCCCAGTTGATTTTCCGCTGAGTTGGTAGCCAGGAATCGGCCTCTGCTAGCATGGAAGTTCCCATGCGAAATGTGATCGTGGTCGGCTCCGGCTGCGCCGGAAATACCGCGGCGCTGTACACCGCGCGCGCCAATCTCAAGCCTCTGGTGGCTGCCGGGCATGAACCGGGCGGCCAGCTCTCGCTCACCACGCTAGTCGAGAATTTCCCGGGATTTCCCGAAGGAATCGAAGGCCCGGTGCTGGTGGAGAACATCAAGAAACAGGCCGAGCACTTCGGCGCCGAGTATTTGCACGGCACCGTGCTCGAAGCCGATTTTTCCAAACGCCCCTTCCGGCTGAAGATCGACCACGAGTGGCACGAAGCGCGCACGGTGATCATCGCCTCCGGTGCCTCGGCGCGCTGGCTGAATCTTCCCAACGAACAGCGGCTCATCGGACACGGCGTCAGTTCCTGCGCCACCTGCGACGGCTTTTTTTACCGGGGCAAGAAGATCATGGTGATCGGCGGCGGCGACACCGCCATGGAAGAAGCTAATTTCCTCACGCGTTTCGGCGAAGAAGTTGCTGTGGTTCACCGCCGCGATTCGTTTCGCGCGTCCAAGATCATGCTGGACCGTGCGCGCAGCAATCCGAAGATCAAGTTCCTCACCAACACGGTGGTCGAAGACGTTTACGATGCCGACCAGCATCTGGTGACCAAGGTCAAGCTACGCAACCTGAGCACGGGCGAAACCTGGATGCGAGACGTGGACGGCTTTTTCGTCGCCATCGGCCACATTCCCAATACGCGCGCGTTCGAAGGCCAAATTGAGCTGGATCCGGACGGCTATGTCCTGTCCAAAGGCGGCGCGCGCACTAACGTTACGGGCGTTTTTCATGCCGGCGACGTGCAGGACCGCTCCTATCGACAGGCCATCACAGCGGCGGGCGCCGGCTGCATGGCGGCCATCGAAGCCGAGCGATTTCTGGAAGCCGAGGGGCATTAATCGCTTCACTTGCCCGGTAAATCGCGCAGCAAGTACTCAGCGGCGGAGAGGTAGTAGTTCCGCGCAATGGCGCTGATCTGACGCTGGCCGAGTTCCGTCAACGCCGTCGCCTTCAATCGCTTTGCCTCGACGTTCCCGCCGTCCATCGCCAGCACGTAGTCTGTCAACTCAGCGGCCCATTCAAAATCCTTATTGACGATCGCACGGCGCGCCCTCGACAGCACCTGCTCCCGTCCGCCCGCCAGCTCGATGATTCTGGCCGCTCGCTCGTTCTCCGATAGCGGGAAAAGATTGGTCGGGTTGCCGTCGAACCAGCCGGCGTAATCGTCGTAGATGGCGCGCACCGCCCAGGCGACCGTGCCATAGAACTCCTGAAGGTAAGGGCTTTCCGCCAGCGCTGGCGGAAGTTTCACGTGCTGTACCAGCTCGTCCGGACGCTCGCCCTTCTTCATACCAGCAACGGTCTGGTCGAGGATGGACTGGATGCCATCGCGATAGGTGGTCAGCGCGGCTCGCACGTTGGCGCTCCCGATGACGGGACGCGTATGCCCCGGCACCAGGTACTCGGCGTCGAGGTCGAGCATCTTGTCGAGGCTCGAGACCCACTTATCCACCGGACGCAAGCGCGCGCCCCGAATCGCGTACAGGTTCGGAAAGGCCTTGTAGAAGTCATCGCCCGGCAGCAGCACGCGTTTGTCGGGCAGCCAAACCGCGACGTTCTCGGGCGTCTCTCCAGGCGTGTGGAGCAGTTGCAGCCGAACGCCGGCGAGGGTGACGTCCAACCGTTCCCCGCTGAACGTGCGCGTCGGAGGGAGGTAGCCTCTCGGAGCAGGCGGCCGTTCGTACTCCATGCCAGTACCCGCGTTGATGTACAACGAATCCGGCAAGGACGAGCCGAACTGGTCGCCTCCGTCGCGGCCGGCTCGGCCCACGTCGGGGACGCGGTTGACCAGCAGCTGGTGACTGAAGATCTCGGGGTGGTCGTTCCCGGCGAACACGGTCGCGCCGCCGGTGTGATCCGGGTGGGAGTGCGTGTAGATGATGGCGCGAACCGGAGCGCTGGAGATTTTCGAGAACTCCGCCTTTACGGCGCTCGCATCCTTCACGTCGCTGGTGGTGTCGACGATGATCAGCCCGCCGTCGCCTTGGATCAAGATCGAGTTGGCATCCGAGAACCCGACCGCCACGTAGACCCCGTCGGTCACCTTGATCACGTCTTTGCGAAATTCATCCGAGTGCGCGCGCAGTTTCTCGCGTCCGGCAAATTCCTGCGCCGCCAACATGCCGCCGGTTGCCAGCATGAGTAGAAGCGCGAGCGTCGCGCGAATCTCTGCGCCACCGATCGTAGGCTGCATGAAAGCCTCCGCCTCCAATGGTAACCGCCGGCCCGAGCCACGAAAATCGTACACTGAAAGCTAGATGTGCGGGGTGGCCGGGCTGGTCACCACGGCGCCTGTTTCCGGCAGCGTGGTGCACCTCGGTCGTATGACCGAGGCCCTTCGACATCGCGGTCCTGACGATTTCGGCTTCTATCATGACGACTGGGCCCATCTGGGCCATCGCCGCCTCAGCATCGTCGATGTCCAGGGCGGCGGCCAGCCCATGACCAACCAAGCTGGAACTGTCTGGATCACTTACAACGGCGAGATCTACAATCATGCCGAACTGCGCCCGGCGCTGGAACAAGCGGGTTATCGATATCAGACGCGCTCGGATACCGAGACGGTCCTGCATGCTTACGAAGAGCATGGCCCCGGTTGTCTCCACCTGTTCCGTGGCATGTTCGCCTTCGCCATCTGGGACCGCAACCGGCGCCGCCTGTTTTGTGCGCGCGACCGGCTGGGCATCAAGCCCTTCTACTACTACTGGGACGGCCGGCTCTTTGCGTTTGCGTCCGAGATCAAGGCATTGTTCGAGCATCCGGCCATTTCGCCGGAAATGAACGAGGAGTCGCTCCCCGAGGTTCTGGCTTTCGGATACACCAGCGGCGACGGTACCCTGTTTCGTGGCATTCGCAAGCTGATGCCCGGGCATCACCTGACGCTGGATTTAAGCGAGCCGCGGCCGGAGCCGAGGATCGAGCGCTACTGGGACGTTCCCGCGGCCGAGGAATCGGCGGACGAGGATTGGATCGCCGAAACGCGCCGGCGCCTGGAAGAATCCGTCCAAATGCGCCTGATGAGCGACGTGCCGCTGGGGATGTTCCTAAGCGGCGGCGTCGATTCCAGCGCGATCGCGGCGCTCATCAAGCGATCCACGGACGGGCCGCTGAAGACCTTCGCGGTTGGTTACCGGGAAACGCAATTCAGCGAACTGAGCTACGCTTCCGAAGTCGCGCGTGCCATCGGAACCGAGCATCACGAGACGATCATCGGACAGGACGACTTCTTTGGCGCGCTGCCCCGGCTGATCTGGCATGAAGACGAGCCCATCGCATGGCCGTCCAGCGTTTCGCTATACTTCGTTTCGAAGCTGGCGTCGGCGCAAGTAAAAGTGGTGCTTACCGGTGAAGGCAGCGACGAACTTTTCGGCGGTTACGAGCGCTATCGCTGGCATGGGCTGAACCAGCGCGGCGCGGAAGTGGTGCCGGAGCGGTTGCGGCGCTGGATCGGAGCCCGGACCGCCGCGTCCCGATTGCTGGGAGCGTCGCTGCGGCGCAAGCTGCGGCACACATTTCTGGCGCGCGAGGATACGCTGGAATCGCTGTACCTGGATAATTTCTATTGCGCGTTTTCTCAGGACGAGCGCGCTCGATTGTTGCCGGAATGCCCTGACGGCGCCTATGCCAACTTTGCCGCTTACTGGAATGCCCGAGCGGATTCGTCCCTACTCGCCCGCATGCTCTATGCCGACCAGAAAACATATCTGGTGGAGTTGCTCATGAAGCAGGACCAGATGAGCATGGCTTGCTCCATCGAGAGCCGCGTGCCCTTTCTAGACCATACGCTGGTGGAGTTCGCCACGCGCATTCCCGCCCGGCTTAAGATCCGCGCCGGCGTGCAGAAGTATGCGCTCAAGAAAGCGGTGCACGACCTGTTGCCGCGCCGCGTGATTCACCGGAAAAAAATGGGATTCCCGACGCCGCTGCGCCGCTGGCTGCTGGATGCGCGGGCCGAACCGATGTATCAAGCCTTGCGGTCGCGCGATGGCTTGCTGGCGGCTTATCTCGATACCCGCGAGATCGAAGCGCTGATCGAGCGCCATCGTTCCGGCTTTGAGGACGCTACCGACCGCATCTGGCGGCTGATCAATCTGCAGCTCTGGGGCGACCTGTTTCTCACCGGCCGCCGCGAGCAGGTCTGGCATGGACTCGCAGCTCGGGAAGCGGCGCGGCCGGCCCTATGAAGATCCTGTGGGTGAAATCGGATTTTCTGCATCCCACCATCACCGGCGGCCAAATCCGCACGCTGGAGATGCTGAAGCGGCTGCACCGCCGGCACGAGATTCATTACGTCGCGCTCGATCTCGACAACCAGCCGGGCGGCGTCGAGCGCAGCTCGGAATACTGCACCAAGGCCTATCCGGTCCGACACTACGCACCGCTGCATACCCGGCCGCGCTTCTGGCTGCAGGTGGCCGGAAGTATGTTTTCGGACCTGCCGCTGGCGGTGAGCCGCTACCGGTCCGAAGGCATGCAACGCCACGTGGCGGAGCTGACTCGATTTGAAGGCTTCGATGCCGTGGTTTGCGACTTCCTGTTCCCCGCGCCGAACATCCCCGATCTCAGCGGCGTGGTGCTGTTCCAGCATAACGTCGAGGCGCAAATCTGGAAGCGGCGTCTGGAGCATGCTTCGAACGCGCCGGTTCGGATGTACTTTCGGAGCCAATATGAAAAGATGCGCCGTTATGAGGCCGAGGTCTGCCGCGCCGTGAAGCGCGTGATCGCGGTATCGGAGCCCGACGCCGAAACCATGCGTTCCGACTATCGGGCCGCCCGCGTGGATGCCGTGCCCACCGGTGTGGATGTGGACTACTTCGCGCCGCCCAGGACGCTCAGCGCGCCAGGAATCTGGTATTCGTCGGATCCATGGACTGGGCTCCCAACGTGGATGGCATCCAATGGTTCGTCGAAGAGGTGTTACCGCGCATCCACATGCGGCGGTCCGACTGCACGCTGACGATCGCGGGCCGCCGGCCCGATGCCACCGTCCGCAAGCTGGCGGCGAAGTATCCAGGCATCCGCGTAACGGGCACTGTCGCGGACGTGCGCCCGTTCTTGTGGGAAGCCGCGGTTTCGATCGTGCCCGCTCCGCATCGGCGGTGGCACCCGGCTGAAGATCTTTGAAGCCATGGCAGCGCAAGTTCCGGTAGTCTCCACTACTATCGGCGCCGAGGGCCTCGAAGTCCGCAACGGTGAAACCATTCGGATCGCGGATAGGCCCGAAGATTTCGCCGAGCACTGTCTGGAGTTGCTCTCAGACGCCGCAGCCGCGCGAAGCCTGGCCGCAGCGGCCTGGAAAATGGTCTCCGCCTGCTATTCTTGGGACGTGGCATCACGAGTATTCGAGCGCTTCCTGCTATGATTCCGTTTCTCGATCTTTCGGCGCAGTACCGCGAATTGAAATCCGAAATCGACTCCGCCGTCGCCCGCGTTTTCACCAGCAGCCAATTCATTCTGGGCAAGGAGACCGCCGCGTTTGAGGAGGAGTTCGCGGCCTATTGCGACGCCAATTACGCCATTGGCGTCAACTCCGGCACCAGCGCGCTGCACCTGGCGTTGCTCGCCGCGGGCATCGGCCGGGCGACGAAGTCATCACCGTTCCCTTCACCTTCTTCGCCACCGTTGCCGCGATCGGCTACGTGGGCGCCACCACCGTTTATGTCGATATCGATCCGGATACCTTCAACATCGACGCAAGCAAAATCGAGGCCGCCATCACCGCCCGCACCCGCGCCATTCTGTTGGTTCATCTTTACGGGCAACCGGCCCGGATGGACGCGATCCTGGAAATCGCCCGCCGCCACAAGCTGATCGTGATCGAGGACGCCGCCCAGGCCCATGGCGCCGAGTATCATGGCCGCCGCGTAGGCAGCTTGGGCGACCTGGCCTGCTTCAGTTTCTACCCCACCAAGAATCTGGGCGCGGCCGGCGAAGGCGGGCTGGTCACCACCAGCAATCCAGAGTACGCGCGCACGCTCTCGCTGCTTCGAAATTGGGGCGAAGAGCATCGCTACTACGCCGTGTTGAAGGGCTACAACTATCGCATGCGGCTTTCCAGGCCGCCATTCTGCGCGCCAAGCTTCCGCACCTGGAGCGTTGGACGAAAATCCGATGCCAGCTGGCCGCCGAATACGACCGGCTGCTGGAAGGCGCCGGAGTAATGCGTCCAGTTTGCTTGCCCGGCGTTCGCCATGTCTATTGCCTGTACACCATCCGGACCGAAGAGCGCGATGCGTTGCAGCGCGAGCTGGAGTTGGCTGGAATCGCGACGGCGGTCCACTATCCCCATCCCATTTACCTTATGCCCGCTTATTCCGACGCGAGATACAAGGCGGGCGATTTTCCGGTCGCCGAGCAATGCGCCCACGCCGTTTTGAGCCTTCCACTGCATGCGCATATGACGCGCGAGCAGGTCGAGCGAGTAGCCCAGCAGGTTTCCACACTAAGGCCAAAAAGAGATCAAGAGACCGTCTTGTCCAGCCGATAAATGGACTAGGATGGGCACTACAAACGGCACTGGGGCGTTATTTTTCACCGGCATTAGCCAATATTCGAGCGATTTTCAAAGCATACTGACGCGCGCGCAGCAGATCGAGCAGTTACCGATCACGGCGCAGTCCAAAACCAGGTGACCGCCGATCAGAACAACTCCACGGCGCTGGACACTTTGGACCCGCTGGTAGCAAGTGCAGACTTGGACGTGGCCTCATTGGGTGCCCTGGCCGCCAACGGGAGCTAGGCCGCCTCCAGCTCCGACACCAGCCTGGCAACCGCGGTAACCACGGGAACCGCCGCGCCGGGCAGCTACACCATTTCAGATATCAAGTCACTGGCATCGGAGGCGTCGGAAATGTCCTTGACTGGCTACGCCAACACGACCACCAGCTCTGTCTCGGCCAGCGGCTACGTGAATCTTGTAGTGGGGTCGCAAACCTATCAGCTCAACATCTCGCAGAACAACAATCTCACGGGCCTGGTTAACGCGATCAACAGTTCCGGCGCCAACGTTACCACCTCCATTCTGACCACGGGAACCGGCGCCACGCCCGATTACCTAGTTGTTGCAGCCAACAGCAGTGGCGCAACAACGCTACCGCTTTCAACGACCTTACCAGCCCGTCGGACCTGGTCACGAATACGGGTACCGGCACCGAGACCTCCTTGACTACCTACGCGGATCCCACCAGCACGCCGGTTTCGAGCAGCGGCTATGTGAACCTGGTGGTCGGATCGGCCACCTACAACCTGAACATTTCCGGCGGTAACAATCTGGACGGTTTGGTGCAAGCCATCAACAATGCCAACGCCAGCATCACCGCGGAGTTTGTAGACAACGGTTCGCTGTCCATTTCGACCAACGACGGCAGCGCAACCACCATACAGCTCAACGACATGACGCCCACCGATCTGATCTCAGACACGAATCAGGGTTCCGACACAGACTGTATCTTGAACAATATCGAAGTAACCCGAACCAGCAATACCATCAGTGATCTCATTTCCGGCATGAGCTTTACGCTCGACAGTACCACCTCCTCCAGCCATCCCTCGGTTACCCTCTCGGTTTCAACCGACCCATCGCAGCTCTCAGATGCATGGAAGAAACCCTCGTGTCAAGACTATAATTCGCTGGAAGCCCAAATGGCACAGCAGGAGGGATATCCGGCGGGGCACTGGTCGGAAACAACATTATTTGGCAAGTCAACAGCGACCTGCAGCAACTTGTCAGCTACTACAACCCCGGCGACTCGAGCAGCATCCATAGCCTCTCGGACCTCGGCATCGAGTTCCAAGACACCGGCCAGATGACCTTCGACCAGGATACATTCAACGCCCCTGGCGCAGAGTAGGATCTTCGGATGCCTACGACATTCTTGGGTTCGTCCACCTCGGGACTGGGAGCGCTGGCCAACAACTTCGCCGGGATGAGCGGCCCGAATAAGTGGCCTCATTCAGCTCCAG
>CAVXJU010000102.1:0-22608 GCA_963761935.1 Terriglobia bacterium | reverse complement strand
GGACGTGGCATCGCGGGTTCTTCGAGCGCTTCCTGCTATGATTCCGTTTTTCTCGATCTTTCGGCGCAGTACCGCGAATTGAAATCCGAAATCGACTCCGCCGTCGCCCGCGTTTTCACCAGCAGCCAATTCATTCTGGGCAAGGAGACCGCCGCGTTTGAGGAGGAGTTCGCGGCCTATTGCGACGCCAATTACGCCATTGGCGTCAACTCCGGCACCAGCGCGCTGCACCTGGCGTTGCTCGCCGCGGGCACCGGGCCGGGCGACGAAGTCATCACCGTTCCCTTCACCTTCTTCGCCACCGTTGCCGCGATCGGCTACGTGGGCGCCACCACCGTTTATGTCGATATCGATCCGGATACCTTCAACATCGACGCAAGCAAAATCGAAGCCGCCATCACCGCCCGCACCCGCGCCATTCTGTTGGTTCATCTTTACGGGCAACCGGCCCGGATGGACGCGATCCTGGAAATCGCCCGCCGCCACAAGCTGATCGTGATCGAGGACGCCGCCCAGGCCCATGGCGCCCAGTATCATGGCCGCCGCGTAGGCAGCTTGGGCGACCTGGCCTGCTTCAGTTTCTACCCCACCAAGAATCTGGGCGCGGCCGGCGAAGGCGGGCTGGTCACCACCAGCAATCCAGAGTACGCGCGCACGCTCTCGCTGCTTCGAAATTGGGGCGAAGAGCATCGCTACTACGCCGTGTTGAAGGGCTACAACTATCGCCTGCCGGCTCTCCAGGCCGCCATTCTGCGCGCCAAGCTTCCGCACCTGGAGCGTTGGACGAAAATCCGATGCCAGCTCGCAGCCCGAATACGACCGGCTGCTGGAAGGCGCCCGGAGTAATGCGTCCAGTTTGCTTGCCCGGCGTTCGCCATGTCTATTGCCTGTACACCATCCGGACCGAAGAGCGCGATGCGTTGCAGCGCGAGCTGGAGTTGGCTGGAATCGCGACGGCGGTCCACTATCCCCATCCCGTTTTTGCCTTTTATGCCCGCTTATTCCGACGCGAGATACAAGGCGGGCGATTTTTCGGTCGCCGAGCAATGCGCCCACGCCGTTTTGAGCCTTCCACTGCATGCGCATATGACGCGCGAGCAGGTCGAGCGAGTAGCCCAGCAGGTTTCCACACTAAGGCCAAAAAGAGATCAAGAGACCGTCTTGTCCAGCCGATAAATGGACTAGGATGGGCACTACAAACGGCACTGGGGCGTTTTTTCACCACATTAGCCAATATTCGAGCGATTTTCAAAGCATACTGACGCGCGCGCAGCAGATCGAGCAGTTACCGATCACGGCGCTGCAAAACCAGGTGACCGCCGATCAGAACGACTCCACGGCGCTGGACACTTTGGACCCGCTGGTAGCAAGTGTAGGCTCGGACGTGGCCTCATTGGGTGCCCTGGCCGCCAACGGGGGATTGGCCGCCTCCAGCTCCGACACCAGCCTGGCAACCGCGGTAACCACGGGAACCGCCGCGCCGGGCAGCTACACCATTTCAGATATCAAGTCACTGGCATCGGAGGCGTCGGAAATGTCCTTGACTGGCTACGCCAACACGACCACCAGCTCTGTCTCGGCCAGCGGCTACGTGAATCTTGTAGTGGGGTCGCAAACCTATCAGCTCAACATCTCGCAGAACAACAATCTCACGGGCCTGGTTAACGCGATCAACAGTTCCGGCGCCAACGTTACCGCCTCCATTCTGACCACGGGAACCGGCGCCACGCCCGATTACCTAGTTGTTGCAGCCAACAGCAGTGGCGCAACAACGCTGCAGCTCAACGACCTTACCAGCCCGTCGGACCTGGTCACGAATACGGGTACCGGCACCGAGACCTCCTTGACTACCTACGCGGATCCACCAGCACGCCGGTTTCGAGCAGCGGCTATGTGAACCTGGTGGTCGGATCGGCCACCTACAACCTGAACATTTCCGGCGGTAACAATCTGGACGGTTTGGTGCAAGCCATCAACAATGCCAACGCCGGCGTCACCGCGAGTGTGAGCAACGGTTCGCTGTCCATTTCGACCAACGACGGCAGCGCAACCACCATACAGCTCAACGACATGACGCCCACCGATCTGATCTCAGACACGAATCAGGGTTCCGACGCGGACTTTATCTTGAACAATATCGAAGTAACCCGAACCAGCAATACCATCAGTGATCTCATTTCCGGCATGAGCTTTACGCTCGACAGTACCACCTCCTCCAGCCATCCCTCGGTTACCCTCTCGGTTTCAACCGACCCATCGCAGCTCTCCAATGCGCTTCAAACCCTGGTGTCAGACTATAATTCGCTGGAAGCCCAAATGGCACAGCAGGAGGGACAGTCCGGCGGGGCACTGGTCGGAAACAACATTATTTGGCAAGTCAACAGCGACCTGCAGCAACTTGTCAGCTACTACAACCCCAGCAGCTCGAGCAGCATCCATAGCCTCTCGGACCTCGGCATCGAGTTCCAAGACACCGGCCAGATGACCTTCGACCAGGATACATTCAACGCCCTGTCGCAGAGTCAGATCTCGGATGCCTTCACATTCTTGGGTTCGTCCACCTCGGGACTGGGAGCGCTGGCCAACAACTTCACAGGGATCACGGACCCGATCAGTGGCCTCATTCAGCTCCAGCAGACCGAGTATCAAACTGAAGAAACGTCCCTCAGCAATCAGATCACTAATCTGACTACTGAGGCCACGACGTCCCTGAATACCCTCACGGCACAAGTGCAGGCGGCCGACGCGTTATGCGCGGAATTGGAGTCCGAGCAGAATAACGTGAGCGCCGAGGTTCAGAGCCTGAACTACATGACCTACGGTTATCAGCAGAACCCCAGCGGCGGGTAGCTATTCCAAGCGGTAATTAGGCGCTTCCTTAGTGATGATCACGTCGTGCACGTGGCCCTCGCGCAAGCCCGCGCTGGTCACTCGCAGGAAACCCGCGCGTTCCTGCAGCTCACGAATGTTGGGGCAGCCGCAATAGCCCATGCCGGCGCGCAAACCGCCTACCAATTGATAAACCATTTCCGCCAGCGCCCCTTTGTAGGGAACCCGGCCTTCGATTCCCTCGGGCACCAGTTTTCCGCTGGTATCCTGCTGCGGATAGCGATCCGAACCCTGCGACATCGCGCCCATCGAACCCATCCCGCGGTAGCTCTTGAAGGTCCGGCCCTGATACAGAATGGTCTCGCCCGGGCTCTCTTCGGTGCCCGCGAAAAGGCTGCCGATCATGACCGAGTCCGCTCCCGCCGCGATCGCTTTGGTCACATCGCCCGAGAACTTGATCCCGCCGTCGGAAATCAGCGGCACGCTGGATCCACGAGTGGCGCGGGCGCAATCGGCGATGGCCGTGATCTGGGGAACGCCGGCCCCGCTGACCACACGCGTGGTACAGATCGATCCGGGTCCGATGCCCACCTTGATTCCGTCCGCGCCCAAGTCGATCAAATCCCGCGCGCCTTCGTAAGTCGCCACATTGCCCGCGATCAGGTCTATGCCGGGGAGCTTCTGTTTCAGCGTGCGGACGGCCTGCATCACGCCTTCGCTGTGCCCGTGCGCTGAATCGACCACGATTACATCCACTTTCTTGGCGATCAATTCCTGCGCGCGCTCCAGAAAGTCGCTGCCCGAACCCACCGCCGCGCCCACTCGCAGGCGTCCCTGCTGATCCTTGGCGGCCAGCGGATATTTCAGCTTTTTCTGAATGTCCTTGACGGTGATCAGGCCCTTGAGCATGTACTGATCGTCCACCACCAGCAGCTTCTCGATGCGATGCTGGTGCAGGATCTTCTCAGCTTCATCCAGCGTGGTGCCTACCGGGACGGTGACCAGATTGTCCTTGGTCATGACCCGCGCGATCGGCAGGTCGTAACGCGTCTCAAAGCGCAGATCCCGATTGGTGAGAATGCCCACCAGCTTTCCATCTTGCGTCACCGGAACGCCCGAGATGCGGTAGCGCTTCATCAGATCCAAGGCTTCCGAGATTTTCTTCTCCGGGCCGATCGTCACCGGATCCACAATCATTCCGCTCTCACTGCGCTTCACGCGATCCACTTCCTCGGCTTGGCGCTCGATCGGCATATTGCGGTGTATGATTCCGATGCCGCCCTGTTGCGCCAGCGCGATGGCCAGATGCGACTCGGTCACGGTGTCCATAGCCGAGCTGACGATGGGAATGTTCAGCGCGATGTGCCGCGTCAGACAGGTGCGCGTGTCGGTGTGCGTGGGCAGAACGCTGCTGCGCGCCGGCTGCAGCAGCACATCGTCGAAAGTGAGGCCTTCTTGGAGCGTTTCTGGAATCATGCCGTGGGTAAGTTCTATTATGCCGCGAACCGTTACGATGGGTCGAGTACTGAAAGAAACGGAGCGAGCATGGCCACCCTCCCACTGATCGAATACCAAGACGCCAGCGCGGAGGTGCGCGCCGTCTACGACGACATCATGGCAACGCGCCAGACCGATTGGATTAACAATTTTTGGAAGGCGCTGGCCAACGATCCCGCGACGCTGCGGCGCACCTGGCAAAGCATCAAGGAAATTATGGCGCCGGGAGCGCTGGATGCGCTCACCAAAGAGATGATTTATCTCGCGGTCAGCGCGAGCAATCAGTGTGGTTATTGTATTGCTTCGCACACCGCCGCCGCCCGCAAGGCCGGAATGACGGACGCGATGTTCCGCGAGCTGATGGCCGTGGTCGGCATGGCGAACGAGACCAATCGCCTGGCCAGTGGATATCAAGTCGAAATTGACCAGCGTTTTCGCGCGTAGCGCGCCGTTTTCGCCGCTGTGCAACGGTCACCGTTACAGATAAAATTGGGAGCTTCCAAATTTATTGCCGGTGCTAAAATTCGAATGAAGGCACGGCTTCCGGAAGCCTGTTCTTAATCCTAAATTACGTAGAGGTGAAACCATGATGAGTAGTGTCCTCGGCAGCGACGTTCGTCAAACGCTGGATCAGTTCCGGCGCTCGGTGGATCAACTATTTGAAAATTTCTATGGGTTCCCGTCGGAAACCGGAAGACTGATCGCGTCCGGCACTGGGTCGCAGTGGTTGTTTAGCCCCGCGGTGGAAACTTCCTGGGGCGATACCACGCTCAACTTGCGCGCTATCGTTCCCGGCGTCCCGCAGAACGATTTGAAAGTGACAGTGCAAAATAACCAGCTCATTATCGAAGGCGAGAGAAAAGCTCAGGAAGGCAACGCAAAAGGGGGCAACACCCAGCTCGCCTATGGCAAGTTTCGAACCGAAGTGGCCCTTCCCGGCGGTCTCGATCTCGACAAAGTAAATTGCCAGCTGCACGACGGCGTTCTGGACATACAGATTCCGGTGGCGGAGAAGAGCCGCCCGCGCCAGATTCAAATCCAGGCCGAACATCGTAAAGGCATTACGGCATAGCGAACGCGCTCGACGAAGCGGTATCGTATGGGGTAGGGAACAAATCCCCACCCCTTTCCATGTCGTGGCATCCCACGGACCCGGAGTCTATCGAGCTGCTCCGGCGTTTGAGATACGAAGTTGCGGAGCGCGGAGACGCCCGGCTAGCGCTGGTGCTGGCCGGCGTGGAGCTGTACGCCACGCTCGGCCGCGAGTACGAGCTGCTGGAAGTGATGCGGACCTTCGCGCACGAGATGCACGAGGCCGTACAAGGCACTCCGACCGCTAAAGAACTCGAAGAACTGTTTAACCGCGAGCCGCCGCTGCCGTAGTCCGGTTCAAGTTTCCGCAACCACCGGGTTGCGCAATTCGCCGATGCCCGCGATGGAGATCGCCACTTCATCGCCCGGCTGCAAGTAGCGCGGAGGCTTGCGCGCAAAACCCACGCCCGCGGGCGTTCCGGTGGATACGACATCGCCCGCCTCCAGCGTCATCACGCTCGAAAGATAGGCCACCAACTCAGGGATTTTGAAAATGAGTTCGCGCGTATTGGAGCTTTGCAGCGTCTCGCCGTTAATTCGCAGGCTGATGTCTAACGCATGCGGATCGGCGATTTCGTCCGCGCTGACGATGTGCGGCCCCATGGGCGCGAAAGTATCGAAGGTCTTGCCCACCATCCATTGCGAAGTGGCCATCTGAAAATCGCGCGCGGTGACGTCGTTCAAAATGGTATAGCCGAACACGTGCCGGTCCCAATCGGTGGCGGGAATGTGCCGGCCACCCTCGCCGATCACGAACGCGAACTCGGCCTCGTAGTCCGGCTGCGTGGAATTCTTCGGTAACACGATCGGGCAGCCCGGGCCGATTACGGTGTTTGAGAACTTCGAGAAAATCGTCGGCCGTTTCGGAATTTCCATTCCGGTCTCGCGCGCATGATCGCGATAATTGAGCCCGATGCAGATCAGCTTAGGCGGGCGGGGAATTGGTGCCAGGAGCTCAACCGAATCGAGATCGATGCTGGCGTTTTGAGGGGGGCCATAAATCCAGTTTTCGATTTTTGCTTTTGCTTCGGCGCCGCCGGCCAGCACCGCCAGCATGTTGGGAAAGCCCGCGCCGGCGAGCGAAACCACCTGGTCCCGTACAACAGCGCCAGCTTCCGGGTCGCCGTCAGGCCGCCGAAAAGTAACTAAGCGCATGGTTGCGCGCCAGGAAGTTCAGGCTGCCTTCTGGATTTTGCCGCTGCGGATGCAGGAAGTGCACACCCGAATACGCTTGGCGCTGCCGTTGATAAGCGCGCGCACAGTCTGCAGATTGATATTCCAGCGGCGCTTGGTCACGTTATGCGCGTGGCTGATGCGGTTGCCGAATTGAGGCCCCCGTCCACACACTTCACATACTTTCGCCATAATCGTTTGCTCCTCGGGAACTTTCAGTCTATCAATTCAAAGGCCACGCTGGCAAGCTGAGCGCCGCCGGAGCGCTATTATGAGAAGCAGATGAGCGATAGTCAAGTTCTCACCATCGTCCTGGCCGTCGTGCCGACCATGGTCACCGTCCTGGTGGGGATACTGATCAACAATGCCCGTTTAACCGACTTGCGAACGCATCTAGACGTGCGCTTCGCCAATACTGACCAAAACATCGACCAACGCTTCACTGCCGTGGATCGGCGCTTCGACGAAATGCGCGACCTGTGGCGCTCGGAACTGCACCGCGTCGAAGAGGTCATCGACGCGCGCCTGAAGCATCTGGAAGAACGCGATTAGGGCATGCAGATTTCGCCCATCTTACCCGCGCCCCCGCAATAACTCATGTCCTGAATCTGAAGCAGCACGCCATCGGGATCGGTGAAATACAGCTCGGGCGTGCCGCCGGGCGCTCCCCCGCGATTCGGCATGCGCATGCTGATGTAGGTTTCCATGGGTCCGGCCGGTCCGCGCACGCCTTGCTCCCTCTGCTTCAGGCCGTAGCTCTCCAGCGTCTTGGTGACCTTCTCGGGATCGAAGTTGCGCATCCGGAAACTGACGTGATTGATGGCCGGCATGGGCGGCGGTGCTCCCGCTCGTCCTGCGCCGCCACCCGCGATGGTCAGGAATGATCCGTGCGAACCGACTGCCAGCAGCGGCGTCGCGCCCTGATGCGCCTGAATCGGCATCGCGAACACCGATTGGTAGAAATCCATGGAGCGCTTGGCATCGGAAACGAAAATCGTGAAATGGCTGAGGTCCTCCATCGCCAACAGACCTTTGGTGGGCGAAGCCTCAGGCGGATTCATACACACCTCGCCCAGCTTGCCCGCGCCGCCGCAATAGGTGGAATCCTGAAGCTGCACCACCAGGCCGTCCGGATCGCCGATGTACAGTTCCGCCGTTCCGTCTTTCGCGCCGCCGTTCTCCGGCCCGCGCATGCGGACTCGCGCCTTTAACGCGCCTCCACTCATCCCACCGCCGCGGCCGCCTTCCGCTTTGGTGACACCATGCTCTTCCAGAATCGCGAGCGAACGGTCGAGATCGAAATTGTCGGTGAACATGCACCAGTGATTGATTCCGGGCCTGCCATTCGCGCCGACGCGGCCGAGAAACAGGAACTGCGGCCCGGGCCCGATGCGCAGCGACGGACTGGTTCCCTGGCGCGCTTGAATCGGCATCCCAAAAAGTCCTTGATAGAACTCCGTTGACCGCTTCACATCCGAAACACTGAGCGTCATGTGGCTCAGCCCGGTCACCGGGATGGAAGATTTGCTCGATTGCGCTAGCGCGCGCGATGCCATCGCCGCCGCGGGCAGCGACAATAGAAGATTCCTGCGTGTCATTTCGTGCTCCATAACGCTCCTTACGTTTGCGTCTGATTCTATCAGGTTCTTTGGAGCTTCTTCGGCGCCACCATCTTCCAGGCTTGCCGGATATGCGCGGCCAGCTCCGCATCCCCGATCCGGCTCAACTCGATCCCCACCCATCCGCTCGGCCCAACATAAGGCGGCCGGAAGTACGTCTCCGGCGCTTCTTCAATGAGAGCTTCCTGCAGACCCTGCGGCGCGGGAATCCATAGACCAATATGTCCATCCTGGTGATGATTGTTGGCGAACATCGCAAACACGCGCTTCCCGCCAGCGAAAAACGTCGGCTCTCCATGCGAGAGCTTCTCTAGTGTCTCCGGCAGCGCCATGCAGATCCGCCGCACGCGCTTAAGATATTTGTCCGCCGCCGCAGCTCGCATTTTTCCTAGCCCAGCCATCTCTTCGCTTCAGCCGATTCTATCTCACGCGAGCTGCGAGCGATCTCCCATCTGTTGATATACTGTTTCGGGCCAAAGGAGGCCCCGCAAAACAATGTTGGGTGATCAAATCTCCGAAGAAACCGGCAAAATAACTAGTTTCCGAGTCCTGGATGCAGCGGGACCAAAAGTCGAGATCTCATTTCGCACCACCGGCAAGGTCCTGGGAGTCGATTACCAAGGCCGCGGAACATACTGGTCTCAAGTGCAGCCGGGCGGATCTCTTTATGGGGAAGGCCAGGGCGTCTACTTGACCGCGGATGGACTGGCGGTCTGGAAGGGCCAGGGATCGGGGAAACTGAATCCAGGCGGCGGCGCAAGCTATCGCGGAGCGCTTCATTTCGTGTCCGCTACGGGAAAGCTGGCGAAACTGGCCGGCACCGTTGGTGTCTTCGAGCACGCCAGCGATGCCAGCGAAAACGTGACGTCCAAAGTGTGGGAGTGGAAGTAAGCCGCTAAGTTGCACTTCGGAGTACGCAGGCAGCCGTAACGCAATGTTCGGCTGCCCGGTCTCATCCTTGCTTTTCCCGTGGCCCTATGCTTGCAGGAATCTTTAAAAAGTGTCGATCTCTCGTTTAGTCAAGGAACGCGCTACATTGGAGGTAGAGACCATGTCCGCAAGCCGCGCCCGCCGCAGCGCTTTGTTTGTCTCCATAATTTTCGCCGCCGCATTGCAGGCCGCCAGTCCCAAGGCTCCCGTTTCTAACGCCAGCGGCGCGCTGCCCGGCATGCCCCCGGTTCTCAACCCCAAGAATATTTACTCCGCCGACAGCCCCGGCGATCTCAGCCCGGTCGTGAAGAATTTTCCTGCTCGCGTGTATGTACCGAACACGGTCAGCAACACTGTCACGGTGATCGACCCGAAGACTTACCAGGTGATCGACACCTTTCGTGTCGGCCGCCTACCACAGCACGTAACACCTTCTTATGACCTGAAGACCTTGTGGGTGCTCAACGACAAGGGCAATAGCCTCACGCGCATCGATCCCGCCACCGGCAAAGCCATCGGAAACATCCCTGTTACAGATCCGTACAACATGTACTACACGCCCGACGGCAAGTTCGCCATCGTCGTCGCCGAGCAACGCGAGCGCTTGAATTTTCTGGACGTTGCGACCATGAAGCCGGCCAATTCCGTGTGGGTACCTTGCAAGGGCGTCGATCACATGGATTTCTCCGCCGATGGCCGCTACCTCATCGCCAGTTGCGAATTCGGAGGCGCGGTTATCAAGGTGGATGTGGAACAGCAGAAACTTCTCGGCCGCCTGCCGCTCGAACAGCATGGCATGCCACAAGACGTCAAACTTTCGCCGGATGGCAAAGTGTTCTACGTGGCCGATATGCATGCCAACGGTGTGCACCTGATCGACGGCGACAATCTGACTGAGATCGGATTCATCCCCACCGGCAAAGGCACGCATGGCCTGTATGTCAGTCAGGGACTCGAAATACCTCTACATTTCTAATCGCGGAGAAGGCAGCATCTCGGTGCTCGACTTCGCCACCCGCAAGGTGGTCCACAAATGGGAACTGCCGGGCGGAGGCAGTCCCGACATGGGCGGCGTTTCCATCGACGGCAACGTGCTGTGGCTATCCGGCCGCTACAACGCGGAGGTTTACGCCATCGACACCTCGGACGGCAAGCTGCTGGCGCGCATCAAAGTCGGCCGCGGTCCGCACGGCCTCTGCGTCTATCCACAGCCGGGCCGCTACTCGCTAGGCCACACCGGGATCTTCCGTTGACAGAAACTCCAGAAGCACATCGAACGCCAGCTCGAAGCGCTTGCCGGCGACCGCGGCGTCGTCACCACTGAATTTCCATATCGTCCGGTAGTCAACTTGCAATTCTGGGTCGCCGATGTCGCCTACATCCCCCAAGCCGATTGGGATGCGCTGCCTCCCAATGACTACCCAATCTATTCGCCGCCGCTAATTGTCGAAGTCCTCTCGCCGTCCAACTCCTCGGCTAAAATCGACCGCCAGCGGATCGTCGCCATGTCAGCCGGCACCCAGGAATTCTGGATAGTCGACCCCGAGCGCCGTACAGTCCAAGTCACGAACCTCACCGGCACGAGAACGTACACGGGCGCCGACGAGATCGAACTCACCATGTTCGGCGGCAGCATCCTCCGAGTCGAGTCACTCTTCCTCGATAAAAATTGACCAGCCCTTCCGCAAGCGGTTAGCCATTCCCGCCTGCACGCGTTCCACTCGCCCGGGTAGCCTTATCCTGATGGAACCGTCGACCAAACCTTACCTTCAACCAACGTCCCGCGCAATTCAGATTTTGCACAAACGAACCCAACGGCGGACCGAACAGAAGGCTTACATTATCCGTCTTATCAGTGGAATGGCGATCACAACGGAAAGGTCTACATGAAGTCGGCGCTCGGCAAGGCTATTCGTTCACAAACCCAACGGCAAATCCGCTAAGATGAGCTCTAGGATCGACAATGCGATTTGAGCGTATCACTACCAATCCCATGGTCGCGACGGGCAAACCTTGCATTCGCGACTTGCGCTTCCCTGTCTCGCGCCTGCTAGGCCTACTGGCCGCCGGAGAGACGCGCGAGTCTATCTTGAAAGCTTATCCGTACCTCGAAAGCGCCGACATCGCCGCCGCCCTTCTCTACGCGTCCGCCCTGGCCGAGGACGAGACCGTGGAACTGGCAAGGTAATTCTTTTTAGCAGACCCGCTGCCTTATCTCATGGCGCCCGCACGTGTGCATAGACGGCACTGGAAGGGTTAACCTTAGGAAAGAGTCCGTGCATGAACGTGACCATTCAAATTCCCGATGAACTCGCCCGCAAACTAACCGCGACCGGTGCAGATTTGCCACGCCGAGCGCTAGAGGCATTCGCGCTGGAGGAATACAAGAGCGGGAATCTCACCAAGCCAGCGATACGGAAACTGCTCGGCTTCGTGACTCGCGAACAGCTCGACGGTTTCCTCAAGGCTCATTCGGTCGTTGAGGACCTGCCGACGTTCGATGACCTCGAAGGAGAGCGGCAGGATCTGCACAGTCTTTGACTCGCTGATAGCAGGACCATCCTCTACCCGCTGCTTCACAAAATGGAGATTCGATGCTATTTCCCACAACGCACAAATCGAAAATCTCGAGCAAGCTTTCCTACCCGGTCGGAGCGGAGTTGATATCCGCCGAATTGGCGAGCGTTCCACAAGCCGCGACGTTTGGCATCAATTTTTATGGCGGACACAACTAGCTTCTCGAGAATCGAGGCGATCCTTATCCCATCCTTGCCGTCTCGTATCGAGGAACCAGACAAGGTTTCCTATCTGATAGGCCCGGCTGGCACATCCAAGTGCGCCCGATTCCACGAACGATGAGGCACGACGTGAGTGACGCCCTCAAGACTGAGTTCTTCCCTCGGATCCGGGAATGGCTCACAAAGCGTGCGTCCCTCAACGCCAGATACGGTCACCATTCACTGTCCGTTATCTTCGACGAGAAGAGCGAGACAATGCTGAAACTCGAAGAACACCATCCGTCCGGCGAGGCGCTGACAAACTAATCGCGCCTGCCCGCTCAACCCGACTCACGCCAGTTGTACAATGAATCAGACAGATCAATCAATTTTTTGACCACCCGTCGATCTGCACCCATGTCGAAAGGACGGACGCGTGACTCCTACCGACGTTCGCAATCCGAACTACTTCCATAAGGTCGTCGACTGCCAGTGGGCCTGCCCCGCCCACACCAATGTGCCCGAGTACATCCGCCTGATCGCGCAGGGCCGCTACACCGACGCCTACATGCTCAACCGCGAGTCGAACGTCTTTCCCGGCATCCTCGGCCGCACCTGCGACCGGCCCTGCGAGCCGGCCTGCCGGCGCGACCGCGTCGACGGAAAAGCCCGTCGCCATCTGCCGGCTCAAGCGCGTCGCCGCCGACCTGCGCGGCGACATTCAAGCACCGGCTCCCGACGATCCCAGCCAAGAAGAACGGCAAGCGCGTCGCCTGCATCGGCGCCGGCCCCGCGTCGCTCACCGTCGCCAACGACCTGATGCCGCTCGGCTACGAGGTCGTCATCTTCGAGAAGTACGACAAGCCCGGCGGCCTGATGCGCACCAACATCCCGTCGTTCCGCCTGCCCGACGAGGTGCTCGACGAGGAGATCGACCAGATCCTCGACATGGGCGTCGACATCCGCTACAACTCGCCCGTCGACAAGCATGCGCGCGCTGCTCGACGAAGGCTTCGACGCCATCTTCGTCGGCATCGGCGCGCCGCGCGGCAAGGAACTCGACCTCCCCGGCCGCCACGATACCGACCGCATCCACATCGGCATCGACTGGCTCGAGTCGGTCGCCTTCGGCCACACCACCAGATCGGCGAAAGCGTCCTGATCATCGGCGTCGGCAACACCGCCATGGACTGCTGCCGATCTCGTCGCCGCCTCGGCGGCAAGGACATCAAGGTCATGGCGCGCCGCCCGCGCGGGTTCTTCAAGGCCTCGCCCTGGGAGCTCGAGGACGCCGAAGAGGAAGGCGTCGAGATCGTCGTCAACCACGCGCCCAAGCGCTTCGTCATCGAGAACGGCAAGCTGATCGGCATGGAGTTCGAGCGCTCGAGTGGGACGCCAAGGCGCAAGAATTCGAAAACCATCGACCACGATCGTCCTGCCCGCCGACGACGTCATCCTCGCCATCGGCCAGGAGAACGCCTTCCCCTGGATCGAGCGCGACCTCGGCATCGAGTTCGACGAGTGGGACATGCCCGTGGTCGACGAGAAGACCATGCAGTCCACTCGCGACGGCATCTTCTTCGGCGGCGACGCGGCCTGGGGCCCGAAGAACATCATCTGGGCCGTCGAGCACGGCCACCAGGCCGCGATCTCGATCCACAACTACTGCCACGGCGTCCCGGTCACCGAGCGCCCGCCCCAGGGCATGAACCTCGTCAGCCAGAAGATGGGCATGAGCGAGTGGAGCTACCACAACGACTACAATCCCGCGCCGCGCCAGAAGATGCGCCACGTCGATCTCGACGAGCGCTTCCAGCAGCTGAACATCGAGGTCGAGCTCGGCTTCAACGCCGAGCAGACCGCGCGCGAAGTGCAGCGCTGCCTCAACTGCGACATCGAGACGGTCTTCACCGCGCAGCGCTGCATCGAGTGCGACGCCTGCATCGACATCTGCCCGGTCCAGTGCCTCACCATCACGCGCAACGGCGACGAAGACGACCTGCGCAGGCGGCTCTCGGCGCCCGCGATCAACCTCACGCAGGAGCTCTTACGTCTCCGAGCCGCTGCCGCAGACCGGCCGGGTCATGGTGAAGGACGAGATCTCTGCGTGCACTGCGGCCTCTGCGCCGAGCGCTGCCCGACCGCGGCGTGGGACATGCAGAAGTTCGAACTGCTAATTCCCTACGCAGGGAGGCCGGTAAGTCCCGAAGCATGCGTGCCAGCATAAACGACTTCGCGATCAAGCTCGCCAACGTCAACGGCACCGGATCGGCCAGCGCCAACAGCCTCCTGATGCAGGCCATCTTCCGCATGGGCATCCCGGTCTCGGGCAAGAACCTGTTCCCCTCGAACATCCAGGGCCTGCCCACCTGGTACGAGATCCGCGTCAACAAGGACGGCTACACGGCGCGCGCGCTCGACTACGACCTCATGGTCGCGATGAACTCGCAGACCTACGCGCGCGATATCGCGAGGTGCGCGACGGGCGGCTATCGTGCTGCTACGACTCGTCCTGGCCGCTCGACCCGGAGCTGCATCGCGACGACGTCACCTTCCTCGGCGTGCCGCTCGCGCAGATGTGCATCGAGAACTTCCGCGAGCCGCGCGAGCGGATCCTGATGAAGAACATCGCCTACGCCGGCGCGCTCGTGGCCCTGCTCGACATCGACATGCGACATCGTCGAGCAGCTTGCTCGACGAGAAGTACGCGCGCAAGAAAGCGCTGCGCGACTCGAACCAGCGGGCGCTGCGCCTGGGCTACGACTACGCCGACGAGCACTTCGCCGTGCCCGCTGCCGTTCCACCTCGAGACGATGGACGCGAACGACGGACAAGATCCTGATCGACGGCAACACCGCCACCGCGCTCGGCTGCCTCTACGCCGGCGCCACGGTCGCGGCCTGGTATCCCATCACGCCGTCCACCTCCGTCATGGACGCCTTCAAGGGCTTCTGCGAGCAAGTATCCGCAAGGATCCCGGAGACCGGCAAGAACAACTACCTCATCATCCAGGCCGAGGACGAGCTCGCCGCCATCGGCATGGTGATCGGCGCGTCCTGGAACGGCGCGCGCGCCTTCACCTCGACCGCGGGCCCGGCATCTCGCTCATGAACGAGCTGCTCGGCCTCGCCTACTACGCCGAGATCCCCGCCGTCATCATCGACGTCCAGCGCGTCGGTCCCTCCACCGGCATGCCCACGCGCACCCAGCAGGGCGACATCCTGGAGTGCGCCTACGCCTCGCACGGCGACACCAAGCACATCCTGCTCTTCCCGGCCAATCCCGGCCGAGTGCTTCGAGTTCGCCGTCAAGGCCTTCGACCTCGCGGAGCGCTTCCAGACGCCGGTCTTCATGCTCTCCGACCTCGACATCGGCATGAACGACTGGGTGGTGCCGCGCCTCACCTGGGACGACTCCTACGTCCCGACCGCGGACGCGTGCTCAACGCCGAGGAGCTCGAAGAGATCGCGAAGTTCTTCCGCTATATCGCCGAAGACGAAAACCAGGTCGCCGCCCGCACGCTGCCCGGCGTCCACTCCAAGGGCGCGTTCTTCACCCGCGGCTCGGGCCACAACAAGTACGGCGGCTACACCGAAATCCCCGACGAGTACCAGGAGGTCGTCGACCGCCTGGCGCGCAAGCACGAAGGCCGCGGCCAAGTACGTGCCCGCGCCGATCATCGAGCGCCGCGCCGGCGCCACGTTCGGCGTCATCACGCTCGGCAGCTGCGATCTGGCGGTGCGCGAGGCGCTCGACCGCTTGGCCGAGCACGGCGTCGTCGCCGACTTCATGCGCGTCCGCGGCTTCCCCTTCGTCGAGACCGTGCGAGTCGTTCCTCGACGACCACGAGCTCTGCTTCGTCGTCGAACAGAACCGCGACGCCCAACTGCGCTCGCTGCTGACGCTCGAAACCCGCGTGCCCAAAGAAAAGCTGCGCTCCGTTCTGGTCTACGGCGGATTCCCGCTCAGCGCCAAGCACGTCGTCGACGGCATTCTCAAAGCGCTCGGCGAAGTTGAGATGCCGTAGTAACCGTGCCGATCCCGAACTACAGATCGAGGAATAACCAATGCCGTCGATCGCCAAACCCATCGCCACGCACCCCAGCCTGCAGCGCAACGAGCTCGGCCTCACCATTCGCGACTACGAAGGCGCGATGTCGACGCTGTGCGCCGGATGCGGGCACGACTCGATCACCGCCGCGCATCATCCGCGCCTTCTGGGAGCTTTCCGACGCCGCCGCACATGATCGCCAAGCTGAGCGGCATCGGCTGCTCTTCGAAGACGCCGACCTACTTCGTCAGCGGCGCGCACGGCTTCAACTCGGCGCACGGGCGCATGCCGCCCATCGCCACCGGCGCCAACGCCGCCAACCGCGAGCTCACCTACATCGGCATCTCCGGCGACGGCGATTCGCTCTCCATCGGCCTCGGCCACCTGTGTCACGCCATCCGCCGCAACGTGCGACATGCTCTACGTCATCGAGAACAACGGCGTCTACGGACTCACCAAGGGCCAGTTCTCCGCCTCGGCCGACATCGGATCCAAGAGCAAGAAGGGCGAGGCGAACCGCATGGCGCCCATCGATCCGGTCATGCTCGGCCTCAGCCTCGGCGCGACGTTCATCGCGCGCAGCTTTTCCGGCGACAAGGAGCAGCTCGTGCCGATCCTGAAAGCCGCGCTGGCGCACCGCGGCTTCGCGCTCGATCGACGTGATCTCGCCGTGCGTGACCTTCAACGACCACGAAGGCTCGACCAAGAGCTACCTGTACACGCGCCAGCACGACGTGAAGGCCATCGAAGCCGACTTCGTGCCGCCGGCCAGCGAGATTCTGGCGCACATCGGCCAGAACGGCGCCGTCAGCGTCACCATGCACGATGGCAGCGTGGTGCGCTTCAAAGGCGTCCCGCCGGATTACGATCCGACGGATCGCGAAAAGGTCTACGCGTATCTGGAAGAACACCACGGCAAGGGCGAAGTCGTCACCGGCTTGCTCTACGTCGATGAAAGCGTCCCGGATCTGCATGAAATGAACGCCACGCCCGACACCCCGCTGACGCGGCTACCGTACGAAAAACTCTGCCCCGGCAGCGCGAAGCTGGACAAGCTCCAGGACGCTTTTCGCTAGATTATTTGCGCAACGTGATGGTCTGATCCCCGTCAACGTAGGCTACGTAATCGGTTCCGCTCACCGCCGCCATTTCCTTGGGCTTGGCGTATCGTCCGGTGTCCACGGGCCGGACCGATGGACCATCCGCTCGGCGCGTCACCGAGGCTCGCACCGGGATCTTCTGTCCATCCACAGCTTCCACCGAATTCAGCTTGAAGGTCATCTTCGAGCCAATTCCTAAAAACTTCTTGCCGTTCCCATTGACTACCTCGCCGGTCACGGTAGCGCCCTTCGCGATCACCACCACGTTGCCCACCTTCACGTCCTCAGCCGCGCGAAACGCCAATGGGTCATGTTCCTGCGCCAGAACCGTAACGTCTTGGGCCAGCGCGATCCGGAAAGGCACGCCGTCTCCTAGACTCACCGTGACCGGTTGCGCGGACGTTCGCGCTGTATCGGTCCTGGCCGGTTTGGGCGGCACAACAATTACCGGCGCAGGAAGTTTCGCGGCGCTGACCGCAGGGGCAGCCTCCTGTGGAGCTTGCGGCAGCCCAGAAACATTCTTCTGGGGTGCAACCGGCGGCACCAGAACCGATGCTGCCGGAGTCGCGCCGCGGAAGTGCTGATGCTGGCGCGGAAGCCGCGGGTGAAACGGGTTGGTCCGGTGCGGGAACAGCCGCGCTGGCCGGTGTCTGGGATGCTGTCGCTGGCTGTTGCACAACCTGCGTCGCGGCATGCGGACGCGTCCTCAGCCACCACAACGCACCCGCCGCCAGCAACAACACCAAGCACGTAGCGCCTAAGAACAAAACCTTCTTGAGCGAGATCGAACTCGCCGCCGATACCTCGGACGCCGCCACTCGAGGCGCACTCTTCGGCGCTTCCGCCACTGCAGCGGACACCGTGGCCCTCTCTGGCAGAGCACCCGCATCCCACCGCCGCTTCAACCCCGCCAGCACCATTTCAACTTCCGTCATGGTCTGCCAGCGCGCGTTCGGATCCTTCCGCAGACAGGCATTGATGAAATCTTCCAGTTCGCGCGGCACCGCCGGCGACAGTGCGGAGATGGGTCGTACTTCGTCGCGCAGCACCGCCGACAGCGTCGAAATGTCGGATTCCCCCTGGAACGCCCGCCGCCCAGTGACCATCTCATACAGCACCGCACCCAGCGAAAAGATGTCCGAACGTCCATCCACCCGCTTGCCCTCGGCTTGCTCCGGCGACATGTAGTTGACGGTTCCCAGAATGGATCCTTCGGCCGTCTGCGGCCCGGTGCTGTGCGACAATTGGTCGCTAATCAGCACGGTCTCGGAGTCGCCCGAGCCGGGCAGGGGGCTGGTCATCCATGCCGTCTGCGGCTGCATCAATTTCGCCAGTCCGAAATCCAGAACCTTTACCAGTCCCGAAGCTGTCACCATCACGTTGGCTGGCTTGAAGTCGCGATGAATGATTCCCGCCTGGTGCGCGGCGCTGAGTGCGGCCGCCATCTGGGCCGCGAACAGCAGCATCTGTCCGGCCGGCATCCCGGTGGGCGGAATCAAATCCAGCAGGGTCTGGCCCGCCACATACTCCATCACGATGAAATGCGTGTCACCTTCCTGGAAAATGTCGTGGATGGTGATGATGTTGGGATGGCTGAGCGAGGAGGCGGTCCGCGCTTCTTGAATGAACCTCTTGCGCCGCTCCGGATCGCCCGAGCGCGCGGCGGCAGGCCGGTGCCCTGCATGGCGAACTCGCTCTCGTCGGTGTAGATGCACTGCGGCCCCCGCCGCAGCGGCGACGTCGGCATTGCCCGTGGCATCGATCACCGCCTTGGCCAGCACCACGCCCCGGCCGCGGGGTGACGACCACCACGCCGCAGACGCGGCCCTGGTCGACGAAGCCCCGCAGCCGATCGCGCCGAACCAGATGTCGGCCGCCGGCCTTGAGGAGCTTGCTCGCCACCACTCCATCTTCTGCTCGATGACCCAGGAGTTGCCCGCCGGCCACCTGGCGGTGAAGCCCACGCGGTTTCCCGAGCAGTAGGTGGAGATCGCCCCCATGGTGCCGACGCCGCCCAGGCCCGTGAGCTGTTCGACCACCAGCGTCTTCGCCCCTTGCCGGGCGGCGGCGATGCCGGCCGGCGCGCCGCCCGTGCCGCCGCCGATGACCACGACGTCGTAACGGCCCAGCACCGGCAGCGCCCGGGCATCCTGCGGGATCGTGGCCGCTTGCCGGCGCCGGGCCGCACGCCGGCGAGCGACTCTCGCGCACGTCGCCCGGCTGCGGCCGGCTGGGACCGTTGGCTGCCCGGCACTGCGCGATCGGCCGCGCGGGCAGAGCTTTCTGGCGCTCCGTCGGCCGCGGCACGTTCCCACCGCATGCCCAGCGCGATCAGGGCCAGCGGGCGCAGCAGTTCTCGGCCGCCGCGCGGAACGTCGGCACATCCGCCCAGCACGTAAGACGCTCGCACGCCGGCGCGGCCGCAACGCCGCCAGCGGCACGGCTCGACGCCCGTGCCAGGGCCCGGTCGCCGTTGCGCCGTGCATCGGGTCGGGCGGAACCTGGTACAGGGCGTCGGCCGTGAATTGCTGCTCGGGATGGTAGGTCATCGGCCGGGCAGTTGCTGGTCGGCGCTGCCCAGGCCGCATCGCTGTCGCCGGCCATGGGCAATTGCAGGGTGTACTCGATGATCGGGAACTCGCCGCTGGAGGTCCTGGCCCGATTGGGGAACGGCCCGGGAACGGCGGCTCGATGATGCGCGCCGCGTCATGCCCGGCGCCCGCTGCACTTCGCCGCCGATCACCGACGCGCTGCAAGCGTTTGCGGTCCGGCCGGATAAGGGCGGAACTGGCGCCGGCCAGCCGGGCCACGACCGCTCGCTGCGCTGGCGTCGATGATCGTCTTGGCGATCACCGCCTGCCGCCCGGCCCGATTGGCCATCACGATGCCGCACGGCTTGCCTGGGCGTCGCGGAGCACGTCGGTGGGATAGCAGCTGTAAAGGTTACTGGCACGCCGGCGGCCAGCAAGGCGTCGTCCAGCGCGTTCTTGACGTGCATCGGCCGCGGCGGCGGGGCGCGTCCTTGGCCGACTGCGGCGGCCGGACGGTCCGAGGATTTCGACCTCGCCCAGCAGCATGCGACTGCGCGTCGGCCGGCTTCTCCACGGCCAGCTTCACGTAGCGGGCCTTGGCCGGCAGCGGAAGGCAAAGATCACGCCGCGATCGTCTCGCTCTCGGGCCTTGAGTTGATCGACCGTGCCGGCCTGTTGCCAAGCTCTTCTGGTCGTCGCTGGTGAAGACGGTCACCCTGCCGACCTTGTAGCCCGCTTTGCGGCCGGCGATTGCAAGAGGTAAGCCATTACGCGGACGCCGCCAGTTCGGCGCGACTGGCCAGGTCGGCGACGATGTTCACGTTGTCTCGTACTGTACGCTCTGCGTGACCGGGTCGCCCCACTGGCCGTCGGTGAGCCGCGAGGGCGGGTTGGTGTCGGGATGCCTGGCCCTCTGCCGATCGGCCGCGTACCGAAACGGCAGCCGCCGCGGATCGGGCGGCGAGAGTTCTGCGCGTCGTCAAAGATCTTCGGGCCAGCGGCGAGCGAGCTCGTCGCCCGCTTCCGGCCAGAGCCGCAGGGTGGCCGTCATGTCGTCGCCCAGGTAGGGCCGTTCGGCGGCCAGAAAGACCTTGGCGCCGGCCTTGGCCGCCTCGATGGCCGCGGCCACGGCGCCCGTGCTGCCGCCCACGACGACGACGTCGACCTCGTAGGCCACCGGAATTGCCCCAGCCCACTCCGAACCATTTCGTCAGCCATTGCTGCCGCACAGCAAACGAGAATACACGACGCAAAGATTGTTTGTCGAAATTTCATATTTTCACCCAGAGAATGAGATGTTTCGCGTTTCGACCACATCGTTGCCTTTCGCTCCGCGAAAGTCGGTTCTTCGTGGCAGCGAAAGGCGACTCTTTCCAATAGACTACCACGCCGTCCACAGCTACCGACCTTCTTCCGGTTCCTCGATTGACAACGCGAAACGTAACCGCGAAAATCATCATTGTCATTCCCATCACCCGACACCCCACACCCACCACGCTTCCCATGAAATCTCCCGCCGACCACCCCGCCAGGCTTGACACACCCATTACCCGCCGGCCTTCCTCGGCAGTACGGCCCTGGCCGGGACGGCCGCGATCACATCGTGCCGCGGCACGTGCTGGGCGGCCCGCGCAGATCCTCCGCCCAGCGAGAAGATGAACATCGCCGGCATCGGCGTCGGCGGCATGGGCGGCGGCGAACCTCGCGCAATCTGCAGTCGCGAGAACATCGTCGCCCTGTGCGACGTCGATCACGACCTACGCCGCCAAGACCTTCAAGCAATATCCCAAGGCGAAGCTCTACACGGACTACCGCGAGATGCTCGACAAGCAGAAGGACATCGACGGCGTGGTGATCGCCACGCCCGACCACACGCACGCGGTGATCGCCATGGCCGCGATGCAAGGCCGGCAAGCACGTCTACTGCCAGAAGCCGCTGACGCACGACGTCTACGAGGCCCGCATGCTGGCCAAGGCGGCCAAGGAGTTCAAGGTCGCCACGCAGATGGGCATCCAGGGCCACTCGATGGAAGGCCATCCGGCTGATCTGCGAATGGATCTGCGGCGGGCCGATCGGCGAGGTCCGCGAAGTCGATGCCTGGTGCAGCCTGTCCTATTATCCCTGGGGCCACGCCGGCTGGAGCTCGCAGTGGTCGGAGCCGGCCCAAGGAAACGCCGCCCGTGCCCGCCGGGCTGAACTGGGACCTCTGGATCGGCCCGGCGCCGATGCGGCCCTACCATCGGGCCTATCATCCGCCGACCTGGCGCTGCTGGTGGGACTTCGGCTGCGGCATGATGGGCGACCGCGGCGCGCACACGCTCGATGCCGTGGTCTCGGCCTTGAAACTCGGCCCGCCCACGAGCGTCGAGGCCACCTCCTGCGGCAACACGCCGGAGGTGCATCCGCTCTCGGCGATCGTCACCTTCCGCTTCCCCGCGCGGGAGGGCCTGCCGCCGCTGAAGCTCACCTGGTACGAAGGCACGCGGCCGCCGCGGCCGGACGATCTGGAAGACGGCCGCCGCATGCCGGCGGAAGGCGGCGATCTTCATCAAGGGCAGCAAGGGCACGATCATGGCCGGCGTCTACGGCGAGAGCCCGCGGATCATTCCCGAGAAGCAGGATGAAGGAAGTCAAGCTGCCGCCCAAGACGCTGCCGCGGGTCAAGGGCACGCACGAGCAGGACTGGGTCGCGGGCCTGCAAGACCGGCACGCCGGCCGGCGCCGACTTCGCCTACTCCGGCCCGCTGACGGAGACCTGCCTCCTGGGCAACATCGCCAAGCGGGTCGACGGCCGCATCGTGTGGGACGCCGAGAACCTGAAGATCACCATTGCCCGACGCGAACCGATTGGTTCGCACCGAATATCGCAAGGGCTGGGAACTGTAGAACGATGCACGGCACATCGTTGCCTTTCGCTCCCGCGAAAGTCGCCGCTTTCGCGGGAGCGAAAGGCGACGATCTTAGGCCGCTTGCTGCCCACACTTCCGCTTGTTACCATGTGAACTACTCACTGCCCGCAAAATGCCTGCGTCAGAACTACCGAGAACCGCCCGCTGAAAGGAAATCTG
>CAVXJU010000101.1:0-56779 GCA_963761935.1 Terriglobia bacterium | reverse complement strand
GGTCTGTACCAAATTAATTTTCAATTGCCCGCCAACACCGTCCTGCACTTGCCATGCGGAACTTACAATGTCGAGACGGATCTCTCAGTGAGCGAGTGGGATACTTCGCTCCTCATGCAATCGATCCCAGTTCAGCTTCCCGTCGCAATACAGCCGGAGGATGGCCCTGGTTGTTCGCAGTGAACTGCTTCCCCGATTTTCGGGTTACCGGCGCCACTCCGTAAGCGCTTCTCGCCGATTCTTCGGCCGCGTCACGGCGGTCGGATCCGCACAAGCCGTCCGCTGGAGGCTTTCCATTGCGACATCCTCGGCGATGGCCGTAATCTTACGGTATGGTTGACCTGAAGCTACAGGTTCCAGCGACCGAGCCGGTCGAGGTGGATGACGAAACCCTGAAAGCCATCGACAAGGGAGCCGAGGATGCCGATGCTGGCCTCACGGTGGCGCTTGAGGAGGCGCGAAAGTCGATTCCTCAGTGGATTTCAAAGTTCGAATCTCAGAAGCGGCGCTGACCGACTTCGAAGAGATTCCCGCCTATTCGTGGGCGAACTTTCCGGATACTGCCGAACGGTTCGGAAACGCCCTCCTGAATCATGTCGAATTGGTCGCGTGTTTTCGCCGCACCCAACTAGTCGCCAGCGAGCGCCCTGCGAACCACCACTGGCTCTTTCGCAATTACCATCAGGTAAGCCCGAGCGGCCGAGTCCGGCTGACGGCCACCCTGCTCCCATTCCTGCAGTGCACGCTTGCTGATGCCATAAGCCCTCGAGAATTCGGCCTGGGACATCTTCACGCGCTTGCGGATGGCCTTTACGTCGATCGGCTTTGGCCAGACCTGCTCCAATTCGATTTCGCCTCGCTGGTGCGCGGCAATCTGCTTCATGCCCTCGATCAGATCCGCACCAAAGCTGCTCCTTTTGCCAGTGGCTACCTTCCGCATTTTATTACGCTCCTTTCAGAGTGGCCGCGATCAGCCGCAGTTCGCTTCTTTTCGTCCGTAGTCAAGTCCGTCTTGAGGTTCTTGGCGTAGCAGCGGATCAGGAAGACGCGGCCGGCTGATCACAACGTACACGTAGATGATCCGTGCGCCGCCACGCTTGCCTTTGCCCTTTGCGCCCACCTCAACTTCCTCGCTCCGCCGGCACCGGGGATTACGTCTCCAGCATCCGGATGATTGATCAGATGAACTGCCAGCGCCTCGATGCCGTCTGTTCCGATCAACTCGGTAGAGGTCGGCGATTCGAGTCCTGCTCGGGCAGGCGGCGCTATCGTGCTTTCGACATCACAGCACGCAGGATATTGTTGATGCGTGTGGAGTAGCCGTCCCCGTATTTCTTGAGCCAGTCGTAAACGTCCCGGTCCAGCCTGGCTGCCACCAGAACTTTGGGCGCCCGCCTGAATCGGGCAAGTTGCGCATCGGTCAGCCGGGGGATGTCTGAGTAATCGATATCGGAGTCGTCTCCGGTGGCCTGACGCTTGGCAATTCGAGCCAAGGTGGCCTGCTGGCGTTTATTGAGCGGCTTGCTGAGGATAGATTCTGCGCTCGCGCTGATCAGCTTCCCGCGCCGGGATGATGCGGATGATTTCTTCGTCATTGGGTTCGTCCTCACGGTATACATGCACTACCAGCAGGAGAGATCTAGAGACGGCGCCGATCGCATGCCAGCGCTGTTCACCGCCCACGACGCGGTCTCGCATGAGAACTACGTTCGGATCGTCGAAGATGGGTTGATTCGATTCTTCCTCGAATCCCATTCGAAACGCATCGTTATACATATTGTATAACAAGCATGAGGACGCTCTACAGCTATCGTCCGAACTGCGGCCGCTCTGCTGGCAGTCCTAAGGATGGCCGCCCGGGCGCGAAGACTGGCATCGCGGCGTCGAGGTCGCCGAGCTGAATCGGCCTGGCATTGACATCGAACGCCGAAACCACAAATAGCCGCCGCGTACACGCCGGGAGAATTGTTCCGACTGATGAAACTCCGCCGCACGGCGTCCCCGCGGACCGGCACGAAAACGCCAGCCGTTTCCCATCGGCCGACCACGAAGGATGCACGCAGGACCAGTTCGAATCTTCCGTGATTTGGCGCTGATGCGCTCCGCCGGCGTCCATGACGAAGATCTGCCCATTCCGTCCGGCGAATTGGTCGAAAGCGATCAGCCTGCCATCGGGCGACCACTCGGGCGACCCACCCAACAAAGACGGTTCGGTCAATTGCGTGTCATGTGACCCGTCAGAATTTGCAACGTGAACCGCCCACTGGCCTCGCGGCCGTTCCACCGAGAACGCCAGTCTCTTCCCATCCGGCGACCAGGCGGGCGTCAGCGCGTCACGGACCAGCAGCTGCGGCTCGCCACGGCCGTCCGCCGCGAGAAGAAAGAGTCCCTCACGCGCCGGCGCAGAGCCGGGCCGTGCCCCCTTAGCGGACACCCCGGGCAATGCGCTAACGGCGATCGTCTTTCCGTCAGGGGACCAAGCCGCGCCGAAGATGCCGGGCTCCATGCGCCGCAATACTCGCCGGCTTTTCCCGTCTCGATCCATTACGCAGAGCTCAACCGAATGGTGTGACTCGTATTGCTTTTCTTCTTTGTAAGCCGGCTTGGCTTGCAAGGTGGATTCGCCCACAAAAAGTATGTGCCGGCCATCCGGTGACCACGCCGGATCATGACTGTGGCCGTCGTGAGTGAGTGGCTTGACGTTTGCTCCATCGGCGTCCATCGAGTAGAGGTCTTCGACGGGCCACGGCGGGCCTCCATCCGGAGCATGTACGAAAACAATGGTTCCCGCGCTTGGCTGTTCAGCCAGTGCGGCCGGCTGAAAAGGAGTGGGCGCTTCCAGAAGGGTCAGGGCCGGAATAAATAAGGCCCACCGGAAGGAAACCATGTTGGGTATGACGCCGATTCGTTCGTCTGAGTTCCCACTAGCGCGTCACAAGCAGCCGTCTACCCTTCGTTTCAGATAGAAGGGCTGCCGGAGCGGTATTCGGTAACAGCTCTGGGAGACATCCGGCCGCGCGTTCGCGCTAACTTGGCCCATCTCGCGCCCTCGATTTGGTCCTGCAAAATAGCGGCTGCCGTACCAAGAAATCCCATGAGAAATAGCGCCAGGAAGGGAACCGATCCATAATTGCCCCGGCTGATCTCAAAGCCGAGTGCCAGGGCGAAGTAGATACCTAGCGCCAGCTCGATGAATGCCTGCCAGCCGAGTCGCCATGCATAGCGTTTGCTTGGTTCGGCGCGTGAAGCGTATTTCGGTGTTCTAACGAATTCCGTCTGCACTCCCAGGGCAGCCTCGAAAAACGCTCGGGTGTTGCTAATCGTCAGGCCGATTCCCACCGCCATGAGCGCCGGCAACAGCACGATGGATCTGCGCCAGTTGTGTGGGTGAAGCTCGCGCGCCGCCAACACGTAAAACAAGCAGACCGGCAGAAATGACGTCGCGATCAAGGGCACGTCGATCGTGAGCATCTGAAACCAGCCCATCGAAAACCTGACGATCATCGCTGGAACAACCAGGATCGATAACAGCAGCGTCAACGGGTAGCAGACGTTCGGTGTCAGGTAGAAAACGGACTCAATCTTTTGACGCAGCGAAGCTTGCGACCTCAGAATGCGCGGCAGCAATTTCCGGGCGACTTGCGTCAGACCCTTGGACCAGCGGAATTGCTGGACTTGGAAACTGCGCATATCGGTGGGCAGCTCGGAGGGGCACTCCACCTCGTGCAAGTACACAAAACGCCAGCCGCGCAGTTGGGCGCGATAGCTTAAATCGGCATCCTCAGTCAGGGTGTCATGCTGCCAGCCGCCCGCATCTTCGATCATCTTGCGGCGCAGGATGCCGGCCGTGCCGTTGAAGTTAAAAAAAGTGCCTTGCCGGGAACGCGTGCCGTGCTCCAGGACAAAGTGCGCGTCCAGCAGGAGCCCTTGCACCTCGGTCAGAATGTTTTGAGACCGGTTTTCGAAACTCCAACGCGTCTGCACCACCCCGACCGTTGGATCCTGGAAGCTACGCACGGTGCGAAGCAGAAAATCGGAAGGCGGCAAAAAGTCCGCGTCGAAAATCGCAACCAGCTCTCCGCTGGCTTTCTTCAGACCCTGCTGCAGGGCTCCCGCCTTGAATCCACTGCGCTCGGAACGGTGATGATATTCGATTGGCACACCCTGCTGCCGATAGGCCGAAACCAAGCGCGCCGCCAGCGCTGCCGTGTCGTCGGTCGAGTCGTCCAGTACCTGAATCTGCAGGCGCTCCCTCGGATAATCCATTTGAATAATGCTTCGCAACAGCCGCTCTACCACGAATCTTTCGTTGAAGAGTGGTAGCTGGATGGTCACCGCCGGGAATCCGGAAGCTAGGCCGGCCGGCTGTGGCTCGCATTTCGCCCGATGACGCCAGTACTGGATCATCACCACATAGCGCTGGACTCCATAGATGGAGAAGACCGTCAATATTGTGAAATAGGGAATGAGGATGCACCAGTCGAAGCAGTTGAACCGATAGAGATTCTCCAGCGCATTGCTCTGTGGCAGCGCAAACTGCATGAGAAGGTGGACGGCCGAAGTTTTTAGCATTTCAGATTCGATCTTCTTCAGCCGTTGGCGGAGCTGTTTTCCCCGAGCCTGGTTCAGTGTTGGGAGAAGCGATTCACAACGGTGTTAGGCGCCGGCAGTTTTTGTGCGAAACGCGAGAGGTCGAGACTGGCGTTCCGCAGCTTCTTCGTGCGCAGGAAGAGCGGCGGCGCCGTCTTTGTGCCAGGGCACAGCATAGGTCCGCAAACAAGCGTGGCAGTGATAGTGACTGCCGACGGGCCAAGACGCGCGCCGGTGAAACGCTCTACACCATTGAACTGCTACGCGACCTAACAGATCTCTCATGCGTTCTCCCACCAGCGGCTTTCAAAGCGACCGCCGCTTGATGGGCGAAATAACATTGCACCCGCGTGGGACGGAGCATTTGGTCTACCGAACCGGAACTGCGGCACCACCCAAAGTGGGATAGACTCCGTGCCGCTAAGTAGTAAGTCTTGCCGACCAAACGCAACATCTTCCGCGCCTTCAACAGGAACGAACATATTCCTCATGGCGTACATGACTTGCCGTGCGAACCCGATGTCCTACTCCCAACTCGGAGGCTTGGCATAGCATCTACGCTTCTGATTGGGGCAAATCGCTCAAACTCCCTGTGCTGAGTTCAATCCGGCGAGGGGCGCATTGTTGGCTCTCGAACACTCACCAATTCGCTACGATGCTATCCGCTGGCCCGAGTCCTCTCGGCACCAACAATTCCAAAGAACGGCACGTATCGCGAACGGTCGCACTAAGCGTGGGCGTGCTTGCGCCCGCGGGCCTTCACGTTCCGTTCTTCTTCAGCGATGCCCGAGAGCACCACCGGACTGCGGTCAGGAAATTCAGCTACCAACGACAGGCTGCCGCCCATGGCCTCGACGGTCTTCCGAAGCGTTGACAGCAGAAGGTCGGACCTTTTTTCGAGTTTGGAGATACCGTCCTGGCTGACGCCAAGCTTCCGGGCCATTCGGACCTGGGTAAGCTTGCGGGCTCGCCGAAGCTCCTGCAGGGTCATTTCCTCGGCTATGAGCTCAGCGGTGCGCCGCTCGATCTTCTTGCGGCGGGCCGGGCTCAATTCTTTCCTGATCTGTTCCAGGTTCGTCATGGTCGTCACTCTCTTTCCCTCTGCTGTCTTTGCTTCCGCCCTTGAATCCGTGCGACATGGGTGTCGAAACGCTTATCCGCTCTTTCGATCAACCGACGGTAAAACCGTTTCTCGCTGCCGCCGGACTTGTCGCCTGCCGCTAGAAGAACGGCTTTGCGGTTCGGATCGAACGCGAAAGCCACCCGCCAGACGCCATCTGCGGCGTCGAATCTCAATTCCTTCATGTTCGCGTGACATGAGCCCTTGAGGCTATCGACCCGAGGCCGCCCTAATTGCGGGCCGAATTCCTCCAGCAATCCGAGATGGGGCAGCAACTCGTCCTGCACGTCCTTATGCAGCGCGCGGTACTCGGGGACGAAGTCAGCGTGGAAATCAACTTCCCACTTCACCTGATCTATTATGCACTGTAAGAACTATTCCGTCAAGTGCATACTCGGCGGAACTAGAGCCGCCGAACACCCTCGTCCGCCTTGGCAGCCAGCCGATCGATAAACTGCGCCAGGTACGGCCGGCCCTTGCGTCCCGTCTCCTCGGCCAGCACGATGTACGGGCTCATGATCGTCGCACGCAGCAGGAAAAGTCCGCGCTCGAAATACTCCGAACCATCGATCGCAAAGCGCTGCAGCGGACCCACCACCGAACGCGGCGAATAACTCGGATACTTGATTACCGTATGCGTCAGGAAAAACGGCTGCGAGTAACTGTATTCGCCCGCGCTGTATTCCGACTCGATCGTGAACTGCTGATAAATCCACTGGTTCAATTCGTTCATGCGCGCGAGCGACGGGTTGCACTTCTCCCGCACCAGGAAACAAACCACGTTGGTGTCTGGCGGCTGCGGCGTGAGCGGCATGAACTCGAAACTCGGCTCGATCTTATTAGCAGCCGCCCAGTGTTCCCAGTGCACCAGCCGTTCGTAGAGTTCTCTCGCCGCCAGGATCGACGCGCGCACGATCTCGCCGTACCCATCCCGGTTGAGCGGAATCATGCGATGCGAAAGCCACACGCCCGCTACCGCCGCGCCCGGTTTCGAGCCCTCCAGGATGTACGGACCGATCGAGGTCGGCGGCGTGTGGTCCAGCACCGATTCGTCCGGCTGGATCGTCGAGGCCAGGTACGGCGCGGCTTCCGCTAGAAACTGCCGCACCCGATCGTTGCGAAACGCCACCACACCGCACGGGTACGGCACGTAGCCCATCTTGTGCGGATCCACCGTGATCGAATCCGCTTTCGACATCGCGAGAAACGCGCTGAGCACGTCCTGATCGCCCCAACTGAGGGGCAGCGTCTTCGAATACGCGCCGTCGCTCAAATCCAGCTCGCGCGAGACGAACTGCCGCACCGCCGCGACGTGTTCGGCGAGCGATCCCGCATCCGGATAAAAAAGCGACCGCAGATAGCCCGACCAGGCCGCGTCCACATGCAGCCAAAAACTCGCGCGCAGTTCCGCTTCCAACTCATGCCGCAGATCCAACACCTCGTGGAGCGGATCCACCGCGCCTTCCTCGGTCGTACCGGCGATCGCAATCACAGCCATGGGAAACATCCCGCGGCGCAGCGCCATTTTGATCTTGGCTTCCAGATCGCGAACATCCATGCGAAACAGGCCGTCGACGTCCACTAGAATCACGTTGTCGCGCCCGATTCCCAGCACGTCCGCGGCTTTGGTCAAGCTATAGTGCTTGGCGCTGGAAACAAAAATGGCCGGCGGCCGAACCTGGTAGCAGCCCGCGACACCATTGTGCGGAATGCTGAAACCGGTAGCCGCCAGCAGCTCCGGAGTCTTCTCGATTGCGACCCTGGGAGGCACATTCAAGTGCCGCTCGATGGCCGCAACCAGCCGAGGCAGCAGATGCAAAATCTCACCCGGCGCAAGACCCAGACATTGCTGTTCATCCAGGTCTGCGAGATTGCACGACGACTGATCCGGCAGCGTCACTCCAAATGGCAACTGCAGCTCACAAACTACGCGCCGCACCGCCAGCGGAAAATAGGCAGCGTTGCGCGCGGCCCACAGCGCTTCGATATTCGCCACCGTGCCGCCGCTGGTCACGTGCGCCCATCCGAATTCCGAGCGCGCTTCATGCGGACCACCTGGCTGGGGCGGCATTTTATAGCCCATCATCTCCAGAATGTCGCGCCCCACTTCGAACTCCCAACGCTCCGTCACCGGCGCAGCTTCCGGCGTAACATTGTTGGGATTGTAGAGCAGTCCCGCGAAGTAGCCCAGCACCGAAGGCAGCGTCTGGTCCGACATCATGTGCGCCAGATAGCGCGGGCTGTAAAAGGGAAAATGCTTGCGCAGTCCAGCCAGCATCTCGGCGAGCTTCTGCCCCAGGTCGTCGCTCCAGTCCACCAGCTCGCGCCGCACGCTTTGCGGGATCACGATTTCATCGGAAGGATAATAATTGCGCCGCCAATGAAAATAATCCTGGAGAATGAAGCTCACCAGCTTCTCTTCCACGTCGGCGTTTTCCGCCTTCGGCCCCAAAAACCACGCCGCGAGTTTCTTGGTTTGATCGCGAAGCGATGGATCGTCTGTCATGGCTATACTTGCATTATCCGTGGAACCGATCCGCAGCGCGGTCGACCGCCAGTCCGATACTTACCGCGCCAATTACGAAAGCATGTCCGCTGCCGTCGAGCGGCTGCGTCAGGAGCTCAAACGATCCACCGAGGGCGGCGGCGAAAAGTACGTCCAGCGGCATCGCGAGCGTGGCAAGCTGCTGCCGCGCGAACGTGTCGAGCTGCTCCTCGACGAGGGCTCCTATTTTCTCGAAATCGCGCCGCTGGCCGGGATCGGAATCGACGACGAAGCCCCGGGCGCCCGCGTCATCGGCGGCATCGGATTAGTCGGCGGCCGCGAGTGTCTGATCAGCGCCAACGAAGCCACGGCTAAAGGCGGCTCCACATCCGAAGCGGGCCTGTGGAAGAATGCGCGCCTGGCCGATATCGCGCGCGAGAACCATCTGCCTTCAATCCTGCTGGTGGAATCAGCCGGCGCCGACCTGCCCGTCCAAAGCAAGATTTTCGTTCCCGGCGGCCGTGGGTTTCGCGAGATCACGCGCCGTTCCAAACTCCGCATTCCCACCATCTCCGTCGTGTTCGGCAGTTCCACGGCCGGCGGCGCTTATCTGCCCGGGATGTCGGACTACGTCGTAATGGTGAAGCAGCAGGCGCAAGTTTTCCTGGCGGGACCGCCGCTGGTCAAAATGGCGACTGGCGAAATCTCGAACGAAGAAGAATTGGGCGGCGCGGAAATGCATTCCCGCATCTCCGGCCTTTCCGATTACCTGGCCGAAGACGAAATCGACGGCATCCGCATCGCGCGCGAAATTGTCGAGAACTTCAATCTGGCGAAGCCCACAACGCCGCAGCAAGAAGACTTCGACGCCCCGCTCTGCGATCCCGACGAACTGCTCGGAATCGCTTCCGCCGACGTACGTGTCCCGTTCGAAGCCCGCGAGGTGATCGCGCGCATCGTGGATGGCTCGCGCTTCTCCGAGTTCAAAACGGAATATGGCCCGACGTTGGTCACCGGCTTCGCCCGCGTCCACGGCTTCCCGGTCGGAATCCTCGCCAACAACGGCGTGCTAATGTCGGAATCGTCCGCCAAAGGCGCGCAGTTCATCGAGCTTTGCAACCAGCAGGACATTCCTCTAATCTTTTTGCAAAACATCACCGGCTTCATGGTCGGCAAAACTTACGAACAGGAGGGCATCATTCGCAACGGCGCGAAGCTCATCAACGCGGTCTCCAATTCCACTGTTCCGGCTATCACGATCATGATCGGCGGATCCTACGGGGCGGGGAATTACGCCATGTGCGGCCGCGCCTACGACCCGCGATTTCTATTCACCTGGCCGAATCATCGCATCGCCGTGATGGGCGCGCAGCAACTGGCCGGCGTGATGGACATCATCAAACGCGAATCGCTCATCAAAGCCGGCCAGCCGGTGGACGAAGACAAGCTGGCTTCGGCACGGATGGCGCTGGAAGGCCAGATCCAGCGCGAGTCAGATTGCTATTTCGCGACCGCGCGCCTGTGGGACGACGGCATCATCGATCCGCGCGACACGCGCACGGTGCTCGCCATTTCCTTATCGGCAGCCTACAACCGCCCAGTCCACGGAAGCATGGAATTCGGCGTCTTCCGCCACTAACTGCGCTTCAGGAATTTCTCGATGCCGCGCTTGTAATCTTCAGTCATGCGCGCGATGGCGTTAATTTCCACTCCAGCTTCGAGCGCCGCTTCGAAACCCATCGAGTCCATGTGATACAGCAAATGTTTGGACAGCGAAACCGCCGACCCGGACTTTTGTGCCAGCTTCGTGGCGTAAGCTTCGACCTCAATGTCGAACGTCTCGTCGGCGAACACGCGGTTAATCATTCCGATTTCGAGCGCCGTTTGCGCCGGGATGATTTCGCCGCCCGCGATCAGCTCGAACGCTCGTTTTTCGGATACCGACCGTCGCAGAATTGCCATCACCATTGCAGGGACGAACCCGATGTTCACTTCCGGATAACCGAACCGTGCCGACTCCGTAGCGAGGATAATATCAGCCGCCGTCGCCAAGCCGCATCCCCCCGCCAGAGCCCGCCCACGAACCGCCGCGATGATCGGCCGTGGATGACGACGCATCGCCAGGAACAACTCAGCCATGCCGCGCGCGCTCGACATATGATCCAGCACGCCAGCCTCGAACATACCTTGTAAACCACTCAAATCCGCACCGGAACAGAAATCGGCGCCCGCACCCGAAAGCAGAATCAACCGATCCGAGTTCGCGATGGCGTCCTTAAGCTCGGCGATAACCTCGGCATCGAGCGCATTGCGCTTCTCCGGCCGGTTCAACGTGACGCGCGCAACCCCGCCGTCAACTTGATAAAGGATTTTCTGATAGGAGCCCATCGGGAACGTCGATCTCCATGCGCAGCAGCGCGGCGCTGTAAGTCTTGCCTTGCGCGTCGGCCTTCAGCGAGAGGGTGCCGCCGCCGTCCAGGCTCTCGTGCAGCAGGAAATTCAGAGCGCCCAGATTGGGCAGCTCGAAGCGCTTCACCTCGCCTAAACAAATCCCTTCGAAATGCTTTTTGACTCGCGCAGCCGTCACCTCCTCAACCAACACCGGGTAGAACTCAGGCCGCAGCGCGATGAGCCCGACGTTAGCCGTGTCGCCTTTGTCTCCCGAGCGCGCATGCGCCACGCGAACCAGTTTCACGCGCGCCATCACGCCTCCTCGACCGAGATGACCGGTGCCGCTTCGGTCTTGGGCAACAGTGCCGGCCAATACGCCACGATCTCTTCCACTTTTGGGCGCCCGCTGCCGAATCCAGTCACGGTAGGCGGACCGTTCAGCGCCAGCGGCGCGATCTCCTTGGTGAAGCGTTCGACGACGCCTCGGTCTTCCGAGCGCACCCCCACGCGCAAAATCACCTCGGCGATGTCCGGCGCTGGTTCCCCCGCCAGCGGCCCGTGGCACGCATTCACGCCGCCAAATTCCGTACGGATCGAATCAAAACGCAGCCCCAGCCGGTCCAGGCGTTCTCGCAAAATCCGATCCGAAGCCTGTGCCTTGGCATACGCGTCCGGCCACGAATACATCAGCGTGCCGACCGCTTTGAACCCAGCCGAGTAGCTGATCGAGACTTTATACATGTCAGTCGCCGGCCGCCCGCGAATCCCCGTGAACCGCACGCGATTGTCGCCATCCTGCTTGAGCTGGATGCTGGTGAAATCGGCGATGCAATCCGGCGTAATGTATTCTCGCGGATCGCCCATCTCATACAGCAATTGCTCCTTGATCGAAGCGACGGTGATGCGCCCGCCAGAGCCCGCGTGCTTGGTGATCACGAACGTTCCCTCGGGCTCCGCTTCGACGATCGGATACCCAATATCGGCCATGTTGGGAATCGTCTGCCAATCCACCTGGCAATTCCCACCCGTGCATTGCGCACCGCATTCCACCGTGTGGCCCGCGATGGTTCCGGCCGCCAGCTTATCCCACTCCCCCGCGTTCCATTGGAACTCGTGCATCAAAGGACCCAGAACCAACCCAGTGTCGGTGGTGCGCCCGGTGACCACCACCTGCGCGCCCGTCGCAAGCGCTTCCGCGATCGCCGCCCCGCCGAAGTAAACGTTGGCGCTCTGGACGCGCCCACGCACTGAAGCCAGCGGCGCCCCGGTATCCAAATTCTTCAGCTCGACGCCCCGCGCAATCAGATCGTCCAACCGGTCGAGAATATTGTCGCCGGACACGGTCGCCACGCTGAGCCCCGTCTTCAGAACCGCACTCGCGCAGCCTTGCGGATTCACCCCGCCCGCATTCGCCACCACGCGAATTCGCCGGTCGATTATATCCCGCGCCCCGCGCTCGATCATCTCAACGAAATCGCGCGCATATCCGGTGCGCGGATCGCGCGAAAACTGCTTCTGCAGGATCGACATGGTGACCTCGGCCAGATAGTCGAGCGTCAGATAATCGATCGGCCCGCGGCGGATTTGCTCCAGCGGCGCTTCCAGCGAGTCGCCCCAAAATCCTTGACCATTCGCGATTCGGATCATAGCCGCGCTTGAACGCAGATCGGAGCTGTCAAATCTTCTCTTCTTTGGCGAGAATTTCCTTCATGATCTCACTAGTCCCGGCGCCAATCGTATTCAACCGCATATCCCGCCACGCGCGTCCAATCGGATACTCAGTCGTGTACCCGAACCCGCCGAACAACTGCATGCAGTCGTACATCACCTTCTGCGACAGCTCGGAAGTGAACAGCTTGGCCATGGTCACCTCCCGCACGCACTTCTGTTTTCGATTGAGCAAATCCAGCGCCCGATAAGTCAGCCAACGCCCGGCCTCGATGTTGGTCAAATGCTCCGCGAAACGATGCCGCCACACTTGAAACTCGCGAATCGGCTGCCCGAACGCCCGGCGATTAGCCCCGTAATCCAGCGCATCGCGCACCGCTTTCTCCGAGCCCGACAAAGCCAGAATCGCCGCCGCCAGCCGTTCGCCTTGAAAATTGTGCATCACGTAGTAGAAGCCCTTGTCCTGCTCGCCCAGAATATTTCGCCTCGGGATGCGGCAGTCGTCGAAGAACAGCTCCGCGGTGTCCGAAGCCATGTTGCCGACCTTCTTCAGCTTCTTCCCCACCGAAAAACCCTTGGTCTTGGTGGGGAACAAAACCAGCGAGACGCCTTTGTAGCCTTCGCCGCCCGTGCGCACAGCCAGAATGATGAAATCGGCCCGCGTCCCGTTGGTGATCCAGAGTTTCTGTCCCGAAATGACCAGATCGTCGCCATCGATACGCGCCCGCGTCTTGAGCGCCGCCACATCGGAACCGCCTCCGGGTTCGCTGATGCCAAGCGCCGCGATCCAATCGCCCGCAATTGCCGGCCGCAGAAATTCTTCCTTCTGCTCGCGCGTGCCCAGCTCAGCCAGCGCCGGCAGCGTAATTTCGGATTGCACCATCAGCGCCATGTTGACGCTGCCCGAGTCCGAATACGCCATCGCCTCCATGTAAGCCGCGCTGGCCCACCAATCCAAACCCAAACCGCCGTACTCGGGATCCAGGCGAATTCCGAACAGCCCGATGTCGGCCGCTTTCTTGAAAAGCTCGCGCGGAAAAATGCCGGCGTGATCCCATTCCTCGGCGTGCGGCGCGATTTCTTCCAGACAAAACCGCTTGACGCTGCGCCGGATCATTTCGTGCTCTTCAGTGAAATACGGGTATTCGGTTTTCACTTCAGCTGCTACCACAACGTCGCTCATTTATGAATTCTCCTGGGCCGTGATCTCCACCAGCCTCTGCCCGGGCGCCACCACTTGCCCGATCTCGACCACGATGGACTCCACCACACCGTTGATTGTAGTTCGAATCGTCTGTTCCATTTTCATCGCTTCCAGCACCACCAGCGAATCGCCGGATTTTACGGCTTGCCCTTTCTCCACCAGGACGCGCAGCACTTTACCGGGCATCGGAGAATTGGCGGCTTCGTGGCCCGACGTAACGCGACGAGGAAAGCGCGGCAAACGAGCTAGCGGCACAGCGGCAATAGCCGATTGCACAAAGATCGTCTCAGCGTGTTCGTGGACTTCGTACACGCGTGTGACGCCAGAAACCGTGAGCGTAATACTGCCAGCGTTCACCGGAGTGTGAACGCGGCACCGCAGCGTGCGTTCGCCGCAGCGGACCGCGAATTCGTCGCTGCTCACACGGCGCCAGCAGACGTTGAGGTCCGCATTGTGGACCCGCAGCTTCATCGACGGATCGCGATAAGGATTGTTGCGGTAATTCGGTGGAATGCCTTTCGTGGCGCTGCGGTTCAGGTATAGCACCGCAGCAGCAATGTGATCCGCGATATCGCCGGACAGCTCGGGCGCGGGAAGAAAAGCAGTGTGAGCACGGCCCTCGCGGAATTCCTCGCTCTCGAGCAGCTGGATCAAATAATCGCGATTCGTTTCGACGCCGAACAGCACCGTGTTGCGCAACGCGTAAATCAGCTTGCGTCGCGCCGCCTCCCGATCCACGCCATAGCTCACGATCTTCGCGAGCAGAGAATCATAATGAATCCCGACCTCCGCGCCAGCTTCGAGCGCTGTGTCGACGCGTACGCCATCCGGACTCCGCCACACCAGCACCTTGCCCGCCGACGGCAGAAAGCCGCTCAAAGGATCCTCGGCGTTGAGCCGCGCCTCAATCGCATGCCCGATGCTGCGCGGGTGCGCGGGCAAGCGCTTGCCTTCCGCAATTTCGATTTGCAAACGCACTAGGTCAATTCCGGTCACCAGCTCGGTCACGGGATGTTCAACCTGCAGACGCGTGTTGACCTCGATGAAGTAAAAGTCGCCGCTGGGCGCGAGCAAAAACTCCACCGTTCCGGCATTGGTGTAATTGATCGCGCGCCCAATGGCGATCGCAGCCTCGCCCATGGCATGCCGCAACTCGTCCGTGAGTGCCGGCGAAGGGCTCTCTTCGATGAGCTTCTGATAGCGCCGCTGGAGCGAGCAATCGCGCTCGAACAAGTGAATGATGTTGCCGTGCTGATCGCCGAAAATCTGGAACTCGACATGCCGCGCATCCGGGATATAGCGCTCCAGCAGCAACGAGCCGTCACCGAACGCCCGTTCCGCTTCACCGCGCGCGGACTCCATCGCAGCCTCAAGCTGGTCGGGCGCCGTCACGATGCGCATCCCGCGTCCGCCGCCTCCAGCCGAGGCCTTGGTCAAAACCGGATACTCGATTTGCGAAGTGGACTCATACGCCGGAACCACCGGCACTCCGGCCGCAGCCGCAATCTCACGCGCCGAGGTCTTGAGCCCCATCCTGCGAATGGCCTCTGGTGTGGGCCCTATAAATATGATCCCGGCTGAGCGGCAAGCCTCAGCAAAATCGGAATTTTCCGAAAGAAAGCCATAGCCGGGATGAATCGCGTCCGCCCCGGCCGCGCGTGCGGCATCGATAAGCTTTTCCACCGCCAGGTAGCTAGGCCCGATTGCCAACGCTTCGTCCCCGGCGCGGCTGTGCGGCGCATGGCGATCCGCGTCCGAATAAACCACCACCGGGCTGATACCCATCTCGCGAGCGCTGCGAGCGATGCGCACCGCGATCTCGCCTCGGTTAGCGATCAGAATTTTCCGAATGGCCGGCAAACGCCCATTATACGGCGGTCAAGCCCGATCCTTCGGCCTACTGCGTACCACTTCCCACAAAGCGGAGGTGTCTGATTCCAGCAGATCGTGGACGACGGTCACCTTGCCGGCCCACATGCCCTCCGGAGATTTCTATCGAGACCGGCGTACCGGACTCACGGTTGCGAGCGCCCGTCCGCGCTTTGTGATGGTAATCGCACCGCCATGCTCTCCGATGTCATCGAGAAGAGCCAGGCACTTGGCCTTGAACTCGGTCACATTGATGAATCGATGCTTCACGTTTCAACCTTACTACGCGAAGTGGCCATCCGACCAGTTGTACTGTCGCGGCCCCAGCGCGTTCACCTGCGGTTCGACGATACTATTCCTTCTCCTCCAAGCACTTCCAAAATCGCGCCGTACGAGACTTCTCTCCGCGCGTTAGCTTCAAACCGAACCACCCATGTCCCGCATCCCTCACACCGATGAAGCCGCCGCGCTGCTCCGCCATGCCCGCAGTGCCACCCCGTTCGTTTCTAAGGATGGCCAACCCTGCGCCAGCGTGCCCGGCTCTATCGACTCGCGTCACGTCCACGCCCTCCGCTCCGCCGCTTTCCGCGACTGGTTGACCAACGAATTCTACAGCGAATTCGAGGTGCCACCATCGCTCGGGGCCTTCCGCGCCGTCCTCCGCACTTTGGAAGCCCGCGCCCGCTACGGCGATTTTCCGCCTCAGACACTGGATCACCGCCTGGGCTGCGAAGGTGACCCTTTGACGCCTTCCAAAATCGTCCTCGACCTCGCCAATGCGGCCGGCGAAGTGGTCGAAATCAACTCGCACGCCTGGCGAATCCGCGACAATATGCACCACTCCTTCCGCCAATCCAACACCACGCTCGCGCTGCCTCGCCCCATCCCTCCACTGGACGATGACCCAACCGGCAATACAGAAGCGCTCCAACAATTTGCTCAACTGTTCTTTCTCGACGCAACCGATCGCGCCCCAGTTTTCGCGTGGCTCATCGCCGCCCTCCGCCCCACCGGCCCTTACCCAATTCTGGTTCTGCACGGCCCCGCCGCGAGCGGCAAAACCGTATTGGCACGCGCGCTGCGCGCCTTGATCGATCCCTCGCCCGCGAACATTCGCCGCGTCCCCGATCGCGAGGACGAACTGCTTGCCCTCGCCTCGGAGAATTGGATTCTCGCTTTCGACGATGCCTACCAGTTGTCGCCGAAAATCAGCGGCGCGCTCTGCGCCATCGCCTCGGGCGATGCACTCCAAATCCTCCAGCCCGATTTGCGCGACGCTTTGGAAGTTCCCATCGCGCGCCCCATCATCCTGGTCGCGCCTCATGATGAAACCAAGTCCGCCTGGACACCTTCCCGTTCGCTCTCCAATCGCACCCTGTTGATCGAGCGGACTCCGCTCAAGCGTCTGCAACCGGAAGCCGAGCTCTGGTCTGAATTTGAAAACCTGCACCCCGCCATGCTTGCCGCCCTCGTTCATGCCGCCTCCACTGCGCTCCACCGCGTCCGCGACATCGATCTTCCCAACGTCACGCGCTTTGCCGATGCCACCGTATGGGCCGCTGCCGCAGCGCCCGCGCTCGGCTTAACCGAACAGACCCTAGTGGACGCTCTCAGCGATCGCGCCGCCGTCTGGGTCGGTTCCAACCCGCTGCGCGATGCACTCAGCACGCTGCTCGCTCCCACCGGAGTTTGGTCTGGCGATCCAGCCGCGTTACTCAATCAGCTTCGAGTCATCGCACCGCGCGCCGCACTGCCCGCTACACCTAAGGATCTCTCGCAAGCTCTCCCGAATCTGGCAGGTTTCAAAATCGATCGCACGCGCACAGCACCAGGCGCCCCCAGTCTCACCATCACCAGAATCGCGGAAGAACCGCAAGACGCCACGGCCGGTCATATGACTCGAATCTAACTAAAACTCAGCGCCAAATCCACAATCCAGTCGCGACCCGCTAAACTAATAGTCAGGCCGAAAATCAATGAGGATCCCGCCCTTCCTCCTCGCGCTGTTGCCGATTCTTGTACTCGCCGGCCAGCCCGATCCGGGCCACGTCACCGCCCGCCGTCTCAATCGCGCCGAATACAACAACACCGTCCGCGACCTCCTGGCCATCGATTTTCAACCTGCCGCCGATTTCCCCGCCGACGACTCCGGCTATGGCTTCGACAATATCGGCGACGTCCTGTCGCTGTCGCCCATCCTGATGGAAAAATATCTGGCCGCCGCGGAAAGAATCGCCAAAGCCGCCGTTCTCCCGCCGCCGCTCCCGCAAGCCACCATGGTTCGCCATGGACGTGGCGAGAATCGCGGCTCCACCAAGGCGCCCGGCCTCATCGTTTCTCACCGCTTTCCGGTCGAGGGCGACTACACGTTCGTTGTCACTCTGGCTAATCGCCCCGATCCCGTTCGAGTCAATCTCTCGCTCGATGGCCAGCCTTACCCCACCGCCGATGTCCAGGATGGCGCCGATCACTGGCGCACCGCCGAATTCCGCGCGCACGTTTCCGCAGGTCAACACACCTTCGACGCCGAGCTGATTCCCAACGGCCCTCGCGCCCCTGATCCTGATTTTGAAAGCGGCCAGAGCAAGAAACCACTCCGCGATCCGGTGGTCGGCAACATCGAAATTCGCGGTCCTTATAATCCCGTCACCCCGCCGCCTTCCGAGAGCTATCACCGCGTCTTCACTTGTAACGATGCCGCCGGACCCCAATCGCTCCCGTGCGCTCGTGTTGATCTTGAAAATCTCGCCCGCCGCGCCTACCGCCGCCCCGTCACTTCCGCCGAAGTCGACGGGTTGGTCCGTTTTGTCCAAATGGCCCGCGATCAAGGCGACAGCTTCGAGCAGGGCATGCAAGTCGCGGTCACCGCCATGCTGGTCTCGCCGCATTTCCTGTTCCGTATCGAACGCGACCCCGCCAATCCCTCCGCGCACGATATCAGCCAGTTCGAGCTCGCCACTCGCCTGTCCTATTTCCTCTGGAGCAGCATGCCCGATGAGCAACTGTTTCAATTGGCCGCCCAGCAAGATCTTCGAAAACCGCCAGTCCTCGAGGCTCAGATCCGCCGCATGCTGGCCGACCCTAAATCCAAAGCGCTGGTCGACAACTTCGGCGGCCAGTGGCTCCAGCTTCGCAATCTCGATCGCACCCGACCCGATCCGGAGCGCTTCCCCCATTTCAGCGACGACTTGCGCCGCGACATGAAACGCGAAACCGAGCTGTTCTTTCAATCCATCATTCAGGAAGATCGCAGCATTTTGGATTTTATCGATGCCGATTACACCTTCGTGAACGCGCGCCTGGCAAAGTTCTACGGCCTTCCGGAAGTCGATAGCAACCAATTCCAGCGCGTCCAGCTCCCGGCCGATTCGCACCGCGGCGGCGTCATCACCCAGGCCGCCATTCTGACCGCTTCATCGTTTCCCAATCGCACTTCGCCAGTGCTCCGCGGTAAGTGGATCCTCGATAACATCTTGAATGCGCCCCCACCGCCGCCTCCGCCCGACGTCCCCAATCTGGATGAGAACGCCGTCGGCTTGTCGGCCAGTATGCGCCAGCAACTGGAAGCGCACCGCACCAATCCCGTCTGCAACGCCTGCCATGCCAGCATGGATCCGCTCGGCTTTGGTCTTGAAAACTTCGACGCCATCGGACGCTGGCGCACCAAAGATGGCAACTTTCCCATCGACGCCACCGGCCGATTGCCGAACGGCAAAACCTTCGACGGTCCCGAAGGCCTGAAACAGCTGCTGCTGTCGGACAAGACCATCTTCGCCAAGTGCCTGGCCGAAAAACTTCTCACCTACGCACTCGGCCGCGGACTCGAAGACTACGACCAGCCGGCCGTCCAATCCATCGTCAACAGCACCGCCGCTTCCGGCTATCGATTCTCCGCTCTGATCGAAGCCATCGTTTCTAGCCCTCCCTTCGAACAACGCCGCGGCGAATCCGGCTCGGCCGAGACCATCACGCGCTCCGCTCCACCGCTGCTGCCGGTGTCCGGCAAAGAAAGTATTCAGCCATGATCCTCACACGCAAACACATCTCCCGCCGCACTCTCCTGCGTGGTATGGGCGCCGCCATCGCGCTCCCTATGCTGGACGCTATGTCGCCCGCTTTCGCTGCGACCACGCAAGCCAGCGTGCCCAGCACTCGCGTGGCGTTCGTCTACGTCCCCAACGGCATTATCATGAACGATTGGACGCCCGCCACGGAAGGAACGACATTCGAGTTGCCGCGCATCCTGACGCCGCTCGCGTCGATGCGCGATGACGTTCTGGTCATTTCCGGACTGCGTCAGTACAACGGCTTCCCGCTCGGCGACGGACCAGGCGATCACGCTCGCGCCGCCGCAACGTTTCTCACCGGCGTGCATCCGAAGAAGACCTACGGTGCCGACATTCATGCCGGCGTATCGGTGGATCAAGTGGCCGCACAGCACATCGGTCAGGCCACTAAGTTCAAATCCATCGAGTTTGGTTTGGACGATGGTCGGGTCACGGGTAATTGCGATTCCGACTATAGCTGCGCCTACAGCAACAGCATCTCCTGGCGCACTCCTTCCACGCCCATGCCTCCGGAAGTCAATCCCCGCGCGGCTTTCGAACGCCTCTTCGGCGCCGAACCCGAGACTCCCGAGGTCCGTGCCAGGCGCGAGCGCTATGAAAAGAGCATTCTGGATTTTGTACTTGAAGACACCCGCCAGCTGTCACGCCAGCTCGGCCCCACCGACCGGCGCAAAATGGACGAGTATCTCTCCGCCGTCCGCGAAATCGAGCGCCGTATCCAGATGGCCGAGCAAGATCCCCAACAACAAATCGTCCCGCCTATCGACAAGCCCTCATCAGTTCCGGCCGCGTTCCAGGACTATGCGCGCCTGATGTTCGACATGATGTGGATCGCTTTTCAAACCGATCTCACGCGCGTTTCCACCTTCATGATCGGACGCGAAGGCAGCGACCGCACCTATCGCGAGATCGGCATCCCCGATCCGCATCACCCGCTCACGCATCACCGCGGCAATCCGGAATGGATCGAAAAAATCACCCAGATTAATACTCATCACGTCCAGCAGTTCGCTTATTTCCTGCAAAAACTGAAGAGCACGCCGGACGGTGACGGCACTCTGCTCGACCACACGCTGGTGGTTTATGGCAGTGGCTTAAGCGACGGCAACAAGCACGATCACGCCGATCTGCCGCTGCTGGTTGCTGGAGGCCGCATGGGCCGCGGCCATTCCGCTATCCGAAAGAGACTCCCATGAACAATCTGCATTGACCCTGCTCGATCGCGCGGGCGTCAAAGTTGAGTCCCTGGGCGACAGCCAGGGCGAGCTCGAGGATCTTTCCGGCACCGTATAAATATCGCTAGTCGCTTTACAATTTGGTTCGGGAGATTACATCGTTCTTTGGACGCCCGTGAGATAATGCGGCCATGCATCGAATCCTTCAGGTCTTCTCGATTGCTGCGCTGTTGTCCGCCGGCGTGGCGTCGGCTTTCGCGCAGTCGAAGCAGCCTCCCACCCCGGCGCAAAGCATCAGCCGCACATTTGCATACGTCAACGGGAAAATTCTGGAAATGGCCAAGGACTGGCCGGCGGAAAAGTATAGCTACCAACCCGGCAAAGGCCTGCGTACCTTCCAAGAGGTCATCATTCACGTCACCTCCGGCGTCGTCTATGCAGCGAAAGCCGGACGCGGCGAAAACGTGAACTGGGACGAGCTCGATCCGAAGGCTTACAAGACCAAAACCGAGATTGTCGCGGCCCTCCAGAAGGCCCTGGACGACGCCACGGCAACATTGAAAGCCACCCCCGACGAAAAGTTCACCAAAACGTTGAACCCCTGGCTCCCGGTGTTACAGCACTCCTCGGAACATTATGGCCAGCTAGTGGTTTATTACCGGAACAACGGCGTAGTGCCGCCAGAATCGCGGCCCAAGAAGTAGGCTCCCTACTTCCGCTCGAAACGCCCCATGTATTCCGTCTGCCCGACAATATGCCCGTGCATCGCCCGGTCAAGCTCGGCCCTCGACGCTCCGTTCTTCAAATCCAGCCGCGGAACATCCAAAGCGAAAATCTTGAAATAGTACCGGTGCGCGCCCCCGCCCTTAGGCGGACAAGGCCCGTTGTACCCCGGCATGCCGAAATCGTTCGCGCCGCTCTCGCCCAGTTTCCCCGGCTTGTATCCTTGCGTCATCGCACGCACGGACGCAGGAATGTCGAAAAGCAGCCAGTGATTCCAAATGCCGCCCGGTGCGTCCGGATCGTCCACGATCAGTGCCAGGCTCTTGGTTCCCACCGGCGCGCCGAACCATTCGATAGCGGGCGATAGATCCGCGCCTTCGCAAGTGTGCAACGCCGGAATTGTGGCCCCTTCCGGAAAGGCTGCGATCACAAGTTTCATTGCCATAACTAACAACATTATTTCGCGGTGCCCTTCGCGCGATCCATGTAGTTGAGATTGTTGGTGTCCAGCCCCATCACGTCGCCAGCTTTGATGAACGGCGGCACCATCGCTTCCACTCCGTTTTCGAGCTGAGCCGCTTTCCACGTGTTATCTTGCTGCTGTTGGATGAGCGGCGTGGCGCGCCTCCTGAGTGCAGCATACACCTTCAGATGCTGAGCAGGTGTGCTTCGACCGGGCTGTCGTTCAAGCGTGCTAAGGCAAGTGCGTACCAATGAAGCTGCCGTGTGTAGCGCGCGCGGTTTCGCTCCAGATCGGCATCCGTTTTGAAGTCGACGATATGCCATCGATCCTCAGCGTGGAACGCCAGATCGATCACCCCTTCCAACACCCGCGCGCCATCCAGCTTAAGCATGATGGGCAACTCGCGCCGCACGTTCTTGGCTCGCCGCGCGCGCTCGATTAGCGGATGTTTCAAGGCCTCGAGTGCCGCTGTTCCCGAATGTTCTACCTCTTCAGGTGTCGCGCCCAGCAGTCTGCCATGAACCTGGGCCAAAGTAGCTAACGCAGCGAGATCGGCATCGAGCGGCGCGTCGCGCAGGATGGTGTGAACCATGGTCCCAAATCGCGGCCCAGCGGGACGCTCGCCGGACTGAGCGACCGATTCGTGTGTGACCACAGTCTCAAAACCGGCGGGTGCTTCCGCAGCTTCCGTGGCGGTGAAGATATCGAATTGCTTCACTTGCGCGGCGGCCGTGACTTGGTCGCGCTTGGCCTGCCACTCGCGATAGACTTTGAGGCTCGGCGATTCGCTCTCCGATGCGTCCACAGGCAAGAGGATTTCTTCCCGGCGCAGCCCGAAGCTGGCCGGAGCCCCGAGATTCAACGCATGCGGGTCCCACCACACCACCGAGTGCGGTCCCTCGCGCGTTGCGTGCAAACCTGGACGCACCGAAAACTCATCGGAGGAGAAGAATGGCCGGTCCACCACCGACGACTCACCGAACTCCGGACACCCGGGCGCCGCAGCCGAACCGCGATGACGATCGCGTTCCGGATAAATGGCCTTGTTGAGCGGGCTAAGCCAGCCCTCCAGTTCTTCGTCGCCTACGGCGGGAACAACCAGCAGATCGCGGGCGCGCGTCGCCGCCACGTATGCCACGCGCACTCCTTCCGCGCGTTCCCGCAAGCGCTCCTGCGCTTCGTTATCGCGCAATTCCCATGGCGCGCATCGGAGCAGCCGCGTGGCGCAAAGACGTTGCCGCGCGTCCACGTAGCGGTCCGGATCTCCGGCCGCGATGTTCGCGGTCATGTCCGCCAGAATCACCACTGGAAACTCCAGACCTTTGGCCGAGTGAACCGTCATCAGACGCACGCCGTCGGCGCCTTCCTCGAGCACCGGCGCTTCGGCGGATTCCGCTTTCTCGGCTTGCGCTTCCAACTCTTCGACGAATCCGCGAAACGAAATGCCACCCGACAATTCGAAGTTCCGCGCCAGATCCGCGACGCGATAAACATTGGCCAGCACCTGATGGCCGGCGGGCCGAAGCGCAAAGCCGGCGTGCGCCTGCGTCGCCTTCGAGCAGCGCGTTCACCGTGCTTGCGATGGGACGGCGATTGCGATTCCGATGCAGTTCCCCGAGTTGCCCAAGCGCATCCAGGACAGGTTTGAAATTCCGGAGGAAGCGTATCCGGGAATTGGCGCAGCGGATGCAGCCGGCCGGCTTCGTGGAAGAAGCGCAGCAGCAGATCGTCCTGGATGGCGAAAAGCGACCCTTTCAGCGTGGCGAACACCGACAATTCGTCATCCGGCCATTCGATGGCATTCAGTGCCGCCCGCAGCGTTTCCACTTCTTCGCGGCCGTGGAACGATTTCGAGCCCACCAGCAGATGTGGAATCTCGCGCGCTTCGAGCGCGCGCACATAATCGCGCGTGATATCCGCGCCTCGATTGGTGAAGCGCCGGAACAGAATGCAAACGTGACGATGCGACAGCGGAAGCAGCTTCTCGGGGTCTTCCAAATCGCGCACGCTCCAGCCGCTCTCTTTGACCAGCCATTCGACAAAGGCCACGATGGCGCCCGGCAGGCTTTCATTGATCGCCATCTTCGAGACGCGCGTACTGCCATACGGACGCGGCACCGGCAGCGCGACGATGTTGGGCTGGCCTTTGATGGGAGCGGTGTCGCCATCGAGCGGCGCGTAGGCGGCTTGCCCGGCTTCGGCATCGTCCTGCATTTCCGGCTGGAACGCCGCGTTCACGCATTCCTGAATTGGCCGGAGCGCGCGAAAGCTGGTGGTGAGCCGGACCACGCCGACGCTCTGCGACGCCAGGTGATCGCGAATCTCTCGATACAGCACCACATCGGCACGGCGGAACTTATAAACGGACTGCTTCGGGTCGCCAACGACGAACAGCTTCCCTGGTTTGGGGCTGACCGACATCCAATCGGATTGGTCCGGGTCATCGGAAGCAAGCAACAGCAGGATCTCGGCCTGCAACGGATCGGTGTCCTGAAATTCGTCGATGAAGATGTGAGTGAAACGTTGCTGAAGATAGCCGCGCACTTCCGCATTGTTGCGGACTAGATCGCGGGCCAGGAGCAGCAGGTCGACAAAGTCGAGTTTTCCAGCGCGTTGCTTCAGCGCGCCGTAGCGTTCCACCAAAACCCACATTTCGGCGCGCAGCGTGGTGGCGAGATCGGCATCAGCCGCGATCCGGAAGGCGTCGAGGTTGGCCAGCAGTTGGTCGCGTGCCGACACCACTTGCTCGCGCGGCACGTTTTCGGCGAAAAAGCCCGAGCCCTTTTGTGTGTTTTTCTTGAGATCGCGAAGGAGCTTGATGAGAAGGCTTTCGAGCGTGTCGTAGTCGCGCGCGCGCGTAGCCGCTTCGGCGCGGTCAATCCAAGTTACGAGCGCCTGAGCGGGTCGAACCGAGCGCACCAGGTTGTCGCCGGAGCGTGTGCAGCGCGAGGCAGCCTCCGCAATCAGCCGGACTTGCTCGATGAGGCCATCCACTTTGCCTCGGCGATCAAACATGACGCGCCGCCAGGGCGCGGGATGGTCGCGCCATTCGATCAGCTTCCATCCGGCGTACTCGAGTTGCTCGATGGGAGGCGACTTTTCCCAAGAATCGCGCCACGCCAGTCGCAAAAGGGCGCGGCGCAAACCCGGGGCTCCCTGGCCGAGTTCCTCCTGGAACCAGCCACGGAAAGCCCGCTCATAGATCCGTCTGGCCTGCGGCTCGGACAGTTCTTCAAAGGCGGGATCGACGACTGCCTCGACCGGCCGCTCGCGCAGGATTTGGGCGCAAAAGGAATGAATGGTTCCGATGGATGCTTCTTCCAGATGTTCGAGGGCGTGTTCGAGCGACGCTCGTTGACGTGCCTCAGTGGTGCGCTGCCGCGCCAGGTCCAATTCCTGGCGCAGCCGCAGCTTCAATTCGCCGGCAGCCTTGTTGGTGAAGGTGACCGCAACGATGTGATCGATGGTGGTGGCGCCGCTGGCCAGTACACTGACAATGCGTGCGATCAACTCGGTGGTTTTGCCCGTGCCGGCCGAGGCCTCCACCAGCAGACTTTCGCCCAGCGAAGTGCGGATGCGCTCGCGTGCGGCACGATCTTCGAGGCGAATGTCGACCGATGGTGTCATGGCTGATTGCGGACCTCGACCAAGGGGTCCAAGCGATCGCGGAGTTTGCGTTTCACGCGCGTTTCTTCATATGGCCCGCACACTGGCCGGTAATCGCACATCCCGCAGGCCCCGGTTTGCGGCGCGGCTGGAAGAAAGCCATCCTCGATTGCGCGGCCGATGGTTTCGAGCACGCGCTGCAGGCGCTGGCGCGATTCCGGAATCACGGGAATGGCGACTTGCGAGAAGTCGCCGCGCTGCGTGCAGAAATACAGGTTGCCGGACTCGACAGGTTTGTCGAGCAGCTGTTCGGCCGCCAGTGCGTACAACAGCGGCTGGAGAATAGCGCCACCGCCGACATACTGCGGGCGATTCTGTGGAGCTTTACCAGTCTTATGGTCGGTGACGCGCAGCACGTCGCGCGAGGCATGCTTCTCCACCAGATCGATGGATCCGCGCAGGCGGATTCCGTTGAGAATGGATGCTTCCTTGAGGGAGCTGGCCGGGTCGCGATGATCGTCGGCGGGAAGGCCGAACGCGAATTCGAAATGCGCGGGAAGCCAGTCGGAAGGCGTAGAGGCAACTTGCTGGATCCAGCCGCGCAGGTCGGTGCGAAGTTCTTCGACTTCGCTTTTCCAGACGCGCGGAATCGCAGGCGCCAGGTCGTCTTCGTATTGGGCCGCCACGCGATCGAGCACTTTGTCCACAAGGTCCAGCGTTGTGGGCAACCGCTCATCAGTGATAGGGAGGCGAAGACTCCGTTTCAGTTCGCGGAACAATTCGAACTGGACCGCATGGAACAAAGCACCTCGTGTCAGCGGATCCATTTGCTCCAGCGGGACGGCGGCTTCGCGCGGACGAAATTGAAAGATGGCGTGCAGCAGAAAACGATATGGGCAAGCCGCGAATTGCTGCAAGGCTGATGGCGAGTAGCTGCGCGCACTGAAACGATGCCGTTCGAGCACGGTGAGCGTTGCCGGTTCCGGGTCGACCAGCCCGTCGGCGCAGCACCAGCGATTGCGCCAGCGCCGGCTGCGGGTGCGGAGTGAACGCGCCAGCGCTGGATTGGTTTCCATCAAGTAGCGAGCGCTGCCTTTGCTGCTGGCGCGCGGAAGTTTCGATGCTGCCTGGAGCGAAGCGAGATCGTATTCGGCGTCGTCGATAGCGACTTCGGAGTTCTCGGGCGCGGGCCAGTCCAGACGTGAAGGAGCGCTTTTGGATGCGCGCTTTTCGAACTCCCGGAGCGAAGGAAGACGGCCCTCGGCCGCGCGGATCACTTCCAGTGCGTAGAAGGACGGTACGCGAGGACGCGCCTGGGTGACGTCCATGCGCGGATAGGAGACGACCAGGCGATTGGTCGCCGCCGCGGCCGCCGAGTGGAGCAGCATACGTTCTCGCGCGTTCCGGTGCTTCTGGGTTTCGAGTGGCGTGGACAGTTTGTCGCGATGTTGATCGATGAGCAACGGGTCTTCGAAAGCGCGGCGCGGGAAAAGCCCCTCGGCTAAGCCTGGAACGAAGACGACATCGAACGTTCGCCCGCTCGCTTCGTCGATGGAGCCGGCGAAGACATGGCCGTAGCGGCGTTTGGGCGGCTCGGTGCGGAGCGCGCCCAGCTTTTCGGAAAGAACGTCGTAGACTTCGTCGAGCGAGGCCGGCCCTACTTCGCTCATGGGAGCGAACTCGCTCAACACCGAGAGCACCGGTTCGGGCCGGCGCAATGCGATGCGGGCGAGTTCGTCCAGAGCCTCGAGCCAGTGGCCCCACGCGGCGGATTTCGGAAGCGAATCGAGCGTGTCGACGAGAGGCAGCGCGAAGTTCTCGAGTCGCGTCAGTTGGTCGAGCCGCCGCTCGATGTGCGGGCGGTGGGACTCGTCTTCTTTGTCGAGATCGCGAAGCTGGACTTGCAATTCGGCGCGCAGGCCGCGCAGGCGGCGGGCCCAGCGGTCATGACCACCGATTACGGCCGCGTCCACCAGAAGCTTTTCCCAGCCGATAGGGACAGAAAGCGTGACGGGTTCGCGTTCGTCCTCATTCGCCGCTGGGATGTCGGCGCCGGGCGGCGGAGCGGGGAAGTTGGCCAGGATTTCGTCGTCGGGAGGGACCCAGAGCGGCGCTTGTTTGACGGGTGCGCCGGTGTCGTCGAGCGGCGGGACCTGGCCGAGCGAAAGATACTCGGCAAAGCGCGAGGCCGAGCAGCCTTCGGCGGCGCAGGCCAGCAGCGCTAGAAACGCTCGACCGGATGGCTCCGGGCGGACCGAGCCGCGGCTAAAGTACGCCGGGATCGATGCGCGACGTAGCGCGTCTTCGAGCAAGGGCTGGTACTGTTCGACGTTTCGCAGCAGGATCGCAATGCGGTCGAAGGGAACGCCCTGTTGCGCCAGCGCGCGGATGCGGCGGGCGATCTCGACGCACTCCAGGCTTTCGCCCGGCGCGGAGAACAGCAGCTCGGGATCGGGCGGCGCGGAAGGAGGCTGTTCGTTCGAGAAGAGCCAGGTGCGGACGCGGTCGAGTGTGGTGGAGGGCGGAGGGTCCAGATCTTCGGGGACTGTTCCCAGAATAGAAGCGAGGGCATTGACTCTTGCGCTTTCGCCGGCAATTGCAGTGGCGAGAACGGCCGGGGATTTTGCAGTCACTGCGGCTAGAAGCTGAGCGTGGGTCAGAGAGTCGACCGGAAGATCGATCAGGATGAGCGGGAGCTTGAGAAGCCGGTGGACACCGAGTTCGGCTTCTTCGGTTGCGAGTTGAAGCAGGATCGGTAAATCGGCGAGAGAACGTTGGGCGAGTTCGCGGTCGTAGAGAGCGAGGAGATGGGCGAGGTCCGCACCTGGGGCTCCGCTGCTGGTCAGTTCGGTTGCGCTTACGCGATTGAGCCGGAGCTCGGCGATGGTTTTCGCGAGCGCGCGGGCGAATCCGGGAGTGAGCGCGACGGGCGAGAAGTAGTTCAGTTGGCCGGTGCTGTGAGCGGTGTGGACAACACGCGCGGCCAGAGCTTCGATGCCCAGGCGGCTGATGGGCGCGAGCGATTGGCGGCCCATGGATTGGGCGGCTAGTTGAGCGGCCAGCTGCGTGAGAGTGAGTGCGTGGACACCCTGACAGCCTTGATCAAATGCGGCGAGGGCGAGTTCGTTGGCAGCGGCGCGAGTGGGGCCTAGGATGAGAGTTTCGGAGTCGCGCGAGTGGGCTCGGAGGAAGTTGGCCGCGCGGTCAAGCAGTGAGGAGCTGGAGCGCGATACCAGGAACGAACGGAGGGCCACAGACAATTATAAAGGTTGGCGCTTGCCGTTACAGTTTTAGTTCCCAAATTTCGCCGATCAGCGAGTAGCCGAAGCTCCAGTGGCGTTCTTGCTTGATGCGGCGGAATCCGTGTTTCGAATAAATGCGGCGAGCGGCATAGAGAATGGACTGGGTCCAGAGGGTGATTTTGCGATAGCGGGCTTGGCGTGCGAAGCGGATGCATTCGGCGACCAAGCGGCTGCCGATGCCCAGGCCGCGCGCAGACGGCTCGACTAAGAACAGCCGCAGTTGGCCGATGGTGGAGGTTTTGCGAACCAGGACAATGCAGCCCACGATGGCGCCGTCTTTCTCGGCGATCCAGCAGCGCTCGCGCTTTGGATCGAAGTGGTGGATGAAGCGAGCGGCGATTTCGGCGACCTCGGCCTCGAAGCGTTCGTCCCATCCGTATTCCTGGGCGTACACAACGCCGTGGCGATGGATGATCCAGCCGATGTCGCCGGGTTGATGCGTGCGGATCAAGTAAGGAATTTTTGGGTCGGGCAGCTGCGCGGTGAGGAGCCGTTCGATGGTGCGCATGGATGCGATCAGCGAGGCGCGTTGCGGTGGGGCGAGCTTTGAGAGCATGGCGCGGACTTCGCGCCCGGCGCCGCGGTCGAGCGTGGTGAAGGCGGCGCGTCCTTGACGGGTCAAACATAGACGGGTGCTGCGGGCGTCGTGCTTGGCGCGAGTGCGCGCGATGAGACGGAGCTTTTCGAGCTTGACCAGGATGCGGCTCAAGTAGCCGGGGTCGAGATCCAGGTTTTTGGCGATGGCGGCTGCGGTGGGACGGTCGTGCTGGGCCAGTTCGTAGAGGACCCGGCCTTCGCTGAGCGAGAAGGAGCTGTCGAGATAGCCCTGGTGCAGTATGCCGATTTGCTTGGTGTAGAACCGGTTGAAGCTGCGGACCGCGGAAATGTCCAGCATGTTGACAGTGTCAATGAATTAGTTGACTGAGTCAAGCATCGTTATTCCTGTCCATGCGGACGCACGGTTCGGGCGCTGTGGGCCGGCTAGAAGGGGGTTGCGGGGCGGCTGGGGCGGTGGGGCTGGCGAGATACGCATTGGTTGGGGCGGGATCGGTGGGTTCGTTTGTGCACATTGTGTTTTCCTCCGGGGCTGGCGCGTCGTGCGGCGGGTGGGGCAACTGGCGCTGGAGCTGCATCAGGTTGCGGAGAGCGCGCGAATAAGTGCGTTCCAGGCGGGCTTCGACGCGATGGAGGAACGGGTAAGAATTGGAATTGGCCAGCCCGGTGAATGCTGAGGTGAGGGATTGGATGGGGCTGAGCGGGTGGTCGGAGTATTCCTGGGCGCGTTCGATGTACTCGAGGTAGAGCTGGTTCTCGATTAGGGCGAGGCGTTGGAGGCGCCATTTGGCGGCGACCATTTCGTGGACCAAGTGGAGTTCGACGGGGCTGTGGGGTTGGAACTGATCGAGGTAAGAGGTGAGGAGCTGTTGGAACTCGTCGGGGTCCTCGGTGGGCAGGACGAGGGTTTGGGCGGTCAGGCCGTGTTTGAGGGCGTTTTGAGAAGAGCGCTTGCGGCCGGCCTCGGTTTTGGGGCCGCGGGATTTTGCGCCGTTGATGCGGGCGGATTCGGATTTAGTCAGGGAAGACATTGGGTTGTTCCTCGGTGGATCAGGGTAGCGGTGGGGTGCCTGATTTGAACACCGAGGCGAGCGGAAACGGTTGTGGCGGCGGGGGATTGAGACCGACAAGATGCGTGATTGAGAGAGCCTGCAGGTACAGGTTCTGAAAATGTTGCCGGTATACCCAAGTTTGAAGAGCATCAGTGGACTGAACCATTGCGCCGTTTCGGTTAAAGATATACTCGCTACGTGGAACCCGAGTCCTGGAGTGTCGGCCTGCGCGCACTTTTCGCCAAGGCCCTCACTTTAGCTCCCGCCGAACGCGAGCGCTTCTTCGATCAGGAACGGCTCTCGCCCGAAACTCGGAATGAGTTGACCGCGCTGCTCGAAGCCGACCTCGGTTCGGAAACATTTCTGAGCGGTATTGTGGGCCAGGCCGAGATCCACTCCCGGCATGCCGGCGAACGCTTTGGACCCTTCGAAACGCGTGAACTAGTGGGCGTGGGAGGCATGGGCGCTGTCTTTCGCGCCGAACGCGTCGACGGTGAGCTTACCCAAGTGGTCGCCATCAAGGTCGTAGAACGGCTGTTTCTGGATCCCCGCTCGGCCGAACGTTTCCGCCGCGAGCGCGAGCTGCTGGCCCGCCTGGAGCATCCCAATGTCGCTCGCTTACTCGATGGCGGCACCAGGCCGGATGGCGTTGCCTACTTGGTAATGGAATTTGTCGATGGTCTTCCATTAGACCGTTATTCCGAACTGCACAATTTAACGGTCGAACAGAAACTGCGGCTGTTTCTGCCCTTGTGCGACGCCGTCGATTACGCTCATCAGAAACTGATCATTCATCGCGATCTCAAGCCCTCCAACGTGTTAGTGACCGCCAGCGGGATTCCTAAATTGCTGGACTTCGGCATTGCCCGGTCGCTCGAGACCGGCGATTCTTCGCAAGCCCACACACAAACCGTGGCCATGACGCCCGAGTTCGCCAGTCCCGAACAGCTTCGCGGCGAGGAAGCCACCACGTGCACCGACGTCTACGGGCTGGGCGCGGTGCTTTATTTCCTGCTCACTGGAAAAGTACCGCATCCGGGACGGTCCCTCCGCGGACTGTCGCACGCCGATTCCGAAGCCGCTCCCGCCAAGCCGAGTTCGTTTCAACCCGATTTGAAAAGCGATCTCGACAACATCGTCATAAAAGCGCTGCATCCCGATCCCGGCCGCCGCTATCCCGCGGCTCGAGAGCTGGCCGAAGATGTCACCCGTTTTCTCTCGCACCATCCGGTGCGCGCCACGCCGGATCGCTGGACCTACCGCGCCACCCGCTTCATCGTGCGCCACCGCTTCGCTTGCGCCGCCGCTGCCGCAACCGGGATCGCCATCGTCGCCGGTACGTCCGTATCGCTTTATGAAGGGCATCGCGCCGCCGAACGCACCGCGCAAGTCCGGCGTCTTGCCAACCGTTTCGTATTCGACTTCGAAGCGGCCATTCGCGACACGCCGGGAACGCTCGCGGCACGCCGCATGGTGGCCGCAACAGCGCGCGAGTATCTCGCCAACCTGGCCCAGGACAGCGGTCGAGACCGGAACCTGCAGCGCGAATTGGCCGAATCGTATTTCCGTCTCAGCCGCATAGAGACGCAGGCTGGCGAAAGCGAGAATGCCATCGTCCATTCGCGCCAGGCGATTCAACTTCTGAAGAACCTGCACGACGATTGCTGTGGGCCTGAGCCCCAGCGCGCCGATTTCATCCAGTGGTCCAGCGACCTGGCGCGGACCCTCCTGGACACGCGCTCTATCGAAGAAGCGCAGAGCATGTCCGAAGCGTCACTGGCGAATGCTCGCGACTGGTATCCAAGCGCCAAGGATCAGTTGCTCGCCGCAAAGGCCCTGATCGCGGCACTGTCCGTCGCTGGGAATGTCCGCTCCACATCCGGCAACATCACCAGTGCCCGCCCGGTCCTGGCCGAAGCCGTTGAGAAAGGCGATCAACTGTTGCGTGGACATCCCTTCGACGATGAATCGGCCTTCCTGCGTGCGCGGGCCGGACAGTGGTATGCCACTGTGCTCAGCGCGCAGGGCGACTATCGCGGCGCGCGCGACGTGCAGGAATCCTCGCAGGTCATTCTCGACCGTCTGCTTGCGCGGGAGCCTAATAACACCACCTGGCGGGCTTTACGCGCTCGAATGGCAACCTCCAGCTCGAATCAATATCGCTATCTCGCCGAACAGGATCCCTCGTTGAAACCCAAAGCTCTCGACGCCGCTCGCGAAGCGTACACGCTGGCCATCGCGAACGCGCGCCAGAATCCCGACGACAAGACTTCGGTGGATGAAGCGGTGGTGATGACCACCCGTTACGCGACGCAGCTCGCACGCGAAAATCGCCGCGACTTATCCATGCCCCTGCTGCATGAAGCCGGGGCGCTGACTGATCGGCTTGCCGCTTCAGATGCCTCCAGCCGGCGTAATTTGTATCTGCAAATGAATAACCGCGTGCTCCTGGGGGCGGTAGCCAACGACTCCGGCGATCCCCAAGCTGGTCTCCGGTATGACACCGAAGCGGAACAAATGGCGGACCGGCTGCTCGCCCGCTGGCCCACGGATCTCGACATCGTCGACAACAAGACCATGATCCTGATGAATCAGGCCATCATCCTGCGACATTTGAATCGTGTCGAAGAGGCGCGAGAGCGTCTGCGGAAGGCGCTGGACTTGGCGGCCATGTTGATCGCCCACAGGACCGGTTCCAAAAATCCCGTCACAGATCTGGAACAGTTGCGCTATCAGGCCGGCATCCTCGGACTTCCGGACGTTACACAATCGGCTTCGAATCATTAGACTAGAAGAAATGTCCCCGGATGCGCCAGTCAGCGCACTGCTCCGGCGGGCTCGCGACGGCGATTCCGCTGCCATGGACGAGCTTGTGCCGCTGGTCTACGGCGAGCTGCACCGCTTGGCCCAATTGGCTTTGATGCGGGAGCGTCCCGGTCACACCCTGCAGCCCACAGCCTTGATGAATGAGGCCTTCATTCGGATCTTTGGCGAGGAGCAGCCTTCTTTTGACGATCGCGCTCATTTTCTGGGCGTCTTCAGCCGTGCCATGCGCCAGATCCTGGTGGATCACGCTCGCGCCCACCAGGCGCAAAAGCGGATGCAGTTTCAGGTGGAACTGACCGACGCGCTGGCCTCCACGCCGGCCAACGCCGAAGCCCTGCTGGACCTTGACGCGGCCCTCGAGGAGCTGGGGCGCGAGGATCCGCGGCTGGTGGCCCTCATCGAAATGCGCTTCTTCGCCGGGATGACGGCCGAGGAGACCGCAGCCGCCCGCGCCGAATCGGTCCACGTCGTCCGGCACGACCTGCGCTACGCCAAGGCCCGGCTGCATCGCATCATGACTCGCTCCCTTAGGGCTTGACGCATTTTTCTTGCGAATTTTTCCGCGCTTTTCCGCATTACTAGTTGCAATCGGATTCCTTAAGGAGCAACGACGATGCGTTTATCGATTCTAGCGGCGTTACTGTTGGCCCAGGGTGCCTGGGCGGATACTATTGTTACCAGCCTTTCTGGCGGCCTCAGCGGTGCGGAGGGGGGCCTCTGGGTTGTTTCCTGGACTCAAACCGGAACCTACACCGACGTCACCATCGGAGCGAACATCGCGGTGAATGGCGGAAATCCATCGGAAGAGGCCACCGGCACGGCCTACCTGATGACGCAAATCGGCGCCGGAACTACAATAAGCGACGAAAAAGAGACGGGCCCCGTCAGTGTAATGGGGAACCCTGGACTGAACGACATGACCACAATCTTTTCGGGGCTTTCGCTCGGGCCGGGCACCTACTATCTGGTGATCGATCCCTCCAGCGTTAACCTGGCCGACTCGCTGGTCTGGGCCGCCGCCGGAACGCCCACGCAAACGTTAGGGACCGATGTCTCCGATGTGATGGCCTTCAGCGCCACCACCACCAACGCGGCTTTCCCACCAGCCAACACGTTCGCGACCGGGCAGTTGACGCCGATTTTCAGCGTCACGGGAGATTTGGGAGTTACCACCACTCCGGAACCGTCGACCACGGTTTTCCTGGCTTTCGGATTCGCGGCGTTGATCGTGGCCCGCAAATTCGTCGCGCGGCGCTCACGAGCATAGACATCCGCTCGTATTCGTCTCTCAGCGGTTCGGGTATTCGACGCGTTCCAGAAACAGTCCCGAAGCAGGCGCGGTCCACGCCGCGACGTCCAGCCGCGGATCGGCGTGACCTTCCAGCAGCTCCGCGAAATCTTCCATCGCGATCTCGCCTTTTCCCAACCGCACCAGGACTCCCACGACGCGCCGGACCATTCTCCACAAGAAATGCGACGCCGTGATGTGAAACACAATCAGATCGCCTTCCAGGTCGATGCCGGCGTCCTCAACTACCACGATGGTCGATTCGTCCGGCCGCGACGGATCCAGCGCGCGAAAGCATATGAAATCATTCCGGCCCGTCAACATGCGCGCCGCGCGCGCCATCGCCACAACGTCCAGCGGCTCGCGCACCCACCACACGTATTTCTTAAAAAACGCCGTGCGGCGTTTGGAGATCTGATATACGTACGTCCGCGCCACAGCGTCATTGCGCGCGTGAAACGAGTTGTCCACTTCGCTCACATCGATCAGACAAACATCCGAAGGCAGCCGCTCATTCACGCCGCGCAGGACCTCATCAGCCGGTGGAAAGTTTCGCCTCGAACCGGGTTTGGGCCGCACTTTCAGATGCGCCACTTGCGCGCGAGCGTGCACGCCGGCGTCGGTGCGCCCCGCTCCGTGCAACTCAATCTCGACGCCCAGAAAGTCCTCGGCCGCTTTGCGAAGCTGCCCCTGCACCGTCCGCGCGTTCTTCTGCTCCTGCCAACCGCTGTACTTGGTCCCGTCGTATTCGAGCGTCAGCTTCCAGGTTTTCAATTTCCAAGTGTAGCCGTTAGCCTGCCGCCGGATGCTATGATGGTGCGCTCAAGGAGAGAGCATGTTCAAAGAGTTCAAGGCATTCATCATGCGCGGCAACGTGCTGGACCTGGCCATAGCCGTCATCATCGGCGCCGCCTTCGGCCGCATCGTTACGTCCCTGGTGAACGACATCATCATGCCGCCCATCGGGCTGGTAACCAACCATGTCAACTTCAACGATCTTTTCATTGACCTCTCGGGTCAAAATCACCCGACCTTGGCCGCGGCCAAGGCCGCCGGAGCCGCGACCATCAATTACGGGATCTTCCTGAACACCATCATCGATTTTCTGATCGTGGCATTCGTGATTTTCCTGGTGGTCCAACAGGCCAACAAGCTCAAAGCGAAACCTGCTCCAGCCGAGCCCAATACCAAGGATTGCGGCTATTGCTACACCAGCATTCCGCTGAAGGCCACGCGCTGTCCCAATTGCACGTCGCAACTGGCGTAGCGCGAATCAGGCAGCTACTTCCAGCCCCTCATAGGCGCAGGTTACTTCCATTGGCGAGCGCAGCTCTCGTGCCAGCTGGCGCGCGCGCCTTTCAACATCGCGAAGGAAATCGTCGTCGTGCGATGGATCGTGATGCGTCAGAAACAGCCGGCGTACTCCGGCCGCCGCGGCCAAGTGCACCACGTAGGCGTAGGTGCTGTGGCCCCAATTGCGCTTGGCCGGATACTCTTCCGGCGTGTACTGCGCTTCGTGAATCACCAGGCCGGCGCCGCGCATGAACTCGGCGTGGCGGCGGTCGCCAGCATGACGGATCGAATCGATCTGGCCCGGCCGGCGCCATTCGCGCCAGATACCTGTCAAAATAAGGCTCGTGATCGCTGAGATAACAGACGGACTCGCCGTCCGGCCTCGATCCGGAAGCCCAAGGTCGCCGACGGATGATTCATCCGTTGCGCCGCGATTTGCAAGCCCGTCAATTTCGTGCGCTCCTTCGCTCAAGTCCCGATAGGCGATGCGCGCCGCCAGTTGATCCAGCTCCACCGGGAAATAGTCATGCTCCATTTGTCCGGCCAGCACGTCGCGCAGCGAAAGATGCGAGCCTTCCGGTCCATAGACCGCGAAACGATTTGCCCGGCACGAACAGCGGCGCAAAAAACGGGAATCCCTGGATGTGATCCCAATGAGTGTGGGTCAGCAGGATGGTGGCTTGATGGCGAAGCCGCTTTCGCGATAAGCTGGCTGCCGAGCAGCCGCGCGCCGGTGCCGCAGTCCAGCACCACGCACTCGCCGGCGGGCGTAGTCAACTCGAGGCAGGAAGTGTTGCCGCCGAAATGATTGGTGCCGGGCCCGGGTGTCGCGATCGATCCCCGGGTGCCCCAGAAGCGCAGCCGCATGCTGTACATGTCAAGTCTAATTGGGAGCCGCTCTAGACCCGCTACGCCTCAGTCTCACGATGGCTTCTATAGTTTGCGGCGCGTTTCCTTCCAGCCGGTTGTTGACGAAAATATAAGACGGCTCATGACGCTCACGGGCCCGCGCGATCAGCTCTCGCAGCGCCCGGCGAGCTTCGGGATTGGGATCCTGGATTTGCTGGTAAGGCGAAAACATCGCCACCGCCTGCTCGTAAGGGCGTCCTTGCCGCAGCAGCGCGCGCGCCACGGTGAAACTCGCGGTGTACGTTTCTGGCAGCCGCATTTGTACGCCGAGCGTGGGCATTCGTGTCCAGGCGTTGAGCACATGACCCACCCCGTGCTGCCGCAAGCAGGCGAAATAATCATGTTCGAGAAAATGCTGGTTGCGGATCTCAGCCGCGTAACGAGAAGCCGGCGGGCAGAGCCGCGAGGAAGGGATCCAGCTCTGCCAGGAACTCGGCGGCGTCTCGATAGCTTTGTTTCGAGAACGCCCCGAATTCGAAGATCAATGCCGCGACGCGCTCGCGATAAGGCTCGAGCAGATCGAGAAACGAGTTCTGGAACAAAGCGGCATCCAGAAACGACTCGTTCTTCTCGCCCGCGCGCGGCCCATAACGGGGATGAGTTGGAAAGGCCTTTACCGTGACCTCTTCGGGAACTTTGAACGCGTACTTGAGAGACGCCGGCGCCGAGCCGAACAGGCGCTGCCAATAGCTCTGGGAGGGAAACTGGTAAAACGAAAAGTCGCCGCAGACGATCGGGAACGTCGCGGCGTATTCGTTCAAACACTCGGCCTGAAAACGCTTCTCGGAAAACCGCCCGCGCACCATGTAGCGATCGCGCGAATAGACCTGGCCAATCCAGCCTTCATATTTCCAGGAACTGGTCCCGACGTAGACGTTCTCGGACGCAAGCGCCGCCAGCTTGGAATGCAGCCGCGCGCGATCGAACTCTTGCGGCTCTTCAAACAGCGAAAGATTGTCCAACGCGGAATGCTAATACGCGTGCGCGGAGCGATAGCCGTAAGGATCGGCGCCCGCTTCGATCACGCCGTCCGGCGTCACGCGCACCATCACGGGAGCCGCGCCGCTGTTCCACTTGGAATGGAAGCTGACCTTGTGGCCGCGCGCTGCCAGCTCGGCGCCAATGGCCTGCGGAGTGCGCTCGTCCAGAATCAGATCGCCGCGATTCCAGGCGTGGTTGTCGAAACTCGAAACCAGGTGCCGGGTCTCGATAGCGCGGCGCTTCCACAGCGGCCTGCGCATTCATGTGAAACTCGATCACATTCAGCATCAACTGCATGAGACTCTGTTCCTGATTGTCGCCGCCGGGAGTCGACATGGCCAGAAATGGCTTGCCTTGCTCGGTGGTGACGATAGTCGGGCTTAGCGTGACGCGCGGACGTTTCCCTCCGGCCAGCTCGTTGGGCGATCCGGGAACCAGGATGAACTGCTGCGCGCGCTCGGTGAGCGGAATGCCAGTGTCGCCGGCGATCACCGAAGGCAGCCAGGCGCCGGAAGGAGTGGCGGAAAACACGATGCCATCCTTATCGATTGCGTCCACGCAGGTGGTGTCTTTGGCCATCAGTTCGTCGTCGATCTTGGTGCGCGCGATATCCATCTCGACCGGATGCTTGGCCGTTTTGCCGTTGATCGTGCCGGGAATGAAATCGAGCGAGGCCGTCCGGCCAATCAGCTTGCGGCGCTCGGCGGCATAGCTCTTGGAAAGCAGAACGTCCATCGGCATATTCGGATTGAATTTCGGGTCGCCGTAGTAGGCGTCGCGATCGGCGTAGGCCAGCTTCAGCGCTTCGACCGACTTGTGAATATACTCGGCCGAATTGTAGCCCAGCGAGCGCATGTCGAAGCCTTCCAAAATGTTCAGCGTCTCGAGCATGGCCGGACCTTGGCTCCAGAAGCCGGGTTTGTAGACCCGGAATCCGCGGTAATCGGTATAGACCGGCTCCTCCGGTTGGAGCTTGAACGCAGCCATGTCCTCATAACGCATCAGGCCGTCGTTTTCCTTCATGAAGGCGTCGATGCGATGTGCGATTTCGCCGCGATAGAAGAAGTCGCGGACCGCGTCGATGGCGGCCGTGCGCGAGGCTCCCGCCGCGAGAGCTTTCTTCTCGGCGGCAGCCATGGACCGCAGCGTGCGCGCGAGATTGGGCTGGTGGAAAATCTCGCCGGGCATCGGGACCTGGCCATTGGGCATGAAGGTTTTCTTCGAATCCGGCCACAGATCGAAGAAGCGGCGCGAGCGCGCGATGGTTCCCGAGCGCATTTCATCGATCGCCAGCCCGTCGGCGAGTTCAATGGCGGGCTGAATCACTTCGTTGAAGGATTTGGTGCCGTAGTCGCGCAGCGCGACCAGTCCCGACTCGACCATGCTGGGGACCAGCGCCGGCATAATTCCCGCTACCGGAATAATGCCCTTGAGACCGCCCGGATCCAGCGTGAGAATCTCGCCCGCCCGCGGCCTGCGCTCGCGAAACATTTCCGCGGTAGCGAGCCTGGGCATGGTCCCGACCCCGGCGATCGCGATCACTTTTCCGGCCTTGGTGCGGATCAAGATGGGCGCCTCGCCTCCGAAACCGAAATGAGAAAACTCGGAAATCGAAGCCGCGTACATGGCCGCGACTCCGGCATCCACCGCGTTGCCGCCATGGTAGTACATACGCATGCCCGCTTCGGTGGCGTATTCGCTGCCCGCGGCCACAGCGGCGTGAGTGCCGCGCGCGGCCTGCATGGCCGGTTGTTCGTACTCCTTGTGCTGAGCCGATGCGGCCACAATCAGGCCAAAAAAGAGGACGCCAATCTTGCGCTTCATATAGCTACGGCCATTATAGCCCCGCCGCCGGGCGACCTCGAGGCGCTAAGCGTCGGGGAACAGAGTCGCGTCCAGCGGTATCATTATTTCTTTATTTCTTTCTTGGGTATGCCGAATCGAATTGTGACGCGTAATGCAGCTGGCGGCCTTGACCCTTGTGCTCGGGATTGGCGCTGCGACGCCCATGTTGGCATCCTCTTTAGATCCGCTCGCGGATTGAGTATGTGGTGGTGTTGCGGAGTGGTGCGCGGCTGCAATCCGGGCGGAGTTATCAGGAGAAGCTGAAGGCGCTGGCGTCGAATCCGTTTTAATTGGCAAATAAAAAACCCGCCCCGAAGGGCGGGCCTTTCACTTCTCTCGAAGACGGAGCGCCACAGCGCCAGAGGCGCCAAGCCACGCGGCTAGCGCCTAGTAGTCCATGTCGGGGCCGTGCGGACCGCCAGGCATGGGAGCGGACTTCTTCTCCGGAATCTCGGCGATCATGGCTTCGGTGGTCAGCATCAACGCCGCGATGGACGAAGCGTTTTGCAGAGCCGAGCGGGTCACCTTGGTCGGATCGATGACGCCCGATTTCACCAGGTCTTCGTACTGCGCGGTGGCAGCATTGAAGCCGAAGTTGGGATCGCTGGAGGCGCGGATCTTCTCGATCACGATGGCGCCTTCGAAACCGGCGTTGCCGACGATCTGGCGCACCGGCTCTTCGGCAGAACGGCGCACGATGTTGACGCCGATCTGCTCGTCGCCAGGAACCTTGATGTTGTCCAGAGCCTTCGCGGCGCGCAACAGAGCCACGCCGCCGCCCGGGACGATTCCTTCTTCGACGGCTGCGCGAGTGGCATGCAGCGCGTCCTCGACGCGAGCTTTCTTCTCCTTCATTTCGGTCTCGGTGGCCGCGCCGACCTTGATCACCGCCACGCCGCCGGCCAGCTTGGCCAGCCGCTCTTGCAGCTTCTCGCGATCGTAGTCGCTGGTGGTCTCTTCGATTTGGGCGCGCAACTGTTTAATGCGGCCCTCGATGGTTTTCTGAGTGCCGGCGCCATCCACGATAGTGGTGTTGTCCTTGTCCACGGTGACGCGCTTGGCGCGGCCGAGGTCATCCAGGCGGACGCCTTCCAGCTTGATGCCGGTTTCTTCCATGATGGCTTTGCCGCCGGTGAGGATGCCGATGTCTTCGAGCATCGCTTTGCGACGATCGCCGAAGCCGGGGGCCTTCACCGCGCAGGCGTTCAGAGTGCCGCGCAGCTTGTTCACCACTAGAGTGGCCAGCGCTTCGCCTTCCACTTCTTCGGCGATGACCAGCAGCGGCTTGCCGGCGCGAGCGATCTGCTCGAGCAGCGGCAGCAGGTCCTTCATGTTGCTGATCTTCTTTTCGTGGATCAGGATGTAGGGATCTTCGAGCACGCACTCCATGCGATCGGGATCGCTGATGAAATACGGCGACAGATAGCCGCGGTCAAACTGCATGCCGTCCACGGTCTGCAACTCGGTCACCATGGTCTTGGATTCCTCGACGGTGATGACGCCATCCTTACCGACCTTCTTCATCGCATCGGCGATGATGTTGCCGATGGTGGTGTCGCCGTTGGCGGAAATGGTTCCCACCTGGGCGATCATGTCGCCGGAGACGGGCTTAGAGAGCTTCTTGACGTCCTCGACGATCAGCTCGACGGCCTTCTCGACGCCGCGCTTCAACGCCATGGGATTCGCGCCCGCTGCCACGGCTTTCACGCCTTCGCGGAAGATCGCCTGGGCCAGGATGGTTGCGGTGGTGGTGCCGTCGCCGGCCGTATCGGAGGTTTTCGAAGCAACCTCACGCACCATCTGGGCGCCCATATTCTCGAGCGGGTCCTTCAATTCAATTTCTTTGGCGACGGTGACGCCGTCCTTGGTAATGGTGGGGCCGCCGAACTTTTTCTCGAGAACGACGTTGCGCCCACGGGGGCCAAGCGTGACCTTTACAGCGTCGGCCAACTGGTTGACGCCGCGCAGAATGGCCTGGCGGGAATTCTCGCTATAAACAATTTGTTTTGCTGGCATGATTTTTCTCCTCTTTTGACTTAGGCAACCTGCTTGGCTTTCTGAGGCTGACCTTCCAGAACTCCGAGAATCTCGTCCTCGCGCATGATCAACAGCTCCTGGCCGTCGATGGTGATCTCGCTGCCCGAGTACTTACCGAACAGGATGCGGTCGCCTGCCTTCACATCCAGCGGCACTACCTTGCCGTCTTCCAGGCGCTTGCCCTTTCCGACAGCTACCACTTCGCCCTGCTGGGGCTTTTCCTTGGCGGAGTCCGGAATGAACAGGCCTCCGATCTTGGTTTCTTGTTCTTCGATCCGTTTGACAACGATCCGGTCATAGAGCGGTCGAATATTCATGAATTGATCCTCCTTCAGTTTTATTTAGATTGGCGTGGTGAGCGAGAGTGCGCTCGCCGCTGTTTATATTAGCAGAGTCTGAGGAAGAGTGACAATTGGTTCCGGCAACAATCTGCAAACACATGACTTATAGTTTTGCCCCAGGAACGCTTCCGGTTCAGATTTCGTTTTTCCCGAAGACTAGAGCGCGGAGCGCAAGCTGGCGCGTAGGCTAGCATCGGCCGAGGCTGCGCGCTGTCGTTTCGCTCCGAATCTCGCTATCCTGGAAAGGTCGATGCGTCATACTTGGCCTCTTTTTCTGTTGGCCATCGTGCTCGTTGTGGCGGGAGTGGGGACCACCTATTACGCGCGGCTGAAGCAACAGTATCGCGACGCACCAGCTAAGCCCAAAGCGTTGGCGCCCGGCACCGAGGCCAGCTATCACGGCTGGACCTATACCCACACCTCCAATCAGAACACCGTCGTCAAAGTGTCCGCCGCCGACGTGATTGAGGTGGATGGCAAGGAGCAGCTTACCGGCGTCACTCTGGACATCTATAAGAAAGATGGCGACGAATACGATCACGTGACCTGCGGCAAGGCCGATTTCGACATCGCGAAGGGGACGCTGTATTCGGACGGCGACGTCAGCATCACGCTGGGTATGAAACCGAACGAGCCGCCCAGCGGCAAGTTGATGTCCATCAAATCGTCGGGCGTGACAGTGGAGAGCAAGACCGGCAAAGCGAACACTGACCGGCTGGCCACTTTCCAGTTCGACCGCGGCGATGGGCACGCGGTGGGAGCCGAATACGATCCCGATTCGGGCGAGCTGAGAATGCACAGCCAGGTGGAGCTGATCTGGCGCGGAACCGATCCAAAAACCGTGCCGATGAAGGTGGAGACGGCGGATCTCTACTATAAGGAACGCGACCATAAGGTTTTTCTGTCGCCCTGGTCGAAGCTGACGCGCGACACGTTGACTCTGGAAGCCGGGCCCGCCGAAGTGACTCTGGACTCGGGCGCGTTGAAACAAGTGGACACCACGCAGGCGCATGGGACGGATCAGAGGCCGGCGCGGACGCTGGATTACAGCGCCAACCAGCTCTCGCTCGAATTCAACGACAACAATCAGATCCAGAAGATCACCGGAACCGACCAGGCGCGTCTGGTGAACAAGGCCGATACCACCGTGACCACGCTGACTGGAGACCGGGTGGTGATGGACTTCGACACGTCCGGTAACGACAGCCTGCTTCAGAATGCGCTGGTCTCGGGACACGGCGTGATGGAATCGAAGCCCGTTATTAAGCCGGGCGTGGATCCGTCCGATACGCGCATTCTCAAGAGCGACGTGATACGGGCCAAGATGCGGCAGGGAGGGCAGGATTTGGAAGCGGTGGAAACGGACTCGCCGGCGGGGATCGAGTTTATTCCGAACAAGCCCGAGCAGCCGCATCGCTGGATGAATGGCGAGCGCATTGCGATCGCCTACGGGCCGAAGAACCAGATCCAGTCGTTCCGGTCGAACGCCGTAACGACGCGCACGGAAAAGCCCAAGGAGAAGGATGCCAAGCAAGCGCCGGCGCCGGAATTGACTTGGAGCAATACCATACAGGCCACGTTTCAACCCAATTCGTCGCAGATTGCGAAGCTGGAACAGCAAGGCAATTTCCGCTACGAGGAGGGCGATCGGCATGCCAAAGCGAATCGCGCAGCGCTGGATCAGGCCAACAACCGCATCGATCTGATTGGTTCGGCGCGCGTCTGGGATTCCACCGGCTCGGCCGATGCCGATAAGATCGTTATGGATCAGATGTCGGGCGATTTCAGCGCGGAGGGCAATGTCAGTTCCACGCGCATGCCGGATAAAAGCAATAACAAGGATTCTCAGGGCGGGGGAATGCTGTCCGAAGATGAGCCGCTGCACGGGCGGGCGGCCAAGATGGTCTCGACTGACAATAATCTTCACATCCGGTATGAAGGCCACGCGGTGTTGTGGCAGGGAGCGGATCGTCTGGAAGCGGACGTGGTGGATATCGATCGCGATAATAGTCTGCTCAAGGCGCACGGTCACGTGCTGAGTCAACTGCTGGACAAAGCCAAGGACAAGGACGATTCGGATTCGAAGAAGGGCGGAAAAGGAGACCCGTCTGCTAAGGCAGCGCCCGCTAAGGCTGGGCCCGCTGGAGCTGTGGCGGCGCAGAGTTCAACCGGGCACTCCACAAGCTTTTCGGCCAGTCCTTCCGCAACAAGCAAGGCCGCTCGCGTGTTTACCATAGTGAGGGCGCCGGATCTGGATTACGACGACAATAAGCGCATCGCGGACTACAAAGGTGGGGTTACGCTGGAACGAACGAACATGAAGGTCAAGGCACGCGAGATCCGGGCGTTCCTGCGCAATGACAGCAACGATTCGTCGCTCGATCACGCCTTCGCCGATGGAGCCGTGGAAGTGGTGGAGATCGTGCCGGCGCGTACTCGCAACGGCAAGGCCGAACATGCCGAATACTATCCGGACGAAGACAAAGTTATTCTAGAAGGAGGAAAGCCACAGTTCGTGGATAGTGTCAAAGGCACGACTCAAGGCGACAAGCTGGTCTATTTCTCCAGCGAGGACCGGCTGCTGGTGAATGGGGTTCCCGCCAAGAGTGTGCTGCATCGCAAGAAAAATTAGATTCGCATGCGAACGCTTAAGACCGCCGAAATTACCAAGAGCTATCGTGGACGCAAGGTAGTGGATAACGTCTCGCTGTGGGTCAAGCAAGGCGAGGTGGTTGGATTGCTGGGGCCAAACGGCGCCGGTAAGACCACATCGTTTTACATGATCGTGGGGCTGATCAGTCCGGATTCGGGGCGCGTCACGGTGAGCACCGGCGAGGATTCCGAAGACATCACCAACATGCCCATGTACCAGCGGGCGCGGCGCGGCATCAGTTATCTGCCGCAAGAAGCCTCGGTGTTTCGCAAGCTGACGGTAGAGGACAATCTCATGGCCATCCTGCAAACGCTGCGGATGAGCCGGCGCGAACGGCGCGAGAAGATGAATCGCCTGATCGAACAGCTGGGCCTGGAGACGGTGCGGCATAGCAAAGGCTACACGCTTTCAGGCGGCGAGCGGCGGCGCGTGGAGATTGCGCGCTCGCTGGTGATTGAGCCCAGTTTCCTGCTGCTGGACGAACCGTTTTCTGGAATTGATCCGATTCAAGTGCTGGAGCTGCAGCGCATCATTTGCGACCTGAAGACTTCCGGGATCGGGATTCTGGTGACCGACCACAATGTGCGCGAAACACTGGCGGTAACGGATCGCGCCTACATTATTAACAACGGGAAGATTTTCCGCTCCGGAACTCCGCAGGCTCTGGGCAGCGACCTGGAAGTGCGGCGCGTGTATCTAGGCGAAAACTTCAATTTGGAATCAGAGCCCGGGCGCTGGCGGATTGTGGGCGGGGACTAGTCCGGACGCGCGCGGCAGGATTCGTTGACGCCGGCCAGGAGTGGATTCCTACGAAGCGGCATTCTCGTGCCGCCGGATTTGAGCCAGCGCGCGGGTGACGGCCAGGCGCACCTTGCCCTCCGATTGTTTGAACAGCTGCGTCAAAAGAGGAATAAAGTGCGGGTCCGCGGTTTTGCCCATGGCCCAGATTGCGGACAGACGAAAGGACTGTTCAGGATGCTGCGCCATATCGAGCAAGCCAGGGAGCGCCGACCTGTCGCCGTGGTGGTGGAGCCCAACCAGGGCGTTGGCTGCCACGCGATTATTGCGAGACTTGGCGGCCACCATGAGGAGCGAGCGCGCCCGCTCGGCCGGCATATCCCACATCGCCTCTACGACACTGGCCTGCACGCGCGCATCGCCGTCGTTGAAACAGCGGCTGAGCCAAGCCGGGTTTTTGACGGCGCGGCCGATTAGCAGCGCGGCTCTGGATTGGACTTTCCTGTCTGGATAAGCCATCAGTTCCAGACGGGAAGAATTACAACAGCCGGATATGGCTCCCAGCAGGTCCAAGATCCGCAGGATTTTAGCGATGCTCTCAAAAGAAGCGGGCTGTTTCAGAACCAGGTCGAGCTCGTGCGCGAGGCCACTGTGGAAGTGCACACCGGCCTGACGCGCGGTATGAGCCGCAGCGACCGCCTCCTCAGTGCGGCAGATCGTGGTATCGGCCAGACTCGCACTCAGCAGACCCTGGCGCGAAAGCACGTGCGCCACCGAGTGAGCTTCCTCCGACGCGCCCCGCTGAGCCATTAAACGAATGGCGGCGGTGCAAAGCGCCCGGACCAGCAGTTTCTCGAAAGGCGCTCTTCTTTCCGTCGAGCCGGTGGAAGAAGACGCCACTGCCGAGAGGAGGTCCCGATATAGCTCTTCTGCCAACTCTGTGCGATTCTTGTTCACCGTCCTCCGGTGTGTCTTATCGGCAGGGTTGGCACAAGTATAATTAGGTTTGGATCTCGAAAAAGCACTATTGCGAAAAGTAGGCGAGGCCGTGGCTCGTTTCAAGATGATCCGGGAAGGGGATCGCGTCGCGGTGGCGCTCTCGGGCGGCAAGGATTCGCTCACGCTGCTGGAGGCCTTGCTGCTGTTAGCGCAACGCGCGCCGGTGGAATTCTCGGTCTGCGCATTTACGGTGGAGCAAGGTAAGTTTCTGCGTCCCATCCAGCCGCTGGGCGATTATCTGAAGCAGCGGGGCGTGGCCTGGACTTACGTGGAGGATCGGCCCTCGCTGCGGCTTTTGAAAGAGCAGCCCAATCACGGATGCGACCTGTGCAGCCGCTATCGCCGGCGAGCGGTGTATGAGATCGCGCGCGGGCTGGGCGCCAACGTGATCGCATTCGGCCACACGGCGGACGATTTCTGCGAATCTTTTCTGCGCAACGCGCTGTTTACCGGCCGCGTGAGCGCGCTTCCGCCCGTCACGCACTCGCGCGACAAGGAGTTTCGCCTGATTCGGCCCTTGGCCTTCGTGACGGAGGAAATCACCAGCCGATTCGCGGCGTCGCTGGGAGCGCCCATCGTTCCTTGCGGGTGTTCCGAGCGTACGGGAACGGTGCGGAAGACCATCCGAGGGCTGTTCAGTGAGATTGAAAAGGATTACCCGCACTTGAAGGAAACTTTGCTGTCGGCCATGGGGAATTTGGAAACCGACCGGCTGCTCGACCCGCGGTATTTGGATCTGGACGGGCACAAGACTGAGGCGCCTCGGAAGGAAACGCTGCACGTCTTGACCGATTAGCTTTCACGCCACGCGCAGGATGCGTGCGCCAGTTTGATGAAAATTTTGGTCTACTTCGTCGGCAAGCTGCGCGACGCGCATGCCAACAGCATGGCCGAGGAGTATCTGAAACGCTGCGGCCGCTACGCACGCTGCGAGATGCGCGAGATCCAACCGGAGCGCTTCGATCCGTGGGTTAAGCATCCTAGCGCTTCCAAAATCCTGCTGGATCCGGCGGGGAGATCGTTTGACTCGCCGCAATTCGCGGCGCTGATCGGCAAGGCGGAACAGGAATCGCGCGATCTGGTTTTTCTGGTGGGCGGGGCGAGCGGGCTGCCCGAGAAGTGGCGCGATCAACATGGCGTTCTACTGTCTCTATCGGCGATGACCTTTCCGCACGAACTCGCGCGGGTGATGCTGGCGGAGCAAATTTACCGGGCGTTGGCTGGGCTGCACGGGCATCCGTACCCGAAGTGAGGCTGGACGGAGTGCCGCGGTAACCGCGCATCCTGACGTCAATTGAGATGCGCTTCGGCGAGTAACTGCTGGAAGCGGGGCTCACCGCGCAATGGGTCAAGGTAGGGATCCACCTTCATGATGAGGGCGGTGTGCTGGCGCACCGATTTTTCCAGCCATTGCAACGCTTTTTCTTTTTCGCCCAGCGCAGTGAAGATGAACGCCAGCTGGTAGGGATCGACGTACTGATCGGGCGCAGGGTTCAGCAGCTTGGCCAAAAGCTCTTTGGTTTGGCCAATTCGTCCGGTGAGAGCGTAAACGTGCGCCAATCGAGACAAGCCTTCCATATCGCCGCTCGAAGCTAAAGCGACGGTGTCAAATTCACGTTCCGCGGCTGGCCAGTCATGTTTGGCCTCCAGCGCTTCTCCCAACATCAAGTGCGCTGACCGGTAGGCCGGTTCCATCGCGAGCATCTTGCGAGCTTTTTCTATGCTTTCGTCATAGCGCCGGCGATAGTAGCTGATCATCCCGTCGGCGGCCAACAGAGGCATGGACACTGGATCGAGCTGCACTGCTCGGGCGATCTCAGGCGCCGCTGCATCAGCTTTGCCGACGTATAAAAGACCTAGCGCGCGCCATTGGTGCGCGGTGGCGAAGTTGGGGTCGAGTTCCACCGCTTTCTTCAGTTCTGAGTCCGCGGTCTGCCAGTCGGAGTGGATGGTAAAGGCCAGCCATCCGAGGGCTGCGTGGGCCTCGGCGACGTTGGGATCGAGCGCGATAGCAGCCTTCGCGGCGTCGACGGCCTGGCTGCTGGTTTGCTCGGCGGCAAGGATGCTGTTAGTAGCCATGACTGTGTAGCACAAAGCTTCTCCGGCGTACGCCGGTGCGTAGCGAGGCCACTGCCGGATGGCTTGCTGATACAGATCCAGGCTGGTTCGCAACGATTCTGGGGTCCGTTTGTCCCAAAAGAATCGGGCCTCGATGCAGAGCTGGCGAGCTTGCGGAATATCCAGCGGCTTGCGGGGGCGCGCGGCGACTCGCCAGGCCACAACTCCGGCGGCGGCCAAGAGCGCTGCCAAGCCGACCGTGGCGGCCCAAGTAGAAACCGGCCAGCTATGCCGGTGCACCGAAACCGGAGCTTGATCGGCCACAACCAGCGCCGGAATGTAGCTTCGCTTCGGAAATTCCAGGCGTTCGCGATTGGCGCTGCCTTGGCCGGCGTAGTAAGCGGCGAGCTTGGTTCGAAGCCGTCCCATCTCGACGCGTACGGCCGGATCGATCCGGGGATCGTAATCCGGAGGCTTGCCGAAAATGTCGATGCCTATCGAATATTCCTTGACGGGCTCGCCGGCAACGGCTTTTTCGACCAGATATTTCAGGAGCCGGCAGCGGCGTTCGGAGCCCTGGAATTCGGGGCTCACGAGAATGCGGTCGAGTTCGGCCCGGAGGGCGGGAGCAACCGGGAGAGAATCGCGCGAAGTGGCCGCCGGACTGCTCACAGCTTAGCCATTGTACCAAGCTGAAAACAAAAGATTGTTACGTAACACCGCAGGCTGTTTCCTAATGATACTTCCTTTGCGGGGGGCCCCTGCCTGAAAATCGCCAGTGGTGCATCGTGATGTGGAAAATCAGGCTGGTCGCGTTGCTCTTCCCGCTGGCGGCTTTTGCGGGCGCCGGTGTCAACGGCGGGTCGGGATCCTCGCTGGAGCAGGTGACTTTCGATCTCATCTACGGCACGTTCTCTCTCGGAGGATCGAGTTTCGATTATCTTGCAACGAATACACCACTCATAGTGGACGACGACGGTCACGATTTGCTCACGTCGATCAGTCTTAGCACCGGTCTCGATCCCCGGATCTATTCCGGCATCACGGCGCTGCTCGCGAGCGGCAGCGTTCCGGTGACTTTGACGGTTCCGGTATCAACCTGTACCTCGGAGACGTCGTGCACGCCGGACGGCACGACCACCTTTTCCACCACGCAAACCCCCGATAACATTGCCTTCTCAACCGGAGGGCTGGGCGAGATCAGCGATGTCACGGATCCGGCGCAAATCATCGCCGAAGCGGAGCTGTTAAACCTGATTACCAGCGGGAGTGTCTCGTCGTCGACACCGGAAGGCAGTTTGACCTTCACCGTCACCAGCACGTCAGGCATCGGAGAGACCGTCACGACTTTGACGACCTACTACACCGTTGATCTTGAGGAATTGGACTTTAATGGCGTTGCGCCGGCCGGAGCTGCGGTGCCGGAACCGTCGAGCTTCGCGCCCGGGTTAGTCTGCTTGATTATTTTCGCGCTGGCAAGGATCAACAAATTCGAGGAAGCTGTTCGACGAAAGGCAGGTCTAGCACGCGCGAACCGCCGATTTCCGTCCTGAGGATGGCCATATTGGGATGCGCCGCCACCACGCGGCCAATTACGCGGGCATCGCGGCCCTGCGGAACGCCGCGCATGGCTTGAAGCACCGCATCGGCGCTGCCGGGCGCGACCATCGCCACCAGCTTGCCTTCGTTGGCGACGAACAATGGGTCCATGCCGAGCGTCTCGCAAGCAGCCTTGACGTCTTCCCGAACTGGAACGGAGTTGGCATCGATTTCGATTCCGACCGATGACGAGGCCGCGATCTCGCACAGGGAGGTACCGAGCCCACCGCGCGTGGGGTCGCGCAGAGTGTGTACGGCGCCGGCGGCTGTCATGGCGTCGACCAGCGCGTTCAGCGCGGCGGTGTCTGAAAGAATGGCGCCCTCAAACTCCAGGCCTTCGCGCTTGGACCAGACCGCCATGCCGTGATCGCCGATGGTGCCGCTGACGATGATGACGTCGTCCGGCTGCGCGTTCGAGGCGGAGATCGAAAACCTGTTCCGGCACGAGGCCGACGCCGGCGGTGGTGATGAACAGCTTGTCGGCCGAGCCGCGATTGACGACCTTCGTGTCGCCGGTCACGATGGCGACTCCGGCCTCGGCGGCAGCGGCGGCCATCGATTGCGTGATGCGCGCGAGGTCGTCGAGCGGGAGGCCTTCTTCGATGATGAACGCCGCGGAGAGAAACAGGGGGCGCGCGCCGGCCATGGCCAGATCGTTCACGGTTCCGTTTACCGCGAGGCGCCCGATGTCGCCGCCGGGGAAAAACAGCGGCGTGACGACGAAAGAGTCGGTGGTTAGGGCGATGCGCGCAGTGCCGACCTCGAGCACGGCCTGATCGTCGAGTTTGCGCAGCGCGGGGTTGTCAAACGCGGGCAGAAAAAGATCGCGGACCAATTGCGCCGTGAGCCGGCCGCCGCTGCCGTGGCCCAGCACGATGGTCTTGTGCTGCGTAATAGGAACCGGGCATGACAGCGCGAATGCGGTATCCATCAGATGATATCCTCCTCGCCGAGCAGCACGTGGACCATGTCCCAGAGAATATGCAGCAGCGTGGTGTGTACTTCCTGAATGCGATGAATGCTGAAGGAGGGGACGGTCAGGCAATATTCGGCGATATCTTTGGTGCGGCCGCCGTCCTTGCCGGAGAATCCGATGGTCAGCATGCCGTGCTCACGGGCGAACTGGAGTGCGTAATTCACGTTGGTGGACATGCCGCTGGTGGAGATGCCGAGCGCCACATCGCCTGGCTGCGAGAAGAGCCGGAGCTGCTCAACGAAGGTTTGCGAAAAGTCGCTATCGTTGCTGATGGCGGTGAGCAGCACCGGGTCGTTCATCAGCGCGTAGGCGGGGAACGCGCGCCGCTTTTCGATGATCGGGTGCACGAATTCCACCGCGACGTGCATGGCGTCGCAAGAGCTTCCTCCGTTGCCCATGACGAACAGCTTGTGGCCGCTTGCAAGCGCTTGAGCCAGTTTGCCGCAGACCTCTTCCAGAACGCCCGAGTTGGCTTCGAAAAACTTCTGCTTCATCTCCGCGCTCTCATGACATTTGCGCAGGACGGTCTCTTTGAATTGCGCCGACGTGATAGGCGATGTTGGGGACGCTTGGGTAGACACAGTTCAGGCCTTTGCTTGGAGCGATCCTGCCAGCACGTCCACGGCTAGCATGTGCCGGCCATAGTTGTAATAGGCGGCGCATGCGCCTTCGGCTGACACCATGGTTGCGCCCAGCGGAGTTTGCGGTGTGCACTCCTTGCCGAACGCTGGACAATCCAGCGGCTTCTTGAGTCCCCTGAGCACCTGGCCGGCGATGCAGATGGCCGGCTCGTGGTCTGGATGTTGGCCACTTCGAAAATTCGCTCGGCGTCGTAATCGCGGAACTCGTAGCTCAGTTTATAACCGCTCTTCGGAATGATACCGATGCCGCGCCAGCTTCGATCGGCGATGGTGAAAACGCGCGCGATCATTTTCTGCGCCTCGACGTTGCCTTCCTCGGTCAAGGCTCGCGCGTATTGATTTTCGACTTCGGCGCGCCCCTGCTCGAGTTGGCGCACGGTCATGAGAGTGCCTTCCAGCAGATCCAGAGGCTCGAAGCCGGTGATCACGATGGGGACTTTGTAGCGCGCCGCGATAGGTTCGTATTCGCGATAACCCATGATGGCGCAGACGTGGCCGGGGCCGAGAAAGCCTTGCACGCGGTTGTAGGGCGACTGCAGGATGCCAGTGATGGAAGGCGGCACCATCACGTGCGAGACCAGTACCGAGAAATTGCTGACATCTCTGCGCGCGCGCCTGCCAAACCGCCATGGCGTTGGCCGGAGCGGTGGTTTCAAAACCGATCGCGAAAAACACGACTTTCTTGTCGGGATTCGCGGTGGCGATGCGCAAGCAATCCAGCGGCGAGTAAACGATGCGGACGTCGCAGCCCTCGGCCTTCACTTGGAACAGATCGCCATTGCGAGCCGGGCACGCGCAGCATGTCGCCGAAGGAGCAGAAGATTACGTCCGGCTTGCGCGCGATGGCATGCGCGCGATCGATCATCTCGAGCGGCGTCACGCACACCGGACAACCGGGGCCGTGCACCAGCTCCACTTCCTTGGGCAGCAGATAGTCCAGGCCGTATTTGACGATGGAGTGAGTCTGGCCGCCGCAGACTTCCATCAAGACCCAGGGGCGCGTGACGGCGCGTTTAATTTCGGCAACCAGCTTCTGCGCGACGGCGTGGTCGCGATATTCGTCTACATACTTCATGTGTCAAATTTCGGTCCGATGTTGGGCTCAGGCATTTCGATTTCAGCGAGCTGATCGAGCTCGGCCAGGTATTTGTAGGTGCGTGCGGCTTCCTCCTCATCCACTTTGCTGATGGCAAAGCCCACGTGCACCATCACGTAGTCGCCCATTACGGCGTCCGGTATGTACTCGAGACAGGCGTCGCGGGTAATGCCGCCGTAATCGATTTTTCCCATCCGGACTCCATTGCGTTCGTGAAACGCTACGATCTTGCCGGGAATGGCTAGGCACATAAATCGACCGTGGACCTCATTATATCCTCATGGCGCCAGCGCTGAACGGCTCAGGAGGCCTCACATGGTGCTGATTCGGATGTAGCGTTTGATGTCGGGAAACAGGTAGATCGCGGCTGCGGCGGCCGCGGTGATTGCGATAGCTTTCAGAAATCCATTCATATTGTTCTCCTTTTCTCAAAATGACGGCGCAGCAATTGCTTGCTGTTCGGTCAAAATCTTGTTCACCAACGCATCCACCATGACGACTGCCTGGTCGACGGCGGCGGCAACCGGCTCGCTCAGACCCATTCGCTCGATCTCTTCGCTTGCGGCGCCACACTCCGGCTCGCAGCCCACAACGAAGAGGCGCTTTGGCTGCCCGCCCATGGTTTTCACCATCGCCAGGACTTTCATCGGGTTCATGCCGTGTGTTTCCAAAGTTGCGTCTTCCGGCGCCGCCGGATCCAGTGCGCTGAGATCGGGCTCAATGGTGTACAGCGTACCGGGGACGTCTCCGCGCGGCAACGCATCGATCAGGACGACCGCGTCGTAGTCGTCCATCAAGGCGTACGCCAGATCGAAGCCGCGAATGCCGAAGTCAACCACGCGAACGCCGTCGGCGATAGGACGCCGCAGCAACCGCTGGGCGACTTCCACGCCAAAGCCATCGTCGCCCAAGAAAATGTTGCCGATGCCCGCGACTAGAATGCGTGCATTCATCAGCTCTGCTCCGAGATTCGGTCGTCCAGCGCCACTGGTTCCACTTCTTCCGGCGAGAAAAAGAAACGGTGACCCGGTTGCCGCAGCGCGCCCAAATCGCGGCCGGGATCGTTGTCGAGTACCACGGCCAGATGGACTTTGTCGTCGAAGTCCTGCTCGATGGACTCAATTTGCGCGACCTGGCCGGCCAGGGCCAGATCGATGATGTCGGCTGATTTCTGGGGCCACAGGCGCACCCGGTCGCCGCGCTTCAACTCGACACCGAACACGCGCACGCTGTCGACTGGTGGTTTTTCTTCGAGCGGATTCCAATCGCTCATATCTCACCGCCCATCCGGCTGGTCAGCGCGTGCGGGCTACGTAAAGCTCCATGTAGTTTTATGACTTGCTCGGGAGTCAGCGCTTCGGTGCGTTCGAGCAGATCGCGCAGGTGCGGGTCGGATTGGCGCATCTCTTCTTTTTCCTGGTCGGTCAGGGTAAGGATGCGCAGTGTAAGGATCTCGTCGATTTCGGTTCCGTCGAAAAGATCGCCGGGACTTTCTGGCGCGATCTGAGGATAGTCGTAGAGAATGATGGGCGAGACCAGCATCCATTCGGCCGAGCCGGGATCTCCGGCCATCACAGGCCAAACGCCCTGATTCACGCAAAGCGAGGCGGTATGGCGCAGCGGCTCGGGCGGATTGGTTAAGGAGACAAACTCGCCGCCCGGGGCGTGCAGAATGGCATGTGTCGCAACCAGGGCGTGCATGGACGCCTCGTCGCGCGAAACATCCATGCATCCGTGAAACTCGGTGGTGTTGACGACCCGCAGCGTGAGCTTATGAAGCCCATGCTGAACGGGAGTGCAAACGAGTTCGACGAATCCGTCCAGCTGTTCCTGACGCTGGATTGTGCCGGCTTCGGCGCGTTGAGACGCTGGAAAACGGAATGGCTCGCGCCGCGCTCCGGCCGCGGGACCCCGCAGGATCACTTCTCGCTCCACGGCCAGTTGCCAGGTCCGTCCGTCGCGCGTTTCCGCCAGAAGATGCAGAAACCGGACTTTGATTTCAACTTCAGGCTGCGCTTGGGCCTGCAGCAGCACCTCGGCTTGCAGACTGGTTCGATCGCCGCTCGCCTCCGCGCAAGCCTCCGGATACAGGCCGCCGAACGTCCAGCGCTGGCGATTCTTCGCACTCGAAGGCCGGTAGGGGTACAGCATGTATCCTTCGTAGAGCACCGCGCCGGCGATTTTCTCCACCATTTCGGCGCTCATGCCGGCGCTCCTTTGCGCGATGCCGAGAGCAAAACTTCCAAGGCCTCTTCCCAGGTGGCCAGGCCGGCCTGCATCTTATATTGATGCAGGCGATCGAAGACATCGCGGCGCAGAGCCAGCCACGCGGTATTTGGATAATAGGTATCCATCACGTTCTTCCACACCTCGACCGGCAGCTTGTAGCGCGCTTCCTTCTCCCAGGGAATTCGCGCGACCTGCACTCCGTGCTCCTGATCGTCATAGAAAACCGTGCCGCTGAAGAGCAGACATAACGGCACGGTTCCACCTTCGAGCGCGTGGAAATACTTGGTGGCGCCGACATTGAAATCGAACGTGCAGGGAACCGGCAAATCCGCGCAAGTCTCGCCCTGAAAGGTGGGGACGTTGACGGTGGCATGGGTCCACAGCGTGTTGCGCAGCGTTTGGCCCCAGCGCTCGGGCTCGCCAAACAGATCCAGCAATCGCTCTTGTTCCTGCGGGGTGTAATGACGGCGGGTCGTTTCGATTTGAATCTGGCTCTGTAGCAGAATGCTGGAGATGTGCTCCGAGCTATGGTTGTTGCGAATGCGAAGTTTCAGCGCGAGCAAGGGCGTGGCTGAATACGGCACCGCCTCCGCGCCCTCCACGGCGAAATGCAGATCAGGCATGAGATGCCTCCAGCCAGTCCGGCGCCTGGGCGCGAAGCCGCTCGAAAAAGCTGTCGATTTCCCGCCAGACGTCGTCGCCGCCTGAGAAACCTCGCCAACGGCTGCGGATCAGGCCGGTGAGCTTGTAGCATTGATCGATGGGGGCGACGAAATAGTCGCGCCGGCCGCGAGTGCGATTGATCAGCAGGGCCTCGATATCGGGCTCCATACGATCCAGCCGCGGGTTGTTTTGAACGATGTCGTTCCAGGCCTCGAGATCCAACAGCGACTCGGTGGGGCCGGCGGGGCTTGGATAATATGCCATGACGCGGCGCTCGGCGGAACTTCGAACGAAGAACGCCAGGTCGATGGGCAGACGGAGGGCGGCCCAGTCCATGTCGGTGATGATGAACGCGCTGAGCGGATGGGCGTCACGAGGAATGCGCAGGAAGGCTCTATTTTCCGCGCGATGGCTGAACAGGATCGCGCAAGCCTGGCAGGCGCAGAGAATCTGCCGGTTGGAGAGCTGCAGCAGGTGCGCGTGTTCGCTGGGTAAAGCGGTGTGACACAGCTCGCAATGTTCTCGAACAGGCTCCTTGCGGCTGATGCGGCGTAAAGCGCCGAGCTCGGACCTCGAAATGGTGTAGGGTGCGCTCAACTTTTACCCCGCGATCAACTGCTCGATCGGAACGAATCCAGCGGAACTGACGCGATCCGGCGCGCCGTCCAAGATCAGCTCGCGGGCGTCGGGAGCCGCGTCCCAAATCGCGCGCTCAACGGCCAAGCGCAGCGCCGGCCCGCCTTCCATGCGGACCCGGACCACGCCGTCTTGAACGGAAACCAGCTCGACCGTTGCGCCCCGGCCATGGAAGGACTTGTCTTCGAGAGCGCGCTCCACGCGGGCGGCGAGGTCCAGCGGATGCAGGTCATGCAAAAGAAGCACGCTGCCGGTCTGGGGATCGGCGGCGATCTTGTCGATCAATGCTGGGCCGTCCGCGGATTCCGCAACCAGCTCCAGCATCTTTTCGAGAGCGGCAGCGTGCAGATCCAGGATGGCATGCGCCAACTCCAGCGCCGTTTCGCGCGCTTGAGGCTGTTCGAGAGCCTGGACCTTTTGAAGCAGTTCCTCGATTTGACTCACGATTTGCCCTGAAATCCGAACATCGGCGAATGGCGCGTTTCAAGAACCTTGCCGTTGCCCAGATACATGTGCACGCCGCACGGCAGGCACGGATCGAAGCTGCGCACGGCGCGCATGATGTCGATGCCCTTGAAGTTTTCCGGGCCGTTCTCTTCGAAGATCGGCGTGTTCTGCACGGCATCTTCGTAAGGGCCGGGCGTTCCATAGGAATCGCGCGGGCTGGCATTCCAGGGTGTGGGTGGATAAGGATGATAATT
>CAVXJU010000100.1:0-22699 GCA_963761935.1 Terriglobia bacterium | reverse complement strand
AATGTTGCCGTTCCCGTCCGCAGCCGGTGCCGCGCCACCCTGCCACAAGGCGCCTTCATACCAATCTGGCGTGACGACAAATGCGGCGGCTTGTTGGAGCGTCTTTGAGTCGTAGCCGATTAGCCAACCATGGTAGTTGCCGGCATCGCAGTGCGACGTCCAGCCAGTGTATACCACTCCATTCAGTAACAGCAATCCAGTGCGCTGCTTATACAGCCAGGGTTTGAATGTCACCATGGTATTCCCATCGCCGATCCCCGGAACAGAAGCTTCAATCACCACCGGACTACCGGGCCGTTCGGCGCCCGTGGCTATATCCAGGGCGTGCAGCCGGTGAACATAATTGTCCGCGGAAGACTCGGCCGTCATCGCGACCACGTACAAGGTTTGAGTGGTGGGGTCAATCACTGGCGTGCTGGTGATGCCGATCTCAGGGGCAATCGACTCGCATTGCAGGCTTGCGGCTGTCGCCGTCGTGATCCCCAGAGCGGGATTAGTGAAGTTCACATGCCACAGAGGCGCGCTACTTGCGCGGTCGGCATCAAACGCATACACACTGTCGTGCTCGGTTGCGACAAATACGACGTTATACACACCTTTGCCCGGGATGTTCACTTCGGGCATGTACAGCGGTTGGGCGTAGATTTGGCCGTCAACCGCGTCCGAAAACACACGGCCGAACTGGCCTGAACTCACCGTCGTTGGAGTAAGAGACGTCTCTTCGAGGTTCTGTCCGGTTCGTGACAAGTCATTGTGATATGTCAGGACGCTAACTTGGGCACTTAAAGTGACAGTACATAGGAACAACACTGGCGTGAGGCGCATAGCTCCTGACGTATGACTTACAACGGACTAATGAGTTTCGTTTTCAAGACGAGAGTCGGCGCACGGGCGCGGTGGCATCGGCCGGCAAATGTTTGCTTATGTTCGTCTTTTATTCTCCTGCCCGGGCCAACTACTTCTTGTATCTCCGGGTGACGTCATTTGATCGCGACCGCATTCGGCGGCGAAGCTATGCCACCCTCGACGTTCATGGGCGCGGAAACGATCATGAACTCATACCGGCCATCGCGCGCGCAGTCGTCGGCCAGCGGTTTGAGGATAAACAATTCGCCCAGCGGCATGCCCAACAGGGCCAGCAGTCGAAAATGCAGTGGCGACTGGTCGCCGAAATTGAAAGGGATCGGCTCCACTGCCGGGCAGTCCGTACCGATGGCGGCCACGCGATTGTCCCACAGCCAGGCTACTAAGTCGCGGCTGCGCTCGATTCCGATGGATTTCATTTTGTCGAACGGCGCCATGGCGGCCTTGGCTTCAGGCCCGAGCAGTTCGTACTCCTCCATCCATCCTGTGCGCACCAGCAGGATCGTGCCAGGCGTCAAGGCAGTACCTTGGGCCGTTAGCGCCGCCTTCAGCTCGTCGAGGCTGTAGGAGTCCGTCTCAAACGGATTCACGGCGCGTCCCTGCGATTTTCGCCAGCCGTAAACGTCGATCAGCAGCCCGCGTCCGACGAATTTGTCCGCCCAGCGATGAATGCTGAGCCTGCCGCCCGGACCGTCCTGAATCGCGCTCGCCTCCACGCCGTTATAAAAGCGCTGATACGTTATATGGCCGATGTGAGCCAGCCCGTCCCATTGGCTGCCCTCCTGCGTGTTGTAGTTATTCAAAAGATCGTCATGCGCGATCGCTCCCAGCTTCAGGATTTTGTGCTCAACCGCGGCGCGGCCAAACAACGGAGGGCTCGCAAACCCAACCTTCGCGTCCAGGCGGAACACTTTACCGGCCTGAACCAGGCGCGCTGCTTCCACCACGCCTTCCGCGGTGAGAAAGTTCAAGCAGCCCAGTTCGTCGTCCGGCCCAAACACTCCCCAGGCGGATTCCGGCGGGGCATCCTTTACGGCCGGCAGATGGTCGAAAGTAGGGATGGATCCAAAGTCAGCGTTCTTCATAGGCGCAAGTATATCCACTTACACAGTTCCGGGTACAACTTAGTGGAGATTCTTTGCGCCGGCCTATGCCCCGCGCTCAATGCCGAACTGTTTTGCGTATTCGGTGTTCAATCGCTGCCACCCGCCGATCTGCATGGCCTCGGAGCCGGCCATACGGCCAATCGGCTCACCCGCGAGCAGCCGCTCCAGTACGTCCAGGCAGATGTGCCAACCAGCGGCGCCCCAGGATATGAAGCGGCGATCGATGGCGTGTAACAGCGTCAGGCGCGTGCCGCTGCCGAGCGGCTCGAGTTCCCACCGCATATCGCCGTATTCGAGCAACCTGGGAGCGTCGGCTCGAGTCACTGTCGTTTCGAGCGGCGTAGGCGTTCCCATTCCCACCCAGGTGAGCGTCACCGTTCCTACCGTAGCCAGGCTCCCATCGGTATTGAAGGGAGCCCACTCGCGCAGATGTGCCGGATCGGTTAGCGCCTGCCAGACTTTTTCCGGCGAGTGGCGCAGTTCTCGGATGAGAATGAGCGTCCACTTCTCTCCGTCCTTGCGCACTTCCGCACCGCTGGCCGGACCCGGCGTGTACTGCTGGCGAGGGGTCATCTGCTTCTCCTTGTCTCACTTTTTTCGGAACGGCCGCATTTAATAGTGTGCCAGCTGCGTGAGCTGAAGCAGGTTGCCGCAGGTGTCCTTCAGCATGGCAATGGTCGAGGCGGTCACGTCGGTGGGCGGCATCGTGAACTCGGCGCCGCGGGCCTTGATCCGCTCGTAGTCGCCCTTGATGTCGTCGGTGAAGAACATGGCCGCGGGCTGGCCCTGCTGAAAAATGGCCTGCTGATAAGCTTTAGCCGCAGGGTTGTTGTTCAGCGCCAATTGAAGCTGCGTGCCGTCCGCCTCCTCGGGCGAGGCCACGGTTAGCCAGCGAAATGGGCCCTGGCTGAAATCGGCCTTCTTGGTAAAGCCCAGTACCTCCGTATAGAAGCGCAGGGCCTTGTCTTGATCGTCCACGTATACGCTGGTCAACTTGATTTTCACTTCGTTTCTCCTTTGTGACGTTCGCGGTTTGGGCCGCGTCGTTTTTTGGTCGTCTTGCTTTTCGTTGGTGTGGATTGAACTTCTTGGATGCGCCCCATGCGGTCGAGATGACGTTCTAGAGCATCCACGTGCGCCGACCAGAACCGGCGAAACGGAGCTAGCCAGGCATCGATCTCCTGAAGCGGTTCTGGCTTCAGCCGGTAGAGACGGCGCTGAGCGTCCACGCTGGATTCCACGAAACCGGCCTCCCGCAGCACGCGCAGGTGCTTGGACACGGCCGGCTGCGGCATGCGAAGCTGACGCTCGATCTCTCCCACCGAATGTGGGGAGGAGACCAGCAAGCTCAATATCGCGCGGCGGTTCGGCTCCGCGATGACTTCGAACACAGATTCCACTCTCTTGATATACCTCACGGAGCATATTCCTGTCAAGGTATATAAAGCGGGTGTTAGGATACAACCCAGGTTGGTACCCCGACCCGATCGCCCGACGGGTTCGCAGGCGGCTTCTCACTAATACTGAAGCAGGTCGATAAGCAGAAATAGAGGTCATGCCTCATTGAGGAGAAGCGTGTCTGTGGAAACTGAAAATATCGGGCGGTCCGGCCTGGTCGCGGCTGTGGAGCAGGCTGCCGATGGCATCGTCATCACCGACACCGGCGGGATAATCCAATACGTCAATCCCGCCTTCACCGCCATGACCGGATACACCGGCGAGGAAGCGGTGGGGCAGCACCCGCGCATGCTCAAATCGGGCCGCCAATCCCCCGAGGTTTACCAGGAGCTCTGGAACACCATCCGGTCCGGGAAGGTCTGGCACGGCGAGATCGTCAACCGGCGCAAGGACGGAACCTTCTACCCGGAGGAGATGCGGATCACTCCGGTACGGGACCCGAATGGCGAAATTGTCAGCTACATCGCGATCAAGCACGACGTGACCGAGCGGCGGGCGGCCGAAGAAACGCGGCGGCTTTTCGCCGCGATTGTGGAAAGCTCCGAGGACGCTATCATCGCCAGCACGCCCGCGGGTATCATCCGCACCTGGAATCGCGGCGCGGAAGAGGTTTTTGGCTACTCCGCCCGAGACGCGATCGGGAAGCACGTGTCCATGCTGATGGCGCCGGGGCACCTGCCCGAGCTTGCGTATTTCACCGAACAGGTATCAAAAGGTATCACCGTCTCCCAATACGAGAGTTTGTGCCTGCGCAAGGACGGAAGCGAGTTTCACGTGTCCGTTACCGGGTCACCCATCCTGAACTCCGCCGGTGAAGTGGTGGCCATGTCGGCTGTTCTGCGCGACATCTCGGAGCGCCACCAGGCTGAGCAAGCCCGAGCGTTGCTGGCCTCGATCGTGGAATCTTCCGACGACGCGATACAGGGTGTAGCGCTGGATGGGACCATCGTCAGTTGGAACCGGGGCGCCGAAGCGCTGTTCGGTTACTCGAGCCAGGAGATCATCGGAAAGCACGTCTGCCATTCTGGCTCCGCCTGGCCGCCGCGACGAACTGCACCAGAACCTCGCGACCATCCGGCAAAGGGTGCGCCGTCAGTCCTTTCGACACGGTCCGCCAATGCAAGGATGGGCGCGCGATCGATGTCTCGCTGTCGCTGTCCCCCATCCGGAATCCAGCCGGAGAGATAGTGGGCGCTTCGGCTATCGCCCGCGACATCGGCCAGCGCTTGCGGGCCGAACGGAAGCTTCGGGAAAGCGAAGAGCGATTCCGCGGGGTCTTTGAACACGCGCCGTTCGGCATGTGCGTGAGCGGGCTGGACGGACGCTTCCTCCAGGTGAATGCGGCGTTTTGCCGGATGCTGGGATATTCCGAACAGGAACTGCTTGCCACAGCCTGGACGGAACTGACCCACCCCGACGATCTGGAGCCTCGCCGGCGCAGGCGGGAGCAGTTGCGCGAAGACCCGGGCGGATGCGTGGATGCGGAAAAGCGCTACCTTCACCGCAATGGAAGTGTGGTGTGGGGGCGCGTGCAGGGTCTCGCTGGTACGAGACGCCAGCGGCAGCCCGCTCTATTTCGTGGTCCATGTGGAAGACATCACCGAGCGCAAGCGGGCGGAGGAGGCGCTGCGCGAGAGCGAGGATCGCTTCCGCATCATGGCCGACAGTTGCCCGACGCTGATGTGGGTGACCAACGCCGAGGGCGGGGCCCAATTCATCAACCGGGCCTACCGGGAATTCTGCGGTACCACGCTACGAACAGGTGGAAAGGGGCGAGTGGCAGTCGCTGATCCATCCGGACGATGCGCCCGGATATGTCGAGGCATTCGAGCGCGCGGTGCGGGAACATGCGCCTTTCCGGGCCGAAGCACGCATCCGGCGCGCCGATGGCGAGTGGCGGTGGATCGGCTCCTACGCGAGCACCGCGCTTTTCGCCGGGTGGCGAGTACCTGGGGCACGTCGGCCTCAGTCCGGACATCACCGACCGCAAGCAAGCCGAGCAGGCCTTGCGGACGAGCGAAGAGAAATTTCGCCAGTTGGCGGAAAACATTCATGAAGTCTTTTGGATGATGCCGCCGGCAGCCGACGAGATGCTCTACGTCAGCCCGGCGTATGAACAGGTTTGGGGCAGGACCTGCGAAAGCCTCTACCAGAACCCGATGTCCTGGGCGGAGGCGATCCATCCCGATGACCTGGAACAGGCCCATGCATTGTTCGCCAGGCAAATACAGGGAGAACCGGTCGACTCGGAATACCGCATACGAACACCCGGACGGGCAGGAGAAATGGATCCGCGACCGGGCCTTTCCGATTCGCGACTCAGGCGGGCAACTGATTCGGGTCGCCGGAATTGCCGAGGAGATCACCGAGCAGAAGCGCTACGAGGAGGAGCTGATTCACGCCCGCGAGGGCGCCGACGCCGCCAATCGAGCCAAGAGCCGTTTCCTGGCCAACATGAGCCACGAAATCCGCACGCCCATGAACGGCGTGATGGGCATGCTTCAACTGCTTTTGGGCACAGAGCTGACGGCGCGAGCAGCAGCGCTACGCCAACGTGGCGCAGAACAGCGGGACGAGCTCTGCTGGCCCTCATCGACGACATCCTGGACCTTTCCAAAATCGAGGCGCGGAAGATCACGCTGGAGAATCTGAGCTTCAATCTGCGCCATACCATTGAGGAGGTCTGTCGAGCCATTGCGCGTCCAGGCGAATGCGAAGGGACTCCGTTTTGATTCGCGCGTTTCGCCGGAAGTGCCGGAGCTTGTGCGCGGCGACGCCCACCGCCTGCGCCAGGTATTGACCAATCTGGTCGGCAATGCCATCAAGTTCACCGAGCGCGGGGAAGTAACGCTTGATAGCGGCACTCGAAAGCCAGGGCGAGGGGCAATGCCACCGTTCGTTTCGCCGTGGACCGATACGGGAATCGGCATCCGGCCGGAACAGGTGGCGGTGCTTTTCTCGCCCTTCGTTCAGGCCGACGCCTCCACCACGCGCAAGTACGGCGGCACCGGGCTGGGGCTGGCGATCTGCAAGCAACTGGTGGAGCTGATGGGGGGAACCATCGGCGTAGACAGCCGCGAAGGCCATGGTTCCACCTTCTGGTTCACCGCGGTTCTGCATCTGGACCGGGCCCCCCAGCAGCTCCCGTGCGAGCGCCAGGATGGGAACTCCGCGAAGCCGGATGCGATGACTAAGGTCGCGGTCCCCGGGCGAATCCTGGTGGCCGAAGACAATCGCACCAACCGGGACGTGATGCTGGCGCAACTCGAGAAGCTGGGATACAAAGCCGACGCGGTCGCCAATGGCGCCGAGGCTATCGAAGCTCTGGAGCAGAGAGCGTACGCCGGGTGCTGATGGATTGCCAGATGCCGGTAATGGACGGCTTCGAAGCAACGCGCCGTATACGCGCATCCATTCCTGCCATTCCGATCATCGCCGTCACCGCCGACGCGATGTCGGGCGACCGGGATCGCTGCCTGAGTAAAGGCATGAACGATTATCTTGCTAAACCGGTGGACCTGGAGTGCCTGGCGGATGTGCTCGCCAAGTGGCTCCCCGGATCTGGCGCAGGCAGCCCGGCTCAAACTCCCGAGAACCAAACAGCGCTTATTTTCAATATGCAGGCACTGCTGCGGCGGCTGATGGGAGATCGGCAACTGGCCGGCACTATCGTCAGAGGGTTTCTTCAGGATGTTTCTTCCCAGGTGAACAATTTGCGGGCGCGGCTCGACCAAGGCGATGCGCCTGGCGTCCGCAGGCAGGCACACGCCCTGAAGGGAGCGGCCGCTACCGTTGCGGCAGAGCGTCTGCAGGGGATTGCCTTGGAAATGGAACGGGCCGGCGCCGCGGAGAAGTTGGACCACTGCGGCGAGCTTATGCCCGGCGTGGTCGAGGAATTCGAGCGGTTCAAAAGCGCTCTGAAGCTGGCCGGATGGATTTAGAAAAGGATGACACGCGATGATCGATCTTGACAACGAACTAGCCGACCAGTATCTGGCCGATTCCTCCGAACACCTGGCCGCAGTCGAGTCGTGCCTTCTTTCGATCGAAAAGGGTGGAGCGGAAGTCGATGAGGAACTGGTGAATCGGGCCTTTCGGGCCATGCATTCGGTCAAAGGAGGAGCCGGTGTTTTCGATCTGGTGAAGATCGGCGAGCTGGCGCACCGGACCGAAAGCGTGCTGGCGCTGATTCGCTCACGTGAGATAGTTCCCACCCCGGAGCGGGTGCGCGTGCTGCTCGCTGCCACCGACCGGCTGCACGACCTGATCCGCAACGCCGGCGAGAGCAACCAGGCCGGCATCGCGGAAATTCTGGCCGCGCTTGACAGCGTGCTTACGGCTCACCGGGCCCCCACCATGAAGGGTCGCGATACCGCAGCCGGCCAACAGAGTCCAGCGGGCAGGCATCTGCGGATGCTTTTGGCGGAAGACGATTTCGCTAGCCGGCTTTTACTGCAGACCTTCCTTTCCCGTTACGGCGAGTGTCATGTCGCCGTGAATGGCCGCGAAGCGGTGGAAGCGGTTCGCTTCGCCTTGGAGCGGGGACAAAGATACGATCTGATCTGCATGGACATCATGATGCCCGAAATGGACGGCCGCGAGGCAGTTCGGCGCGCGCGGGCTCTGGAGGAAGAGCATGGCATTCTCTCGACCTCCGGTGCAAAGATCATCATGACCACGGCGGTAGACGACATGAAGGAAGTGTTCCGATGTTTCCAGGAGCTCTGCGACGCATACCTGGTGAAGCCCATCGACCTGGCCCAATTGCTCAGCCACATGAAATCCTATCAACTGGTGCAATAACCCGAGTCTAATTGTGCTGAATCGCAATCGGCGTAGCGCGCTGGCTCGATGCAGTAAGGGGCCATTATCCGGGCTGGCCGCACTAAAAATACCCCTCCGGGTGGTCGGAGACACACCCGCGGCTTGGTACCGAACAGTAATCCGTCAAGGTGTCTCGAAAGGATACGGCGTAACCGAACAGCCTGGGGAAAAAGAACGGCCCGGGCCTAACTTCGCCGGACACTATTTCATCGTCACTTGGGGCCGCGGATCGCCTTGCTTAATGGCAGCTATTGTTGATGCACAGTCCGGCCGTCACCCTTCCACCACGGACCCGGTCACGGCTAATTTCAGGTTCCCTGGACTTTTCCGGCCCAGCCGGCTCTCGATTACAGGCTCAATAGCCGCCCGCCGATAACGAATGTCCGCGAAAGCGATACGACAACGCGTTCTGGCGGTCACATGCCTTACCAAGCTGAACGGCGTTGCGGCCCTTACTTCCTGATTCGTAACGATGGCTTCAAGTTGATCTTCCGAAAAATCGAAAAATGAAAGCTGGCCCAACGCTGTAACGCTGTGAAATACCGTAACTGCGCGCTATGCTGATTTGAAGTGCGCAAAGTCATAATCGCTTCCGAGGTCCCGCTTTCGGGCGCGCTCAAAATTGCGAAGGGAAGTATTATAACGCCCTCGGCTCAGGATGCCATCCGCGAGCGAGGCATCCAAATCATCGAAGTCGCCGACGATCAATTCGATACGGCGCCTTCGGAAAAAACCGTCGCGCTGGGATCGGATCACGGTGGGTTCGTTTTGAAAAAAACGCTGCTGCCAATCTTCGCCGAGTTCGGACTCTCCGTCAACGACGTCGGCACCCACACTGAAGCGCCAGTCGACTATCCCGACATCGCGGCCCGAGTGGCCGAAATCGTCGCCAACGGAAAAGCCACGCGCGGCGTCATCATCGACGGCGCGGGCATCGGCTCCTCGATCGTCGCCAACAAATTTCCGGGCATCCGCGCCGCGCTGTGTTATGATAAAGCATCGGCGCGGAATAGTCGGGAACATAATGATTCTAATGTACTTACGCTTGGCGGAAGGCTGTTGACGCCAACTCAAGCCGAGGACGTTTTGCGCGTCTGGCTCAGCACTCCCTTCGCCGGCGGACGCCACGCCAAACGAGTACAGAAGATCGCCGAAATCGAAAAGGCAACGAAAAATTGGACGCCGCGGAGCTAGATCGATTAGTCGAACAGATCGGAGAGGAGATCCTCGCGCGCACCGGCCGCCTCGCCGGGCTCCCGCGCGACGCCGAAGGTCTCAACATTCCGGACCTGGTCTGCCCCGGTTGCACGCAACGCTGCCCCCAGACTTGTGAGCACAAGGCCAAAGAGATCGTGAAGGCGGGTGCGTGCCGGCTATCGTGCAGCGACACGCTCACCGGGATCGATCCCTCCATCGCCGCCCTCATCGACCACACCCTGTTGCGCCCCGAAGCCACGCGCGACGACATTCTCAAGGTCTGCCGCGAAGCGCGCAAATATTGTTTCGCCAGCGTGTGCATCAATCCCTACTGGGTGCCGCTGGTCTCGGCCGAGCTGGCCGGATCGCCTGTCAAAGTCTGCACCGTGATCGGATTTCCCCTGGGCGCGACCTCCACCGTAGCGAAAGTTGCCGAAACAGAAGCGGCCCTGCGCGTAGGCGCGCAAGAAATCGACATGGTGCAGAACATCGGCGCGCTGCGCAGTGGCGATCATGACGCCGTCAAGGCCGACATCGCCGCCGTGGTGGAAGCGTCGCATCGCGCCGGAGCCATCGTCAAGGTCATCCTCGAGACTGCCTACCTCGATGACAACCAAAAAGTGATGGCCAGCATGCTGGCGAAAATGGCCAAGGCCGATTTCGTGAAAACCTCAACAGGATTCGGTCCTTCCGGCGCGACGGCGCACGACGTGGAGCTGATGCGCCTGGCGGTCGGTCCCGAAATGGGCGTCAAGGCCTCGGGCGGAATCCGCACGCTGGCCGACTTGCAGAAAATGGCAGCCGCTGGTGCCACGCGCATCGGCGCCAGCGCCAGCGTGAAAATCGTGGAGGCCACCACCGGCGCTCCGCAAGAGCCGAGTAAGGGCTACTGATGGCCACCGCTCCCCGCAAATCCGCTGTCCGCTTCCAGGAGCGCGCCGAGCTGCTCGATTTTCTGCTGGATGTCTCCGCCGCTACCTCCGAGACACTGGATCTCGAGCGCATCCTGGCCAACGTCGCCTCCGCCGTCAAAGAAGTGGTCCCGTACGACCTGTTCGCGATCCTGCTTTATAGCGAAAGGCGCGGCGGCTTGTCCATCCGCTACGCCATCGGTCACCGCGAAGAGATCATTCGCAGTCTGACGCTTCCACTCGGCGAAGGCATTACCGGAATTGCCGCCTCCACGCGCCAGCCCATCCTGGTTTCGGACGTTCATAGCGATCCGCGTTATCTCTCAGCTCTCGACGCCGTGCAATCGGAGCTGGCTGTGCCTATGCTGGCGCGCGGCAAGCTGGTGGGCGTGATCGATCTGCAATCCACTCGCCTGGACGCTTATCGCGAGCAGGATCGCGCCTTGCTCCAATTGATAGCCGCCCGCGTGGCGGTCGCCATCGACAACGCGCGTCTGTACCGCCGCGTCGACCGGCAAAACAAGACGCTCAAGACGCTCTCGCATTTGTCGCAGGAGTTCAGCTCGATTCTCGATCTGGACGAGCTGCTGGGGAAAATCGTCAAGATCGTCCATGCTCTGGTCGCGTTCGACGCTTTCAGCATCCTGCTGGTGGACCCGGCGCAAAAGGTGCTGCGCCATCGCTTCAGCCAGCGCTACGATCAGCGCGTGAATCTGGATAACATCCCGCTCGGCCGAGGGCTCACCGGCGCGGCCGCCGAATCGCGTGAGATCGTACGCGTCACCGACACGCTGACCGATCCGCGCTACATCGCATCGCACCCCGACATTCGATCCGAAATCGCCGTGCCGCTGGTGGTCCAGGATCGCGCGGTCGGCGTCATGGATCTGGAGAGCGAAAAGATCGGCTATTTCACCGAGGATCACGCGCGGCTGCTCGCGTTGCTTGCGCCGCAGATCGCCAGTTCGGTAGAAAACGCGCGGCTCTATGAAGAGTTGGCGCAACGCGAGCAACGCATGGAACAGGATCTCAAGGCCGCGCGCAACGTCCAGTCCGTGTTGTTGCTGCGCGAGGCCCCGCCGATCAAAGGTCTCGAAATCGCCATACGCGCGCGTCCGGCACGCGAGATCACCGGCGACGTCTACGACATTTTCGAACACGGCAACGACGCTGTGTTCGCGTTGGGCGACGTCAGCGGCAAAGGCGCGGCCGCGGCGCTCTACGGCGCCATGGTCAGTGGGCTGCTCCGGACTCTCGCTCACCGCAAACGCAGCCCGGCGGAATTGTTGCGCCTCCTCAACAACGTGCTGCGCGAACGCGCCGTGGAAGCGCGCTACGTCACGCTGCTGGTCCTGGTTTGGGAGCGCGCGCACCGCCGCTTCGTCATGGCCAATGCAGGCTCCGAGCCGCCACTCATTTGCCGCCAAGGCGAGATCCTCAAGCCGCGCGTGGAAGGTATTCCGGCGGGAATGCTGGATCACCGCGAGTATGAAGAACTGGTCTTCGATGCCCAGCCCGGCGATCTGTTGCTGCTGGCCTCCGATGGCATCACCGATCAACTCAATCCACGCGAGCAGGAGTTCGGTCACAGCCATTTGGCGAAGTCCTTGCGCCGTCTGTGCGGTCAAAGCCCGGAAGCCGTAGCGGATCAGATTCTGGCCGATTTGGATCAATTCACCGCTGGTGCGCCCGCCTTCGACGACCAGACTATGCTTGTCCTCAAGGTTCGTTGATGCAGTATCGCGACCACACGCTGTACTTGGAAGAAGTTCCGCTGGCCGACATCGCCCGCCGCGAAGGCACGCCTTGCTATGTCTACTCGCGCGGCAAAATCCTGGAGCGCTTTGAAGCGTACCATCAGGCCTTCGGTGCGGTGCCGCACCAGGTCTGCTACGCCGTAAAAGCCAACGGAAACCTGGCGATCCTCAAGTTGCTCGCGGAAGCCGGTGCGGGATTCGACATTGTCTCCGGCGGCGAACTGTTTCGCGTTCTCAAAGTCGGCGGCGACCCAGCGCGCGTGATCTTTTCCGGCGTGGGAAAGACCGCGCAGGAAATCGATTACGCGCTCGAGCACAATATCCGCAGCTTCAATTGCGAATCGGAACCCGAGCTTGCGCTGATCGATTCACTGGCCGCCCGCCGCCAGGTGAAGGCGCGCATCGCGGTGCGCGTGAACCCCGACGTCGACGCCTCCACGCATCCCTACATCTCGACCGGTCTCCGCAAACACAAATTCGGGATCGACATCGCGCAAGCAGAAGCCGTTTACGATCGCTCCAAATCCTTCGCCAATCTGGTGCTCGAAGGCGTGAGCTGCCACATCGGCTCGCAGATCGTCGACCTCGATCCGATGCTGGAAGTATTCGGCAAAATGGTCGCCCTGGTGGAACGCCTGCGCGCGCGCGGCCTGCCCATCCGGACGCTGGATCTGGGCGGCGGCCTGGGCGTCCGCTATAAGCCTCAGGACCAGGCGCTGTGCATCGGGGACTTCATTCGCGCGATGTGCGAGAAAGTGGCCGGCCACGGCCTGGAGATACTGATCGAGCCGGGCCGCTCCATCGTAGCGGAAGCGGGCCTGCTGCTGACGCGCGTGCTTTATCGCAAGACCAACGGCGAGCGCGAGTTCGTCATTGTGGACGCCGCCATGAACGACTTGATTCGTCCCGCGCTTTATCACGCGCATCACGAGATCGTCCCGCTGCGTGAAACTGACTCGGGCACCATCACCGCCGACGTGGTAGGACCAGTCTGCGAATCGGGCGACTTCCTGGCGCGTGGCCGCGAAATGGCCAACGCCATGCCCGGCGATCTGCTGGCCGTCTGCACCGCCGGCGCTTACGGATTCGTGGCGGCGTCCAACTACAACGCACGCCCGCGCCCACCGGAAATTTTGGTGGAAGGCGACCGCTACCGCGTCATCCGCAAGCGTGAAACCTACGACGATCTGATACGCGGTGAATAACCGCCGTCGCCCCGATTAGTGCCGGTCGTCACGCCACCGGTCGCGATCCCGGTCGTGGTCGCGATCCCAACGATGGTCGTGTTCGACGCGTCCCCGGTTGCCCTCCCAGTAGCCGGCATAGAACCGTTCCCCGTCATGACGCGGCACCACCCAATGTGCGCCCGCATAGGGCGGCATGGTCCAGTATCCGGCATGCCATCGATAGTGCCCCCCGATAACGTACCAATAGCCACCGATCCAGACGAAGCCAGGACCGGGGCTGGGCGGCAAAACCCGGACCACGCGCGGCGGAGGAGGCGGCCCGATCTGGATGCCAATCGAGACCTGACCGAACACCCATCCCGCGGCCAGGAGAGTCAAGCACAGCAGTTTCGTTTTCATAGTTAACGCAACGTTAGCACGCATTGGTCCAAACACCAGCCTCTTGAAAATCAAATAAATGACAGAATGTTCCGCCAGTAAATTTTGCTGGCAGGCGGTGATTTTGCTCTAGGTAGAACCTTAGAAAACTTAGTTAGACAACTTCTCCACGATCGCATCGAATGGAGCAGGCGGCGCGTCCGGATTTGGACCGCTGGGCTTCGGCGTTGCTCGAAATTGTGCAATCACAACGTGCTTGGCAGGATTCACATAGATGGTCTGCCCGTAAATTCCGATAGCGAGGAACACGTGATCGGGACTGTTGGCGGCCAGCCACCATTGATATCCGTAACCGGGATTGAAGGCCGGCGCGATGGTGGACTCGTGCATCCACGCCTCGCTCACCACTCTGGCGCCAGTCAGCTTTCCGTAGTTCATCGCCATCAGTCCGAACCTCGCATAATCGCGCAGCGTGGCGTTAAAGCAACCGAACGCGCAGATCTCCGGCTGGTTCTTGCTCTCGTAAAAGAACGCATCGCTCTGGGTTCCAATCTTTTTCCAGAGCTTCTCTTCAGCGTATTTATTGAGCGGCGCGCCGGTGGCTTTCTCCAGGATCTCGCCCAGCACCTGCGTGTTGATGCTTTGATAGTGGAACGCGGTACCGGGTTGGCGTTCCGGCTTGACTGATTCCGCAATGGCCATGAACGGCTCGCCGCCTCGAATGATGTCGAACAACAAGCGATGCACATCGGCCTTCGGATCCAGATAGTCCTCGTTGAAATCGATGCCCGCCGCCATTTGCAGTACGTTCTTGATGGTGGCGTCTTTGTAAGCGCTGGCTTTCAGAGCAGGCAAGTATTGGATGACCGGGTCGTCCACGCTATGAATCTTGCCCTCGTCGCGCGCGACACCCAACAACACGGAAACCACCGACTTCGATACCGACATGGACACGAAGCGGTCTTCCGCCGTAGCGCCATGCAAATATTTTTCGAAGACCACCTGATTATCTTTGAGCACCAGGAACCCGAGCACATCGCCCTGGTTGAGATACTCATCCAGCGTGTAGGTTTTCCGGTTTACGGTGTAGTTCATCGAGAATGGCGCCGCGGCGGCTTTTAAGGCGAACACCTGGCTCGATTTGCGAACCCAGTCCAACCGCTGGCTCGGAATCTTGTCCATGTGATGGAAGTAGTAATAGCTGTAGGGATGCGACCAATAACTGTAGGGATCGATCAACATGCGGTGCGGATCTACCTTGTTGAAATCGAGCTTCGGAGTGGGTTCATCGGAAGCAAAGCCGGCCAGCACGAGCAGGACGGGAATTAGATAAACAGCGCGGCGCAACATACGTTTCAGTATAGTCGCGGCGGTGAAGCTGGCAGTCAATGCGCGGCTGGGGCTGGAGGTTGCGGGATGCGCTGGCGCAAAATGACGATGTCGCCGTAGTGGATGCGCAAGTAGAGCTTCTGTGCGGCCCCCGACGGGTTTTCCATGAAGCTGTGACCCAGGAGTAACGGGGTGCGCTTCTCGGCTCCGGCAAAATCCGAGTCGACGCTGCCGAGCCCGCTCCTGGCGTCAATTGCGTACTGGCGATTTTCCGCGAGATGCAGCAGAATCAGGCCCTGCTTGTCGGTTACATGAATCTCGCCGGTGACACTGTCGATGTTCACCTCGCCGGTATTGTGATCGACCAGGACGCGAGCGGTTCGTGGGACCTTGATGTCGTATTGCAAATCGAAATCGACGGCGGAGCCCAAGGGCGAAGGAGGCGGAAATAGACGGTGCTTTGGAAACTCGGTGCTGACGACCAAATCGCCGCCTTGGCGCTGGGCTACGACATGCACTTTATCCAACTCGCGGGTCGCATTCTCGCGCTCCCTGACTTCGTACTCGCGTTTGGTCGACTTGGTAGTCGTGATCTCGGCGCCGGGCTGATCCCAACCTTCGATGGTAAGTTCGCCGGTGGAATCTTTCACGCGCAACTCACCGCCGGCCGGGAAATCCAGGTGTTGCGTATTGGTCACCACGACTTTTTGACTCGGCTCACTGGCGGCGAATGAGAGGAAGCCGAGCGAGATGGCCGCACACGTCGCGTACTTCAATGTCATAGTTCCAGCGTTGCTCCTCATGGCCCGATTCTAACTCGGGGAGCAGATCCGTTTTCGCCGTTCGTCCGCCGGCGCAGCAGGCGCACGTTTTCGATGGCCCGGTTTTCGGCTAGAATCAAGTTTCGGCCTCCGAAGATCATGCCCTATGGACGAACAAGAGTTCAAAAAGCGAGCCGATCAGACCCTCCAGGCACTGTACAAGCGCCTGTCAGCCGCGTCGGAAGACGCCGATTTTGAGGCCGACTTCAATTCCGGAGCGCTGGCCATCGAGTTCGAGACACCTCCCGGCAAGTTCGTCATAAGCCCTAACACGCCGGTCCGCCAGATCTGGGTGTCGGCACACTCGAAGAGCTACAAGCTCGGCTGGGATGACGTCCAGAACACTTTCGCGTTGGAAGGCACCGGCCAAACGTTGACTGGCCTGATTCAGGACGCTATCGGCCAGCAATTGGGCCAGGAAGTCTCGCTGTAAATGCCGGGCGTCTACATCTCCTATCCTTTTTGCGCCCAGAAGTGCACTTATTGTAACTTCGCGTCGGGCGTTTCGCCGCGTCAGTTGGAGGCGCAGTATGTGGACGCCCTGGCTCAGGAGATCGCCGCGCAAGATTGGCCCTGGCTACCGGAGACGGTTTATCTGGGCGGCGGCACACCTTCGCGGCTGGATGCGTGCGATCTCAATCGGATCCTGGCAGCGATTCCCGGCCAGCCTTGGCGCGAAGCGACCATTGAGGCCGCGCCCGGCGGCATTACGCTGGAACTAGCGCACGAGTGGGCTCGCGCGGGCATCAATCGCGTCAGCCTGGGCGTCCAATCCTTCGTCGCCGGCGAGCTGGCGCGCACCGGCCGCAAGCACAGTGCTGAAATCGTCGCGAGAGAGATTGCCCTGCTGCGCCAGGCTGGGCTGTCTAACGTCAATATCGACCTGATCGCGGGACTGCCCGGACAAACGCCGGCCTCGTGGGCGGGATCGCTGGCGTGGATCGAAAAGCTCGACCCTCCGCACGTCTCCGTCTACATGCTGGAGGTCGACCAAGACAGCCGCCTCGGAAGTGAAGTGCTGCTCAACGGCAAGCGCTACGGCGCGCAGGCGATCCCCAGCGACGAATGGATCGCGGATTTTTATGAAAAGGCGATCTTGGAATTCGCCCGCCTGGGCATCCAACGCTATGAAATCTCGAATTTCGCGCAGCCCGGTTTTGAGTCAGCGCACAACCTGAAGTACTGGCGGCTGGAGCCTTACCTGGGCTTCGGCGCCGACGCGCACTCTTTCGACGGCGTGACGCGCAGCCAGAACGTCGAAGCGGCGCAGGAGTACGTGGATCGAATGCAACCGGGCCGGTCCCCGCGTCTCGATTCCACGCGCGCCGACTGCGATGAAGAACGATTCTTCGTCGGCCTGCGTCTGATGGACGGCATCCGGCCGAACGCCAGTCAATGGACGCGCTTTGAGGCGCCCATCCAACGGTTTCTGACCGAAGGTTTGCTCGAGCGCGAGGGCGAACGGTTGCGCCTGACCGATCGGGGCGTGCTTGTTTCGAACGAAGTTTTCGCCGAATTCATCTCATGATCGACCTCCGCAGCGACACTGTTACGCGACCCACTGCCGCCATGCGGCGCGCCATGTTCGAGGCCGAAGTCGGCGATGACGTCTACCGCGAAGATCCAACCGTCAACCGGCTGGAGCAGCGCGCCGCCGAGATTTTGGGCAAGGAAGCGGCCGTCTTCGTACCCACCGGCACCATGGGGAACACGGTTGCGATCAAGATCCACACGCAGCACGGCCAGGAAGTGATCTGCGAATCGCGGGCGCACATCCTGGACTGGGAGCTAGCCATGACGGCCTGGTTTTCCGGATGCCTGGTGCGCCCGATTCAGGCTGAAGACGGCATCCTGCGCTGGGACGCCATTCGAGAATTCGTCCGGCCGGGCAGCCCGCACAGTGCGCCTACGGGACTGATCGAGCTTGAGAACACGCACAACATGGCCGGCGGCAGGGTTTATCCGCTGGATGTTCTTCAGGACGTCGCGGGTCATGCGCACGACGCCGGCGTTCCGGTTCACATGGATGGCGCGCGCATCTTCAACGCCGCGTGCTATCTGAACAAGCCGGTGCGCGAACTGGCCGCGCACGCCGACACCGTGATGTTCTGTTTGTCTAAAGGCCTGGGCGCTCCAGCCGGCTCGATGGTGGCCGGAACCGGGGAAGCCATCGAGCGCGGGCGCCTGTATCGCAAACGCTTGGGCGGCGGCATGCGGCAGGCGGGAGTGCTGGCCGCGGCCGGTCTGATCGCGCTGGAGGAAATGCCGCACCGGCTGGGCGAAGATCACGCCAATGCGCGATACCTAGCGGCGGAGGTCGCGAAAATTCCCGGCATCCGGTTGAATCTCGAAAGCGTACAGACCAACATCGTGATCTTCGATATCAGCGGAACCGGCCTGGCCATCGGCGAAATCAACCGCCGGCTCAAAGCACGCGGCGTGCTGATGAGTTCAGCCAATGCCCGTCAGATGCGGGCAGTAACTCACTACGATGTGAACCGCGAAGATTGCGCTACGGCGGCCGCGGCTCTAGCCGAGGCCCTATCCGCTTAGGAAGAACTTCGGCGCGACTGCGGTTTCGCTGAGAAAGTGTCCACCATGCGGACTCTGCACGTGCTGCATACGGCCAGGTGGTCTCTCACCCGGATTACTTGGGTAAGCGTCAAGCCTTGGCCAGCCAGGTAGCCGCTGAGTTGCTCGCCTGAAAGATGTTCATTTGGCTTGGATGAATCGATGGCTTCCTCAATTAGAATCCCGGCTTGATACTTCGCGCCCACTCGGCGGCAATGCCGCACTCTTCCCGTGACCGACAGTTGCTTGGACAGGAAGAGTGCGGCATTGCCGCCGAGTGGGCGCGAATATCAAGCCGGTATTAAAAAAGAGAAAGCCATCGATTAATCCAAGCCAAATGAACATCTTTCAGGCAAGCAAGGGCTTTGGCTACCTGGCTGGCCAAGGCTTGACGCTTACCCAAGTAATCCGGGTGAGAGACCACCTGGCCCCTATGCAGCACGTGCAGAGTCCGCATGCATGGACACTTTCTCAGCGAAACCGCAGTCGCACCGAGAAAAGTATTCCTAAACGGATTGGGCCTCGGCTAGAGCCGCGGCCGCCGTAGGGGGGTCTTCACGGCTCACATCGTAGTGAGTTACTGCCCCCATCTGACGGGCATTGGCTGAACTCATCAGCGCGCCGCCGTGCTTTGAGCCCGCATAGTTTCGGACCAATGGCCAGGCCGGTTCCGCTGATATCGAAGATCACGATGTTGGTCTGTACGCTTTCGAGATTCAACCGGAATACGGAATTTTCGCGACCTCCGCCGCTGGTATCGCGCATTGGCGTGATCTTCGCCCAGCCGCTTTGGCATCTCCTCGAGCGCAATCAGACCGGCCGCGGCCAGCACGCCCACCTGGCGCATGCCGCCGCCGAACCGCTTGGATAAGCCGCCCGCGGTCGATGGCTTCGCCGGTTCCGGCCACCATCGATCCGACCGGCGCGCCGAGCCTTTCGAGAGACAGAACATCACCGTATCGGCCTTCGCCGCAGATTCGCGCACCGGCTGCCCAGATAGCGCGCCGCGTTGAAAATGCGCGCGCCATCCATGTGAACCTTGACGCCAGCGTCGTGCGCTGACCCGCAGATGTCGTGGAGGACATCCTGCGGATAAACGCTGCCGCCGGCCATGTTGTGCGTGTTCTCGAGTTCAATCAGGCCCGTGGCGCCCAGTGCGGCTGCCCGGCGGACGAGTTCTCGAATGTCATCCCAGGGCAGATGCCGTCCTCGGCCTGGCATCGGGCGCACCAGGCAGCCGGAAAACCACGCCATCATGGACAGTTCATAGTCGAGCACGTGCGCGCGCGATTCGCAGATCACTTCCTGGCCGTGCTCGGTGTGCAGCTTGATCGCGATGGTGTTGCCCATCGTGCCGGTGGGCACGAATAGGCGGCTTCCTTGCCCAAGATCTCGGCGGCGCGCTGCTCCAGCCGGTTGACGGTGGATCTTCGCCGTAGACATCGTCGCCGACTTCGGCTTCCGCCATGGCCCGCCGCATGGCGGGTGTGGGTCGGTCACGGTGTCGCTGCGGAGATCGATCATGAGATGAGAAACTCCTGGAAAACTTCGTTGGAAACGAGCACGCCGCGTGGTCAGCCGCAAGTTCGCCCTCGCGCTCGAGCAAGCCTTCGGCCAGAAAGCGTCGGATGGGCGCCTCGAAGCGCAGCCAGTCGCGGCGTTCGGCCGGATGCCGTCCATCAGACGCAGGCCGACGAAGAACCTCTCTTCGTCGGAGTCGGCGCGCGTGGATCGAGACGCGGGGATCGGCCCGGTTGCGTTCGCTCACGTACTCCTGCGCCGCTTCCACGTTCTGGCGCGCGTCACGCCGTCGAAAGAGTGCGCGTCGGCGCCGAAACCGACGTACGGTTCGAGCCGCCAGTACTTCAGGTTGTGCGCCGATTCGAAGCCGGGCCGCGCGAAATTCGAGATCTCGTAGCGGTGGATGCCGAGGCTGCCGAGACTTCCAGTCGCATTTTCATAGAACTCGGCGATCAATTCGTCGGTGGGGATGTCTGCGCGCCGTAGCGCGTGCCGTTGAGCAGGATTTCGCGTCCGAGACGGCTGTCTTCGTCCACCTCCAGCATGTAGACGGAAACGTGCGGCGGTTCGAGCTCGATCCACTCCAGCGATTCGCGCCAACGAGTCCGGGTCTGGCCGGGCAGTCCGGCGATCAGGTCGATATTGATGTTAGAGAGCCCGCCTGGCGCAGCAGGGCGACCTCTCGCGCCACGATCTCGGCACTGTGCTTGCGGCCGGTGCGCGCCAGCTCCCGGCGACGAACGATTGCACGCCGAGGCTGACGCGATTGATGCCCGCGCGAGCCCACTCGGCGCTGGTTCCAGCGTTCGCCGGGCGCGGCCTCGATGGTCGCTTCGCTCCAAGGCCGGCCCGGAATCCCTGCGAGATCCGATTGAGTCGCACGGATCCATGCCGCGAGGCGTGCCGCCGCCGAGGTAGACCGTTTCGGGATCCAGTGCCATTCTTGCGCGGCGATCTCGGCCAGCGCGGCCACGTATCGCGCCTCCAGTTCCCGCGGCGAAACGCCCGACGCGAAGTTGCAATAAGTGCACTTCTGGGCGCAGAACGGATACGAAATGTAGACGCCCGCCATTTACAGCGCGACTTCTTGCCCAATTGCTTGCCGATGCGGCCTGAATCAGGTCGGTCAGCTTTGGCCGGTCCCTTCAACGCGAAAGTGCTCTGGACGACGTCCCAGTCGAGCTTAAAACTTTCGAGTGGGCCGAACCCAGATCTGGCGCACCGGCGTATTGGGGCCGATGACGAATTTGCCGGGCGGTGTCTCGAACTCGATGGCCAGGGCCCCGGAATTGAAGTCCGCTTCAAAATCGGCGTCTTCCGACGCGGCTGACAGGCGCTTGTACAGTGCCTGGAGGGTCTGATCGGCTCACTTTTTGAACTCTTGTTCATACCATCGGGCATGATCTTCGGAGGCCGAAACTTGGATTCTAGCCGAAAACCGGGCCATCGAAAACGTGCGCTTGTGCGCCGGCGGAGCGAACGAGCCAAAACGAATCTGATGCCGAAGTTAGAATAGGGCCATGAGGACGGTAAAGTTCAAAGTCCGACGTCAAAGTACGCAACATGTAAGGCCATCTCGCTCGGCTCCCTCTCATTCGCCGGCCAGAGGGCCGAGTCAAAAAGTCGTAGTAACCGATACGGCCAACGCCTGGATTTCCGGCCGAGGGTGAGTTGCGCGTGAAAGATTCCACCACGACTTACCATCGAAGGTGGGATCAGCCCGGCGCCGAGGTCACGACTACCAAGTCGACCAAACTAAAGTACGAGTAAGGGGGACACAACAATGCGACCCGCGAGTTGGATAAAGTGCATGTCGTAGCCCAGCGCCAAGGCGGCGATTTGGTCGTGAGCACCCAGTTTCCAAAGCACCGTCTATTTCCGGCTCCTTCACCCTTGGGCTCCACCATCAAACGCAAATTTCAATGCGACATCAAGGGTCCGCGAACCGCTCACATATAGGTCGATCACAATACCGGCGAGGTGAACATCGACAGGGTCACCGGCGAGGTTCAAAAAACGAACAAGCAGGGCCTGATTCTGCTGCATCTCGCGGAAAATCGCCAGTACGCAATTGACGCCAGGAGCGGGCTCGGCGGCGTCGACTTGCATTTTGCCGGAGCCGAGAAGCGCACCCCGTGATTCCTCGGTCACAGCTTCATGGAAGGGGGATTGGGGCCCGCGCGGGGAAGAGCTCTACTTGCGCGTGCAGCTACGGCGACATCGTCATTTTGCGCCAGCGCCGTCCGCAACCTGCAGCCCCAGCCGCGCATTTAGTGCAAGCTTTTTTTTTATACTGAAACGTATGTTGCGCCGCGCTGTTTATAAAATTGCCGGTCCTGCTCGTGCTGGCCGACTTTGCTTGCAATAGGACCCACTCCGAAGCTCGATTTAACAAGGCACGGTATGTTGATCGATCCCTACAGTTATTGGTCGCGTCCCTACAGCTATTACTACTTCCATCACATGGACAAGATTCCGAGCCAGCGGTTGGGCTGTGAATTCATAAATCGAGCCAGGTGTTCGCCTTAGAAAGCCACCGCGACGCCACTCTCGTCGAACTACACCGTAAACCGGAAAACCTACACGCTGGATGAGCTGTCTCAAACAGCTTCAAGTGCTCGGGTTCCTGGGTGCTCAAAGATAATCAGGTGGTCTTCGAAAAAAGTGTTCATGGGCGCTACGGCGGAAAACTTCACTTTGGTGCCTAGCTCGTATCGAAGTCGGTGGTTTCCCGTATTTGTGGGTGTCGCGCGCAACCGAGGGCAAAGAGCGATA
>CAVXJU010000099.1:0-5383 GCA_963761935.1 Terriglobia bacterium | reverse complement strand
CTCCAGCGCCTTCCATGATGCGTACAGCATGCTATGATTGCGTCAATATTCGTTAGACCAGAAGGAGTCTCCTCTATGAACCAGTTCACTCGACGCGCATCGCTACTGATCGTTTTCCTTGGCTTTGTCGCGGCCACAGTCAGTGCGGCTGATGTCGGCGGAAAATGGATCGGCGACGTAAATACGCCGGACGGTCAAACCATATCGTTGACCTTCACTTTCAAGCTGGATGCCGGCAAAGTCACAGGCACCGTAAGCGGCCCAACCGGCGACATCGACATATCCGATGGAAAAATCGACGGCGAGACGCTGCAGTTTGGCCTAAGCGTGGACGCCGGCGGCCAGCAAATGAGCTTTAAGTGCACCGGAAAACTCGCGGCTGACGATCAGATGAAGATCACGATGGACGGCGGCGGCGATCTCAATTTCCAAATCGACGCCAAGCGCTCGACGACCTAGACGCTCCGATTTACCTCGGCGCCATCCGAATAGCGCCGTCCAACCGGATCACTTCGCCATTCAGCATCGGATTCTCGATGATCTGTTTGGCGAGCATGGCGTATTCCGTGGGCTGGCCCAATCGCCTGGGGAAAGGAACCATCGCTCCCAGCGAAGCTTTCACGTCTTCTGGCAGGCGCGCCAGCAGCGGAGTATCGAACAACCCCGGCGCGATGGTCATCACGCGCACGCCCAGACCCGAGAGATCGCGCGCCAGCGGCAGCGTCAAAGCCACGATGCCGCCTTTGGACGCCGAATACGCCGCCTGGCCGATCTGCCCGTCGAAGGCCGCCACCGAGGCGGTATTGATGATCACGCCGCGCTCGCCATCCGGGCCGGGTTGATTGCGCGACATTTCCCAAGCCGCCAGCCGCGCGACATTGAAACGTGCCGATCAGATTCACGCGAATCACTTTGTTGAACCGTTCCAGATCCGCGGGACCTTCCTTGCTCACCAGCCGTTGCGGATCGCCGATGCCGGCGCAATTCACGCAAATATGCAGCGCTCCGAACGCGGCGACGGCGGCCTTTACCGCTTGCTCGGCCTCGCTCGCGGAGCTGACATCGGCGCGGATGTAACATCGCGGCGGCTCCCAGCTCACCGGCCAATGCGTTCCCCAATTGCTCATTCAGGTCCAGGATCACGGCGCGCCCGCCGGCCGACACGATCATTCTCACTGTGGCGGCGCCCAAGCCCGAAGCCCCGCCCGTCACGAGTGCTACTTTTCCGGAAATGTCCATAAGTTCTCTATGCTAGCGCGAGTCGCCGGACCGCAGGTCGTCGGCCAAGGTCTGAATCTGATGATCCAGTTCCTGGAATCGCCGCGCGATGGAGTGCAGCACCAGGCCAACCGTCATGGACGCAGTGCCGGCGCATAACAATGTCGCGCCGATCAGGCACGCGAGAACCGGTAGCGAACCGGTCTCGGAATACTGGACGCCCGCCCAGATGGCCGGAATCGCACCCGCCAGCCACAGCAGTGCTCCCGCGCCGCCGAAGAACGTCAGCGGCTTGTAATCGCGCAGCAGCACCAGCATGCAATTGAGAATTACGAAACCATCCTGCACGACGCGGATTTTAGACGGGCTACCGGCGGGACGCGCCGCCAGATCCACGGGAACTTCGGTTATGGTGAAGCCGCGCTGCAAGGCCTTGATGGTCATTTCCGCTTCGGTTTCAAAACCACCGCCGAACAAAGGTAATCCACGCACCAAGCGACGGCTGAAGCAGCGATAGCCGCTGAGCAGATCCGTCAGGCGGACGCCGAAAATGAAATGGAGCAGCACCAGGAAGAACCGGTTTCCAACGCGATTCAGCCAACGGAACTGGCTGTTTGCGGCCGTGGCCAAGCGCGAGCCGATCACCATGTCGGCTTCCTGCCGCAAGACCGGTTCCATCAAGCGCGTCACCGCCTGCGCGGGATAAGTCCCGTCGCCATCCACGATCACGTAGATGCCGGCTTGGATCTTGCGAAACATGGACTGCACCACGTAGCCTTTGCCGCGACGGCGCTCTTCGAAGACATGCGCACCCGCGCGCCGTGCCGCTTCCGCCGTGCCGTCGGAAGAATTGTTGTCGAAGACGCAGATCTCCGATTCCGGCAAGGCGGCGCGAAACTGCCGCACTACTTCGCCCACCGTTTTTTCCTCGTTGTAGCAGGGGATCAGCACCGCCACGCCGCTGCCGGCGGCACGGGTTGGAAGGGGCTGTTGAAGTTCCACGCTGCTCATGGCTGGCCGCACCGCCGCATACTTGAGCCAGTATCGCGTATCGGGCCTCGCCTATGACATTTTGATTACTTCAAGCCCGGCGAGCAACTGTGGTAGGTTGTGGATGCGTTGGCGAACAATCAGCTCTCAAGCATCGTTTCCCAAGCGCGCTGGGACCAAGCCATCGCGCTGCTCCGCAACATGGACCCCGACCTCGCCGCCGACGTGTTCACGAGCGTCCCCTACGAGCAGCAGCAGGCCTTGTTTCGCAAGCTGCCCATCGACTTGGCGGCCCGGCTGGCCGGCGCATTTCCCTACTACCACACCTACGTTCTGTTGCACTCCCGTCCGCGCGGCGAGATGAACGCGATTGTCGACGCGATGAATCCCGGCGAGCGCATGCACTTCTTCGATGAGCTGCCCGAAGAGGCCTGGCAGCGCTTGATGGACGAATTGGCGAACGTCGATGTGAAAGGGCCCGAACCTCAGCTTGGTCCTGCCGCTGAAATTGAAGCGGCCCGCCAAGCCGCGCTTCCAGCCGAACCGATTGTCGAGGCGCGCGGCATTGAAAAATCCTTCGAGCGGCCGGATGGCGGTCAAGTCCAAGTGATCGCTCCCACGGATCTGGCCGTGGAACCGGGCATGATCGTCGCGCTGCTGGGCCCCTCCGGCTCAGGCAAATCTACGTTGTTGCGAATCTTATCGGGGTTAACCGCACCTTCGGGCGGCGAGGTTCTGTGGCACGGACAGCCGCTTGGCGAGAGCCAGCCCCAATGTCGGCCATCGTGTTCCAAAGCTTCGCGCTGTTTCCCTGGCTCACGGTGCTCGAGAACGTGGAAGTGCCGCTGCTGGCGCGCGGCAATGAAGCATTCCGAGCGCCACCGCCGGGCGCTGGCCACGCTGGCTTCGGTGGGCTTGAAGGGCTTTGAGAACGCCTTTCCCAAGGAGCTTTCGGGCGGGATGAAACAGCGCGTCGGCTTTGCGCGCGCCCTGGCGGTTGAGCCGGAGATTCTCTTCATGGACGAGCCCTTTTCGGCGCTGGACGTCCTGACCGCAGAAAACCTGCGCGGCGAACTGATGGAACTGTGGCTCGAAAAGAAAATGCCGACCCACAGCATTTTTCTGGTCACTCACAACATCGAGGAAGCCGTGCTGCTGGCGGATCGCGTGCTGGTTCTGAGCCGCAACCCAGCCAAAATTCGCGCCGATTTTCCAATCCCGCTCAAACAGCCCCGCCAGCGCAACTCGGCTGAGTTTCTGCTCTACGTGGACTACATCTACAAGCTCATGACCGCAGCCTGAGCTGGAAGCCGAGCCACCCGTGCCGGGACGCGCCCCGAAGAAGCCGGCCTACCCGATGCTGCCGCACGCACGCCCGGGCGGAATCGGGGGGTTGTTGGAATTGGTCAACGATCGCGGCGGCAAGGAAGACCTGTACCACGTCGCCGACGAGCTGCAGATGGAAGTGGACGACCTGCTGCCGATCGTGGAAGCCGCCACTCTGCTTGGCTTCGCCCTGCTCGACAAGGGCGACCTGGAAATTACCGCGCAGGGCAAGCAGTTCGCCGAAGACGACATTGCCGCACGCAAAACGCTGTTCCGGGAGGCCATGCTCGAGCGCGTTCCGCTGTTGCAGCAGATGCACAAGGCGCTCGCGAGCAAATCCGACCACAGCATGCCCCTGGAGTTCTTCCGCGACATTTTGGACGAGCATTTCTCGCGCGAGGACGTCCAGCGCCAGATCGACACCGCGCTGGACTGGGGCCGCTACGGCGACCTTTTCAGCTACGACTCCGAAAGCGACCGGCTAGTGTTGTACCAAACCGCTGCCGCGGAAACCGGCGAGAAATCATGGCATCGCTAGAAGAGCGCACAGCGGGGAAACGGTTCTTCGGCATGCAGTGGGAAGGGCTGTCTACGTCCGTGTCTTCGCTGGCGCGGGACCTGCCGATCCTCATCGCGGGTTTGGCGATGTTTTACGCGCTGCTTGCTCTGGCTCGTTACTGGGCCGGTCCAGTAAATACGCAGGAAACCATCGATCTGCACCCCTCGGCGCTGCCCAGATATGCCGCCTTTTCTCTCGCGCGAATCATTGTGGCCTACGCGCTGAGCTTCGTATTCACGCTGGTCTACGCTTACATTGCGGCGCACAATAGGCGCGCCGAGCGCATCCTGGTGCCGCTGCTCGATACCTTGCAATCCATCCCGGTGCTCAGCTTCCTTCCGGGCGTAATGCTGGCCATGGTTTCGCTATTTCCGACTCGCCAGCTGGGAGTGGAACTGGGCGCGATTTTATTGATCCTCACCGGCCAGGTCTGGAACATGACCTTCAGCGTGTATGCGTCCATGAAGGCCATTCCGCGCGAGATGTTGGAAGCGGCCGAGGTCTATCGCTTGAGCTGGTGGCAAAAGCTGGTGCAGCTGGAGCTGCCTTATGCCGCCATCGGCCTGGTGTGGAATTCGATGATGTCGGTGGCGGGCGCGTGGTTTTTCCTGATGGCTTGCGAAATGTTCGTGCTGGGCAATCGCGACCTGCGGCTGCCCGGCTTGGGTTCGTATTTGCAGACTGCCTCCAACGCCGGCGACATGGGCGCCATCGGGTGGGGGCTGATCACGATGGTCGCGGTGATCATTATGTTGGACCAACTGGTGTGGCGTCCGCTGATCGCCTGGAGCGAAAAGTTCAAAATGGAGCAAGTGGAGGCTTCCCGGACTCCGCGCTCTTGGGTCTTGGACTTGCTGCGACGATCCCGCGCGCTGTCCGTTCTGAGCCGGGCATCGGTGGAACCGGCGCGCGAGAAACTGGCTTTGCATTTCGCTCGGCGTGCCGAAACCGAAGCGAGCCAGACACCGCGTCCGGCCAGAGTGTGGTTGCTTCGCTTGGCGGCGACGGCCACAGTGTTCGGTCTGGCGTTCGCGGCGGTCAAGATGGGCGCGATGCTCGCTTCGCTTTCTCGATCGGACCTCACCACTATCCTTCGCGGCGCGGGAGCAACTTTTCTGCGAGTAGAATTGACGCTCTTGCTGGCCGGGCTCTGGACGGTGCCGGTGGGCGTAATGGTGGGATTACAGCCGCGCCTGGCCGCCATCGCGCAACCGATCGCACAAATTGCGGCTTCGGTGCCCGCGACGGCGCTGTTCCCGATCGTGCTGCTGTTCTTGATTCGCATTGGAG
>CAVXJU010000098.1:0-17336 GCA_963761935.1 Terriglobia bacterium | reverse complement strand
TGAACGCTATTGTCGCGCAAGAAAACGTAGTAGCCTTCCTGCTGTTCCGCGGACCAAGGCAAAACTGTCAGGACCACTTCCAGGACGGACCCGTCGGGCCGCACAATTCTGGCCTGTGTTTCGGCCCGCCCATCGGAGCGCATCCGCAGGAGGGCTTCCTCCAGCTTTTCCCAATCGTCACCGTGCACGCTGGCAAAGACATGGGTGACCGGCTCATATTTGGACAGGCCTATGATTTCGGCGTACGCCCGATTGAACGACAAATAGCGGCCGGAACTTTCGGCCTGGGCGATACCATGGAAAGCATTTTCGAGCACTCGATTTTTTTGATTGAGGCTCTCGGTGGTACGCACCAGGCTCTCGCAGACGGCCTTTAGTTGGTCACTCGCTTCGGGGTCAACGAATTGACCGCTTCCGATCGTGGCCAGGCTCTCTTTCAGCACCCGAATGCGATGGCTGATCCCATAGGCGAACAAAGTCCACATGAGCAGAATGCTTAAAGCTGCGACACCGAGAATTTGCCAGACGCCGGCCCGGGCCAGGACGCGCAATCGCCCCAGGCGGGCTAAGTGGGCGGCCAACAGAAGCTTCTCCTCGTGCTCCATGGAAGAGACCAGGTTGTCCAACCGCAGACGCTCGCCCTCAGCGGCGAAAAGGCTAGCGCGCAATTCCGAGCCTGAGAAAGCGCCGGAGCGGAACCGGCCGAGTGCGTCGAATATGCGCTCGACGCGCGATCGTTCGATGGTCGCAATTTGATCCAGCCGCTCGCGTTGCCGGGCATTATCGGGCGTCAACTGCACCAGCCTCCGCATGGCGCTATCGAATACCGCCAGGTCTTGGCGGACGCCTGCTGCAAATGCTTCGTCCCTGGTAATAAAGTAAGCCCGTATCTGAGCGCTCACGTCCGTCTCGCTGGCCTTCATTTTCTGGATTTCCTCGCCTGCTTGCAGGGCGTGACTTACCCAGGCCTCGGCTTCCGTGGCGCTGGTCGCGATCGAGTAGGTAGCACAGGCGGCCACCAACATAGCGCCCGCCGACAGCGTACTCACGATGAGTCCCTTGGCCCGCAAAGAGAGGCTCATCCACTTGGAACGCAGCGTCATTTTGATCTTTCGAGAAGCTGCTCAACCAGAGGGCATAGGCGTTCGACCTCGGATTTCGCGAGAACCGCGTCCGCACCCGGCGGAGTGACGAACTGAAGATAGAGCCCGGTGGCGATAAGGACCTTCGTTTCAGGAAAACTAGCCTTAAGCAAGCCCAAGGCTTTGATCCCGTCTTCGCCCGGTAGAACCACGTCCAGAACCACCAGATCGATCCGCTGGGTGTGCAGGCAATCGAGGCCCTCCCGCGCGCCAGAGGCCTCGATCACAGTCATGCCGGCGGCTTCCAGAAGGCTGCGTGCCAGCGAACGAAAATGCGGATCGTCATCGACCACCATTACTTGTGCCGGGGCGCATGCGGGGGCTGCGACTGGGATGCGGACTTGAAAAGCTGTCTTGATCATAAGTTCCGCATCGACTCTTCTTCAGAGATTAAGAGCGCGCTCGGCTCACTTTTTCTCAAGTGGAGCCGATAAGCCTTAACGGTGCGCAGACACGCGGAATTCAGAGCGTGGGCGCAAGGAGGAACCTTGATTCTGGTCACGGTGTCGGCAAATAACGCCTTCCACCCCGAGGTCCGGAAAGCCCTGGCCGAGCGCTTCCGTTTTGAGGCGGACTGGGAGCTGGGCTACGGCGATGTGGCCCGGCTGCGGACCACCGAAGCCGGGAAGTACCTTCTGGTCATCGATTTCAGTGATGTCCGGCGCGCCTTGGGGGTAGCCGCGGCGGTAGATGGGCGGCCGGAATTTGCCAGCATCGCGGTAGGGTCCGGCGGCACTCGCGAGGAATTGCTCGATCTGATGCAGGCCGGAATTCGCGACGTTTCGCCCAGCTGCAGTGCTGGCGATATCCTTGAAACCGCGAATCGGGCGGCTCTCAAACTGGAAGTGGGGGAAGATCGCCTGGGGGAACTGCACGCTTTCGTGCCGGCCAAACCCGGATGTGGAGCAACCACAGTGGCGACCAGCGCTACTGCGGCAGCGGCCGCGTTGAACGAAGCACCCACGCTGCTGCTGGACTTCGACATCCGCTTGGGTGTCACCTCTTTCCTATTGAAGACCGAAGGAAACCACACCATTGTGGACGCCTTGCAGCAGGCCGACCGTCTAGACCACGACATCTGGTCGAACCTGGTGGCGCAGCGTGGGAACCTGCATATACTCGGATCGGGCCCCATGGATTTCTCCCAGACGGTTCCCTGGGAACGCTTCAGCGCAATCCTCGACTTCGCTATTCGGAATTATTCGCGAGTGTCCGTGGATCTGCCCGGCACCGCCGAAAACCATGAATGCGAGACGCTCCTGCGGGCCAAGCGCATCTTCCTGGTTTGCACTCCCGACACCGCCGCGCTGCACCTGGCGCGCCGCAAGTCCAACTGGCTGCGCGACCTTGGATTGGCCGATAAGGTATCCGTGGTACTAAACTGCGTGGAGCGCAGAAATACTCTGTCGGTGGCGGATATCGAGCGCATCATTCAACTCAGCATTCACTATCTGTTGCCGGCCAGCGCATTGGAGATTTCGCGGGCGGTCCAAAAAGGCGTGCCGATTCAAGGCTCCTCGCCGCTGGCCAAACAAATTGCGCGGATTGCGGAGGACATCTCCGCCAGGGAGATTGTCAAGAAGCGCAACCCGGTGCGCCGTTTTGTGGATTATTTTTCTATCAGCGCGGCCCGCGACGTACAGTCCTAAGAGATTCAACAATGACGAACCAAACGACCCTAAAACTCTTCGATCTTCTCTGTAACGAGGCTAGGAACACTCTGCATGTGACGCTGGGCCTTTTGGAAAGCCGTTGCGATTGTGTCACGCCAAACGCGGGCGAAGGATGTAGCGCCTCGAATCGGACCAGCGTGGACCGGCTGCTGCGGCTCATAGACGACATGCGAGAACTATTCGTGGACACGCCGCCCGTGCCAGGCGCGGTCGAAGAGTTCGATGTTTCGCTGCGGCTCGGCGAGAGCATCGAGCTCCTCAACATCGCCCGCGGATGCCGTGAGAGCCGGCTCATGTGGGAGAAGCCTCCGCACACGGTAATAGCCTGGCAGAACGCCGAAGCCTTCGACCAGGCGCTAACGCCTATTCTCGATCTGACCCTGAAACTGGCCCGCCACGGAGCAGCGCGCATTGGCCTGGACGCCAGCCCAGACGGCGGAATCCAGCTGGATATCACGCCGCCCAACTCGGAACTGGCGGAGCAGCTGGCGCATTGGCTGAGCGCGGACCCCGATCAAGTCGAGTTCCAAAGCGGGGATGATATATCCTTTGGCGTCCCACTGCTGGTAGCGGGAAAACGCTGGCGAGGGCTCGGAGGGACGCTGGCCTTGACCGACGATTCCGGCACACCGCCGCGCCTGGTCCTGTCTCTTCCGAACCGGGTCGCTAGCGAAATGCCGCCCTGGCAGGATCTCGCGCCTCAAGAGGTTCTGAACGTTCTGGTCGCCGAGGACTGCGATGAAAGCTACGCCCTGGCCGAACTCCTGTTGAGAAAAGAATTGCTGACGCGCGCAAAAACCGGCCTGGAGGCTATCGACCTGGTGCGGGAACGCCGCTTCGATATCATCTTCATGGATATTCATATGCCCGGCATGGACGGCTACGGCGCCATTCGCGCCATCCGGGACTGGGAGACGCGCACCGCTAACGCACGGACGCCCATCGTCCTGCTATCCTCCGATGAAATCGGAACCCAAGCTCGCGGCGCGGCCGAGTCCGGTTGCTCGGGCTATCTGCGCAAGCCTGTAAAACGACGTGAAATGTTCGATCTGCTGGACCGGCTGCGAGCGGCGCGCACGCCGGTATTTTAGCCGGCCGGCGCTCTTCGACCGTCGCTATTGCCCCTGCGTCGCCTTCTTGTGCGCCAGACGGCTGCAGGCTTCATCGGCGCCGGTAGTGTCGATCGCCTCGTTACCTTCCTGGATGTTGGCGATCTTGCCGTCTTTATCGATCACAAATGTCGCGCGGTTGGCCAGGCCGAGTTGCGTGATCAACACGCCGTATTGTTCGGAAACCTTACGCATATGATCGCTAAGCATCGGATACGTGGCGCCCAGTTCCTTTTTCCAGTGAGCCAGCGTCGGGCCGAAATCCGTGCTTATCGCCAACACCTGCGCATCATTTGCATCGAACTTTGAGATACCAGACTGGTATCCAGTGAGTTCGCGCGTTCAACCACCGGTGAATGCGGCCACAAAGAAGGCTAAGACCACTACCTTTTTCCCGCGAAAATCAGAGAGTTTTACGGGCTTGTTGTCGGTATCGGGAAGCGTGAAGTCGGGAGCTTCATCGCCGACTTTTAGGGGAGTTTTCGGCGGCGCGAACCGTTGTTGCGCTGAAAGTACAGTCGCAAATAAGGCACATGCCGCGAGCGCGCGAAGTGGTTTCATAGTTATCCTCACTGGAATCTGAACTATACGTAAAGATAACACGCTCCCGCGCCAGTAGTCTTGTATAGATAGGTATGTGCCGGACGAGCGCGCCGGTAGCTAGGCGGTTCGATTTGGCTTGCTACGATACAGCACAATCGAACCCAGGGCCAGGACCCCGAAAGCCATGCCGAGGATCCAGTACATGCGGTCGTAGATGCGCGGCTTCACTTCTTGTATGCCGGGAGCGCCGTTGTCTTCTCCCGACGATGCGCCCGCCTGCGTCAACGCCCCAGTGCCTTCGACTTGTACCGTGAAATTGGCGTTCTTGATGCGATAGATGGTGGCCTGCGTGGTCGGCTCCGTGCCGGCCAGCTCGATATCGTCGCCCTTCAAAGTGACGCCCTGCGGAGCCACCAGGTCCGATGCGCCCTCAGAGTGCAGGATCTTGGTCGAAAACGTCATCGGATTCGTTGCGGGAATGACGTAATTCAAATCGAAGCGCGTCTCGCCGGGTCTGATCGGATAGTCGATCTTATAAACGTTGGCCTGCTTGGTTTTCTCGGCCGGCCGCTGGATGGGCATCCCACCCGGCGAATTGATGGTCACTTGCACTTTGCCGTTCGCTTCGGGTGGAAGGTAGAAGTGGAATGAGCCGTTCACTGGATCGCTGTAAGCGAGCTTTGGATCGCCCTGATACAAGATGCCCTCGCTGACGGTGATGTCCGTTGCGCTGGGTTGCAACACGATGAAGTGCTGGGCCACTTTGGCGGTGCCAGGCTTGTTGGTGGCGTCGTAGACCTCGACGTGCATGCCGCTTCCAGCGCCAGGCATGACGGGCTGATTATAAAGGACGCCTTGATAGAGCGTTTGAAGCAGGATCGGTCCAGGCGGCGCGTCTTTATCGAACTTGAAATTGCCCTGCGCGTCGGTCTTGACGCTAAAGAGGGTTTTCATCCCACCCTGTCCTGGCTGAACCAGCGAAACGATGGCGTTAGGTTGCGGCTGGCCGGTGGTGCCGTTGGTAACCACGCCGTCGACGGCCGCGAACGCGGGCGCAAGTATCGCTAGCGCGAGGAGCAAGGGCCGAACAGCGGAGCTCATGACACCATCACCTTTCCGCATTCGCCGCAGAATTTCATATCTTGCGCAAATGTTGCACCGCAGTGCGGGCAGGCGTGCGCGTCCGGCTTGTGCCCATTTCCCGCGTGTCCAGCCGAAGCCGGAGCTTTCGCCACCTTAGCCTCAACAATCTTAGCCTCAACAATCTTAGTTTGAACAGCCGGCGCCGTCTGCAACGCATCGATCTGGGCTAGCACGCCTGCCAGTTCGCGCTGCAGGTCCAGCTTCGTCTTCTGATAATCGCTATCGGAAAGCTTGCCGACGCGAAACTCGAATTGGAGATCGCGCAAGTTCTCATAGATTTGCGCCTTGCGTTCTTCCAGGTGAGCCGTTGGCGAGGCCGGAGCGGGCTCGGGAATGTCTTTGGCGCGAACGAACAGTGTGAAAATGATCGTTCCAATGACCAGAATCACTGCAATAGAGAGCGTCATCAATCCAGCTTTTCCACTTCTTTCTCGATTTGCTCGTGATAGTGGTCCAGCACGGCCTCATCAACCGGCCCGGTTTCGGCCACCGGAGACGGACGCGTGTATTTCCGGATCACAAACAAAACGAGAATCAAACCCAACGCTGCGGCGGCGTAAAACGAAATCGAACCCAACACGCCCGGATGCACGGCCACCACGTCCTGGCCCATATCTTTCTTGAATTGAACCAAGATGGCTTGATCCGACATGCCAGCCTTCTGCATGCTCAGGATTTTTTTCTTGTTGCTCCAGCAGGTTTGGCAAGGATACGGATCCATGCGGCAGGTCATGTTCATCTTGCACCCACACGAGCAGAGCAGTTTGTCTGCCACTCGATTCACGGCGGGGCTTTCGAGATCCTCGTAGGACTGCGCGAAAAGCGGCCCGCCGATCAGCGCAACAAATAAAATGCTAGCTCGTAACCTTCGCATGTTTTTCTGCCATTCCAAGTACTTGTGTGCGCGCATACGACAGCCGAATTTTGCTGGGTATCAGGCACACGATCGTTCCCATGGCCAGCACCCAGAAGCCGATCCAGATCCAAGACACCAGCGGGAAAATGTAGGCCTGCACCACTGCGCGCTGGTTGTCGGTCGAAACCCCGGCGAAATTCAAATAGAGATCTTCATTCAGGCGCCGCCGGATTGCGACCTCGGAAGTCGGCTGCTGGCTGGCTTTGTAGAAGCGGCGCTCCGGTTGGAGCGTGCCGAGCGATGTCGAACCGCGTGAGGCGTCGATGGTGAGTCTCTGCCAGGTGTAATTGTCGTTCTCGCCCTGCTCCATGTTGGTGACCTTGAGCGCGTAATGCCCCAACTGGAAGCTGCCGCCCGGCGTCACTTCCTTAGTAGTGTCCTGGTTGAAAGCCGTGCCGGTATATCCGATGAACATGAACACGATGCCCATGTGGACCAGATAACCGCCATAACGCCGCGTGTTGCGATGCGTTAGCTCGACGGCCGCGGGGATCAAACCGACTTTGCTTTTGACGCTGATCGCCGAAGCGCCCTTCCAAAATTCCGCAAAAATCGTGGCGGTCACGAACATACATAGGCCGAACGATACCAGCGCGTAAGGATGCTGATAGACGCCGAATACAGCCAGCACCGCCATTAGCACCAGCCCCGAGATGGAAGGCCAGAAGAAGGAGCGGCGCAAACTTTCGACCGAACTTCTGCGCCAGGCGATCAGCGGACCCACGCCCGTCAGCAGCAGCAGACCGAACGCGATGGGAACATTAATCCGATTGAAGAATGGCGCATCCACGCTGATCTTTTCGCCGGTCACGGCTTCCGAGATCACCGGGAACAAAGTGCCCCACAGCACCGCGAAGCAGCTGGCCAGCAGGATCAGGTTGTTGAACATGAAGCTGGACTCGCGCGATACTACGCTTTCCAGGCGCGCTTCACTCTTGAGGTATTTCGTGCGATCCAGAATCAGCGCGAGCGTGGCGGCGATGCCGATGGCCAGGAAGTAGACGAAATATTTTCCAATGGGCGACTGCGCGAAGGCGTGCACCGAGCTAACTACGCCCGAGCGCGTCAGGAACGTGCCGAAGATGCACAGGAAGAAGGTGCCTGAAACCAGGACCATGTTCCACACCTTCATCATGCCCTTCTTTTCCTGCATCATCACCGAGTGTAGAAACGCGGTGGCGGTGATCCAGGGCAGCAGCGATGCGTTCTCCACCGGATCCCAACCCCAATATCCACCCCAGCCGAGCACTGCGTACGCCCAGCCTTGCCCAAGCAGAATGCCGGTGCTTTGGAACAGCCAGGTCACAATGGTCCAGCGGCGCGTAGTGTGAATCCAAGCTTCGCCGGGCTGCTTGGTAATCAGCGACCCCATGGCAAAGGCGAACGGCACCGTGAATCCGACGTAGCCCAAATACAGCATGGGCGGATGGATGATCATGGTCCAATACTGCAACAGCGGATTCAGCCCGCGCCCCATGCCCTCGACGATGTTGCCGCGGCCGGCTTCGAGGATTGAGAAGGGCGTCAGCACGAACGCGATCAGGATCAGGAAGAAGGTCTCGGTCGTCATCAAGACGGCGGTGACCCACGGCATCATGTCGCGAAACTTGTGGCGATTGGTGAAAACAACGATGGCCGAATACGTCGAAAGCAGCCAGGCCCACAGCAGCAAGGAGCCTTCTTGCCCGCCCCACCATGCCGTGAACTTGTAGATGGCGGGCATGGTCTGGTCGGTGTGCGCGGCCACGTAGCCGAGCCGGAAATCGCCGGTCAGAAGAGAATAGATCAGAAGCCCGGAGGCAGTGGTGAGAAGGATCCAGACGCAATAAGTGGCGCGCTCGCCGCTAATCACTAGAAAAGGATTCTTCTTGAGCTTGCCGATCACCGAACCGATGACGGCGTACACTGCCAGGCAAAACGCCAGCAGAATTGACAAGGCGCCTATATTTTCCATCCGAGTTTAGTCCTCTAGAACGGAGCGCTGGATACAGCTACATGCCTGCGCGAGTCGCGTCCGTCTTCAACTGTGGCTTGGCTTCGTACTTCGATGCGCACTTGGCCTGAATCTTACTAGCCTGGAACACTCCATCGGTTCCGAGCTTTCCGTCGGCCATGGCTTGTGCATCGTCCTTGAACGTGTCGGGCAGCGGATCAATTCCGTTGTACACAACCTTGAGCCGCATGGCGTCCTGCCCGCGCTTGGCGGGGTCCTGGTGCATGATGAAGGACACTTGCTGGCCGTTCCGCACGATGGAGCCGGGAACGACATATCCATCTACGCGCAGCCGCTTGACGTGAGCCTGATCGCCCATATGCTGAACTTCAGAGATGGTCTTGTAATAGGTTTTGCTCTCGCTGACGCCGCCCAGGGCGAGCCAAGCGAGGACGCCCACGACTACCAGAACAATCGCGCCGAACTTCGCGTAAGTCTTCATCGTTTTAGCACCTCAAACTATCAGTATAACGCTGCTTTCTGCTTGCAAGGCCAAGATAAGCAATCGGTCGGCCAGGCCTTCCCAGCTAGGGCCCGAAGAAGGTATCCTCTTGGAAAATAAGGCCATATAACCTTGGTAGAGTGGTGATTGGCCGCCGGGGGAGGAGTGAGCCAAATGCCCCACCTTGGCTCTGACGGCCTTCACGACGACGCTATCCGCCCACATGACACATCACACAAGCCTTAAAATCCTGAGGTTCGGCGCAAGCCAGCAGGTACGTCTGGCCGCCCGTCATCCAGGAAACTGCCCTTCCGTTTCGCCGAACGGACGCCGGCGATTCCGACACCAAAAGCGATACGTCGCGTCCGGCCACTCTGTACGCGATCTCGGCCGTGCGCGCGGAAACCACTTTCGCGCCGGCCAGATTACCGGCATGCAACGGAACATCGAGTCCCGCGTTGGCTTTCACCCAGGCCCGAATTTCGGCCGGGTCGCTGGAATGGAGCTGAGTGGCTGGATTGTTGCGCGAATGAGTCCCCCACACGGCGACGAACATCAGCATTGGCACCGCGGCCCAGGCCATAAAGCGTGTTCGAGCGCTGGCGCGCGCGTGTTGCGGGCTTTGAATGCGATCCCAGAGTTCTTGGGGAGCCGAGACACGGCGCAGGGACCGCTCCAGCTCTTCCTCCATCCAATTCTTATGAGTTTCCGGTTTAACCATTGCTTATCTCCCGGCGCGCAAATGCGCTAGCCGCCGCTCCAAAACTTTATGCGCCCGATTCAACCGCGAGGCCACCGTGCCCGCCGAGCAGCCCGCGATTTCAGCGATCTGGTCGTAGGAGAGCCCTTCGGTGTACCGCAAAACCACCACGATGCGCTGTTCGGGCGGCAATTTCGCGACAATTTCCTGCACGGTCTGTTCTTGCTCCGCCCGCACCAACCGATTCAAAACGCTTTCGGCGGGCGTGGCCACCGCGTCCAGCAATCCATCCAGAAACGGGATCACGCGCCGGCCGCTGCGTTTGTAATCCAGGCACGTATTCACCACGATCCGGTACAACCAGGAGTCGAAGCTGGCTTGCCCGCGAAAATTCCGGATCGAAGAGAGCAGCTTTACAAATGTGTCCTGCGCGATGTCCATGGCGGCCGCGGGATCGCCCGAGTAACGCAGCGCGATCGAATACACGCGATCCTTGTGGGCTTCAAACAGCGCGCGGAAGGCGTCGTAGTCGCCCCGCCGGCAAGCCTCGATTACCTCATGGTCGTTCGCGTCCAGCACCATGCCAAGTTGATTAGACGGGCTAGCCTGGGGAATTCTTCCCGGTATTTCGAAGCTGGCACCGAAGGCCATTCCGGTGTCCATTTTACACCTCGGGGCAGTGCATGCTCCGCGTCCCTTCAACCGGCCCATAAGATATACACTGTGATGTGACAGGAGAAAACAAAATGGCGGACGATATTAAAGACCAAAAGAACAATGAAGATTCATCCAGCGGTTTTCCACGGCGCGACTTCGTCAGTGGGTTCGTAGCGGCCGGACTCGCGGCGGCCGGATCGGTTTCGGGAGCGGGGATGCCGGTAACCATGACCGACGTCGAGATCAAAACTCCCGACGGCACCTGCGACGCAGCTTTCATTCATCCAACCCGCGGATCGCACCCGGCAGTAATCATTTGGCCCGACGCATTCGGATTGCGCCCCTCCTTCCGCGAGATTGGTAAGCGCATCGCCGCGGAAGGATATTCCGTGCTGGTTCCGAACCCGTTTTATCGCGTATCCAAGTCGCCGCAATTCGAGGACGCATCGACCTTCAGTTTTTCGAATCAGGCCGACCGAGCGAAGCTGGGGCCGCTCATGGGTTCGATCGGCGCTGACGGAGCGTGCGAAAAAGATGCGGTTGCCTTCGTTCAGTTCCTGGACTCGCAGAAGCAGGTCAACAAATCGAAAAAGATCGGCACGCAGGGCTACTGCATGGGCGGTCCACTGGTCGTGAGGACCTGCGCGGCAGTGCCGGATCGGTTGGGCGCCGGTGGTTCTTTCCATGGCGGCGGCCTGGTGACCGACAAACCCAACAGCCCGCATTTGCTGGCTTCGAAAATTAACGCTCACATGTATTTCGGGATTGCGTCCAATGACGACCACACTCAACCGGACGCCAAGGACAAGCTGAAAGAAGCGTTCGGTTCCAAGGCGGAGATCGAAGTATATCCGGCATCGCTGCATGGCTGGTGCGTTCCGGACATGCCGATGCAGAATGGCAAGCCGATTTACAACAAGCCCGACGCCGAGCGCGCTTGGGGTAAATTGGTGGTGCTCTACAAGACCAATCTGGTCTGAGCGGCGGCGTTGTTCACGCTGTGCGTACCGCTTCCGGCGCCAGGCTGTCCACGCGCCGCAGCGAGGGAAACATCCAGCCCCATAGCAGCACAATGGCGATGGTGCCTAATCCGCCCAACACTACCGCGGGAACGGTGCCAAACCACTGCGCCGTGATGCCGGACTCGAACTGACCCACTTCATTGGAGGCGCCGATGAACAGCATGTTCACGGCGCTCACCCGGCCACGCATCGCATCGGGCGTGGTGAGCTGCACCAGCGTATGGCGAACGATCACGCTTACCATGTCGCAAGCTCCCAGCAAGACCAGCGCGAACATCGAGACCGCCAGACTGCGCGAGACGCCGAACAGCACGGTGAAAATACCGAAGCCGAAAACACAAGCGAATAGCGTAAAGCCCGCGCGCCGCCGCAGCGGGCGATAGGCCAGCGCCAGCGCCATCACTACCGCGCCAGCGCCGGGAGCGCTACGCAGCATGCCTAAACCGTACGTGCCCGCGTTCAAGATGTCGCGCGCATAAACCGGTAGCAGCGCCACCGCGCCCCCTAGTAGCACCGCAAACAGGTCCAGAGAGATGCTGCCTAGGATCAGCTTGTTCCGCCAGATATAGTTGAGACCCTCGAACACTAGCGTCGCGGTTGCCGCTCTGCGCGGACGCGCGGCCGATTGCAAGCGAATCTTCAACATCAGCGACAGGGCCGTCAGATAACCGGCAGCGGCGCAGCAAAACACCGGCACGGGGCTTTGCGCCAGGCCATAAATCACGCCGCCGGCGGTGGGGCCTAACACGATGGCCGCTTGAAAAATCGAAGAGCTCCACGTCACCGCGTTGGGAAAATGCTCTTCGGTTACCAGCAGCGGCAGAAAGGCTTGCCCGGCCGGACCGTTGAATGCGCGAACCACGCCGTTTCCAAGCAGCACCGCATAAATGGGCCAGACTGAGCCGAGGCCGTGCCAAGCCAGCGCGAGCAAGAGCGCCGAACAAATCGAAAACGCGCCGTAGCAAGTCGAGATAATGCGCTGGCGCGGGAAACGGTCGGCCGCATGCCCGGCTACCAGGAACAACAGGACGCCGGGGGCGAATTGCGCCAGCCCAACCAACCCCAGATCGAGCGGGCGATGCGTCAGCGAGTAGATCTGCCAGGCGACTGCGACCGCCTGCATCTCGGTGGAGAGCACGGTCAGAAATCGCGCGGTCATGTAATAGCGGAAGTTGGGATAGCGGAAAGCGGCGCGGGCCGGCGGCCCGGAATCGCGCTGCATCCTACTCCGGTCCAAAAACGGAAAGCAAATGGCCGTCCGGATCGTGGAAATTCGCGGCCCAGTTGCCCGGGGAAACGACGCGCGGCTCGTTTACAAACTCGACACCCTGGCTGCGCAACGCATCGTAGGCGGCGCGCACGTGCTCGACCGAGAATATGACTTGACTATCTCCAGGCCCTTTGCCGAGCGCTTGCGCGAGCCCTGTATTTACTACTAGTGTCACGCCGCCGCCATCGAAAAATGCGAAACCTTCAAACTGCGCCGACAGCTTCAATCCCAGACGATCGCGATAGAACGCAACTGACCGGTCGAGGTCGCCGACGCCGAGCATCACCAGCCCAATCTTCGTTAACCGGAATTGTTCTGCCATGCAGATCTTAAATGTCGTAATACAACGCGAATTCGTAGGGATGCGGCCGCAGCCGGATGGCATCCGCTTCGTTGCGCCGCTTGTAGTTGATAAACGTCTCGATCAGCTCTTCGGTGAACACATCGCCCTTCAACAAGAACGCATGATCCTCTTCCAAACACGCCAGCGCCTCTTCGAGCGACGCCGGCATGGACGGAATGTTCTTCATCTCCTCGGGCGAAAGATCGTAGATGTCTTTATCGAGCGGCTCGCCGGGATCGATTTTGTTCATGACCCCGTCCACGCCGGCCATTAGCATGGCCGCGAACGCCAGGTACGGATTCGACGACGGATCGGGCGGGCGAAACTCGGCGCGCTTGGCTTTGGGACTGGCCGAGTACATCGGAATGCGCACCGCAGCCGACCGGTTGCGCCGCGAATACGCCAGATTGACCGGCGCTTCGTAGCCCGGGCACCAGGCGCTTGTAGCTATTGGTGGTGGGCGCGATGATGGCCGAAAGTGCGCGCGCGTGCTTGAGCAATCCGCCGATGTACCACAGCGCAAGCTGGCTCAACCCCGCATAATTGTCGCCTGCGAACAGCGGTTTCCCGTCTTTCCACAAGCTCTGATGCGTGTGCATCCCGCTCCCGTTGTCGCCCATACAGCGGCTTGGGCATGAAGGTAACGCTCTTGCCGTATTGATAGGCGACGTTGCGGATCACGTATTTGTACAACATCATGTTGTCGGCCGACTTCACCAGCGTGTCGAAGCGCTGATCGATCTCGCACTGCCCGCCGGTGGCCACTTCGTGGTGATGGCATTCGATGTGGATGCCGCAGCGGATCATGGTTTCCACCATCTCAGCGCGCAGATCCTGGTAATGATCGGTCGGCGGAACCGGAAAATAGCCTTCCTTGTAGCGCGGCCGGTAGCCCAGATTGTGATCGTCGCGGCCGGAGTTCCAGCGCCCTTCCTCGGCGTCGATGAAGTAATAGCCGGAGTGCTGGTTCTGATCGAAGCGCACGTTGTCGAAAATAAAAAATTCCGCTTCGGCCCCGAAATACGCGGTGTCGCCGATGCCGCTGTTTTTCAGGTGATTCTCGGCTTTGCGAGCGATCCAGCGCGGATCGCGCTCGTAATGCTGCCGCGTAATGGGATCGATCACGTCGCTGGTCATCACTAGCGTGCGTATTTCGCCGAACGGATCGATGTACGCCGTCGAGCCATCCGGAATGAGCAGCATGTCGCTCTCATTGATGGCGGCCCAGCCGCGAATGCTGGAGCCGTCGATTCCGAAGCCTTCCTCAAACGAGTCCTCGGTAAGCTGGCTGATGGGATAAGAAACGTGCTGCTGCAAGCCGGGCAAATCGGTGAAGCGCAGGTCCACCTGCTGCACTTCTCTCTTTTTTACAAATTCCAAGACTTCCTTGGGCGTCATCTGGCCTCCATGGGTTCAGGGCAACCCGGTAGCATATCATGCGCACCGGCGGGAGTGTCGGCAGGGCGGCCACCACGTGTCCAAATCAGGGTGCGTTACGTTACGGCGAACTCCGTTACCTAATGATACTTGACGCCAGCGATGCTTCCGCTCAGGATCGTTTCAGGAAAGATAATCAATGGACCGCTTCGTCTCGGTCCGCGATGCAGGTTAGGATTGACCTCGGCAGCCGGTCGCGGGTTATACTGACTGAACCGCTATTGTTGCGGGATCACGCTGTTGAGTCCGGGGTTTCAATGCGTGGTTCTAACGGGGTAGAAGCGCGCAATGAGGCGGACCGGAACGATCTTCCGCAATTAATGACGGACGGGGAGAAACATGCTTCGAAATCTTGGAACGAACCGAATCTTACTGGCGGTCCTGATTCTGGGAGCCAGCGCGACCTGGGCGCCGCTCATGGCCGACACCACGGTTCTGTATGATGCCCTCAACAACAGTACCGCGGGTTCCGATTACATCTTCGGGGATGGCCCGCTCTACGTATCGTTCTCCACAGGCGCCTCTCCGGTTGCATTGAGCGACGTGATGGCCAAGCTTACAGCCGGACAGGGGTCGCCGGGCGGCTCAATCACGGTGGGACTTTACAGCGATGCAGCGACCAGACCAGGCAGCCTGCTGGTTCAGATAGCAACATTGGCGGACAGCTCGATTGCGGCTGCCATCTATACGAATTTCGACTTCCCCGTCAGTCCGGCGTTCCAGCTAAAAGCGAACACCCGCTACTGGATTGGTTTCATCAGCGTGAACCAGACCGTGGCTCAGCTGGCCTGGAGCGACGACAACAGCGGAACCGGCGTGCCCATGGAATACAATTTTTTCAAAGGAGCGGTTTGGTCCAACAGCCAGGGGCCTTACCAGCTGCGGATTACCGGCACCGCGATCACGATCGGTGCGCCCACATCGGTGACAGCGGTTTCAGGTAACAACCAAACTGGTGTGGCGGGGACCGCCTTAGCGGCGCCGCTGGTCGTAGCTGTCATGGATGCGAACAAGAATCCAGTCCCGGGCGTCTCGGTTACCTTCACTGGAACCGATGCCACGGTGAATCCGGCATCGGCGCAGACCGAACTCGAGCGGGCAGGCCTCGACCCAGGTGACGCTCGGAAACACGCCCGGTCCGGCCAGTGTCACGGCGAGCGTGACTGGTCTGCCTTCGGCGATCTTCCATGCGACGGTGAATCCAGGCACGCTGCCGCTGATAACCAGCGTCGAAAACGCGGCCAGCAATAACGCGCCGGGCCTTCCTAACGCCGCGATCGCGCAAGGAGCGATCTTCAACATCTTCGGCTTCAATTTAGGGCCGTCGACGCTGGTGGTGGCACAAAATCCCTTCCAGTCCACCAGCTTGAGCGGCACTTCGGCTAGCGTCACGGTCGGCGGTACAACGGTTCAGGTCCTCCTGTACTTCACATCCGCCACACAGGTTTCCGGCTTGCTTCCTTCCAGCACGCCGGTGGGTACGGGCACCATCACGGTCACCTACAACGGCAACGCCGGCATGTCCGCGCCCATCACGGTGGTCCAAAACAATCTCGGGATATTCACGATTACGCAGGACGGGGCAGGAGTGGGTATCGTCACTTACTCTGACTACAGCTTGGTCTCGGATCTGCCGGCTTCGAATTGCGGCGGGCCCAACACCACTTGCGGGGCAGCCAATCCGAACGACGTTCTCACCCTATGGGCCACGGGCCTGGGACCCGTGAGCGCGCCGGATTCGTCGGGACCCCAGTCCGGCAATATGCCGAATATTCCGCTATCGCTGTGGCTGGGCGGAGTGCAGGCCACGGTTACTTATCAAGGCCGCTCGGGCTGCTGCATCGGCGAGGATGAGATCGTGTTCACGGTGCCGGCTAACGCACCCACTGGTTGCGCCGTGCCACTGCTGATCCAGATCGGCAATCAGCTCAGCAATAGCGTTGTGATACCGGTCGCGAGCGGCAGCCGTACGTGTACTCCCACGCAACCCAGTCTGGCCGGCAATGTCTTTCAGCAACTGACCACCAGCAGCAGTGCGTTGGGTTTCGGAGAACTCGTGCTCCGGCGGCAGGCGGCTAATTGCGGCACACCGCCGTGCCAGCCTGCTTACCAGGATCAGGCTAAAGCGGACTTCGCCTCGATCGCAATTCCAGCCGCCGATCAGCCTTTCATCATTTCGTATCTGGACGTGCCGCCTTTCGGCACATGCGTTGTCCAGAACAAAGCCAATCCGGTGACGCCCTACACGATCTCGAATGGCCTGGATGCAGGAGCCATCACGCTCACCGGCCCGAACGGAAGCATGCCTTTAACCGAGACGACCGGCAGTCCGACAACGTATCTGGCTAACCTGGGGCCCGGTAATTATCTGGTAGCGGGCAATTATACTTTCAGCTCGGCTGGCAAAGACCTGCCGGCGTTCAACGTGCCAATCACGATTCCGGCACTGCCGGCCTGGACGAATCAACCCTCGGGCACGATCGCTCGCAGCACCCCGCTGAACATTACCTGGACCGCAGGCGCGCAAGGCACGTACGTCGAAATTGAGGGAGCGAGCTACACCGACAATACCAGCACGATTGGCGCAACGTTTAGCTGCATCGCGGGCGCGAGCGCGCTAAGTTTCACCGTTCCATCCAATGTGCTGGAACAGCTGCCAGCCGGCAGCGGCACGTTGCTCTTCGTTACCGGGTTGATCCCGTCAAACTTTTCGGTATCCGGCCTGACTTACGGCACCGTTCAGACCAATTTCCAAAGCGCGGATTACGTGACGTACCAGTAATTTTCCGCGGCGGCTTTATAGATCCTTGACGCGCAATTGAATGTCGGCCCCGTCCCAGGCGCGGTCGAATTCACGCTGAACCCACTGCGCCGCGTCGGTTTTCTTTTGCGCCTTCAGGCTTTCGAGCAAGCCGAACAGCATGCGTCCGTTGTTAGGGCTGCGCC
>CAVXJU010000097.1:0-11412 GCA_963761935.1 Terriglobia bacterium | reverse complement strand
TGTCGCTGTGGTAGGTAACCACCAGGCGCCCGCGATGCCCGCTCGCCAGGTATGCCAGCACGGCCATGGGATTGGGCAAATGGATATGCACGAGGTCGGCTTCCGAGCGCCGGATTTCCGAGACCATCCCCGGACACAGCGGAGTGGCGGCGAAAGTCAACTGTGTAGGCAGGCGCGAGACGCGCACATCGCCCAGCACCTCGTCGCTACGCTGGCGATGGTCGTTCGCCACCACCACCCGAAGATCCATCTCTTTGTTCAGCTCGGTCGAGAGCGCTTGCAGATGGGTTTCGATTCCGCCCATGTGCGGCGGATAGAACTTGCCGACCTGCAATACCCTCCAGGAACGCGACCGCGCGCGCAACAGGGTGGACATACTATGGCCGGCTTCGAGCCGCTCGGCCTCCTGCATCATGCCAGCACCGTCGCTGGTTCCACGAATAGCTGCTTATTCTCCGCCACCCAGTTGTAGAGCAGCTCCAGGCCCTTCTGGCAACTGATGGCCGGGGCCCAATTCAGTTCGGCCTGGGCGCGGCGAATATCGCTTACAAAGACTTTCTGATCGCCCGGCCGCCAGTCCGCATAGCCAAAAGATAGCTTGCGCTGCTGCCGTTGCTCGATATAATCGACCAGCTCCAACAGAGAAAGCACGTTCTGGGGTCCGCCGCCGATGTTGTATGCTTTGCCTACCGCCTGGTCGGGGCGGGCGAACGCGGCGTCATACGCGTCCAGAAGATCGTCGATGAATAGAATGTCGCGCACTTGTTTTCCATCGCCATAGATGGTGAACGGCCGGCCCAATTGCGTGGCGATCATGAACCAGGCCACCCAGCCCTGGTCCTCGGCGCCGAATTGGCGGTAGCCATAAATGCAGGACTGGCGGAACACGATGGTTCGCAGGCCGTAAATGCGGTGATAGTCGATCACGTATTGGTCGGCGCTGCCTTTGGAACAGCCGTAGGGCGAGTGGAAATCCAGGTTGCGGTCTTCGGGAACTCCGGATGGCAGGGAGCGGTAAGCGTACCGGCCGTCCTTTTCAACCACGCCCACGTCGGTCATCTCGCCGTAGACTTTATTGGTGGAAGAGTACAGGATGGGGGCATTCATTCCGGCCAGGCGCATGGCTTCCAGAACGTTGAACGTGCCGAGCGCATTGACCTCGAAATCGGAGCGCGGATCGGTCACCGAAGTGGTCACCGCCACTTGAGCGGCCAAATGCAAAACCCGGTCCGCATCCCGATGTTCTCGAAAGAGCTGTGCCATGCCCGCGGCATCGCGGACATCGAGCTGCGCGAATTCAAAGGAACTTTTCGAGCGCAGCCACGCCAGGTTTTTTCGGACTCCTTCGCGGCACAGGTTATCCACGATCACGACATGATCGCCCCGGTCGAGACACCGGCTGGCTGCATTGGAGCCGATAAAGCCCGCTCCTCCCGTAATGATGATCTTCATTGACACCACCTCCTTATGAGAGTGCTCAACGCACCCAGCCGAATTATGACCTCGATCGTCTTTCGGCTCATCGCTTCTGTTTCATTAGTCCGCTGGACTGGCGCGGCGTTTGGCGGCAACCTCGACGCCGGCCGCAACACCGGCCCCCGCGCGCTGGCTGAGCACCTCTTCATAAACGGCCATGGTCCTGGCCGCAACCACATCCCACGAATAGCTCTCGGCGGTCTTCCGTCCGGCCAGCGCGATACGTTCCGCCGCGGCCCGATCTTCGCACAGCAACCGCATCTTGGCGGCGAGTTCGGCGGGATCCTTGAAATCGTCGAGCAGCAGCCCGTTGACTCCCGGCTCGATAAGCTCCGCGGCGCCCGCTTCGCGGCTGACGATCACCGGAAGCGCGCTGGCCATGGCTTCGGTGACCACCATGGCGAACGAATCGTAATGGGTGGGAAGCACGAACGCGTCGCAGGCGGCGTAATATTTCTCAACTTGGCGGCTGGTGCCTGCAAACAGAACCCGGCTACTCAGGCCGAGCTCGCCTGCCAGCGCGCGGTAGGGTGTAGCGTCGCTGCGCGAAACGAACACCAGCTTCGCCGACGGCACGCTGGCCAGCGCCTGAATGGATTGCCGGCCGCCCTTGCGCATGTCTCCGACAAACAGGAACGCAAAATCCTGCTCGGACAGGCCGCATTCGGCGCGAATCTGAGCCCGCACCGGATTCTGCCGGGCGGGCTGGAAGGCGTCCAAATCGACGCCGTGATAAACGACGCTGGTGGGCGCCTTCAGACCATAACACCGCTCGAGATCGGCGGCGATGCGTCGAGATACGGCGATGATGTGCCGCTTTCCAGCCAAGCGGTACGAGGCATGTTCCAGAGCGCTCAAGGTTGTCCCGGATAGCCACTCGCGGAACGAAAGCGTGCCGGCCGCGTCTCGCAGTGCCCTCTGCCAGGCGCGATTGCAGATGTGAGCGGTGAAAACGTTGCCTCGCAATCCGCATAGCCCTTGATTGTGGATGATGTCGAACTTGCCGCGCACTCGCACGGTGGCCATGACGGCGAACGATAATATGCTGCTGAGCGCATTGGGCCGCCAGGCGGGTACGCGATGGAAATGAATGCCGCTGCCCGCCTCGGGTTCAATCTCGTTGGCGAAAACGTGCACTTCATGCGACTTCGCAAACCGGGTGGCCAGTTCCACCACATAACGGCTGTGGCCCTCCCGGCGGCGATAGTCATGCACGGCAAAGGCGATTTTCATGCCGCTTGTTCCGCCACCTTACCGCGTTTACGCGCCACTTCTTCGAAAACCACGGCTAAGTCCGAGAAGGCCTTCTTACTGTTCCAATCGCGAATGACGTATTGGCGGCCTTTTAAAGCCTGCTCCACGGCGGCTTGCCGATTCGCGGCGATCCAAAGAAACTCGTTGCACATCGCTTCGGCATCCTGGCGGGGGGTGAGGCGTGCGTAACCCTTCAATTGGACCCGCATGCCGCCTACGTCGGTGCAAACCACGGGCGTGCCCGAGGACAACGCCTCTAGCGTCGAGTATGCCGCTCCCTCAGCCAGGGATCCCAGCGCCATCACGTCCGCGCTCCGGAAATAGTCGGGCACTTCCGTGATCGGGTGAGCGGCCGGACGGCCCAGCACCCATTCGCCGGCGTTTTCCAGATTGAGCTCGCGCGCCAGTTTCAAGAAGTCCTGGTAGCCGCCGCCGAGATTGATGAGAACCGCATCCAGTCCCTTGGAGCGGGCCAGCGCGGTGGCGCGCAGCACGGTTTCAGGATCCTTCTCATGGCTGATGCGGCTGGAAAGGAAAATGACAAATTTGTCGAGCGGCAGGTCGCGCCTGCGCCGCAACTGGACGCGCTCCTCCGGGGTGGCGGGCGAGAAGGCGTCCGTATCCACGCCGTAATACAAGCCCACTTGACTGCGGGGGCAATAGCGCAGGGCGACGTCTCGAAGGTACGGCCCCATGGCCAGGCAGCGAGTGGCGAATCTGCCGTTGAAGGTCATGAGAAAGCGGATCACCGCTTCGCCCATCCAGGCCGTAAGCGGACCGATTTGTCCGCGCTCGCGCCGGCAGCGGAAATACTCGATGGGAGAGATCCCCATATAAGTAACGGCCGGCGTGTTCCTCAGCCATCCCACTAGCGTGCCGTTGAACGCGCCTCGCAGAACCTCCTGGCACAGCAGGACGTCGAAATCGCGCGCGTGCTGGAGCAGCCACAGAAACGAGCGGAGTTGAAACCCCAACCGGCCCCCGGGAATTTCTTGAACCTGGAGACGAGCGCCGCTGGCGCGCACGCGTTCCTTCAAGCCGCTGCCGTTATAGGTCACCTTGGGCACCGCCATGGTCAAGTCGGAAATCTCGCTGAGTCCCGTCACAAAACGGATGTCGGTGTTTCCTTCGACCAGAAACAAAACTTTGGGAAGATTCATTGGGCGCTTACCGGAATTTGTTCGGCGATCATGCGATAAACCTTTACCGTCTGGCGCGCGTTTTCAGCCCACGAAAATCGGGCCGCGCGCTTGATTCCCAACTCACGGCGGGCATCCCAGGCGCTGGGCTGCTCGAAGCTTTCGCGGAGCAAGCCGGCCACCGTACCGGTCCAAGCCGCTTCGTCGCCGACGGCGCAATAAGCCGCGGCGGCGTCCGCCACTTCGCGCAAAATCGGGATATCGCTCGCAACCACCGGACATCCGCACGCCATCGCTTCCACTACTGGAAGACCGAAACCTTCGGCTTCAGAGGTCTGCAGCAGCAGCGTGGCCCGGCGGTACAAAGCAGCCAGCAAGTCGCGCTCCAAGAAAGGCAGTGTTGTAATGGCGTCCTCGATTCCTAATTCATGCGCCAGCTGGCGTTGCTCGGCCGTTAGCGCGCCGGCGCGGATTAGCCGCAGGCCGGGGAACTGGCGCCGAACCGCGGCGAAAACGCGCAACAGCACATCCAAGCGCTTGCGCGGCAAAGTACTCCCTACGCTCGCGATAACCGGAACCTGGGCGTCAACCTGTAAAAGCTTCGCCAGTTCGCCGTCCGCAACGTTCGTTTGCGGCGAGCAGGCAGGATGGACTCCGTTCGGTATCACCGTGATTCGTTCCTTCGGGAAAAGCCCAAAACGGATCAGTTCCCGCCGCGTGGACTCGCTGACTGCGATGACCTGGGCCGTTTTTTGGAATCCGTGCAAAATGCTCCTTGTCATGGCCTGAAACCAACGCGGCCGGGGCTCGCGTTCCGGTTCAAGCACGCATCGAAAGGTATCGAGATCGTGACAGGTGACCACGGTGCGCCCGGCTGGGAGACGATGAACGAGCTGCGAATAGCTGTGGTCGACCAGGTGGAAAAGATCGTAACCGTCCTCGCGGCCGTGTATCCAGTTCGGATAATCGACGAAGCGATTGATAAGCCGGTCGGCGTTGCGAAGATATCCACGGCGTCCCGCCAGCGGGAGTTTGGAGAACCGGGCGCGTAACGGCGGGCGGAGTTGCTCGGCTTTTATCTCTTCGAAATGCTCCCCGGCCAGGTAGCGGGCCAGCATGTCTCCCATCAGATCCATGCTCGGCCATTGTTCCTCGAGGTAGTCGCACACCAGCGCCACGCGCACTGGTTTAATCCCGCGCTCGGTGCTGCACGCGGCGGGATGTTCAGTCAGCACCAAACAGGTTCCTTTCGATCAGGCCGCAGACGATATGGCCGGCTACCAAGTGGCCTTCCTGGATCTGGGGCGTGTCGAGCGAGGGTATGCGGATGCAATAATCGCACAGCGGAAGCATCGCTCCGCCCCCCTCGCCGGTCAAGCCCACCGTCAGCAGTCCTTTTCGGCGCCCGGCCTCGAGACCGCGCAGCACGTTCGGCGATGTCCCGGAAGTGGAGAGAGCGAAGAAGACATCGCCCGCCACGCCCAGTGCGTCGAGCTGCCTGGCAAACACACACTCGTACCCATAGTCGTTTCCGATGGCGGTAAGGTTGGACGCGTCGGTAGTCAGCGCCAGCGCAGCCAAGCCGGGACGATCGAATTTGAACCGGCCGACTAGCTCCGCGGCGAGATGCTGCGCTTCGGCGGCGCTTCCGCCATTACCGGCGAAAATGATTTTGTGGCCCGCTCGCAAGGCGGCACAGCAGGCGTGGGCGATTTTTTCCAGCTCGTCGGCGATTGCAACACTCGTCGATAGCCGCTCCAACGTTTGGACAGTTCTTTCGAATTCTTCCTGAATGTAGGCTCTCATGGCCTGGCTCGAAGCAATGTCACGATATGCCGGATATCGAATTGACGCTGGTACAATTCTCGCGCGGCTTCAGCCAGCGTGCTGCGATATTGGCCGTCGTTCAATACTCGCAAAGTCGCATCCACAAAGGCCTGATCGTTTCCGGCCGGGGCCAGCTCCACGGCCCTGGACGCCGCCCACAACGGCTCGGTAAGAACTCCCGCCGTCGTCACCACGGGCCGCCCATGCGCCAGTCCCGCCATGGCGCTAGTGCGGCGCGTCGTGATACCGTCCGGATAAGGTTGGAGCATTAAATCGCAGGCGCTGAAATGCGCTGAGAGGCGCTCCGATGCCTGGTTCGCGTCAATATGCCCGGCGGCGTGGACAACCTCTTCCAGTTCAGGATAGCTTTGAATCAGGCGCTCACGGAATGCGTTACTGCCGCCGCCAATCAGCACCAGCGAAAATTGGCCGGTGTGCTTCGCCAGCAGAGGAATGACTGCTTCCAATATCTGGGTGATCGGTGCGCCAAAGGTGCCGAAATGCCCAATGAGCAAGCGGCCATTGGCGTAGCGCCGGCGGATTTCGAGGACTGCCCCGGGATTGTCTGCCGGAGCGACATTGCTCGGTAACGGAAGCCACTCGAAAGCCCGCTTTTGGCCGATTTCAAAGGGCCGGAGCTTGGATTCCCACGCCGGAGTAGACAACCAGATCCGCTGCGCCGCGCGCAATAAGACGATGGTCATCAGGCGTTGCACCACCGCCCCGGCGTTCTGGCGCCACTGGCCGCTCCGGAATGGCAGAAAAGGCTCATGCACCACCAACTCGACCGTGTCGCCGCGGCGCGCCGATCGATTCCACAGCCATACGCAAAAAAACAGGTTCAGCGATCTATACCCGAACCCATGCGGCACCCATTCGACCAACAGCCGGCGCGGTCCCGGAAACTGGTCTAGTTCCGCGCCCATGGCCCGCAGATCGGCGGGTGTAAATTTGCCGGCCGAGTGTAGCGTTACACCCGGCACCTCCGGCGCTTTACCGGATGCGGTGGGGCGCCAAACGTGGACCTGGTCGTTGAGTTCCGCCAGTCCCTTTGCCACCAGGTACGTGTAATCGCTGACTCCGCCCGATTGCGGTGGATACTCGCAAGTAATAATGTGCCAGCGCGTGCCAGTTTCGGGGGGCGTCGGACGTGTGGATTCCGGCACGGGCTCGGCCGTCAACAGCAGATTGTCCATACACGAATCAAAATATCCGTAGCCACGCTGGCCTCGCGCTTATTGAGCTTGAGTGGAAGATAAGACCGGGTCGGGCGTATTCGATAGTGAAGCATTGGCGGCCAGCACCGCTTCCAATTCACTTAGATGTGTTTCCATACTGAACTGCCGGCTGAATACAAAAGCCCCTTGCCGCAGACGATTATAATGTTCCGGATCGCCTAACGCTCTGGCGATGGCCTCCGCCAGGCCTTCGGCGCTGGGAGGATCGGCTGGAGCGAGTTCGCCGGTTTGGCCGGGAATCAACCAATCCGGGATTCCGCCCACCGCGAATCCCGCCGCCGGAACACCCAGGTTTCCCGCCTCGATCCCGGCCAATCCGAAGGGCTCTGGCCACAGGCTGGGCATGACCAGTAGATCGGCCTCGCGCACCAGTTGGAGTTTCTGGGATCCTTCGATCCAGCCGAGAAAGTCGGCGGAAATGCCGAGCGCCTGCGCCAGGTTCTGCAGCTTGGCGCGTTCCGATCCGTCTCCGGCGATGGTGAGATGCAGCCTGCGCCCCAGCCGTGCTTCGGCGCCAGGCATGGCCCGGATTAAGACTTCCGCGCCTTTGGCGTCGACCAGGCGTCCTAGGAATAACAAGCGGCCGGAAGGGTCGCGCCACTCGGGCGGGGATGCGGCCGGCGGATCGAGCAGTGGCAAGCGCAGCACGTGCAGATTTCTAGCGTCTACTCCTTGGGTCTGGAATTCCGAGTACATGTGCCGGCTGGCCACCAGCACCCCTCGATAGTGGGCTAGCATCGCATGACGCTTGCTCTGCTGGCGAAATAGCTGCCAGGTGAACACCGGATTCAGGCCACCGCAGCGCCGCGGGTAGTGCAGCAGCAGGCAGGGGGGGCCGAATTTCCGCGTGCAGGTTTCGATGACCGGGAACGCATGACACTTCCGCCCCGTCGTGCAGGCTCCATAGTAGGCATGCGCATACAGAACCGAGGGAAAATGCCGCTGCAAGCGCCGCTCAATATCCGGCGACTCCAAGCCCTGGGAATAGACAACGTCGGGTTTCCAGTCCACCAGCCGGTCGAATTCCCGCCCGCCGCCGCGCATCCCGGTCGAGTACCAAAACTGCAATCCCGGGCAGCGCGCATCGATGGTCGTATCCGGATGGCCGTCGAGCGGATGATCGCACAGGACAGCCAGTTGATGGCCGCGCGCAGCCAAGGCCGGCAGCAGCGCCTGCACATAGGTTTCCGCTCCGCCGACGATGTTACGATGCGGCGTGGCGATCAGAATCTTCATGCCAACCTTGGAATCGAATCGAAAACCCTGCGGCCAGCCCCAGCTCGACCGGGGCCTATCCGGAAGCATGCGGCTACAGGAGCGCTAGGAGGTAGACACCACCGGGTTCCCGCGGGCGATTTGATCGCGGTACCAGTCCACGGTGATTTTCAACCCCTCTTCCAGGCTCACTTTCGGCTTCCAACCTAACACTTGACCGATGCGCGTGCAATCGCCGCGCATGCGCCAGATCTCATTAGGACGGTATGGCAGGCCGCCAATATCAATCCGCGACCGCGTTTCGGTGATCTCGGCGATCTTGCGGACCAGGTCGCGAACCGCCACTTCCTCGCCGCCGGCAATATTCATCGGGCCCTCGATCTCGCCGGTATGCTCGGCCGCCATGATCATGCCGTCGGTCAAATTGGTGACGAAGTTGAATTCGCGCGTCTGCTCGCCGGGAGTCGTTACAATCGGCTCGCCCAGCAGGCACTTGAGAATCAGTTCGGGAATAATCGCCTTGGTGCTCTGATAGGGGCCGAAGGCATTGAATGGCCGCAGCAGAATCATGGCGGTCTTGGAACCCATGCGCTGCTTCATCCGGCAATACAGTTCCCCGGCGTACTTGGTGATGGAATACGGCGACTGCGGATTCGGCTCCATGGTTTCCACGAAAGGCACGCCTTCCTGGTAACCGTAGACTTCCGAGGTCGCGATATAGACGAACTTGGGCACGCCGTCGCAGACGTCCACCACGTTGGCGGTACCCTTGGCGTTGACGTCGAAGCATTCCTCCACCTGGACGAAGCTTTGCCCCACGTGCTGGTAAGCGGCCAGATGGAACACGATCTCAGGCTCAAAGCGGCGAATGGCCTCTAAGGCGCCGCGGTTGCGCAGATCGGCCTCGATCACCTCGAGTGGTGCCAGAAATCCGCGATGCGAACGTTCTGGACCACGTTGCTGTAGCGCACGGTGATCGCTACCTTGGCGCCGGCCTCCAAGAGACTCTTAACCAGGTGCGATCCGATAAATCCCGATCCCCCCGTCACGAGTATGCGTTTATTCTTCATATGGAACGGTAATCCATGACGGTCGCAAAATCTGCCATTTCAGCTTCCGCCGCCTTTCTCTCCTTCTCAGTATTGATGGTAAGATGCCGGCCGCGGTGCGGATAAGCCTGCAAGCGCCCTTGGCTGCGCCAGTGCGCCTGAAAAATCCATCATGTCCGATTGCCGCCGGAAAAATCCAAAGCGCCTCCGGCTCGCACAGCATGAATCCGATATTGATCCAGTAAGGCAGCACCGGCTTTTCAGACAACTCCGTCACCCGCTGGGCGTCGTCGAACTGAACGATGCCGAACGGGCTGTGCAGCGGATAAACCGTCATGGTGGCCAGCGCGCCGCTCGCGCTATGCTGGCTTTCCAGCGCCGCCAGATCCACGTTGGCCAAAATGTCGCCGTAGCAGATCAGCCCGCGGCCGGGTATGTAGGGCTGCGCGTCCAGGATGCGGTCCGCCATGCTGGCGTCTCCTGAATTGACGCACTCCACTTTCCAGCGCGGCTTGGCCTGGTCCCGCACGAACTGTTCGATGCATTCGGCCTTGTAGCCGACGCACAGCACGAATCGCGCGATACCCGATTGCGCCAGGTAGTTCATCAGATGATACAGCAGCGGCTTGTCCCGCAGCGGCACCAGCGCCTTGGGCAAATGATCGGTGAAGGGCTTCAATCGTTCGCCCTTGCCTCCGCACAAGATGACGGCTGTCAAATCGGACATAAGCTCGCAAAATCTCTTCGAGGATCAGGAAAGCAGTTGCTGCATGGCGCCGGCGTAGCGCAGCCAGTGCCGGCCGTTGCGGGATTGCATGGTGTCGCGCGCCGCTTGCCCCATCTGGCGGAGCAAGGCCGGATGCGCAGCCAAGTGCGCCAGGCGGTCCCGAATGGCCTCGGCGTCCTGGGGAGGCACCACATATCCGTTTTGCCCATCCACTACTAGATCGGCAGCTCCGGTGCTGCGCGTTACGATGACCGGAATCCCGCTGGCCATGGCTTCCGCCACCGTATAACCGAATCCGTCCGACAAGGAAGGATGCACCACCACGCTGGACTTGGCGTACACTTCGCCATAACAGCTGCGTACTTCTACCGGCCGCAGCTCGATGTTGGGATTCTTGCGGGTGTGCTCCTCAAAATAGCGCGCCACCGGACGGCTCCCGGTGCCAGCCCAGAAAATCAGCTCGCTGTCGCGAAGATTCAGCGCCTGAAAGGCTTGGACCAAGTATTGAAATCCTTTCCAAGGCGCCAGCATGCCCACAAAACTGATGCGAAACTTGGGTTCTTCAAAAGTAGCCTGGGGAAATTCCGAGACATCGGTGGGCGGATGCACCACCACTACCTTCTCGATTCCCCGCTCGGCGAAAGTCCGCTTGGAATGTTCCGACATGACCCGAATCAGGTCCGCTCTCCGGTACTCGGCCAGCATGCGCCGGCGAACTGTCTCGTTGATCGGCGGCGGTAGCTGGAAGGCGCCGCATTCCCGCTTCTGCCCCTCCATGAAGTAGTCGATATGGTCGGTGATGGAATCCAGCACCACCCGGCAGCCCAGCTTGCTTGCGCTTTCCAAGCTTTCCAAGCACTGCCCGGTTACGCCCTGGAATAGCTGGGCCGGCCGGAGATGCCCGGCCACATAGCGGTCGAAGTGCTGCTCGGAAAGTTGAGTTTGCAAGGCTCCGAGCCGCCGTACTACGGGGGTGCGGCCGATCCAGCCGCTCAACCTGGCGGGCGGCACCACTTCGGTCTCCACCCCGGCCAGCGGCCCCTGGCAGAATAGCCGCAAGTCGAAGTGCCGCCCGAGTTCGGTCGCCATATGATACAGGTTGAGACCTTGTCCGCCTCGGAGCGGAGTGGCGTTGGCCGCCAGAGTCAGGCTATGCCGCATCGAAGATTCCGGATTACCGGGCGCGCAATCCCTGCATCGCCGGCACTGGCGATGCGCCAGGATAGACCGCGCGCAGTCGCTTGCGCGAAAGCTGCGGTTCGGGAACTGGGGGTACGGCGGTCCAGCCTGCACCCAGGATCAGAAACAGAGTCATGGGGATCGAAGTCAGCAGGCCAGTTCCGATCCAAGCGGTCCCGAAGTTGAACATCACCAGGCACCAGAGCAGCCTCCGGCTGGTGGACCAGGGCCCGGGGGCAAAAACAACGCGGGTACGAGTGAGCAACCAGCCCAGGAACGCCACCCAGAGTCCCAACCCGATGATCCCC
>CAVXJU010000096.1:0-173841 GCA_963761935.1 Terriglobia bacterium | reverse complement strand
CAACTGCTGGATCACCATCCCCGTCGCCAGCGGCAACATCGCCGCGTCTTCAGAGTCGCCGTCGCCGCCGTATGATCCGCAAGGCCTGGCGACCGGGAACTTACACCGCCAATGTCGCCATCGCCCTGTCGCCCAGCGTGGGCGAAGGACCATCCACGCTTCTGAACGTGCCGGTCACGCTAGCGCTGGCCGCGCCCGGACCCTACCTGACGTTGTCGCAAAGTGGGCTCCAATTTTTCGCCGGAAGGGGCCCGACCGCGCTGCCCGCGCAATCCATCACGATTTCGAATGCCGGATCGGGATCGCTTTCCTTCACTGCCACCGCTTCCAGCTTGTCTGGAAGCTGGCTGAGCGTAACACCCGCCTCCGGCTCGGTCGCTTCCGGACCCTCGCAGGTGAGCGTTCAGGTCAACCCCACCGGCCTGGCCCTGGGCACTTATCGGCCTGGTGCAGTTCACCTCGTCCGGCTCGGTGAACGGCATGCAATCGGTGGTGGTGACGCTCACAGTTTCCTCCGCCGCCCCCGCCGGCTCTTCAACGAACGCGCTGGTGTTCGTCGCGGCGGCAGGATCGAATCCCCCGTCGCAGACCCTGCAGCTTTCGAGTTCTTCCAACCTGACCCTGACCGCCGGCGCCAGCATCGCCTTCGCAAGCGGCAACGGTTGGTTCACGGCGACCTCTTCGGGAACCACGCTGACCTCCGAGCAGCCGCTGATCGAAAGCATCGCAGTGAACTCGGCCGGTCTCGCGCCCGGCGTGTATCTGGGATCGCTCGATCTGCACATCAACGAGACCAACACCGACAATCTGGCGGAGGTTCTGCTGGTGGTGAAGGGCTCCTCCTGCAAGCCCACGCAATTGCTGCCGGTGATCACCAACCTGGGCGGCGGATTCGTCCAGACCGCGGGAATCCCGGTGCCGCTGCAGGCGCAGGTGGTGGACGATTGCGGTACGCCGCTGACCTCGGGCGCGGTGATGGCGTATTTTCCCGGCGGCGATCTGGGAGTGCCGCTGACTTCTTCGGGAGCGGGACAATGGTCGGGTACCTGGCTGCCGCGCTCGATCGCCTCGGCCGGTCCGGCCACAGTGGCTCTGCTGGCGACATCTTTTTCGCCCGCGCTATACGGCTCCGCGGGAGTGCTGGGCACGCTGGCCGCGAATCCCACCATGCCGGTGGTGAATGCCGGAGGCGCGGTGAACTCGGCCAGCTACGCCGTGGCGCCCCTGGCTCCCGGAGACCGCATCTCGATTTTCGGGCGCAATCTGGCCGCACGCCTGCCGAAAACGATAACTCGCCGTATCCCACCACGCTCGGCGGCACGCAAGTCCTGCTGGGCGGAGAGGCACTGCCGCTGCAGGTGGCCTCGACCACTCAGATCAACGCGATCGTTCCTTACGATCTGCCCATCGGGGTGCCGCAGGAGTTGATCGTCCAGCAGGGTGTCAACTCGATTCCGGAAACCGTGGTGCTCGCCGCCGCGCAGCCCGCGGTGTTTACCCAAGACCAAAGCGGAACCGGACCGGGAGCGATCGTGGCGGTCAAACCCGACGGAACCTACTTCGTGAACAGTCCATCGAACCCGGCCAGCGCGGGCGACACGCTGTTGATCTACTGCACGGGATTAGGCGAGGTCGCACCGCCGCTGGCCGCGGACTGGCGACCCCGTTGTCCCCGGTATCGAATGCCGCGAGCCCGGTTACGGTGACCATCGGCGGGATCGCGATACCGGCGGCGTTCGCCGGATTGGCTCCGGAGTTCGTCGGCCTCTACCAGATCAACGTGGTCGTGCCCTCGGGCATTACGCCGGGCGCCAACGTGCCGCTGGTGGTGTCGCAGGATGGCGCCGCCAGTGTCGCGGTGACCGTCGCCATCCAATAGCTCGGGTAGTGAACACCTACAGCCGAAATAAGCAACATCAAGCCGATCGGCTACGGTCTTGAAGTGACCCATGGCATATGTACACGCATCCCTCCACCTCCGAGCGCATGGCGTTCTCCGAGACCTACGACCCCTGGAAAGACGGTACGGAGCGCTACGTAAAGTGACTGAGCCGGCTAAGGACGACACACTAATCCTAAAGTAATAAGGCATCTCAATCGCTCGGGCGCGCGTTTTTCCCTTTATTTTCGGGCCTTCGCCGGAGGGCTTTAATCGGCGCGTGACCATAGCATCGGGGTGGTGGGTCCCGTTCTCATTTTTTTCGCCGCCCTTACGATTCGCCAGGGCGAAACACCGATCCGGTCGGGTTGCGAAGCGCATGATGCGGTGGTCGCCAATCTTCCGGCAGGCACGCCGGTGGAGATTCGCTTCCGCCTGTCGGACGGATCGGACTGCATCAAGATCGCGGCGAAGAACGGGGCGAGCGAGATTGTCGGTTACGTTTCCAGTTCTGCTTTAGCGGGGCTGGACGTGTTTGAGAAAGGGCGCTTGTCGGCGCCAGCCACGGAGCCGGTTGCCGCGCCACGCACGCTGGCTACTACCAATCGGGCGAAGAGCGCGACATGGGCCCGCGATCCGGAAATCGAGCGAGCGCGGGATCTGCTCCAGTCCAATCAGCCTCAGCAGGCCTTCGAGATTCTCGAACCGGCGGTGGAACGCTACCGGAATAATGCCAACGTGCTGCTACTGGCGGGGCTGGCGGCATATCGGATGGACGAGCTCGATACCGCCATCGGATATTGGAAACAGTCGCTTGATCTCGCGCCCAATCCGAGCCTGGAGGGCATTTACGATCGCGCCAAGCGCGAGGCCGCGGCGGACCCGGCCAGCGAGCGGCTGGTAGGCATGCACATCGCGCTGCGCTACGCGCGGCAGGCCGTTCCGGTGGACGCGGCACGCGCGATTCTGGACATGCTGGATGAGGAATACGGCCGCATTTCGAGTCAGCTGGGGTGTTCCACGAGCGAGCGAATCGTCGCCATTGTGCTGGATCGCGCAACCTATTTGCGCAGCACCGGAGCGGCGGAATGGAGCGGCGGCTGGTATGACGGGCGCATTCACATCGCCTGGACTGGCGAGAAAACTGTCGGCTCTCAAATGCGGCGGGGCCTGGCGCACGAGCTGGTACACGCCTGCCTGACCAGCATCCCTTCGGGCGAAGTTCCCTGGCCCGCTTGGCTGCAGGAGGGTCTGGCGCAAAAGCTTTCGGGCGACAAGCTGGAGCCGGCGGCCCGCGAACAGTTGCAGAAAATGGCGCGCGCGCATCAGCTGCCGCGTCTCGAAGAACTGCATCCGGATTGGTCGCGTCATGAGCGCCGGCGAAGCGCGCACCGCTTACAATGTTTCGCTCGCCGCCGCCGATGCCCTGTACGAGAACTACTCGGACGACGGCTTGCGCAACGTCCTGCGAAACCCGGAAAATCTAGGCCAGGTGACCGAAGAGCTGGACAAGAAGCTGGGTTTCTAAAACCAGCGGCACACGTGCTGCCGCGCCCCAGGTTGCTATCCTGATACTTACAGGACCTTGCCATGCCGTTCTCTTCCATCCCGGAAGCCATCGAAGAATTTCGCGCCGGCCGGATGTTGGTCGTGGTCGATGACGAAGACCGCGAGAACGAAGGCGATCTCACCATTGCGGCCGAAAAAATCACGCCGGAAATCATCAACTTCATGGCCACGCACGCGCCGCGGGCTGATCTGCCTGTCGCTGGCCGAAGAGTTTGCGACGCTCTGCATCTGCCGCTGATGTCGGCGCGGAACACCTCGCGATTCGGCACCGCGTTCTGCGAATCCATCGAAGCGGCCGAGGGCGTGACCACGGGAATCTCAGCGGCGGACCGCGCCCGCACCATTCAAGTTGCCATCGATCCGAAGAGCACGTCCGCGCGACCTGGCTCGCCCCGGCCACGTTTTCCCGCTGCGCGCGCGCGAGGGCGGCGTGCTGGTTCGCGCCGGGCAAACCGAGGCCGCGGTGGATCTGGCGCGGCTGGCGGGACTGCGGCCCGGCGGCGTGATCTGCGAGATCATGAACGACGACGGCTCCATGGCGCGCGTGCCGCAGCTGAAGGAATTCTGCGAGCGCCACGGGTTGCGCATGATTTCGGTGGCCGACCTCATCCGCTACCGGCTGCAAACCGAGCAACTGGTGGAGCGCCTCTCGGAATCCTGTCTGCGCACCGAGTTCGGCGATTTCAAAACCATTGTCTATTCCACCACCGTATTCCCGACCGGAATCTACGCCCGAGCGGCATCTGGCGCTGGTGCACGGCGAGCTCAGCGGACGCGAGAACGTGCTGGTGCGCATGCACTCCCACTGCATCTATGGCGACGTCTTCGGTTCCACCGCGTGCGACTGCCATCGCGTGGTTCGCAGTTCGCTGCAGCGCATCGCCGAGGAAGGCGCCGGCGTATTGGTTTATCTACACCAGAGCGGGCCGGGCTTTCGCGATCACGCCAACTCCGCCACCCCCGACGGGCAGCGGAGATTGCAGCATGAAAGCGGCATCGGCGCGCAGATTTTGAGCGATCTCGGCCTGCACACCATCCGTCTTCTGACCAACCATCCGCGCAAGGTGGTGGGCTTGGATGCCTATGGGATCGAGATCGTCGAGCAAGTCCCGGTCTAAAGCTTATTGTTGAAAGACGATCTTGCCGCCCACCATGGTCATGCTCACCTGCGTCTTGCCGATGTCGCGTGGTCTGGCGGAGAAAATGTCGTCCGACAGAACGGCGAGGTCGGCGAACTTGCCCGGTTCGAGTGTGCCGGTCAGTTTTTCGGCGAAGTTCGCGTATGCGGCATCGCGGGTATAAGCCAGCACGGCCTGCTCGATTGAAAGCCTCTCGGCGGGCTGATCGTATTGAATTTTCCCAACCGGCCCCTGCGGCGTAATGTCGCGGAGGACTTCGCGAGTCATCGCTTCCTCGATCCCCAGCATGGGACTGGGCGGCCAGGTGCACGGCCAATCGCTGCTAAACGTGAGCATGGCTCCGGCCTTCAGCAAGCTATTCCAGGTATCGATCTTTACGTGGTCCAAGCTTCCCGCATTGCAGCAGAAACTCGGCTGCATGCTCGCGATCACCGACAATTGATGGAAGCGCGGGAACATCCTCCGGGCTGAGGTAGTCGGCGTGCTCCATGCGAAAGCGCCGGTCGCGAGGGCCGTTGATTTTCTCCGTGGCTTGGTAGGCGTCGAGCACCATTCGCGCGGAAGCGACGCCGATGGAGTGAGTCATCAATTGATAGCCGCGCTGGTCCAACTCCACATATAATTTCTGGAGCTCTTCGGGCTTGTAGATGGGCGGGTCGGTAAGCCCGTCGGAAAAGAATTTGACTAGATTGGCCGAGACCCAGGAATCGTGGTAGAGGCGGCGCGCTTTGTCCAGATCGGCCAGGAATTGTGGCGTCAGGTGATGGTTCACAGCGACGGCGCCGAAGGCAGTGCGCGTTCTCACGGTCAGCAGCCCGCGATCGCGCATTTTGCCATACAGCTCGATATCCGCAAGATTGCCGGTGGCCATGGTCGCGCTGGTGATGCCGAAGCTGTTCAGGTAATGCATGGCCTGCGAGAGCCATTCAAACTTTACTTCCAGCGAAGGATCGGGCAGCGCCTGCTCCACCAGCTCCATCGCTGCTTCCATGACGACGCCGGTTCGATGACCGTGAGAGTCGCGCAAAATATTCGCCTCGATGGACGGGTCCGGAAAAGGGGCGTCGGAAATATGGGCCAGGTCGAGCGTTTTCTGATTCACCCACAAAGCGTGCTCGCTGGTGTCGTGAATCACCACCGGACGGTTGGGAACGGCGCGATCGAGAAGCTCGTGAGTGACCGTGGGCTTCTTGTAGGAGGTGCCGGAAGCGATGTACTCGGTGATGAAGTTGACTCTGCCGAAGATCACAGGGTCCTGGGGATGACTGGCGGCGTAGCTCTTGATTTTGCCGAGCAGCAAATCCGAATCCTTCGGTGTGATGTTGGACTCAGGCGTGGACAGATTAAATCCGTGCAGCGCCAGCGCACCGAACCAAAGGTGGACGTGGCCGTCGGTGATGCCCGGAATCACCGTTTTGCCGTGCAGATCGATAACCTTGGTGTTGGCTGAGCGGTTGCGCGCGATGTCCGCATTGGAGCCGGCGGCGTCGATCTTATCGCCGCTGATCGCCAGCGCCTCGGCCCACCGGTTTTGCGCGTTCCCAGTGTAAATGTGGCCGTTAATCAGCACCGTGTCGCTCGAATAGAGCGATGGAGCGGCGAGCGAGAGGAACAGCAACGCTAGTCGATTGCGGCGATTCATCGGAACACCAGTCCTAAATTATATAGTGCGGCCCGCACTCCCGACAGCGTCTGAAGCCGATGGCGGATGACCGATTCTATGGCGCATCGCGTTTTGCAACAATGACGAAGTACCAGGAAAGGAGAACGATGAAAAAACTCGCCACGCTGTTGGTTGGACTGCTCATTGCAGGTGGTTTCACGGATGCTCAGGCGCAGATTTCCACCCGGCAGCAACAAGAGGAGCAGAATGCGCTGGACGCGAAGACTCCCAAGCTGAACTACACCGAAGAAGTGCTTCAGCTTCTTGTTCCTGGCATGACCATGGGCGAAACGGTCGGCGTCGACGTCAATTCTCAAAATCATATTTTTGTTTATTCCCGCACGAATCCGCAGGGCATCGCCCGCGGTGGCACTGCGGCTATGCTGTGGGAGTTCGACCCGAACGGCAAGTTCGTTAAGGAATGGGGACCGCACAATTACGCCGCGTCCTTCGCTCACTCTGTCCGGGTTGACAAGAACGACAATGTCTGGCAGGTTGACGAAGGCTCGGGCATGATCGTCAAATACAGTCCCCAGGCGGTTCCGCTCGAACAATTCGGACGCACGCCGGAAGCCATCGATTATCTGGAAGCGAGCGTGGAAAAAGAGGGCCGCGGCTTTGAAGGCCCCGCGCGCCGGGAGGAACACCCTGTGGAAATGGTTAAAAGGCTGCACCCGGACGGCGGGGTGGGCACTTTCAATCGCCCTACCGATGTAGCTTGGGATTCCGCGGGCAATGTCTTCGTCACCGACGGCTACGGCAATTCACGCGTGGTGAAGATCGCGCCCGGCGGCCATTGGCTGAAATGGGTAGGTACATGGGGCACGGGTCCCAACCAGTTCAACATCGTTCACAGCGTTGCGGTCGATAACCAGGACAATGTCTACGCCGCGGACCGCAACAATCACCGCATCCAGGTGTATGACGACAATCTCAACTTCAAGAAATCCATCACCGGCATTGGCGCGCCCTGGGGTGTGTGCATCCCAAGAGCCGACGCCGGCGGCAAGCAATATATCTTTAGCTCCGACGGCACGTCCGGCCGCTTGTACAAGATCGATCTCGACAGCGCCAAGGTGGTCGGGTGGGCGCAGACCAGCCTGGGCCGCGGAGAGGACGATGCTGGACGGCTAATCCACGAGATCGGCTGCAAGGATCCAGACGTGGTTTATCTCGGTTCGGCGATCCTATGGAACGTCACCAAAGTAACCATCAAGTAAAGCTGCTCTACTAGTCGCGGCTTCCAACCTGAGCACCAAGTAAGGAACTTCCAGCATGCTACGCTCGTAGTGCGAGACGAGAGGTTTTATGCCGAAGCCACGCTTTTTCCTGCCGATTCTGACCGTCCTGCTCGTTCCAGCCGCGCTTTGCGCCGCCGACGCCGGCCTGCTGCGCCTGGTTATGCCGGACGCGAAAGTGATCGCGGGCCTGCAAGTGAATCGCACGCGCGACTCGGCATTCGGCCAGTTCGTGCTCTCGCACATGCAACTCAACGACGAGGGCTTCAAGAAATTGATCGCCGAAACCGGCTTCGATCCGCGCCGCGACGTGACCGAACTGCTGATTGCGTCGAATTGGGCATCCAGTTCGCCCGAGAGCCGTTGGCTGGTGCTGGGCAAGGGGACGTTCGATCTCGAAAAGATCCAGAAAGCAGCGCAACTGAACGGCGCGGCCATCACCAATTTCCAGGGAACGGCCATCTATTCCTATTCCGGAAGCACGTCGCCCGATTCGGACAACGCCATCGCATTTCTGGACGCATCCAGCGCTGTGATGGGCGACATGACATCGGTCCAGGCCGCGCTTACCAGGCAGCGCAGCAGTACGCCCGCCCCCAGCGACCTGGTCAAGAAAGTGGGCGACGTCAGCGCCAAGAACGATTTCTGGTTCGTCACGCTGGTGCCGCTCTCCGAGTTCGCCGGCGCGATGCCCGATCCCAGAGTGGGCAGCGCCATGCAAGGCAACGTGCTCAGCGGAATCAACCAGGCCAGCGGCGGCGTTCGCTTCGGCGACACCGTGACCATTTCGGCCGAAGCCATCACGCGATCCGAAAAAGACGCTCAGGCGCTGGTGGACGTGGTCAGGTTTGTGGCCAGTATGCTGCAGGCCAACCGTCAGGGCAACGCCGTGGCCGGACAAGTCTCCAGCCTGCTCGACACGTTGGATACGAAAACCACCGGCAACGTCATGAGCATGTCGCTGGCAATTCCCGAGCCGCAACTGGAGCAGCTTTTCCAGAACCTGCAGCGCCCGAATCGTCCGCCGGCCAAGAAAGCCGCGCCGCAAGTCAATTAGCGCCAGGCGCGAAGCGGAAGATTTCGTAGGCCGGGCTGCCGTGGCTGTCTGAAACCAGCCGCAGGATTTGCTTGTGAAAACCAGACATCGCCGCGGCTTTCATGACGCTGTCGTTCACTTGGTTGATCTCCCGGTAAGGCGGTGTGTGGCCCACCCAGAGGCCGCTCTCCAGCCTTTGGCGATCGCGCTGGCGTTCGGAGCCGCTCTCGGAAGGCGCTAGAAAATTTTCATCCGCCAGGACCAGCGGCAGCCGGTTGCGCTGGAGCAGGATCAGCGAATTGACGATTCCCCAATCCGCCACCACGATCTGAGAGGCTCGCGCTTGGCCCAAATCGCCGGAGAGCGCGTAGATGGCGTCGGTCCAGCTGCGCGGGGACCCGTAGCGCGCGAATAGATAGAAATGCTGGTTGGTAACCAGCAGATTCTGGGCAACCAGATAGACTACGGCCACAGTTACCAGTCCGGCGCCCACGCGGCCCCAGCGCGATGCGGCTGCGGCGAACGCCACGGCGAGAAAAAGATAAGCCAGCGGCCACAGCAAGACCACGTGATGGGCGGATGCGCCAGCGTCCTTGGTGATGGCCATCTGGAACCAGGCCACCGCGATCGCCAGCAAGAAAAATAGCAGCTTCTTAAAGGCCGAGCTTCGCCACAACAGCGCGGTTAGGATGACGGCCGCCAGGAAGGCCCATTCCAGGCGGTTCTTGGGATGATCGCCGGTGAGCGAGTGCAGAGCGTAGGAAAGGCGCTCCAGGATATTCCCGGCAGCGCGCGGCTGACCCGCCTGTCCCGGCACGCTGGCGATATAGCCCAGCACCGCGCTGCCGTTCCAAGTCCCGCGCAGCGACCGGAACTTCGATGCGAACTCGTCGAAGCGAAACGTCGAGTTGGAACGCAGGGTGGGCCATCCGGAAACCAGGTTGTAGACGATCAACGGCAGCGCGCCCAGGGCCAGCCCGCAGGCGGCCAGGGCCGTGTTTCGGATGGTCAGCCGCGCCCGCACCGTAGCCGGATACACGATGAGCGCCGCTACCGCCAGACCGCTCAGGTTCCACTCAAACAGCGCCTTGTCCCAAAGCCCCAGGCCCAGGCAGAAGAAGCCCCAGAATAAAACGGCGCGGCCGGAGCGCAGCACGAATCGCACTATCAGCAGCAGCCCGGCGACGATTAGAAGATGCTGGATCGCTACCGGGCCCCAATCGAAGCAAGCCGTGACCAGAAACATGGTGTCGGTGGCCAGCAGCAGCCCTCCCAGCCAGGCCGCCCAGCTGCCTTGGATCTCCTGCAGCAGTTCGACAAAAAGCCAGACCGTAACGGCTCCCAGGAACAAGACCGGCAACCGCACGGTCCAGCGGGAAGGCGGGAAGACATCCAGTATCCCGGAGTAAAGCCAAGTTTTCAGCGCTCCCAGGTAACTCATCAGCATGACGGGGACGTGTCCGTTGAAAATGTGGAAAACCGAGCTGCCGGGGACCTGGTAGTCGGAGGGAGCGAAGATCACTTCATCGTTTTGAAGTCCCGGGTAGGGTAGAATCACGCATCCCAAGAAAAAAAAGATGAGAGCACAGAAGTAGCCCACCCACCTACGCTGTTTAGATTTGGGTGACGGCATGGTTAAGCGATGGTACTCGGCGCGGCAGGTTTTACAAGGACAACAGTATATCCTGGTCTGGATCGCAGACCGCAATTTTTCGTGACAAAAGCCATAAACGTTTTATGGCATCGAGACGATAAGAAGCAGGACTAGGGGTTTGGAAGGATGAGGATTTTGGGATCGGGATGGCCGGTGCAAAATTTTTTTTGGGTGGTACTTGAATTGCTTAGCCGTTGTGGTATGATTTTTGGAGCTAGACTGCTGACCTCTCCGGCCGACGGGCGCTGCCGCCGGTCGCTAAACTTCAGAGTTCACTATAGTTCAGTCATCACCTGCAACGGTTTGAACCTTTCTGAAGGCTCGCGCGTCTAAACGTGTTGATGAGAGAAGCAGAAAAGAATTAGGAGAGCTAAGCTTATGACGAAGACCGAGTTAAACAAATTTAAAGAAGTCCTGGAAACCAAACAGGCGGAACTGGCCCAAGTGCTACGAAATCGCGAAGGGATCACCATCGAGAAGAGCCCCGACGCCCTGGACGAGGTTCAAAACGCCGCTGAGCGTGAACTCGCCATCCGAAACTTGGACCGCGAATCTAACCTGCTGCGCAACGTTCGCGCGGCCCTGCACCGCATCGATGAGGGCACTTTTGGCACCTGCCTGCACTGCGAAGAAGATATCAGCATCAAGCGCTTGCACGCTGTGCCCTGGGCGGCCTATTGCATCCAGTGTCAGGAAATCGCTGATAAGAATCAGGAAGAAGGCACGGAGAGCCTCGACGACATCCTTGTAAACGCGGCTTAAACTTCAACCGGTCTTCGCATAGAGGGCGCGAGAACAGTCTCGCGCCTTTTATGTTTCCTGCCAGCTATTGGTTCCTGGGTCGAATCCCGATTCCGCTGAACATCCTTCCGGCTGCATTGCCATCCCTACGATAAGAGTGGAACAAGTCCCGCAAACAGCGGGTGCATAAGCCACTGGGGTCGATTTGTCCCAAACTGCCGCCATTTCGTCTCAACTGCCGAATGGACGCCTCAGCCAGGTTGATTCTGGCCTTTCCCTTCGGACTCTGAAGCTTGGGAAAAAAGCCGGAAAACTGTTCCGCGACCTCCGCACCCACTTCGTAACAACACTCGCCAATGGCAGGCCCAACGGCGATCGCCAGATCCTGGGGACGGCTTCCAAAGCGGTCCGACATGGCCCGGACCGTTTCGAGCAAGATCTGCTGGACCGTGCCTCTCCAGCCGGCGTGGACGGCTGCGATGGCCCGGTTTTCAGGATCGGCGATCAGAATAGGCAGGCAGTCGGCGGTGCGGATCACCAAAGTGAGGCCAGGGGTATTCGAGATCAGGGCGTCCCCTTCACCCAAGTCGCCCGGCCGATCAGCCAGAATCACTTTGTTGGAATGAATTTGGCGAAGCGTAGCCAAGTTCTCGCCAGTAGGCCAAGCTGGGCTGTGGCGGGTGCCGAAACCGTGTTCCAGCCACTCAAACTGTTGCAGTATCTCGGCCCGAAAAACTTGACCAGGGTCCAGGCGAAACAACCCTCATTGTAGCTCGCCAAATGCTCAGTTAGGCGCCAAGACCGGCGTGCAGTATTGCTCGACGGTCTCAACCAGGTCCTTGGTGCGGACCGGCTTGGCAAGAAATCCTTGCATGCCGTATTGACGGCATCGCTCCTGATAGTCGTCCGAGCAGTTGGCCGTCACGGCCACGATGGGCGTTTGAACGTAGGCCGGCATCTGGTGCAGACGCTCGGCCGTCTCAAAGCCATCCAAACCGGGCATTTGCAAATCCAGAAGAATTAGGTCGAAAGTAGCATGTGAGGCAGCTTCCAGCGCCGCTAGCCCGTCGCCGGCGCACTGCACCTTGTAGCCCCTGCGCCCCAGCGCGTGGCTGGCGATGGTTTGCGCGATGGCGTTGTCGTCCACAACCAGGATGCGGCCGCCCGCCTTTTCCGTCTCCAGCTCGTGTTTTGCGGTTTCCGACGGCAGCCTGAGCGGTATGTCGACGAAGAACGTACTTCCCCGCCCGAGCTCGCTTTGAACTGTGATCGCGCCATGGAGCAACATCGCCAACTTCTGCGAGACCGCCAAACCAAGCCCCAGGCCGCTGTGATCGCTGACGGGATCGTGCAGCCTTTGGAATCCTTCGAAAATGGACCGGACGCGGTCGGGCGAAATCCCGATGCCCGTGTCACGCACCACGATGGTGAGCGATACGGTGGATTGGTCGTTCTGGCTGCCAAAAGCACTGAGCTCAACTTCGCCCTTATCGGTAAATTTGATGGCATTACCGAGCAGATTCACCAGCAGTTGCCGGAGACGAACCGCATCGCCAATGGCGGCTTCGGGAAGCTTCGGATCGAAATTCCGTGTTAGCTTCAGGCCCTTGGATTCGGCCTTGGGCAAGAATTCCGCCGTAATGCCTTCCAGAGTCTCGAGCAGCGGAAACTCGGTCTCCTCTACCCGAACATGATTGGCGGAAAGCGCGGAGTACTCGAGCGCGCCATTGATAATCTGAAGCAGGTTTTCAGCGCAGAGGCGGGTCGAGTCCACATACTCTTTTTGGTCGCAGGTGAGCTGTGTTTCCAGCAGCAGATCGGTCATGCCGAGGATGCCGCTGAGTGGGGTCCGAATCTCGTGGTTCAGACTTGCCAAGAACTGGCGCTTGATCAGGCTGAGGTCGTCGGTCTTCGACAAGGGTCTTGTCCCAAGTCATCTCATCGGCACAAGCGGCCACCCCCTTTAACCTTAACCAGCCTGGCCGGGTCCGCTAGAAGGCGTATCCGAGGGCTGCCTGGTAAGTCCGCGGCGCGACGAAATGGGTGCCGCTAAAAGTGGACAGAAAGTTATACAGCGCCACTTTGTTGGTGAGATTCTCGACCGTGAATCGCAAGGTTACGCGCCCGCCCTTCTCGCTGTGGAACAGGTTGTCGGTGCCAATGCCGGCGTTGTACAAATTGCGGGCCTTAACACGGTCCGGATTATGGTCGTCGTTTTCGGTCCCGGTTTGGGGCAGCGTCAGCAAAGTAGACTTTCCTACGCCATTGCAGGTAGTGATGGGAGTGGTGTAGGTCGCGAACACGCCGTTGCAGGAAAAACCGATGTCGGCCTGCTCGGCCGCGGTCAAAGTGAGCGCGGCCGCCACGTCAGGAACTCCGCTGACCACTAATCCGCTGTCGTAGCGCCAGGTGAAGTCGATCCACTCGGCGTTCTTCGGTCGTTGATAGTGCAACACGACATTCTGCTGATAAGCCTGGTCATGATCGATGCGGAACACATTGGTCGGGTATCCGCTCAACGGAATCAATCCGCCGACTTCGGGCGGAAAATACCGCGCCCGCGTGTGTCCCAGCGTCATATAGGCCTGAAATCCATGCAGATTGACGGTACTGACGCGTCCCGTCACACCGTCCACCTTAGAGTTATGCCAGGCGATGGGAAACGTGATGGGTGTGTTGAAGAACACGCTGAAATCGTATGCGTTGTGCGTGTATTTCCAGAAGTAATCCGCGTCCACGATAAACCAGCCATGCACGCCCTGCTGAAGCCCGGTATCGAATTCGTTGCGATTGCCCGGCTTGAGGGCGGCCGACTGCGAGCCGAAAACGTTCGTCGCCAGGCCCCCTCCGCCGGTTCCGCTCGACAGGATCAGATTCTCGTTGTAGGGAGTTTCAAACGTGCGTGCGTAGGATGCGCGGATCACCGTATCCTTCAAAATCTGATAGGAAGTGCCTAAGCGCGGCTGCACCCCGTTGGCCGATGTCAGCCCGTTGTACTGATCGTCCCGCAGCCCGGCATTCAAGGTTAGCTTGCCGAGATGGATCTCGTCGGTGATATAGAAGCTGTATTCACCGATATTGTGGAGGGCGTGGAAATTGAATAACGACCCGCCCCGTGTCAGATCGTACGGCACGATTCCCGGCTGCAAATTGGGGTTGGCCATATAGCTCGGGTTGATGGTGGCGCACGCGTTGGGATTGGTGACTCCCGGCAGCAACAGAGCGTTCCCGGCGGCGTCCAGACACACTGGATTGTAGGTCGGGTCGGTTATGCCGAATCGGAAGCCCTCGTCCAAGCGCCACTGCTGGATCTGGACTCCGGCCTTGATATTATGCCGCCCTTGAGAATGCGCAATGTCGGCCTTAACTCCCAGATTGGTCAGGAAGCGGCCCTGGGACGCAGTCACCGGCGTATCCGCCAAAGGATCCCGGCTGGCGTAGTAATTGGCTTGGTCCCGCCGCACGAACGGGTTCACCGTCAGCAAGGTGTGGGCGCTGAAGGTATGTTGATAACCCGGCGCGATGTTCCAGGTCAGCACCCGCTGTTTTTGATCCTGCGACAACTGGCCGAAACTGTTGGGCACTTGAAACCAGTTGCGCACCGCGAACAGATCGAAATGCACCACGTCGAGGGGAGTGGGCTGCCAATCCACGCGATCGAAAATGCTTTCATTGTTGCCGATATCGTGGATCGGCAGGAACTCGGGCGTGTCCAGAAACCGTCCCGATCGAACGCCATTCACCGCAATGAAATTCCCGAAAGTCGGCGTGCCGAACGCTAGCGTAGCGTCCTCCGAGTAAGTTCCGAACGAGCCCCAGGAGGATTCAATGCTTCCGGTTGCCTTGGTAGCTCCCAGGCCCGACCGCGTGGTGGCATTTACCACCAGGCTGGTCTTGTCGCCGTACTCGGCGTTCACCGCGCCGGTTACCAGTTGCATGTTCTGAAGCGCGTTCAGCGGGATCTGCGTCGAGAATGTCTTGCTCTGCTGGTCCGTGATGGGCTGCCCATCGATCATGTAGCTGGTGTCGGCGTGGTCGCCCACCGGATGAAAGAAACCGTTCGCGTCGGCGGCCACCGCGCCGGTGCTATAGGTGATGGCCTGATTTAAACCGCCGCCCGGATCGAAGGTGGGGAGTTTCGAGAAGCTGCTGCGGTCGACATCCTGGTGCGTGGAAGTATCCGTTTCCACTTGCGCGCCCGCCGCCTCCACGGTTACGGTGGTCGCCTCAGTAGCCACCTTCAATGGGATATTCACCGCGACCGGCAGCGTGCTGCGGACGTCCACATGCTCCGAGGCAGAAGCAAAGCCGGCCATGATGACGCTCAACTGGTATTCGTTCATCGGAACGTTGGTGAAGCGGTAAGAGCCGGAGCTATCGGTGGTGGTGGTTTGCTGGAATCCGGTTACGCCATTCGCCAGGTGTACCTGTGCGCCTACGATTACCGCGCCAGAAGGGTCGGTCACAGTGCCCTGAACCGTACCGCTGCTGATGGACTGAGCGCTGGCCGGAAAAACTGCGGCCGCAAGGCATAGTAATAGGAGTGCCCCTAACCTCATCTTTTTATTATCGAATGCCTGGGCGGCGCGGCTCAGGTTCTTCTGGTCAGCGGACCAATATCAGAAATGAACGGCCTTAGATTGAACGTGAATGGAACTGGAAGCGTGAAAGACTTCTCGCGAATTTGCTGGAGCATCGCCGGCAATGCCGAAACGCGCCGTGAAGTGAAATGAGCTGCCTTGGCCGGGCTGGCTTTCAACCCAAATTCGGCCGCCCAGCATTTCGACCAGCCGGCGCGAGATAGTCAGGCCCAGGCCGGTGCCCCCGAAATTGCGGGTAGTGGATCTGTCCGCTTGAGTGAAGGGCGAAAAGATGGACTCTTGTTTGTCCGGCGGAATGCCCAGACCCGTATCGCGAACGGTAAACCGCAGCATGGCACGCTCAGATTCTTGGGACTCCGGCTGGACGGAAAGCGTCACTTCGCCCGAGTTGGTGAACTTGATGGAATTACCCACCAGATTGAGGATGATTTGCCGGAGCCGCGCTGGATCGCCCGCGACAGTGTCGCCAACTTTCGAATCGACGCGCCAATCGAAACGCAAGCCTTTCTGCCGGGCGCGAACAGCGGGCGCTTTCAGCGTCTGCTCCAGGCTTTCGCGCAGGCTGAAATTCACTTCCTCCAGCGTCAACTTCCCGGCTTCGATTTTCGAAATGTCCAGGATGTCGTTGATGAGCGAAAGCAATCCGTCCGCCGATTCCTTGGCCGTAACGAGATAATCCCTCTGTTCGTCGTCGAGCCTGGTATCGAGCGCCAGGTCCAGCATCCCGAGCACGCCGCTCATAGGGGTACGAATCTCGTGGCTCATATTGGCCAGAAACTCGCTCTTGGCCTGGTTGGCAGCTTGGGCGGATTCCTGCGCCAGCTTGCGTTCGGCGGTTTCTTCCTCCAGCTTTCGATTCACGCGCCGTACTGTTTCGCGCTGTAAATGCGCCTTCAGGCCCAGATGAACCACTACGCCGAACAATGCGGCGCTCGATATACCGCCCAACAGCGTGACGTTGGATAGCCAATGCCAGGCCGGGGCTTGGTTCTCGGCCCAGTAGGCGTGCCACATCGCCAGTCGAACCACGACAATCAGCAGGGCTGATCCGAAGGGTAGCCAGATCGGCTCCCGAATGCCGGGCTTGGTCATGCTCCAGCCGGTGATGCTGATGGCGATGCCTAACGCGAGAAATGCGGCCGCGGCTTGAAAGCCTACCTGATGTAACCTGGTCCAATCGAGGCCGGCGCCTTTCACGGTGAGCAGGTTGATTCCGCTAACGGCGGCGATGCCTGCTAACAGGATGCCCAGGCTTCCCAATAGCGTGGATCCGTGGCCGGCGAGTTTGGTTTGAGCCAATATAAACCCTGCCGCCACGATAAAGAAACATAGCGTGGCGATGGGTAACATCGGATCTGAATGGAGGCTGTGGATGGCCAGATAGGCCAGCAAAGAAAAGCCTGACAAGATTACCGCCGTGGCCGAACCCGAGAAGACGAATTGCGGCCGCTTGAGCACGGTGCCGGCCAGGGCGAACACGATGGATAGAAAACTGACGACAATGCCGAACTGTATTGGCGCGACGTTCATAGTTAACTGGCAGGAGCCGCTACGGCGGTGGCTGAGATAAGGACATGGTCTTCAACGTGATGTTCGTATTTTCTATCGGCCCAAATGGGGGGAATCATTACAGCTTGCTTCGGACGCTGGGGGGTACCGGCCTGGAGGACGTCGAACCCGGCTCAGAAAAGCAGCTTCAAAGCGAGTTGGAACTGCCGGGGCGTTCCCGTTCCCGTGGCGCCCTGATTCACCGGAGTGGTGATGACGCCAAACGTCAGGGGCGTGGAAAGGTTCGCTTGCGGGCTGCCATACTGGGCGCGATTAAAGACGTTGAAGGCCTCGATGCGACATTGCAAAACCAGTCTCTCGTTCAATGTAATGCCTTTGACCAAGGCACTATCCACTTGCCAGAGACCTGGCGCGCGCACCAGGTTACGGCCGGCGTCGCCGAAGGTTCCCGGCTCAGGCACCGCGAAGGCAGCCGGATTGATCCAATCGTTGGGCGTCTGACCGCCTGGCGGGATGAGCGAAACACCTGGCACCAGCTTCGGACGTTCCGAGCCGGAGACGGCGAATTGATCGGGAAGCGAGGCGTTCGCGCGGTTCAAGACTACATTCACGGGAAGACCAGTGCGAGCGGTTGCGATTCCGCTCATTTGCCAGCCTCCCAGCAGGGCGTGCGGCAGCTTGGAACCACTCGCCGGGCCGGATTTGTAAGGCAGCGAGTACACAGCGGAAAGATTGAATGTCTGCCGCACGTCGTCATCGCTGCTGGCTTTCTCGCAGGCGCGGCAGAAGACGTCCTGAGGAGTATCGGATTCGCCGCCGCCGATTCCATCGTCGTTGATGGAATGCGACCACATGTAGTTGGCCGCGAGCAACCATCCCTTCTGGAACGCGCGCCGCACGTTCATCTGCAGCGCGTGGAAGGTGCTGTTGCTGTCGTTGCCGCGCCAGGAAACCACGCCGAATTGCGGATACGGCTGCAGGCTCGTGGCCGGATTGATAGTGTTCACATAGGTGGTGGTCAGGATATTGGTTCCCTTGTTTCCAAGATACGAGGCCGTTGCAACCAGATGCCCGGGAAGGGCTCGCTCGATGGAGGCCGTCCAAGCCGCGACGTACATATCCTTGCGATGACGGTACAGGTCGCGAGGCGTCACGATGCCGGTGGTGTTGGCGAGAAACGGATCGATCGGGAAGCGGAGTCCCGGCGTGGCAACCGACGACAGCGTGTATCGCAGAACATCATTTTCGATCGGCAGGTTCTGATCGTCTTCCTGGCCGTCGCTGTGATAGATTCCGCCGCCCGCGCGCAGAACGGTCTTGCCGTGCGCCCATGCGATCCCCAGCCGCGGATCGAAGTCGTCATGCCGGGGATAGGTGAAAACACTGCCCTGGGAACAGTATCCCCCGCAAGTCGCAAAGTCGAATGGGATCGCGCGATCGGACACTTCGTGGAACACGTTGAAGAACGAGTAGCGCAGTCCGGCATTGATGGTCAGGTTTGGAGTCACTTTATATTGGTCCTCGATATAGCCGTAGAACTGCGTCTTGCGCAGCCGCTTCAGCGGAAGCAGCGAGGTGTAGGTGGCGGAGTCCAGGTCATTCGCGAGGAAATTCGCGAGCGACAGATAGGTCAGCGTGCCGCTAGGCGAATTGCCCTGGTTCATGTCGATGCGCCGAATCTCGACGCCGAACTTGACGATGTGCCGCGCCTTCACCCAGGTCATGTCGTCGACATAGGAGAACGTGGTTCCGACACCGTCGGTGGTGGAGTCCGCGGTCAACGAGCTGAGATTCGATACGGTAACGGAGAATGGAACCGGCGAGAGATTCGCGGTGTGATAAATATCCTGGTTGACGCCGAATTTGGCTTCATTGACCAAGGCCGTCGAGAAAACGTGGAACAGCTCCACCACGCCGTTCTTGAGCTTGGTATCGGTGTGGGCCAGAACGTTGAGCGCGCCGCTGGGAATGCTATAGACCGCTTCGTCGGCGCTGTAGCGCAGGAACGCGGTGGTGCGATCGGTGAAATGCTGATCGAGGCGCAGCATGCCGGAATCCTCGTTATCCACTTGGTTGGCGCCCGCGACATAATTCCAAACCTGCGGATTGGACGTGGGCGATGTGCCGCGCGGGTAGGCGGAATAAATGGGATCGAGCGTCGGAGTGGAGGTCTCGGCCTGAGCAAGAAAAGTTGGACTGGGGACTAGCCCGATCTGCGTTTGCCCCAGACGCTGCCGCAGGCCTTCGTAATTCGCGTAGAAAAATGTGCGGTTCTTCTTTAGCGGCCCGTCCATGCTCGCGCCGAATTGGTTCAGCAGGAAGGGGCTGGGAGAAGAGCCGTCAAACGGGGAGCGCGAGTCGAAAACAGTGTTGCGGAAATAGTCGAACAGGCTGCCGTGGAAGCTGTTGGTGCCGGAGGGCGACGCCACCGAGACTTGGCCTCCGGCGGTCATACCGATATCGGCGTTGAAATTTTGGGATTCCACTTGAAACGCGGCGATCGAATCCAGCGGAATCGCGAGCCGGACATATTCCTTCTGGGCCTGGTTCAAGATGCCGGAAGCGTCCACGCCGTCGAAGAGGAAATCGTTGTCGTCCAGGCCATGGCCGGCGAACCGGATGGTCCGCTGATCGCTGGGCCCGTTATCGATTGCGCCGGGTGCGAGCGCGGTAAGGCTGGACCAGTTTCTGCCATTCAGCGGCAGCTCGCGCAGTTGCGCCTGTTCGATGGGTGCGCCCACGGCCGCGCTGGCGGTATCCAAATGGACCAACGGCTCGATCACGGTGGTCCGCTGGGAGGCCGCGCTGACGTGCAACTCGACATTTAGCGTTCGCGTCTGACCGATGGTCTGATCCACTTGTTCAACGCGCAGCTCCGCGAATCCAGGCTTGCTGAAGACGATCGAGTAGCGTCCGATGGCCAGGTCGTCGAAGGCGTAAGCGCCTTGCGAGGAGGTCTCGGTTTTCCGCGTCAAACCGGTCGCGGAGTGGATCGCTGTAACTTGAGCTCCAGGAACGCGCGCACCGTTCGGATCGGTTACTGTACCGTTGAGCGACGAACGGTCAAGCTGCCCAAAGCAAGCGCAGGGTAGCAAGAGAACAACAGCGCAGAGACGGCCAAGCATCGGGATGGGTATCGGGAAACACCGTGGTTTAGTTTAGCAGAGAATTTGTTACACACTAATGAGCTTTCGCGGGCACGGTGCCTCGGGTGGAGGCGAGGCGGCGAATCTTTCTATTGCGGCAGATGCTCTCTCGGTTCTAAAATAAAAGCTCAAAGCCAGCAGATTGAAATGCGAATTTGCAGCCTTACCCGCAGCGCCGCCTGTGCGTTACTCTTCCTAGCCGCGGTTCGCAGCGCATCGACCCAAACTCCGTCCTTAGTCCCATGGACGTCTACGCCGCCAGCACTCCAGCATAGGCCGGTCCCTCCGCAGCAGTTTGAATTGCAGGCAGAATCGCCGAAGTTCTGGGACTTGCTCGACAAAGACGCTTCCTTGGATAAAATCGCCACCGGCTTCAGTTTCACTGAAGGCCCGGTTTGGGATGAAAAGGGAGGGTTCCTGTATGTCAGCGAGGAAGACCAGAACAGAGTGGTGCGGGTTTACCCGGATGGCCGGGTGGAAACGGTATTGAACATTGGCGACCCGGACGGCGCCACTTTCGACCAGCACCATCGTCTGATTGAGACCGCCAGCGTCTTGCGCGCCATGATCGTGCTGGCGCCAGACGGCAAGTATGAGGTGCTGGCCGACAAATTCGAGGGCAAGAAGTTGAACAGCCCTGACGACGTCGTATTGGGTCCCGATGGCGCGCTGTATTTTACCGATCCCACTTACGATCTGGTGAAGGGCGAAAAACAGGAGCTCCCTTACCAGGCAATCTTCCGCATGGAGGATACAGGCGCGCTGCAACTGCTGGCCACCGATATGAACCAGCCCAACGGCCTGGCGTTTTCGCCAGATGGCAAGCGCCTGTATGTGAACGACAGCCGCGCCCGCGAGATTCGCGTGTACGATTTTATCGCCGGCGAATTGAAAAACGGACGGCTCTTTGCCAAAGAAGACGCCAGCAAACGCGGCGTTCCCGATGGCATGAAGGTGGACGTCAGGGGAAACGTCTGGGTCACCGGCCCCGGCGGAATTTGGGTGTTCGACTCCGACGGCAACCACCTAGGAACTGTCGTGCTGGTCGAACCTGCGGCCAACTTTGCGTGGGGAGACGCGGACTTTTCAACACTCTACTTTTGCGGCCGGGCTTCGATGTATAAGCTAAGGACCAAAGTGAAAGGCTTCGTGCCTTACGTAGTCTACGCCAAGTAGATGTGACTTGGCATTCCCGAGACCATTCGCTATACGGGTACATTGTCTCCATGAACGGAGACGTTACACGTCAGTAGCATGTATGCCCTGCAGCGCTGGGCGACATTGCGCACTGAGGGGTGCGGGAACCCGCGCGGGCGTTACCCGCAAGATACTCAGAAATGGAAACCGATCGATCCCGTGACGGTGCGCGGCGTCACGTAGTGCGTTCCGCTGAAGGTCGACAGGAAATTGTACAGCGCGTACTGATTCGCCATATTGACTACGGAAACTCGAGCGCTCCACTTGTACCGGTCGCCGTGGAAAATATTATCGTCACCGACGGCCAGGTCGAAAAGATTGCGCGAGGCGATACGCGGCGGGTTATGGTCGTCGTCTTCGGTACCGGGGGCGGGGATTTGCACCAGATTGGAGCCGTAGATATTGCCGGGACAAAGCTCATCGGGGCTGATTGGAGTGGTCGGTGTAGCGTGTACCGGCCCGCAGAAGAGACCGGCTTCGAACTGTTGGTCCGGCGTTATACCGGACACGTCCACGATGGAATCGGTCCCGTTCGGTCCGTTGCCGCAGTTGCCTCCGGCGCACGGTGCCGGGCCGGCCACCAGGCCGCTGTCATAGCGCCAGTTGAACCCGATCCACGGCTCCACTCTTGCCAATCTGATATTGAAGGTGAGTGGTCGCATTGAAAACCTCGTCGTGGTCGATGCGGAACACCTCATTGCCCACCGGCAGCCGAGCCTATTCCGCTGACCTGGGGTTCAAAGAACCGCGCCGCCACGTGCGACATGACGACGAAAGCGGAGAAGCCGTGGAAGTTCGGCATGCTGCCGCGGATCGCGAAGCCGGGGATCTTGGAACTGGCCCATTCGATCGGGAACGTGATCGGCGAGTTGCCCAGCACGCTGAAGTCGTAGGCCTTGTGCGTGTACTTCCAGATGTATTCGCCATCCAGCACAAAATATCTTCCAAACGCTTGCTGAGAGTCCCGCGTGGAACTCATTTCGCCAACCGGGGCTCAGCGGGGACGTTGCCAACGCACGGCGCTGATGGTCGCCGCCATGATGGCGTTGATCACCGCGTCGTTGCATCCCAGGCTCGAAAGAACCAGGTTTTCGTTGAACGGCGTTTCGAGAGTGCGGGCGTAGGAAACACGCAGAACCGTGTTGGTCGGCTTGATATTGTAGGCGATGCCGAGACGAGGTTCCGCCTGTTTGGCCTTGACTATTCCGTCGTAGTAATCGAAGCGGAATCCAAGGTTAAACGTCCAGTTTCTTACCGTGATGGTGTCCTGAAAGTAGAGCGCCAGCTCTCGGATGTTGGCGTGGCCGTTGTATGTGTATTGCGCCGCTGGTGGAACTCGGGCAGCCGTCGGAGGCCGGCAGCGGCCCTGTTCTGCTCAAGTCGTAGCACGCCAGTAGAGGATCGAAGTTCGGATTCGCCTGCAGCGCTCCCGGTGCAGTTCGCCGGATTCGTCAGCGTCGGGTCCAAGTCCGGGCTTCCGTCCGCATTGAGGCAAACCGGGTTGGCCGTCGGATCGACGATCCCGAACGTGTCCTTCTCCGTCAGAATTGTGTCTGAGTAGGTGACGCCGACCTTTATGTTGTGGATGCCCTTCAAGTACGACACGCTGGCTGCGGGCGCCGAGGTCCGTGAGCCTGCGATTCTGGCCGATGGTCTGACCCTGAAGGTCGGGTATGAGGTCGGCGAATGGATCGGCGCTCGGGTAATAGTTGTATTGATCCTGCCGCGCGAAACCGCCGAAGGTGAACACGGTGTTCGGATTGATCAGGCGCGTCCAGCTCGGCGCGAAATTAATGTTCTGATCTTGGATCGTTGATCCGTAGGCCCGACTACCTGGCCGTTGGGCCCAAGCCGTTGCATGCGTTCGAATAGCGCAGATAATTCATGCACACCGGCCCCGACCAGGCGTCGGCTGTCTGGGCATCGTAATTGTTCGGTGTCTGGAACCAGGACCGCGTAAACTGGAAATTCAAGCTGAGCGTGTTCGTGATCGGAAGGCTTCAAGTCCAAGCGGTCGAAAACGTTCTGCTCGTTACCGTGATCGTGATAGACCTGGAACTCGGGTCCATCCAGAAACCGGCCGGTGTTCAGTCCGTTCACGGAAATGAAATTGCCCCACTTATCTCCTCCGTAGCCGAGATTCGCTCCACCGTTGGTCGTTCCAAAGGTGCCGTAGGAGGTAGTGATCTCGCCGTGCGGCGTGGTCTGTCCTAAGTCCCGAGCGCGTAGTCACCACGATCACCAGGCTGGTTTTGTCGCCATATTCGGCCGGAGGCGCGCCTTCGATCACTTCCATGGACTGCACGGCATCCATCGGAATCTGATTCGAGAACACCTTGCTCTGCTGGTCGGTAATCGGCTGGCCGTCGAGTGAAAATGAGTTCGACGCATGATCGCCGAGCCCATGAAACAAGGCCGTTGGAGTCGGCCGAGACTCCGGGAGATGCCAGCGTCACCAGCGAGCTCAGCGAGGACGATTGACTTTCGAGCGGCAGCTTATCGAACAGGCCGCGATCAATATCGGTGTGGGTCACCGGATCGTTCTCGACCAAGTCCTGGGCGGCTTCCACCGTGACTGTGGTCGAGGCCGCGCCGACCGGCAGGTTGAGTTTCACCTCGGCCGGAATCGCGGATCTTACGTCCACGTCTTGCGCGATGCTCTGGAAGCCGGAGGCCGCAGCAGTGAGATGGTAAGGGTTGAATGGAATGTTGGCGAAGCTGAAGGTCCCCTGCGTATCGGTTTTCGTAGTTTGGCTGTAGTGCGAGACCGGGTTCTGAATTTCGACCGTGGCTCCGGCAATCACCGCGCCCGATGGATCGAGGACCGTGCCGTGAATGCTGCCGCTCTGGGCGTAACAGATGCTCGATGCGAACAACAAGGCAAGACAAAAGCGCTCGACTGAAGCGAGTTTCATCATTCTCCGATTGTGGGTGTGGTTAGTGCTCAGGCCTAACAGAATTTAACCGGTGGCCAAGCCGAGGCCGTAAGTGGGACAGAATGGGCAGTCGGCGGACTTACTGGTCCAAGAGCCGCCGGATGTTGTGTACCTGGCGCTTACTAACCACCAGTTGCACATCGTTGCTGAGCGTGAGAACCCAGCGCCTGCTGGTAACGGGGCTGATCTTGCGCACGTGATTCACGTTGACCAATGCGTTTCGATGCACGCGCTGGAAGGGGGAGTTGCGCAACCCGGCTTCCAGGGCCCGCAAGGGTTGGCTGGCGAGGAAGCGGCGCTCGCGAGTCACCAGCCACACCAGTTCGCGCTCCACCTGCACCGCCAGCACTTCGTCGATATCCAGGAGGAAGTAATCGCGCCCCGTGCGGCCTACCAGTTTGCGGGGCATGGGCGCTCTGCCGCTTTCCGGCGTCGAGGCCATTTTGGCCAGATTTTCCGCCACGTCCAGAGGCTTGTTCACCAGACTACGGGCTCGCTCCACGGCTTTTTTCAGCCGCTCGGCGCTTACCGGCTTTAACAGGTAGTCGCTAGCTCCCGACTCGAATGCATCGATGGCGTGCTCCTGATAAGCGGTCACGATTACGACCACCGGCAGATGCGAGCCGCTCAGGTTCCGCACCACTTCCAACCCGCCCATGAGCGGCATCTGGACATCCAGGAACACCAGATCGGGCTCGAGTTCACGGATCTGCCGCAACGCTTCCGCGCCGTTGACGGCCTCGCCGACGATGGTCAGCTCCGGCAACAGCTCGAGTTCTTCCCGCAGGACCCTGCGGCCGATTTCCTCATCGTCGGCGATTAAGGTCTTGAGGACCCGGGCCATCCTTCATCGTTTACCCGGTTAGAGAAAATTGGGGAGAGAAAAATCACCAGCGGATTCCGGGTGTCGGCCAGTGGACCGTTCATGGGCGCGAGCGGGCTGGCCGCGCGGCCAGGGTCTTATACCGTCCTCGCACTCCGGCCAGACTGGCGCGACAAAGAGGGAATGAGCCGGGCCGAATTCAGGATGAACGTCATCTCCGAAGCGACATGGATAAACGCGGCCAGCAGCGGGTTCAGCAGCCCCACCGCAGCCAGGCCCATGCCCACTGTGTCCACCGCCAGGGTGCCGTAGAAGTTCGTCATGATGACGCGGCGGCATCGGCGGGCGATTCGCAAAGTTTCCACAAAATCCATTAGATTGTTTCCGAGCAGCAGCACGTTCGCGCTCTGGCGCGCCACGTCGGTTCCGGATCCCATGGCCACACCCACGTTGGCTTTGGCCAGGGCCGGCGCATCGTTGACGCCATCGCCCACCATCGCGATCACCCGCCCAGCTCCGCGCAGCACCGCAATGCGCTCCAGCTTCTGATGCGGAAGCAGCTCGGCCACCACGTTGTCCACGCCTAATTTCGCCGCGACGGCATTGGCCGGTCCGATGGAATCGCCGGTCAGAAGCTCCACTCGCAATTTCATCTGCCGTAGCTCGCGCACCGCCGAGGCGGCTTCCGGCCGGAGCTGGTCTTGGGTCCGGATGGAGCCGAGCAAGCGCCCGTTGCGCGCTACCAGGATGGTTCCAACGTTGTCTCCCAGTTGAGCCAATTGGGACCTGGGCACGCCTTTTTCGAGCAGCAAGCTGCGGCTGCCGACCGCGATCATTCCGCGCGGCGACGAGCTGAAAATTCCTTTGCCAGGTGAATACTCGAAATGCTCCGGTTCAACTACGGGGAGCGAGCGGCGCGCGGCCTCTTTCAAAATAGCCTTCGCCAAGGGGTGCTCGGAAGGCCGCTCGGCGATGGCCGCGGCCTCGATCACTTCTTCCTCGCCAACGCCGGGCGCCGGGCAAATTTCTTCCACTTCCGGGTCGCCGAATGTCAGGGTACCGGTCTTATCCAGGATCACAGTGTCCACATGGCTCAACGTCTCCAGATACAAACCGCCCTTGATGATGGAGCCGCGCCGCGCCGCCCGTCCGATGGAGCCCAGAATCGCCAGCGGTGTTCCCGCCGCGATACCGCACGCGCCGGCCACGATGATCACCGAAATGGTGGAACGGATGTTGTGGGTGATCAGAAACGTCACGACGGCCGCGGCTAGCGCGAAATATACCAGGTAGCCGGCCAGCCGATCCGCGGTTTTTTGCACCGGAGCGCGGGACTGCTCGGCCTGCTCCACGGCTTCCACGATCTTGCCGAATACCGTGTCGCGGCCGATCTTGGTGGTGCTGATATCAAGCGAGCCGGAAAGATTGGTGGTGCCCGCGAACACGTTTCCGCCAGCGCTTTTTTCGGCTGGAGTGGATTCGCCGGTGATGCTGGCCTGGTCGACGAAGGAGTGCCCGCGCGTCACGCTTCCATCCACGGCGATTTCTTCGCCCGGCTTCACCACGACGATATCTCCGGGTTCGATTTGCTGGATGGGAAGTTCCACCAGCCCGCCGCCCTGCCGGACCGTAGCGCGCTTGGGAAGCAGTTCGAGCAAGGTGCGAATGGCGCGCCGGCCGCGGTCCACCGTCATTTCCTCCAGCATCTCCGCCACCAGCACGAACAGGAGAATAATCAAGCCGGTGAAGGCTTCGCGGATCGCGAACGCGGCCACCAGGGCGATGGACATGGAAAGCTCCATCGTCATGCGGCGCGCTAAAAGATTGGAGATGGCCTCTTCCCAAACCGGGTAGCCACCAACCAGGGCCGCGGCCAGCGCGACCAGATCGAAACCCCGGAACTTGGGCCCCACGCCGGTCCAGGCGATCAGCGCGGCGGCCGCCACCAGCGCTACGCGCGCATAGTCGATCCATTCAAACGAATGTCTGGATTCTGAGTGGTCGGAATTCGCAGTGCTTTGCTGCTTGGTTTCCGCCGTTGTACTGGCTTCAACTGGCTGCACGCCTCACACTCCCGGCTGTCCGCAGACCTATCTTCAGTCTGGCATGCGCCAGCATACGCCGGAAAACTTCTCCAAACCAGCGAAACATCGCGGGCGAGCGAGGCACAGCCGCAGCCGGGGCGTTCAGGATGGCGAGCGGGATCGCCGCTACTTAACTTCCGCGGGCGTCGACGTAGCCGGACCTTCTCCCAGAATCTCCAGCACCGCGTCGCCGTCTTTGGCGCCGTCGTAGTGGATCTGCTTGCCGAAATGGGTCACGAAGCTGCCTGCTGGGACGGCCACGGTGCTGTCGGGATCGTACTTGGTTCCGGTTCCCACCCACCAGGTGCCTGACAGGACGGTGATGAAGCGATCATTGGGATGAAAATGCGGATGGCTCATGTGATGCGCGTGCCACTTAGTCAGCACGATGTACAGCCCCGGCTTGCTGGGATCGCCGTACAAAATAGCCTGCTCCGAGACCTTGGGATTGCCCGTCCATTTGATCTGGTCCGGCAACTTGATGTTGATGGCCGCGGGATTCAAATCGCTCGCCTTCACCGCGCCGAGCCACGCGCACACCGAAACCGCACACGCAATTTGCAACCAGCGCCGGGGCGCTGAACGACGATCCATATTTGCCTCCTAGTCGGGTCTTCCAGATTATGCTACATCCTTTCGCGCGCCGTAGGAAGAGGCGGTCGGCTCACCACTGCAGAATGCTGCGAATATTGTGGGCCTGCCGCTTGCTGACGATGAGCTGCTGCTGGTTGGTCAGGGTCAGCAGCCAGCGCTGGCTGGTCATGGGGCTCATCTTGCGCACATGATTCACGTTGACGATCGCGTTTCGATGCACGCGCTGGAATTGCGATTTCTCCAGCCGCGCTTCCACCGTGCGGAGCGATTGAGCCGCCAGAAAGCGGTGTTTGGCGGTGACGATCCAGACCAGCTCGCCTTCGGCCTGAAACGCCAGGACGTCGTTGGGGTCCAGAAGAAAATATTCGCTGCCGCTCTTGCCCACGATGCGCCGGCTGAGCGATGCCTCGTCGGGCGTGGACGCAATCCGGGCGATGTTCTCAGCCACGGCTTTGGGATGGCTGCGCAGCTTGCGCGCGCGCTCCACCGCTTTTTCCAGCCGCTCGCGCCGGATCGGTTTTAGCAGATAGTCGATGGCGCCGGCCTCGAAAGCCTGGATGGCGTGTTGGTCGAAGGCGGTGACGACCACCACCACGGGCAGCGAACGGCCTTCCAGACGGCGGACCACTTCGAACCCGCCGATGACCGGCATCTGCAGATCGAGGAACACCAGATCGGGTTCCAGCCTGGCGATCTGCTGGAGCGCTTCGTGTCCATCCGCGGCTTCGCCCACCACGGCCACATCGGGTAGAAGCTCCAGCTCCTCGCGCAGCACGCGCCGCGCGATGGGTTCGTCGTCGACGATGAGAGTCTTCATAAGCGCGCGATTCACCGCTGGTTCTCCACCTATCTCACATGATAAGAGACTTGCGGGCCGCGGCATCGGTTCCGTTACGATCTATTTCACGTTCAGCACGATCCCGGGCTGGCTGATCATCACGGAATTGTCAGGATTCTCGGGACTCACCCCGCCCATGACGAGCTTGACGCCGACCTGTGGAGGAAATTGAAAATTGATGAGATTCGGATTCTGGCTAGCCAGTAGCGCCGGGTCCGGGACGTAGACGCCAAGCTGGTACACGTTGCCAGGCAGCCCGGCCACCGGTCCCGCCACCGCCGCGATGCCGCTTGCGTAGAAACCGTCGATGAAGACGGACGGCATTTGTGCCGTGACCGCATAGCCTCCAGAAAGGCTGTATGGTCCCTGGCCCGCGGCGAAGATCGTGATGGCCGAGCCGGCAGCAGCTGGATTGGTGGGCGAATTCAAGGTCCCGTCACTGTTCAGAATGTATCCCTGGCCGAAACCGCTGCCGTCCAGCGAGTAAATGCCCGGAGAGGCAGGCGCGGCAGGCGCCAACAACACGTTCGAGAAAGCGCCGCCAGTCCCCACTTCAATCGCGAGCGCCCCGGATGTCTTGGTATCATCCGGCATCACGGCCACCACCGCATTCGCGCTGGCACTGACCGTCGAAAGCGGTACGCCGTCAATGAAGATTTGCGCGTCAGCGCCGAAGCCCGAGCCCACCGCGACGATGGGTTCGCCAGGCGCGATGGGCGCGGCCATGCGGCCGGCGAAATTCTGCACCGAATCGAGCCGCGCGGCGGGCGCCTGCGGCAGCGCAATCTTGTTGGCCACCACCAGATCGCCGGAGTTATACGATTGGCCGGGATCCCCGCCGATAAAAAGGTCGCCCGTTTCGAGCGTCGACCCCGCCACCAGAACGTTTCCTCGGCCGTCCGGCACAACGCTGCGGGCCTCGAAGGCACGCGTGTCTCCCAGGTACGTCGAGAAAAGAAGATGCGAGAGGCTGGAGTCAAGCTCAGCAACAAACCCGGCGCGCGCTGAGAACGCGACCTGAAATGGCGCGTGCGTAGGAAACGCCTTGGAATCGGTGGAGCCGCTGACGATCACGTTCCCGGCGCCGTCGATGGCGATGCTTTCTCCGGAGTCCGCCAGCTCGCCTCCCAGCAGCGTTGCGGCCACGATTTGCGAAAGGCCGCTGTCCCACTTCACCACGAAAGCGTCCGAACCTCCACCCGCCGGAGCTTCATTGGGCAGCGCTGGAATTGCCGGCTGGGGGGAAGGTTCAAACGCCATTGGAGTGGAAGGAAAATCGAAGCTCGGGCTGGCGCCGTTGTAGGAATAGGTCGCAATGCCGGTGGTGTAGACGTTCGAAATCGCGTCCAAAGCGAGTGCTGAGATGGAAGTACCCGGTTGTCCCGCGGAGGCGAGTAACTCGGAGCCGGTGGGATTCAACTTGATAACGATATTTTGGCCGCCGAAATAAACATCTCCGCTCGGGTCCACCGCCAGAGCCGTTCCGTCCTGGACCGGGTTCTGGTTGCCGTCGGTGGAAACGTAGGTGGAATAAATCAGCCCTGACCCGGCTGCGTTGAACTTGGTTACAAACGCGGACGTGGGGCCCGGGATGCAACCGATCAATCCGGTGCAAGTCTCCGACTGCTGGAATTGGGTCTGATAGGCGCCGGGCGTAGTTGGCAAACCGCCTGTGCTCATTCCGGATACGTAGGGATTCCCGGCGGAGTCCAAAGCGACGGCCTGCACCTGAGTGCGGGAATCGGCGAAATACGTCGCCCAGCCCAGCGATCCGTCGGGATTCAACTTGACCATAAAGTCCGATGTCGTGAAAGGCGACGGTGGCGAGGATTCGTATGCACCGGCTGTGACTGGGAGATCCGGAGACTCTGTGACACCGGCGACGTAGACGCTGCCGTCCGCGCTCACGGCCAGCGCTCCCGTCATATCGTTGCCGCTGCCGCCAAAATAGGTTGAGTATAAGATGTTGCCATTCGGATCGAGCTTGAGGACGAACACGTCGTCGCTCGGCCCCACCACGAGCAGAAGATCGCCTCCGGCCACGAGCATTTGGATCAGCGACGCGTTGGGCGGGCCGACCGTCGACACGGTGTTGAAACCGTCGGTGGACTTCACGATCCCAACGTTTAATATGTCGGCGTACAGCACCGGCTGATTCGGATCGGCGGCCAGAAGATAAGCGTATCCGGCGGCTTTAGCGGTCCAAGTGACGCCGCCGTCCAGGCTTTGGAAAATGTTGGAAGCAACGCTGGCGTACAGAACCCCGGCGTGCAGCGGATCGGCAATCAACGCGGTCACCGTTTCGCCGCCAGGCATCGAGGGCAATGCCGTAAAAGTTAGCCCACCGTCGGTGCTCTTGACGATTGGGCCGGTTGGTTCCGCGACGTAAACCGTGCCGGCATTCAACGGATCGAAAGCCAGGGTGTTATTAATGACGTCCGTTTTCAGCACCACCGTCCAGGTGGCGCCGCCATCCGCGCTCCGCACGATACCGTTGGCGGAAGCCCCCAGGATCACACTCGGCGGTTGCGGCTCAATCCAGATATTGTAGACATCGGTGGCCCCACTGCTATCAGGCGGAATGCCATTGTTGATCGCAGTCCAGGTGAGGCCTCCGTCGAGACTCTTGAAGACGCCTTGGCTATCGGTGCCGGCATACAAAGTGTTGCTGTTCGACGGATCCACCGCCACGCATACCACGCGGATCGAAGATGCGAACGAGTACAGCAACGTCCAGGTAGAGCCGGCATCGGGGCTACGCCAGATGCTATTGGCCGACGTGGCGTAAAGCGTATTCGAATTCTGCGGGTCGGCGGCGACGCTGCCGATAGTTGACAACCCCGGCGGATACAATTTTTGTGCGGCGCCCGTGGCCGGATTAATTCGTACCAGCGGCGATCCGCCCGGATTCGGCTGAGCGGCGGATACGGCCGGAAAATCAATCGACGAAGTATTTCCGGCGATGTAGAGATTTCCGCTCGAATCCGCCGCGGCAGCGATGGCCGTGCTCAAGCCGCTGCCACCCGCCGTTTTCACCCATTGGAGCGACGGCGCGAAATCCGCGGGCCGCGCTGTGCTGCAAAATGCGAGCAGCGCACCCGAGAAGAACAGGAATTTATGTATCGACATGCACAAAACAGGCTTATAGAAGACGTGCGCGGGATCTTTCTAGTATGAACTAAACCGAGGCCGCGCGAGCGCCAAGCGGGACTGCAAATTCCACGCGCGTGCCCGCCGGCGAGGACTGGATGTACAGGTCCGCCTCGGGTCCGAAGCATAGCTGCAGCCGGCGTCTGACGTTGGCCAGCCCCACGCCCGAGCCATTATCCTTAGAGCCGTTTTCTCTGGCGTGCATGCCCGGACCCGTGTCGCGCACCGTGATGACCACCTGGTTTCCAGTCGCCTCTGCGGTCAAATGCAGAATCCCAGGAGTGGCCTTCGCGGCCAAGCCGTGCTTCACCGCATTTTCCACCAGCGGTTGGATCGAGAGAATAGGAATCGGCACCGCTAGCGCGGCTTCGTCGATCGCAATGCGAGTCTCCAGGCGCGGGCCCAGCCGCAAGCGTTCGATTTCCAAATATGCTTTGACGATCTCCAGTTCCTCGGACAACGGAATGAAGGTCTTCTCGGACTGCAGAAAGTAGCGGAAAATCTCCGCCAGGTTGAGCACCGTCTGGCGCGCTTGCGGGGCGTCGCGCGGGATCACTCCGTACAACGTGTTCAGCGCGTTAAAAAGAAAATGAGGATTGATTTGCGATTGCAGCGCGCGCAATTCCGCTTGTGAGACTAGCCGCCGCATCTCGGTGTCGCGGAAGCGCTCCACTTGTTCGACGATCGCGGCAGCCAAGCGGCCGATGGACGCCAGATCCTCGCTCAAGTAGCGGCGCCCGCCACGCCGCCGGCCCAGCAGAACATAGCGCACATCGGAATGAGCCAGGCGCAGGGGAACGATGGCTTCCACCCACTCGTATTCAGCCAGATGGCGCAGCCGGGGCACGTCGGACGCGGGCGCCGGAAATAGCGGATCTCGTCCGTCCAGCACCGGCTCCAGCCGTTCGCGCGGAACTTCCGCTACGCGCTCGGCGCTCATGAATTCGGCCAACTCTCCGGTGGACCATTGCAGAAACTCGGGCTCATCGCGAAACAACGGCGCACGCGATTGGATGTCGCGAATCCTGCGCTCAAGATCCGCCCGGCGAAACACCACCTTGGTGAGCCAGCGCTGCGCCACCGAGCGTAGCAGCGCGAAAGCGATGAGCAGCACGCAAAAACCGACCAGCAAGAGCGCCTCGTACAGCGGATTGCCGGACAGGCGCGGATCCAAGGTGACCCAACCGAGCGCCAGACGTATCGCGAGAAATACCGCGAGCCCGGCCAGCAGCGCGTTCGCCAGGAATCGCACAAACGCGTCCAGGAGCACGAACCGGTAGTCCTGTAACAACACGAACAGAGCCAGCGGAATCCCGGCGTGATGGAAGACCAATTCCTTGGACCAGACTTCCGACGGATGCCCGGATCCGAAATGCACGAACGACATGGCGAACAGGGCCGAGCACATGGCTCCGATAATCCTGGACGCCTTCGCGCGCCGCTGCGGGGCGGCTTGGAGGGCGACCCTTACCACTGCGATCGTCGTGAGCACCGAAAAGCCTGCCGTAATCAGCCATAGCGCCCTCCGCTGGTACCCCAGGCCGGGATGCAGCAATTCCCACAGGTGCATGCCGATGGCGACCGCACTGGTGCAGTAGCCCGCGGCCACCACCGGATCGAAGCCATCGGTCAACGAAAGATGCAACAGCACCGCGGGCAGAAGACTGAGCACCGAGAAGCTGAAAAACACGATCAGGCTGGTCTCGTCGGGACGATTCGAAGGCGTGATCAAAACCGCCAGCGATCCGACGTTCCAAAGAAAAGCCAGACTGGCGGCGGTGACCGAAAGCCAACTCCCGCGCAAGCGCGTGCCAGCCCGGTCATGCAGCAGCAAGTATAGGAAAATTCCGAAAATGATGGCGCCGGCCGAATGCCCGAGCGTGTTGACGAGTTGTAATTCGTGCAGGCTGTTCATGCGCAGCGTCCGCCCGCAGCGGCGGCTTTATTTGCCGGTGTAGCCGACTCTCCAGATGGACCGCGAGCCGTCGTCGGTGACATACAGCGCGCCATCCTTGCCGACCGCTACACCCACCGGACGCCCCCAGGCTTGGCCGTCGGCGGTGACGAATCCGGTCAGAAAATCTTCGTAAATCCCACTCGCGTGGCCTTTCTCCAGCGGAACGCGCACTACTTCGTACCCCGAACGCACGGCGCGATTCCAGGATCCATGCTCGCTGGCAAAAAGATCGCCGCGATATTCCTTGGGGAACTGTTCAGCTTCGTAGAAAGTGAGCCCCAGCGAAGCGTTGTGCGGCTGCAACAGAACATCCGGCACGATCACTTTGTCTTTCAGCTCCGGATGCTTGCCATTCAGCCGCGGATCCGGATGCCCGCCGATATAGTAAAACGGCCAGCCGTAAAAACCACCCTGCTGGACGTGCGTGATGTAATCGGGAACCAGGTTATCGCCCAGCGCATCGCGCTCGTTCACCGAACACCACAGCTCGCCGGTGGTCGGATTCACGCCGAGTCCCGCCGGATTGCGAATTCCCGACGCATAGACGCCGGCGAATTTTCCTTCGGGCGTGTATTCCAGAATATTGGCGCGATGAAATTCCGTCTCGTGCGTATCGGGATCGTCGATGTTGGAGTTCGAGCCGACGGCCACGAACAGCCGCTGGCCGTCTTTCGAGAACACCAGATCGCGCGTCCAGTGGTTGCCGCCGGAGGGCAGGTCGCTGATCAAAGTTTCAGCCGGCCCGGTCGCTTCGAGATCGCCGTTGTGATAGGGGAAGCGCACCACCGAGTTGGTATTGCCCACATAAACCCATTGCGGATTGGGCCCAGCCGGATAAAAATTCACACCGAAGGGCTGCCTCAGGCCGGTGGCGAAAGTGGAAACCTGCTCCGCCTTCCCTTCTTTGTCGCGCCCGCGAACCACTTTGATTTGTCCCGCTCGGCTTTCGGCAATGAAGAAATCGCCATTGGGCGCCACGCGAATCTGGCGAGGCTCGTTGAAGCCGGTGGCGTACAATTCCACCTTGAATCCAACCGGAGCCTGCGGCCAGGCGTCCGCGGGCCGCGCAATGACGCGCGGGAAATTGGGTGTGGATTTGGTGTCAAAGGGCTTGGGCAGATCGTTGGCGGTGATCTTGTGGAATGTGCCCGGCTTGAGCGACTGGGCGTCGGCGAACGCGCTCTGGCCGGTCAGCAAGTTTTTGCTGTCCACCTTGCCTAGCTCCGCCGCCAGCATCCATCCCGCAGCCACCACCGCCGCACCAACCGCGTAGCGAATTTTGCCCATCTGTCCTCCCGGGCTGAGTCTCAATTATAGCCTGCGGCCTTGCTATGATTCCTTATTCGCGCCCTGGTTTGCGCGATCCTATGCGCTTATCGCCTCGCCGCATTTTGCGGATCGTTCTCAGCCTGGTCATCATCGCCGTGCTGTGGTCGCGCGCGGCCGGCAACCCGCGCGATCTGTCCGGAATGTGGCTGGCCGGCAGCATTATTCTGTCGATCCTGCTGCTAGTGGTCGTGTTCGTGGAAGTAACCGGCATGCAGCAAAAGTGGCGCAAGCAGCGCGACCAAGTGCCCAAGAAGCCACTGGGGCTGGATTAAGCCATTCGCATCGCCATTTTTTAAGACATATTATTGGCTTCTTTTTTATTATCTTTTCGAGTAGAATTCTGAAATAAGTTAGAAATCTCTGTCGAGGCGCCCCGATGGCTGACGATTCGGCACTCAAAGACACACTGGCCGGTGAGGGCAAAGACGCAGTCTGCTTCACGGCTGGATTCTCGGGCGCGCTGTTCGGCGCCGGGACCATTCACGCCTACCTGGCGGCCCGCCGCACTAACCCGCAAGTCGCGGCCGGCATCTCCATGGGAGCGCTCTCGGCGGCAGCCATGCAGCGCTGCTATCAGGAGCTTCAGTCCGCTAAGGCCGGACAAGAGGAATCCGCGCGCTGGGCCTGGTTTCGCCGCTACCTCACCGCATTGTCGGATCAGCCGCTGAGCATTTTCTGGGACGCGATTCCGGATCAATCCGATTTTTTCGCCGATTTTCCACCCATTCTGGACACCTCCACGCCCGAAAATTTGCAGGCCGCCGAGAAGGAAGCGCGGCGCCGCCGATATTTGTTGGTCAAGCTCGGCCAGTGGATCGCAGGCCTGCCCGTTAAGGTCAAGACCGCCACCAGCACCGCGGTAATGTGGGTCCGGGCCAAGGAAAATTATCCCGGACCGCGGTTCCTCCGTTGGATCATGTTCGCCTTCTGGGCCGTACGCCTCACCGGAGGGATCGCGCGCCACGTCACCTTCGCGCCACAGTTCTTCTCCTACCGCTACGAATTGGAGCCGTGGAAGCAGCGCATCCGGTGGTGGGGCCGGCCGCTGTTCGGCTGGAAAATCTGGCTGCTTTCGTTCATTCCGCTCCTGATCGTGGCGCTGGGCCTGGCCGCTCTGATCGTCGCACTCGCTGCGCCGGCGGCGAATATTATCAATTCCAAGCAGCTCTGGGAACCCATTCAGCCCTTCCTCAAAAACATCAATGTCTTTTGGCCGGCACTCGATTTCATCCCCTCCCTGCTTCTCGCCGTGATATTTTTCATATTCGAAACCGGCGTCTTCCTCTTCGCCGGCGTACTGATCGCCACGAATGGGACCGCGCTGCTGAACCTATTGCTGCAGAATACCGGCCTGACGAAATCGGTGATCGACGATTTTCACCTCCGCCGCAAGCTGACCGAGATTTTCGAGCCGGACGGCCAGCGCAGCACCATCAAAAAAGACCCCATGGAGATCCTGCTGGTATCTTCCTGGCTGAATACCCTTCGCGACCGCACCGGCAAGGCGCTCCGTTCCGACCAGCGCTGGGCCGCCATCGGATCGCCGCTGGTGGACTCTCTCAAAACCGCCTTGACCAAGGTTCCCATCTTCGAGCCGACACGTCTGACTAAGCACGATGACATCATGCAATGGGTGAAACGCGATGTCGAGCCGATTGGCAAAGCCGTCGCCCCCAAAGTGTTGGACCTGGTGGATGGCAGCGCCGTGCGCGAGAATCCGCTGCCCGCGCTTTTCTCTTTTCTACGATTACGCGAACCGCTGGCCGAGACGTTATCTGACAACGGGAATGAGCCGTCCATCCATGTGATCTACAGCGTGCCACTGCCGAGCGCTCAGTCTAACCAGTCCATCGCCGAGGAGAGCACCGACATTGTCAGCGTCGGCATGGCCAGCCTCAAACTGGCCAAGCGCAGGGACACGCAGTTGGAGGTCATGCAGACCAACTTCATGAGCCGGGTGGAGAAGGAGATTCGGGACCGGCAGGAGGCCATTTCGAAGGCCGCGGCTGTTGCTGCTGGAGCAGGATCGGCGGCGCAGGCTTCTACCGGATCCGCCGCGACTTTAGGACCGCAGCCGGTTTCCTCGTCCGATTCGCCCGGCGCCGCATCCAGGCCTCCAAAAGCTTCGGCCCACGTGGCCGGTAAGAAGTTTTTTCCCATCTTCGCCGACGAAATCGCACCCGATGACGATCTGGCATTCGACAATCCCATCAGCCCGACACGCACCGAATCGCTGGACGCGGTTGCCTCCGGCTGCCGGCACACGTTGCAGACTTTATACCGGCGCACGCTCGCGGCCGGCGGCTCGGCGGGAACCAAAGTGAGCTGCCAGGATTTCCTAAAACAGTTGGTCCAGCTTCGGGGCGGTGCGGCGACCGCGGCCCAAGCTTGCGGCCTCCCCGAGGTCTGCGCGCGCTGCACCGGCGAATTGACCCGCCCCAGCCAGGAGCAGTTAGGAGATTGGTTCAAGACCAGCTCCGTTTCACGCAACGAAGAGCCACTCGCGCCGGGCGATAAAACCATGCTCCAGCGCTTCCCGCAATTGTCGGCCGAGCACCCGCGTATCGTCTTCGTCGCCAGCGGCGGCGTCTTCCGCGGAGCATTTCACATCGGCATGATCGCCGCGTTGGTGCAGGCGAAAATCCGGCCGGATGTCATCGTAGGCGCATCGGTGGGAACCCTCATGGGCGGAGCGCTGGGCGCGTTGTTCAACGTGCCGGACGATCAGAAATGGACGCTCCTGACGACTCTCACCGATGTGTTCCTGCACGTCGACGAGAAAGTTGCGTTCACCAAGACACTGAAGAGCGCGTCGCGCGAACTGGGCGTCCGCGGCCGCTCCGTGAAGCTATCCCCGGCCCAGATCCGGCGTGTAGTGCGAAAAGGAGCGCGCTCCGACCCCGGATTCGCCGTCTCCGGCGCGCCCCCCGCCGTGGTGGATGCGATCTCCGACATTTTCATGATTCCCCATCGAAGGACCGCTTCGATCGCCGCCGAGCTGATCTCCGGGCACGTCACCAAAGCCACCTATTCATTCCTCTATCAACTCCGCAAGGAGAGCTTGCAGCGTTTGGATATTCGCTACGCCATCATGGGCGCCTCGCTGCTGGAACAAACCGCGCGCCAGCTGTTGGGCGCACCGCTTCTCGATCTGAATTGCGTGCAGCCCTACCAGGGCGTAAGAAAGGGCCAGGACATCGCGTTCTTCGCCACCACCACCGACCTTGGTAGTAAGACCCCGCACCTGCTCGGCCGCCGTCCCGCCGATCACGCCGTCCCATACGATTTCGTAGAGGCGGGATTGTCTTCGAGCGCTTTTCCGTGCGTCTTTGCTCCCCGCCGCCAGAGTAACGTCACACCCGGCCAGGGCGCGATCGACGTGCGCTATTCCGACGGCGGCATGTTCGATAACCTGCCGTTCCTTCCCGCCATCGATATTCTGTCGGAGGTGCAGGCGGAATATCGCAAAACTAAAAACACCACGCTGAGCGCGCGCGATTTCCTGGCGCATCGTCACGCCTGCCCCGATCTGTTCCTGGCCGGATCGCTGAATGTGAACCCGGAGAACGATCCTAAGGACGATGGAAAAAACGACAGTCCCTTTCGAAACCATTTTCGCCATCAACGCGCGGACCAAGCTGCTCGAAAATAATCAGAAGATCCGCAGCTTCGAAAACGCATCCGAAGCCGTGCATTCGAGATTAGGCGAACTGCTCGGATTACTGAACGCTCCGGGCGCGGCCGTCAGCGCCGGAATCGGAAAAGCTACTGGACAGCATCGTGGATTCCGCGCGTCCTGCCGGTTTTTCCGTCCAGTCCCGATCATTTGAACGGCACCTTTGAATTCTGCACTTCACTTGGGCATGCAACCGGCCAAGATCCGGCGGTCCATCGCCGACGGATGCTTCCAAACTCTGAAATCTTTCGCCGACGCCGGCAGCGGCTCGTCGTTCGTGGCGCAAGTGGTGCAGAACTTTCAGCAGTTACCCGATTCGAGCGGCGAGCACCGCATTCCACCGATCGGCCTGCGACCGCGCAAGGATCCGAATCAACCCCGAAACGCGAGCGGCGCGCCCAAGAACGCTTGTCCTTATTTCACCATCGGGGCTGCGTCTTTCCAATGCCCATTCACGCGCCTGTATGACGTGTTCAAACTCGCTGGACCAACCACGCGGGAGCAAGCCGAGGCCGAACAGCGAAAGATCGAGGGTGTCAAGCAGGTCTACGACACCTGCGTGGACGACAAATCGCACTCCAAGACCGTCTGGCCCGAGACGGGAGGCAACCCCCTGTTGAAGGTTCTTACTTTGGCGCGCCGGCCAAGCGGCCAGCAACCTAAGCCTAACTAACCGGTCCTTCGCAATTCGTCCCGAATCACGCGCCGCAGCGTGGCCTCCAGCGATTCCTGCTTCTGCTTCACGAATGTGCGCAACGCAGCGTTGATCAAGGTTTGGTAGTTGCCGTGTCCAGTTTCGTCCACCCGCTCCCGGAACCACTCCAGCAGGTCGCTGTCCAGCCGGATCGTGACCCTGGTCTTTCCCGGAGACACTTTGATCACAGCTCCTCGACGGCCTTGGCTGAAATCGTACTCTTTCTTCATGCGCCCCTCTGTGTACGAGTGTACACCGGCGGTGTTGCTCACGGCAGCGCGTCGATCACCCGCTCGATCTCTTCCGGGCTGATATAAAAATGCGGCGACAACCGCACCCACCCCTGGCGCGCCGCGGCAACGATTCCTTTATCCTTCAGCTGGCGTACCACCGCGCGGCTGTCCACACCGATTTTCTGAATGGCCACGATGCCTGCGCCCGTCTCCGGCGTCCGGTCCCCCAGCAGGCTGTAACCTTTTCGTTGCGCGCCTTCGGCCAACTGATCCGCTAGCGACTGCACCGCGGACCCAATGCGCTCGATCCCGATCCCCAGCAGAAAATCCAGCGACGCGCCAAGGCCGTAACAGCCGATGGTGTTCAGCGTCCCGCACTCGTACCGCCCGGCGTCCGAACGCAGCGTCATGTCGCGCGAGGCGTAATCGTTGTAACCGGCCACGTTGGTCCAACCAAACTCGCGCGGAAAAATCGAATCCTGCCGCTGCTTGCGGACGAACAAAATTCCGCAGCCTTCCGGCCCCAACATCCATTTGTGCCCGTCCGCGGCCAAAGCGTCGATCTGAGCCGCCCGAACATCCAGCGGAAAGGCTCCCAGTCCCTGAATCGCGTCCACCAAGAAGAAGACGCCGTGACGCTGGCAGACGCGGCCAATCCCTTCCAGATCCGCTCTGCGGCCGCCCAGATATTGCACGAAACTGACGGCCAGAAGCTTGGCACCTTCACAAGCTTCTTCAATGACCTCCAGTGAATCGTGAATGGAAAGCCACTTGACGTAACAACGTTGCGCTTCGAGCAGTTTCCAAGGATAGTAGTTGGCTGGAAACTCCTCGGCAAACGCCACGATCGTGTCACCGGGCCGCCAATCCATTCCCATTGCTATCGTGGCTATTCCCTCGGAGGTATTCTTGACCAGCGCGATCTCGCCGCGGTCGGCCCCGATCAGGCGTCCAGCGGCACCCCGCAGCGCTTCATACGTATCCAGCCACTGATCGTAGTGCAGCGAACCGTAATTCAAGGCGTCGTCCGCGAAGGCCTGCATCGCGGCAGAGCGAAACCTTAGGTAGCGGCGCCACGGCGGCATGGTTTAAGTAAATTAGCTCGCTCTGTAACGGGAAACTATTGACGATATTGCTTCCAAAGCGGCTCGCCCGCCAGCACCGCGCCTGATTTCTGGTCGAAACCCATTCAAACCTCTATACGTATACAGTATGAAGGTTTATACTTGACTCTAGGAGTTAGTACATGAAGCGCCCGTGGTCAGCTAGTCTCAGTCTCCTGGTCGTCGTGGCTCTTGTGTCGCCCACCGCATACGCCGGCGATTCCAAGGAAAAAGATCCAGACCAGATTGGCAACCGTAACGTCGCCGGGCATGTGAATTTCTACTCGCTCGAAAAAGAGATCGCGTTAGGTAAACAGTTGGCCATGCAAGTGGAGCGGCAGGCCAAGATCATCAACGATCCGGTGATCTCCGAGTACGTGAACCGCGTGGGACAGAATCTGGTGCGAAATTCAGACGCCAAGGTTCCCTTCACCATCAAGGTCATCGATAGCGAGGAAGTAAACGCCTTCGCGCTTCCCGGCGGTTTCTTCTTTGTAAACTCCGGTCTGATCCTGAAAGCCGACAACGAAGCGGAGTTGGCCGGCGTGATGGCGCACGAAATCGCGCACGTCGCCGCCCGCCACGGCACGCGCCAGGCCACGCGTGGTGAGATCGCGCAATTGGGCATGATCCCACTGATCTTCGTCGGCGGCGGCTGGACCATGTACGGTATCTATGAGGCCGCCAGCGTACTGGTACCTATCGGTTTCCTGCAGTTCTCCAAGGCCATGGAATCCGAAGCCGACATGTTGGGACTCCAATACATGTACAAGACCGGCTACGATCCGGAGGCCTTCGTGGATTTCTTCGAGAAGATCGAGACGCTCGAGAAACAAAAGCCCGGAACGCTGGCCAAAGTTTTCTCCACCCATCCTCCTACCGAAGATCGAGTCAAAGCCTCGCAGATCAACATCGAGAAATACCTGAAAGAAAAACCAGAGTACGTCGTGACCACCTCGGAATTCAACGACGTCAAGGCACGGCTCTACGCCATGCACAACAAGCGCAAGATCCAGGATCCTCGCGACGCCAACAAGCCGCAGCTTCGCCGCGCCCCAGGATCCACCGCTGGCCCAGTGGATGCCGATGATAGTGGCAAGACCCCGGCCTCGGATCAAGACGACCGGCCAACCTTGAAGCGCCGGCCTTCGGATCAGTAACGGCTAGCAAATCAGGCACACCCACTCCTCGCGGCGTAGTGTTTCTCTGGGGTGGAAACCTTCGGGAATATCCCATTCTGGAAAGCCTGAAAGAATCAGCGTTCCATCGCTCCGGCGCACGCGCTCCAGCTCCGGCCGTAGCAGTTCGACCGTAGCCGAATCGATGTTGGCGACAATGAGATCCCGTGACTGCGGGCGCACCGCATCCACCGAGCCTACAAACAGCGGTACGTGCGCGCGCGGACGCGTGAAGGCGATGGCCTCGGCATCAATGTCGCAACCCACGACGCTCGCGGCCCCCAGCAGCTTGGCCGCCTGAGCCAGGATGCCGGAACCGGTGCCGATGTCCAGCACCGATTCGCCCGGCCGCACATACCGTTCCAAGGCTTCGAGACACAGTTGCGTCGCCGGATGCCGGCCAGTGCCGCACGCCATACCCGGTTCGATTTCCAGGCGCAGCCGCCCCGGCGGCGTTTCGTCTCGAGACCAAGGCGCGACTAAATAGAATCGTTCTCCGATCAGCAGCGGTGGCCACGCATCGCGCGAAAGCTTGAGCCCAATCGACCGTTTCCGTTGGCTCGAGCTGCGGCCCATAGCGCGCGAAACGTCGGAGTAATTCTTGCGCGCGATCCGCGTCGTCGAAGAATGCGCGCAGGCCGCCGGGCTCCTCGGTAATTCCCAAGACGCCGCAATCGGAAAGCTCGGCGACCAGAAAATCTTCTTGATCCGGCGAAACGTGCAGCAGCAGAGAGAACAAACTCTAGTGTCGCGTTGTGCGGTAGTCTCCCGCCAGCCTGGGCTTCTCGATCGTGGCAACCATCACGCTTCGTCGGGAGTAACCTGGACGGCGTCAGTGCGACGACGCCGTTACTTCCACGGCCGGCTCTTTTTCCTCCACCGTGATGTAGACTGGCTGCTCCAGCAGCTGCGGTTTCTTACCCGTCGTCTTCACCAGCAATTGCAGCCTGCCTGGTTTGGCCGAGGGCGGAATGCGAAACTGGATGGAGTCTTCCGTTTGGTCCAGCACTTTCACCTTCATGTCAAAGGTGTGATCGGTCAGATAGACCTCATCCACCTTTTCCTTGCCGAGGTAAACGCCTGCAATGCGCAGCACCGAGCCGATTTTTCCATTGTCCGGCTGCACCGTGTTCATCAAGGGAACCTGCGCCCGCGCAGGCAGCGCCAGAGGGAGACTGAGTAGCGAGAGAACAAAAACGAATCGCATGTTCGTACGCTCCAATACCAGGACTTTAATACCGGATAGCTAGCTCCGCAATCGGTGGAAGCATGCGGTCTCGGGTCGGGAAACTACTGAGAGGTTGCCTAAGATTGGAACCCACCGGCGCTCATTCCGGGCCCACACGGATCAACGATCGGCGTTCAGATGCAGGCCTTTGTGAATCGCGTACAGCGCTAATTCCAGGCGGTCGGAAACGCCCAGCTTGTCGAAGATGTTGTGCAGATGGTTCTTGACGGTCTGCTCGCTGATGAACATCTTCTCGGCCATTTCCTTATTCTTGTAGCCCTGCGCCACCAGTTGCACGATTTCCCGCTCGCGATGGCTCAGCGGAGAGCGTTCCCGAGCTTTCCCGGAACCGGTTCCCCCAATCTCACCCGGAGCGGCGAATTGACGCATTACCGCCGCGGTGGTGTGAGAATCGAGCCAGATCTCGCCGCCATGCACTTTGCGGATGCTCTTGACGATCAGCTCCGGAGCGGTCTGCTTGAGCACGATGCCGGAGCAACCGAGTTTCATGGCTTGCACGAACTCGTTCTTATCTTCGGACGCGGTGAGGATGATCACGCGCGTGCGCTTGTTGGTCTGTTGCAGGGTCTGTAGCGCGGATAGCCCGTCCAAATTGGGCATGCGAAGATCCAGCAACAGCACATCCGGATCGAGCTCCTGAACCTTTTCCAAAACTTCGCAGCCGTCGGCGGCTTCGCCTACAATCTCAAAATCTTCTTCCAGACTCAAAAGCTTTCGCAAGCCATCTCGTACGATGGGATGATCGTCAGCAATGAGAATCCGGATATTGCCCTTGCGTGGCTCCAGCAGATTGGGGCGTATGGTCGCGTTGTCGATTGTGGTTGTGCCGTCGCTCATGTTAGCTCTATCGACTGCCCGACTACGATTCTATCGAGGGTACTGGTACGTAATCAATTTCAGGTAACCCCTAGAAGCCGCGGGCTAAATTACTTAGTGTCCCAGCGGCTCCCGATGTTTCACTGAGACTCTAATACTTAGTACGACCGTTCCCAGACTAGCACGCGCTGTTTCACTTCGGTACGGCAATCCCCTGCCCTGCGGCAGCATATTGGCCCCAGCCAGCGGCCAACTTGTTCAAAACCAAGGCGCCGTCTTTGGCGTCCGGCTTGCACTGCCGCTAGTGCGTGGTAGACCGCATCACTAATCAGATCGAGCAATACATGGATCTCTTGAGTACTCGACAGAAGCTTGTGGCTTCTAATATCGCCAATGTGGATACTCCGGGGTACAAAACCAAGGATATAGATTTCCAGTTCGAATTCATGAGCCTGATACAGGGTGGGAGCCCCAACGTGGTGGAGGCGCAAGGGCTGGCGGTCAACAACGACGGCAATAACGTGAGTCTGGACCGGGAGACGCGGCTGCTGGCCGAAAACGCCTTGCGGTTCAATTTAGCTTCCAGTCTGATGAAAACCCAGTTGAAACTGATCAATTCGGCCATCCAGGAGGGCAAGTCATGAGTCTTCTTTCCGTTCTTTCGGTGAGCGCTTCGGGGATGAGCGCGCAGCGGACGCGAGCCGAACTCTTGGTGGAGAATCTGGCCAACGCCGAGACCACGCGAACCCCCGAGGGAGGCCCTTATAAACGCAAGGATGCGGTCTTCACCAGCTCTCCTCAGACCTCTCCGTTCGGGGCGGTCTTCCAGACCGAAATGGATTCGGGAGTCAACGGCGTGCAGGTCTCGGATGTAATCGAAGACTCCAGCGAGCCGCAAAAACGCTATCTCCCCGGCCATCCCGACGCCGATCAGGACGGCTACGTCGCATTTCCAAATATAAATCCCGCCGAGGACATGGCGGACCTAATGAGCGCCGACCAGGGTTATAACGCTAATGTCGCGGCCATGACCGCCATCAAAGACATGGTTCTGCACTCCATTGATCTTATGAAATAGACCCTTGGGAAATAAGCCCTTATGTCCATGCCCATCACGCCCGTACGCATGCCGGCCGGCATCCCGTCGATCCAGCCGGATGGCGGAACCAAGAGTGCCGCCGGCGCCTTCCAGTCGGTGCTTTCCGATGCCATTGGCCGCGTGGAACAGTTTCAGCAGAACTCACAGACGAGCATCGACAAATTCCTCTCGGGTGAGGACGAAGAGGTGCACAAGGTCGCCCTCGCTACCCAGCAAGCCGAACTGGCATTCGACCTATTCATGCAGATCCGGAACAAGGTAGTGTCAGCCTACCAGGAAGTGATGAAGATGCAGATGTAGGCCTCCTCCATGGATCAACTCAAGCGGATATTTGAAAGCCTCACCTGGAAGCAGATCCTTTCCATATTGATCGTGGCGGGCGCGGTGACAGCCGCTCTGGCTTCGTTCTCGCACTGGAATCGCGAACGGGATTTCCGGCCGTTATACAGCGAACTGGCGCCCGAAGACGCGGCAGCGGTGCTGGCCAAAGTGCGGGAAGCAGGGTCGGATTTCCGGCTTTCCGACAACGGTACCGTGGTTCTGGTTCCCTCCGGTAAAGTAGCCGAGCTGCGGCTGCAACTGGCCGCCGCGGGCGTCCCCAAAAGCGGCCGCATGGGATTCGAACTCTTCGACAAAACCAACTTCGGCGCCAGCGATTTTGCCGAACAGGTCAACTATCATCGCGCGCTCGAAGGCGAGCTGGAGCGTTCCGTTATGTCGCTGGCCGAAGTAGAACAGGCCCGCGTTCATATCACACTCGCCAAGGACTCGGTTTTTCTGGAATCGCGCCAGCCCGCCAAAGCCAGCGTGCTGGTCAAGTTGCGGGACGGCGCGCAGCTGTCCTCGCAGAATGTCTCAGCCATTTGCCAGTTGGCCGCTAGCGCGGTGGAAGGTCTTGCGCCGGAGGCGGTTTCCGTCGTGGACACGCGCGGGAATTTGCTGAATCGGGCTCGTAGGTCCGCCTCCGAAGATGGCGGCGAGCCCTCCGAGGAGTCCATCGATTACCGCCAGAAGTTGGAACACGATGTTTTGGCCAAGATCGACGGCACGCTCGAGCCGCTGCTCGGCCCCGATAAGTTCCGCGCCACCGTTTCCGTGGATTGCGATTTTAGCAGCGCTGAGCAGAGCGAAGAGACCTTCGATCCCAACAAGTCGGTCATGCTGACGTCCCAGAAGACCGAAGACATCAGCGGCGGAAGCGTGGCGTCTGGCGTGCCCGGTACCGCTTCCAATCTACCTAAGCCGGCCGCTCGTCCTGCTTCGGGAAGCAGCGGGGTGACGCGGCGCACCGAGAGCATCAGTTACCAGTCCAGCCATACAGTCCGGCACGTTCGTTTGCCCCAGGGAACCTTAAAACGCATGTCAGTGTCGCTTTTGGTCGACTCGCTGGTGCGCTGGGAAGGCTCCGGACCGAAAGCCAAACGGATCGTGGAGCCACCCTCGGCTGAGAAACTGAAAGCCATCCACGACCTGGTGGCGGGAGTGATTGGATTCTCCGCCGAACGAGGGGACCAATTAGTCGTGGAAACGCTGCCGTTTGAAACCACCCTAAACCCGGAACAACTTCCCACCACTCCACCGCAGGCGCCCGCCGCGCCTCCCAGCCTCTTGGATCAGGCGCTCAAAAGTAAGTATCTGGCGGTTGGCGCGGGAGTAGGAATCGCCATATTGCTCACCCTGATCGTGCTGGTTTTCAAGCTGGCGCGACGCGGGTCCGGTTCGTCCATCGAAATGGCCCCTCAACTCGGCGCCGGCCAGGCTGACGACAACTTCAACCAGAAAGTAGAGAATCAACTGGCCGAGCAAGCCGCGCTTCGGCAAAGACAGGAAACGGAGGCCCTGAGCGCGTTGAAGACGCAGGCGGTTACCAAGAAAGCGGAAGTGTTGACCAAACACATTGCCGATCAGGCCAAGAAAGACTCCACCGCCATGGCGCACGTCCTGCGGTCCTGGATGACGGATAGCAAGAATTAGATGACGGACAGCAAGAATTAGTGGTGGCCCCGGATAAAGCAGCGATGAGCACCCATCACGGCCAACTGAAGACCACCCAGCCAGCCTCCCCCGGCTGCGATTCGTCGCGATTGGCACGTTCATGATTCAAAACGTCGATGCATTGAATCCGAACGCAACCCTGGCCGGCATACGCAAGGCCGCCATCCTCATGATTATTCTCGGCGATCAAACCAGCGGCGAAATCCTGCGCCAACTGGACGACGAGGAAGTTCAAGTCATTGGCCGAGAAGTGGCGCGCATCACCAACATCAGCAACGAGCAGGCCGAGGCAATCCTGGAAGAGTTCTACCAGATGTCGATGGCGCGCGATTACGTCCTCAAAGGCGGAATCGACTACGCCCGGAAAATGCTGCTGAATGCCTTCGGTCCTGAGCACGCCACCAAGCTGCTGGACCGGCTGGTGAAAACGCTGGGCTCGGAAATCGCAAGTTTTGACACCTTGCAGCGGGCCGATCCCCAGCAGCTCGCCAAGTTCATCCACAACGAACACCCGCAGACCATCGCGCTGATCCTGTCTCACTTGAATGCTTCCCAAGCCGCGGGGCTTTTAACCTCGCTGCCTTCCGAATTGCGCGCCGACGTGGCACTGCGCATGGCCAGCCTGGACCAGATTTCACCGGAAATCATTTCCAAGATCGCGGCCATCATCGGCGAGAAGCTGAAAGCCCTGGGCGAGATGAGCCGCGAGTCGTACGGCGGCGTTCGCGCGGTAGCCGAAATGTTCAACCGTCTGGACTCGGCCACCAGCAAGGAGATCCTGGAAGTCATCGAACAAAACGATCCCAACCTGGTGGCCACTGTCCGCCATATGATGTTCGTGTTCGAAGATCTGCTGCTGCTCGGTAGCGACGCCGTCAAGGAAGTCCTCGGCAAGGTGGACCGGAAGATCCTGACCGTGGCCTTGAAGGGCACCAGCGACCAGTTGAAAACTCACTTCATGGAAGTCATGTCACAGCGCGGCGCCGAGATGCTGCGCGAGGACATGGAGGCGCTCGGACCGGTGAAGATCAAAGAAGTGGAAGCGGCTCAGCAGCAGATCATCGCGGTGGTGCGGCAACTGGAGGCGGAGGGGGCCATCAGCCTGAAGGGCACGGTGGGAGAGCAGTATGTCGTCTAAACTGCATCGCGGCGGCGACGTCCCGCTGGACCCGATCGCCTGGCCGCGGGTAGGGCCGCTGGACGATCACCCACACGAGGGAAACGCGTACCCGGCGGCGGCCTATGCTCCACTGGCCGGTTCGTCTCCGGTAGGCCAGGCGCGCGCCTACTCCGATCAGGGCCCGTCTTCCCATCAGCAAGGTTTCCAGGAAGGCCAGGCCGCCGCGCGGCGCGAGGCCGCCGCTCAGATCGAAGCCATGACTCTGCAAGTGGCCCGGACCGTTGAAGAATTAGGCGGGCTGCGCCAGCGCTTCCGGCACGAAGCCGAAGAGGACGTGATCGCGCTCGCTATCGCCATCGCCCGCCGCATACTGCACCGCGAATTGACGGTGGCGCCCGAGGCTCTGCTCGGCCTGCTGAAGGCGGCGCTGGAGAAAATCGAGCTGCGTGAAGTACACCGTGTGCGCGTGTCGCGCGCCGACGCCCCGATGGTGGCGCAGCACCTGGAGAAAATGGGCCTGCCGCGGCCCATCGAGGTAATCGCGGACCCCGGCCTGCCACGCGGCTCGGCCATACTGGTTTCCTCGCGCGGCGCCTTGGACGCCTCGGTCGAGACGCAACTGGCGGAGATCGAACGCGGCTTTGCGGACCTGGTGCGGAGAGTCTAAGTGAAACTCACTCCTTATTACGAAAAGCTGGCCCGCATCGAGACCTGCCGCTGGACTGGAGCGGTCACTGAAATGGTGGGCTTGCTGGTGGAGTCGAGCGGCCCGGTGGCGGCGGTCGGCGACTTCTGCGAGATCGTCACGCAAAGCGGCCGCCTCATTCGCACCCAGGTGATCGGATTCCGCGATGGGCGCGTGCTATCGATGCCGCTCGAAGAAACCGATGGCCTGCACATGGGAGACCCCATCATGGCGCGCAAGGAAGACGCACGCATGGAGGTTGGTCCCCAATTGTTGGGTCGTGTCATCGATGGTTTCGGCAAGCCGCTGGACGATCTGGGCCCCATCGGAGCCAAGGAACCGTACGACCTTTACGCGCCGGCGCCCGGCCCATTGGATCGCGAAAGCATCAGCGAGCCGCTAGTCACCGGCATCCGCGCCATCGACAGCCTGCTCACCTGCGGCAAGGGACAAAGAATCGGCATTTTTGGAGGCAGCGGCGTAGGCAAAAGCACCCTGCTGGGAACGATGTCGCGGTATAGCTCGGCCGACGTCAGCGTGGTGGCTCTAATCGGGGAGCGAAACCGCGAGGTGCGCGACTTCATCGATCATGAGCTGGGAAAAGACGGATTGAAGCGCTCCGTTCTGGTGGTTGCGACGTCGGACCGGCCGGCGCCGCTCCGGATTCGGGCCGCCTTCGTAGCGCTGGCCGTGGCCGAGTATTTTCGCGATCAAGGCAAAAGCGTACTACTGGTGATGGACTCCGTCACCCGGCTAGCCATGGCGCAGCGCGAGATCGGCTTGGCCGCGGGCGAGCCCCCCAGCCAGAAAGGCTACACCCCCTCGGTCTTCAATATGCTGCCCAAGATTTTCGAGCGCGCCGGGCGTTTTAAGAAGGGTTCCATCACCGGGTTTTTCACGGTGCTGGTGGAAGGCGACGATTTCAACGAGCCCATCTGCGACGCCGTGCGAGCAATCTTGGACGGCCACATTATTCTTTCGCGCCAGCTTGGAGCGGCGGGGCACTATCCGGCCATCGACGTGCTGCAGTCGGTCAGCCGGCTGGCGCCCCGGCTCTATACGGCGGAACAGAAGGATGCTGCTCTGAAGATCCGCGACGCGTTGGCCACGCACCAGCGCTCGGAGGACTTGATCAATCTGGGCGCCTACGCCAGCGGCGCGAACCCCAAGCTGGACGCGGCCATACGCCTGCGCCCGCAACTGCTCGAATTCTTGAAGCAAGACGCCGGCGCGCATTCGGCCTTTGCCGACACCATGGGACGCATGCGCGAGTTGGCCAAGCTCGCTGTATGATGACGCCTGAATGAAGCGCTTCCATTTTTCGCTGGATCGAGTGCGGCGCTGGCGCTCCGAGCAGGCCAATCTGGAAGAACTGAAGCTGCAGCAGCTGCGCGCGGAACAGGCGCGGCTGGCCGGCGCCAAAGCCAGCATCCAAAACGAGGTGGCGCAATCGGCCCAGCAGGTGCTTTCGCAGCCCTCCATCGATCCGCTGGAGCTCACCAGTCTGGAATCCTACCGCCAGCACCTGCGGCGCCGCATCTCCGAACTGGAAAATCTCGAGCGCCAGTGCGAAGTCAAAGTGACCGAGCAGCGCCAGCGCGTACTCGAAGCGCGGCGGCAGTTCGAGCTGCTGGACCGGCTGCATAACAAATCCTGGCAAGCGTGGCTGGCCGAAAGCAATAAGGAACAAGAACAACTCGCGGCCGAATTGTTTTTAGCTAAGTCGGTGCGAAAGCGCTAACGCGCCAGCAGCCGAGTGGCTTCCTCGATGTGCTGGTTCAGTTGCTCCAGCGCACGTCCTGCATCTTTCGCTTCGGCGTTGGCTTCGTCCCAGCGCGACCCCTCCACCGCCTCGCGAATGCCGGGCAGCGTTTTCGCGCCGTAGCCGGTGTACAAACCGGGGGCGTAGATCTGATGCCGGTACCAATCGCGCGACGGAAGGCCTTTGGAAAGAATCAAACCGCGCTCGCTTTCGTACAAGGCTTCATTGGCCTTGGCCAAACGCGAGGCGTCGGTCTGCGCGGCCGCACTCTTGAGGGCGGCTTCGTAAGCGCGGGCGTCCGAGTCCGTCTTCTCGAGAGCGGATAAGACCGGTCCGAAATCCACCTTGCTTCCGGCTTGCTTCTTAATCTGATCGACGTAGCGCTTGACGGTGCTGGAAAACTCGCCGAACTCAAAGGGCAGCAGCGGAGCATCGGCCAAACGCAGCAACGTCATGGTGGTCACTTGGGAGAGCGCGGCGCCATAAACAAAACCGGGATCGCCGAACCGCTCAAACCACTGCGGGTCGTCGTAAATAGAATGATACTGCCCGTTCAGGTTCGGCCCCCCAAAGCCCAGGTTCAAGCTGGCTACGCCCAAGTGATCGATGAACGCGACGTAGTCGGAACCGGCTCCGAGCGGCGCCAGATGAAATCCGGGAGGGCCTGCTTCGGTGGACACTTCGCTGCGCTCGCGCCGCGGAGTACGGGCGATTTCGAGCAGGCTCTTGCCGTTCTGTGGATCTTTCGAATCGCGCAGCACCTCGGTCATGAACATCTCTAGCGTGTGCGATCCCGAAGCGCCCATGGTTCCTTTGGAGTTGGAGTCGGAGTTGATATAAACCGCGCCTTTGCGTGTCAACTCATCCTGATGTTTCTCGGCCCATTCGGTGGAACCCAGCAGCCCAAACTCTTCGCCATCCCAAAGCGCCAGCACGATAGTGCGCTTGGGCTGCCAGCCTTGTTTGTGGAGCTGAGCCAGCGTGCGCGCGGTCTCGAGCAACGACGAGGCGCCGCTAATCGGGTCCTGCGCGCCGTTCACCCATCCATCGTGATGATTGCCATAGATGACCCATTGGTCGGGATAGGTGCTGCCGGGAATGGTCGCGATCACGTCGTGCAGCGGCCGCGTGGAATTGTCGAAATCCAGTTTGAAATGCGCGGTCGCCGGTCCCGGCCCGATGTGATAGGTAAAGGGCAGCGCGCCGCGCCAATCCTGGGGCGCAACTGGGCCGCCGAGATTCTGCAAAAACGGAGTCGCGTCGGCGTAGGAGATCGGCATCACGGGAATCTTCATCAAGATTTTCGATTCGGCCATGGTGAGCCGCTTGGAGCCGGGCTCGGAAGCCCAGCCGGGTGACAGCGGATCTCCGACGTAAGTGGGCATGTCCATCACGCTGCCGCGCTGCACGCCGTCGGCGGGACGCATGGGACCCTTGGGATATGGGTCGCCCTGATAATATCCGTCGTCTCGCGGGTCGGAATAAATGAGACACGCAATCGCACCGTGCTCGTAGGCCACCTTGGGCTTGGTTCCGCGCCAGCTCTTGCCGTAGCGCGCGATCACGATCTTGCCTTTAACGTCGATGCCTTGCTTAGCCAGATAGTCGTAATCTTCCGGCACGCCGTAGTTGACGTAAACAACCTGGCCGGTAACGTCGCCGGAGGCCGAGTAGGCGTTGAACGTGGGCAATTGCGTGGAGTTGGATGTGTAGCTGTCCTGCGCGATGGCCGGCTCCTTCAATCCGGCGCGGAACTTCACGGGCGCGGTCATCTCCAGCGCGCGGGAAGTGGGATACGGAATGAGCGCTTCAAAATTCTCGATATGCGCATTCAGCCCAAATTCCTTGAACAAGCCCAGCGCGTACTCGGCGACGGCTGCGTCGGCCGCGGAGCCGGCATGATGCGGCACTTTGGCCATGCGTTCCAGATAAGTCTTCTGGCGGCCGGCCTCCGGCATCGCCATGGCCTTCTGCTCGAGCGCGTGTTCGGACGCCCAATCGCTTTGGGGAAAGCCGCGGATGGGCGCCTGCGCAGCCAGCGTTGCCGCGGACGCCAATAGTACAAAAATTGGCTTCATATGTTTTTGGCGATCTTGGAATTTCCGGATTTGAGAAAGGTGGCGAACTCGGCCGCGTTTCGGGTGAGCCCCGGGAAGGTCGCGATCACATGTTCGTCGGGATCTAAAATCGCGTAGTAAGGTATGGCTACGGTTTCGAACTTTTTCTCTTCGAGCTTCTGATTGTCTTCGGAAACCTGGTCCGTGCCGTCGGTATAGAGATCCACCAGCACGAAATCCTTGAGCAGGGGTTGGATGTCCGCCCGTGGGAACATGTTGGCCTTCATCCAATGGCAATTGGTGCAGGCGTAGCCGGTAAAGTTAATGAACACCAGCTTGTTCTCGGCGCGCGCCTTGGCCAGCGCCTCGCGGTATTGATTTTTCAACCAAACTGGCGCAGTGCTTTCGCCGCCGGCGGATGCGAACATTGTGCTCTTGGCCTGCACCGGGATAAACGCCTCGATATTGCCGAGCGAGGCGCCGAAAAGCCCCGGCAGCAGGCTAATGGAGAAAATCAAGAACAGCGCCGCTACCAACATCCGGCCCACTCCCAGATGATCTTCCGGCTTGATTCCTTCCAGGCGCAGGAAGCCGAGCAGATAAAGGCCTGGCAAAGCAAACAGCACCACCCAACATGCCAGGAACATTTCGCGCGAGATCAGATTGGTTTGGAGCACCTGGTCGGCGGAGCTCAAATATTTCACCGAAATCGCGAGCACCACGAATCCCAGCACCACCTTGACGCGCATCAGCCAGCCGCCGCTCTTGGGCAGCTTCTGAAGAAAAGACGGGAACAAGGCCAGCGCGAAGAACGGCAGAGCGAGACCGGTGGCGAAGGCCCCCATGCCGAAGACCGGCTGCAGACCGCTAGTCTGTACGGAAGCGACCAGCAGCGGGCCGACGATCGGTCCGATACAGGCAAACGAGGTCAGCGTGAAGGTGAGCCCCATCAGCAGCGTTCCCAAATACCCGCCTTGCTCGGAGGCCTGGTTTAGTTTGGTGAGCATTCCAGAAGGCAGCGTCAGCTCGTATGCGCCCAGCAGGCTCAAGCCGAACACGATAAAAACCAGCGCGATGAAAGCGTTCACCCACGGGCTGTTGCCCAACTGAACCACGCCGAACGGCCCCGCGATCCCTTTGATCAAAGCGCCGAGCCCGGTGAACAACACGATGATTCCGACGCAGAACAGCACGGCGTGGAAAACTCCGTCGCGCCGGTTGCCCGTCTGCCGATTCACGAAATAGGAGACGGTGAACGGGATCATCGGAAAAACGCAGGGCGTGAAAATTGCCGCGAGTCCGGCGCCGAATGCGGTGAGCAGGAACAAACCGAAACCGGTGGAAGGTTGCGGCGCACTGACAGGAGCTGGCGCAGTTGTCGACGCTTGCGTCGCAGGACGAAACTCCGTGAATCCTGCTGGAATCACGATGGCCGCCGCCTTGGCCGCTGGATCGATGGTCAGCGTCGCGGAGGTGGGCTTGCGCTTGGGCGGCAGGCACATCGTATCGTTGCAAGTTTGATAGCGTGGCGTCGCGGTCAGCTCGAGCGGACCGGGCGCAGCGTCCTTCTTCAACCCGATGTCCAGAAGAATGGTGACCGCTTCGCCGAACGTCTCGGTGTTGACCCCGAAGGACGGATCCAGTTTGACCAGCGGCTGCGGCTGGTACAGCTTCACGCTCGCAACCGCCGGATTGTCGAGCGTCACGGTGGTAGCGATGGGAGGCTTGGGCGTGGTCAAGGAGTACAGATGCCAGCCCGGGTCGATCTTGGCCGCCAGCCGAGCCAGCACGTGCGAGCCCGGCGCGGCGGATGCGGTGTCGAATGTCAGCGTCCAATTCACCGGGTCGGGCGCTTTGCCGAGCAGAGACGCGGCCAGCAGGAACACCGCGAGGAAACGGGACATATCAGTCCGCCTTTGCTGCCACGGTCACGTTAGCGAAAGGGCCTCTAGCCAGCTCCTCTTCGATACGCTCGTTGGCATGCCCGCTGGCGAACTCCTTGGCCACGCGAATCGCATTCTTGATGGCGTTGGCATTGGAGCGGCCGTGGGCGATGATGCAGACGCCTTTGACGCCGAGCAGCGGAGCTCCACCGTACTCGGAATAATCCACGCGTTTCTTGAAATCCTGGTAAGCGGTGCGAGACAGCACGTATCCTATTTTGCGCGTGATGGTGGCTTCCAGCGATTCGCGCAGCATCTTGGAGATCATGTCCACCAGGCCCTCGCTGACTTTCAGCGCGACGTTTCCGATAAAGCCGTCACATACTATGACGTCGATGTCCCCGGTATAGATATCGCGCCCTTCCACATTTCCGATGAAATTAATGGGAAGCGACTTGAGCAGCGGGGTGGCGGCGCGCGTCAGCTCGTTGCCTTTGTGTTCTTCCTCGCCGATGGAAAGCAACCCGACGCGGGGCCGCTCGCCTCGGAAGATGGCGCGCGAATAGACTTCGCCCATCACGGCGAATTGGGCCAGCATGCGGGCAGAGCAATCGACGTTAGCGCCGACATCCACCACTACGACTGGCGAGCCCTTGAGCGTGGGAAACGCGGAGGCCAGCGCGGGCCGATCCACGCCCGGAATCATGCCCTGGACCATTTTCGCGGTGGCCATGACAGCGCCGGTGTTTCCGGCCGAAACCAGACCCTGGGCGGTGCCGTTGCGAACCAGGCGCGCCGCAACGCGAATGGAACTGTCGCGCTTGGTGCGAACCGCTTTGGCCGCGCTGTCTTCCATCGTGACCACTTCGCTAGCATGCTGGATCGAAATGGGCAAGCCGGCGGCGCCCTCGTGCTGCGCCAGCTCTTTACGGATTACTTCTTCCTTGCCGACCAGAATGATGCCAACGCCGAGCGAGCGGGCGGCGCGGATGGAGCCCTCGACCTCGGACTTGGGAGCGTGGTCGCCCCCCATTGCATCAACCGCGATGGTCACCATGCACGTTGAATCTTATCAGGTCCGGCGATATCCGGCTGACCTATTCCTCGGCCACTTCGATCACTTCGCGTCCCTTGTAGCGGCCGCAGTGCGGGCAGGCGCGATGCGGCAACTTGGGCTCATGACAATTAGGACACTCCGCCCGCCCCAGCGCGCGCAAGGAATCATGCGCCCGGCGAGTGGAAGTGCGCCGCTTGGAGTGTCGTCGTTTTGGATTAGGCATTCAAGGATCCTTTGGTTTGAAGATTTTTCAGCGCCGCCCAGCGGTCGTCCTCGGGTTTGATTTCGCAGCCGCACTGCACCAGATTGCGATTCTGCCCGCACACTGGACAGAAACCCTGGCACTCTTCCCGGCAAACCCGCTGCATCGGCATAGCAAGCAAAACATATTCTCGCAAAACGTCTTTCAACTCGAGACCGTCGCCCTGGTAGAAACCGATCTCGGTCTCGCCCGGGTCGATTTCCACATCTTCCGCGGGCGCGGCCTCCACGGCGGGCCGGTAGAAGAGATCGAAGCTGGAATCGACCGGAAACTCGGCCGGCTCCAGGCATCGGTCGCACTCGGAACGCATCCGAACCTTCAAGTGCCCACGGACCCGGATCTCCCCCAGCGTGTGGGCCAGAAGCTCGGCCGAACCTTGGGCTTCGAGTGGCGTCGCCTGAGTGAGGCCGGCGTCGGAAAAATCAATTTCGCCGGGCGGGAAGGCCACCTCAAAACGGACCTTCTTAACTTCCAGTTCCTGAACGCTTAAGAACACACTGCACCTCACCCCGGGGGGAGCGCTAAATGTTGATTGTAGCAAGGTTTGGCGGCGAGTGCGCGAAAAACGGCTGGGCGTGACGGTGCCGCGTTTGACACAGGTAGGGTGTACGCGCGGGCGCTGGTGATGCAGAGTCAAATTTGAAAAAACGAAGCCAGCTTACCACTCGGAGAGCCGCGGCTTCTGACTGACTGGAACGACACCGCTCATCTGTTTGGCCCGATTTCACCGGGCGAGATCGTGACGCAGTTGGACGCCAAAAGGATTTGCCCAGCCGAGGTGTGCGTCACACCCTTTGAAAATCCACCGCGCGCGTGCGATTCTGCTTGTTAGAACCCATGAAGATCGCGACAACGCTGGTGATTGCCTGGGGCGTGGCTATGCTCGGCTCAACTCCCGCGGCGGTGGATTCGATTTTCGCGCCGCTGGTGAGTTCCAAATCGCCCGGGGCCGCGGTTTTGGTGCGGAAGAATGGCAACACGGTGGTCCAACGCGGCTATGGAGCGCGGGATCTTCGCACGCTCGCGCCCATCGATGCGCGGACGAATTTCCGGCTGGCGTCCTTTACCAAACAGTTCACCGCGATGGCGGTGATGCTGCTGGAAGCACGACGGCCAACTCCGTTACGACGACCCGATGACGCGGTTCTTTCCCGATTTCCCGGAGTATAGCCGTAAAATCACGGTGCGGCATCTGCTGACCCATACTTCGGGCCTGCCCGATTACGAGGACCTGATGGACGGTGGGCCGTGGACCGAGTCCCGGCAAATTCAGGATGACGAAGTTCTGGCGCTGCTGAAGCGAAGCCACGCTCCGAAATTCGCGGCGGGGACAAGCTGGGCTTACAGCAATTCGGGCTACGTGTTGCTCGGGCTAATTGTGGCCAAGACATCGGGAGTTCCGTATGGGGAGTTTCTGCGCCGGCGCATCTTCCAGCCGCTGGGGATGGATCGCACGCTGGTGTACGTCCGCGGCAAGAACAGCGTGCTGGACCGCGCCTTCGGCCATACCGCGGAGCGCGGCGTTTTCGTGGAAACCGACCAGAGTTCCACCTCGGCCACTCAGGGAGACGGCGGCATCTACTCGAACCTGGAAGACCTGGCCAAGTGGGACCAGGCGCTCGCCCGGCACACGCTACTGAGCGAGGCGGAAATGCAGCCGGCGCTGACACCGGTCCGGCTTGCCGGTGGGGCGCAAACGCATTGGCCGGATGCACCGGGAGATGACAACCAGGATCCCGGAAAACCCGTGGCGTATGGCTTCGGCTGGTTTCTCGATCTTTATGCCGGCCGCGCGCGGATGTGGCACTCCGGCAGCACCCGTGGCTTCAGCACGGCGATCGAACGGTTCCCGGCGGAGAACTTGACGGTTGTAGTTCTGGCGAATCGCACCGACCTGGATGCACCCAAACTAGCGCTGCGAGTGGCGGACGCGTTCCGGTAGCGTAATAGGGGCAGCCGCGGAGGCCGGAAACGCTACTTCTTCGGTGAGACGATGGCGAGATGCGATGCCGGGGTCTTGTACTCCTCGTCGCTCACCGGATCCATCCACGTGATTTTTCCGCGCGCGGTGTTGAATTGCGTTCCACCTGCATTGGGGGCGGCGCCTTGCCAATGAGGCACGTTGGGCGGGGCGTAAGAAGTTTGGCCCGCATGCAGCTCCACTACGGGTCCGCCTTTTAACGCGTTGAGGCAGGTCCCCTCTTCGCAAAGAATGACCTGGCCAAACTCGTGGCTATGCCATTTGGTGTGCGCGCCCGGCGGGAAATAAATATGGGCGAAGGTTCCGGTTGAGTTCTCCTTCACTTGGTAGACGGTGGCACTGAAGTTGGGGTTGTTCATGGGCTGGCGGTCTTGCTCCTGAGCGATCAGGAAAGCGGCGGCCACAAGGGCTAAGCCTGGTCCAAAGGATATCGGGGAACGGCGCGTGAGTTTCATTTGAATGACCCTCTCTTTCTCTTCGAGTTCGACTCCGGCGGCGCGTCGATCACTCCATCTTACGCGCAAAGATTCGCGCTCGGTAGCAGGGTGTCAAAGGCTGATCGTCGAGCCGGGATAGGCTAAACTGAGCTAGTTGTTTACATATCGCAGTTTTATAGTTGCAGCGGCGGCGGTTTCGATTGGCTGTCCCATATTTGCGCAGTCTCCGGCGCCGACGCATCCTGATTTCGCCGGCATCTGGAATTCGGCGACCGCTACGCCGCTGGAACGTCCCGCGCGGCTCAAGGACAAAGAATTCTTCACGCCCGCGGAGGCGGCCGAGTGGGAACAGCGGTCGAGCGCTCGCAATCAGGAGCCGTCGTCTGAGGAGGCTTCGCGCAGCGTCGGCACTTACAACGTTCTATTCCGGGAGTTCGGTTCTCACGTCGTGAAAACGCTGCGGACGTCTATCGTGACCGATCCGCCGGATGGCAGGATTCCCGCGCTGACGCCCACGGCCGCGGCCGAAAAACGCCGCCGCATGGAACTACAGCGGCATCCGGATGGGGCTGAAGATCTGGGTCTCCAGGATCAATGCCTGGTGTTCGTCACCGCGGTGCCGCCCATGCTTCCGTATTCGTACAACAGCAATTACCAAATCATTCAGACGGGCGATCAGCTGCTGATCAACGTGGAGATGATCCACGACACTCGGATCATCGCTCTCGATGGGCGCCCGCATCCGCCGTCCAGCGTGAGGCTGTGGCTGGGCGATTCAGTGGGACATTGGGAAGGCGGCACGCTGGTGGTGGATACAACCAACTTCAACGATGCGGGCGGTTTCTACGGCGCCGGCGGCAATTTCGGCTGGGACCGGAATCTGCACGTTGTGGAACGCTTCAGCCTGATGGACTCGAACACGATTCTGTATCGGTTCGAAGTGGACGATCCCACGGCCTTCACGCGTTCCTGGAAAGGCGAGCTGACCATGGCGAGATCCGCCGCGCCGATGTACGAATACGCCTGCCATGAAGGCAATTACGCGCTGCCAGACTTGCTCAAGGCATTCCACATCGGCGAAGCTGAGGGGCACGGCGGCGAACACCCCACGCAATAGCTATTGGTGCACTGCGATGTAGACGGTCTGAGCGCCGGCCACGGTGTCCAGAGTCAGTTTCAAAGGAACCAGATCGTTGTCGGGTATCGATGGCACCACCACATCGAACTGATATAGTCCGACGAAGCCGGGAGCAAGCCCTTCGTACGTGATCTCGGCCGGCGTCTGATCGAACGAGATTTGTAAGGGCAGGAGCGTTCTCGTCGACGCTGGCGCGATCTCACCGGCCGCGGTGGGAGGCGAGACCAAACCAAATCCGATTCCATACAGCGTGATGGTCTCGTTGGGTTTGGCGGGGCGCGAAGCGACGCCCGGAATCGCACCGGTTGGAAGAATGTAGGTAGCTCCGTCGGACGCGAGCGCCACCACGTATTGATTCGCGCCGATCTTGAAGGAGGCTGGAGCAAGCAGGCCCGGCTGGATGCCGTTCGATGTGACGTCGTAAGCGGCGCTGGGTACGCCATTGTTGGTTACGATGACCGGCACCTTTTGGTTGATCGGGATGGTATAAGGCACCTGCGCATTGATCTGACCGGGGTTGGAGGCGATGTAACTCAGGTAGGCATTCTGACCGTTGACCGTAACCTGGACGCCGTCGAGCGAGATCGGCGCGGTCTGTCCGTCGAAATCGCTGCTGGCCCATGGGCGCGTGTCGGGCGCCAGGTTGTTCCCGTAGATTTCGATCCAAGTGCCGGGCGCGATGGCGTTGAACGCTCCAAATGCACTGGCGGTGATGACGTTGGTGATGGTGGGAGTGGCGGCGCCGGTGCCAGACGCGCAGGCGCCCACGATATCGATGTAGTCCGTTACGACCGGATTTCCATACTGTATGTAGTCGCCGGTCGAATTGTTCCAGGCCGAAATGGGAGGCAGGGTTTGGGGCAAGAGACCATTGGGGATCAGGTCGCCGACAGCTTGCAAATTTCCCACCGCCCGGACGCTGGCATCGTCGCTCTCGATCAAAAAGTCGGTGAGGTTTCCCACCGTGGGAGTGTAGTTTAATCCTGCCGAGCCCAGCACAGAGGGATAAGTGTGGGTTGAGCCGTTCACCGTGAGCGTGAAGTCGCCGAAGAAGATGACGTTGAGTGAATGCCCGCCGTTGCTCGGAAAAGGTCCTGAGGTGGAGATCACTGAGTCGATCTTTACTGTAAGGGCGGCACCGTCCTTGCAATCGGAGAGAGTGTAAGTTTGGGCGGCGCAAGTGCCGGCCGCGGCCAACGCCAGGAAGGCAAACACAACCCGATCGGCAGTCATCTGGTTGTTAATGAGCTGGCGGTGGGAAAACTTTCAGCTCACTTGAAACCTTGACGGAAATTCGCCGTATTGAAGAACATGGGATTGAAACATGTCCTACGGCGGTTGCTGCATGCGCCGATGTTTACCGTTGTCACGGCGGTAACGTTGGCCGTGGGGATCGGCGCCAACAGCGCGATTTTCAGTGTGATCGAAGGCGTCCTGCTGAAGCCGTTACCTTATCCTCACGCCGACCGCCTGATCGCACTGAATCATACAGCGCCGGGAATCAATTTCTTCGATGCAGGAACCGCGGCGTTTCTCTATTTTACTTACCGCGATGAAGCCAGGTTGTTCCAAGGCACGGCCATGTGGCAGCCCGATACCGCCAGCGTAACGGGGCTAAGCGAGCCCGAAGAGGTTCGGTGCGTCATCCTGACCCAGGAAGCGCTGCCACTGCTGGGGATCCAACCGGTACTCGGCCGCTGGTTCTCCGCCGCCGATATCGCGCCCGGTGCGCCGTTAACTGTGATGCTCACCTATGGATATTGGCAGGCGAAATTCGGCGGCGACAGATCGGTTCTGGGACGGAATCTGGTTCTGGATGGTACGCCTCGAGAGATCATTGGGGTGATGCCGGCGCGCTTCCGGTTTCTGGATCAAAAGCCGGTCTTGTTTGTGCCATTGCAGTTGGATCGGAACAAGACATTTCTCGGAAATTTCAATTATCGAGGCATCGCACGTTTGAAGCCGGAGTAACATTGGCGCAAGCCAGCGCGGACGTGGCCAGGATGATTCCTATCGCGATGCGGAAATTCCCTCCTCCCCCGGCTTCAGCGTCAAGATGTTTGAAGATGCGCGGGTCGGCCCGCGGCTTCGCCTTCTTAAAGACGACGTGGTCGGCGACATCGGCGCGACGCTTTGGATTCTGATGGGGACCATTGGAGGAGTGCTGCTGATCGCGTGCGCGAACGTGGCTAATCTGATGCTAGTGCAGGGCCGATGGACGGCAACAGGAGCTCTCGATTCGCGCCGCGTTGGGCGCCGGGTGGGGACGAATCGCACGCGAGCTGTTGGCCGAGAGTGTCGCGATTGGAATCCTGGGGGGCACGCTGGGCCTGGCATTGGCATACTGGGCGGTCCGATTGCTGTTGGCGATCGCTCCGGCGAATCTGCCGCGGCTGAACGATATTTCGATCGATCCGGCCGTCATGTTATTTACACTGGGCGTTTCGCTCCTGGCCGGATTGGTTTTCGGCTTGGTTCCGGTGATCAAGTATGTGGGGCCGGGCCGCGCGTTGGCGGGTACCCTGCGCGCCGGCGGGCGTAGCATGAGCGAGAGCAAGGAGCGGCACCGGATGCAAAGCGCGCTGGTGGTGGTGCAAGTGGCGCTGGCGCTGCTTCTGCTCATCAGCTCGGGTCTGATGATTCGGACGTTCCAGGCGCTGCGGCGCGTGGACCCGGGTTTCACTCATCCGGAACAGTTGCAGACGTTGCAGATTTCGATTCCCGAATCGCAAGTCGGTGACGCGACCGCGGTGGTCCGGATGGAGCAGGCCATCCTGGACAAGATCGCTGCGATTCCCGGTGTTTCATCCGCCGCGGTCAGTTCGGTGGTACCGATGGAGGAAACAGGTTGGCACGATCCGGTATATGCCGAGGACCGGGCTTACCCGCAGTCCATGCCTCCGCTGCGTTGGTATAAATTCGTCTCGCCTGGTTTGCTCTCGACGATGGGCAACAGGCTGGTTGCCGGCCGCGACTTCACGTGGACCGACATGTATGAGCGCAGGCCGGTGGCGTTGGTTTCAGAAAGCCTGGCGCGCGAGCTGTGGCACGATCCGGCCTCGGCCATCGGCAAGCGCGTTCGCGAAAACCTGAACGGCACTTGGCGCGAGGTCGTCGGGGTGGTCAACGACGAGCGAGAGGAAGGGGTGAATCGACCCGCTCCCACAATGGCATATTGGCCGATTATCATGGACAACTTCGAGGGCTCCAAGGTGTCCCTTCGGAGGACGCTCGACTACGTGATTCGGAGCAATCGGGCGGGGGCGCAGAGTTTGATGCAGGCCGTGCAGGAGGCGGTATGGTCGGTGAACGCGAATCTGCCGCTCGCCAATGTGACCACGCTGCAGGCGATCTACGAAAAATCGCTGGCGCGAACTTCCTTCACACTGGTGCTGCTGGCGATCGCGGGCGCGATGGCCATGCTGATCGGGCTGGTGGGGATCTACGGCGTTATTTCGTATTCGGTGACGCAGCGCACACGGGAGATCGGGATTCGTATGGCGCTCGGAGCGGAACAGAGCAAGCTCGCAAAAATGTTTATTGGCCACGGGCTGATGCTGGCGGCGATTGGTGTCGCTTGCGGACTGGCTGCAGCGGCCGTGCTGACGCGCTTGATGGCGTCGCTCTTGTTCGAAGTGAATCCGCTGGATCCGATAACGTACGCAGCGGTCTCCGCCAGCCTGATCGCGGCGGCGTCGCTGGCGAGTTATTTTCCGGCCTTGCGCGCGACGAAGGTGGATCCGGTAGAAGCCCTGCGGGCCGAGTAAGTCCGAGCCGTTCACTTCAATCGGAAGTTTACTTCGATGGTGGCCAGGACCGGCACCGCAGCGCCGTCTTTCGTCCCCGGTTGGAAGTGCCACTGCTGCACCGCGGTCACGGCATTCTGGTCGAGTCCCAGGCCGAGTCCCTTCGTGACTCGGAAATTGCGCGCGACGCCGTCCATACCGATCTCAACGGAGAGCTGCGCGGTGCCTTGATATTTCGCGATGCGCGCTTCCGCCGTGTATTCAGGTTCCACTTTGTAGAGGAGCTTCGGCGGGGTGACACCGTTTCCAATGTGGAATGCCTTGGATTTGAGTTGACCGGCTTGAGCGCCCAAAGCACGGCGCAACGCGGACGCGCGGCCGGACATAAACTTCGCGTCGTCCTGGCGCCCTTGGTCCTCGAGAAACCGGGCGTAGAGCTCTAGCGTAGTGGCGGCTTCGGCCGAGTTCCCGTCCTCCACCGCTAGAGCCGAGCGATACAAGGTGTCCGCCTCGGCGGGGTTCTGCTCGCGCTCGCGAACCACAGCCATCCACATTTGCGCGGGACCGGCTTGGGTTGCATCGAGACTCTGCGCTTTTTCTAAATAGTCGATGGCCTGTTGATAGTTCTTATCGCCGAGCGCGTACTCGCCGAGATACATCATTGCGAGCGCCGCTTCCGGCCGTGCTCCCAGCACTTGGGCGGCTTCCGAATAGAAGGTTACGGCTTGCGACGGCTGATTGCGCTTTTTCTCCAGGTCACCGAGCTTCATCAGGCCGATGCCGTAAGCCACACTCTGGCCGGCAGAGACTTGTTCGCGGATGGCCAGAGAGGCGTCGAGCAATTTCTTGGCGTTGTCGTATTGCCGCAGCGCTTCGAACGTCGCGGCCGGTTCGTCCAGCATTTCGTAATTGCTTTGCGCCGTTGCGGCGCGGATGGTGGCGTCGAGGTCGGCTGGAACGGCAGACGCTTTCAACACCGGCGTTGAATCGCTGGTGGACTGCGCGCGCAGAGCCGCCAAGGGAGCGGTTAGCGCGATGGCGGCCAGGACTGCCGCGAGAGCCGAACTACGTCCCGCTCGACCGCGGCGAACGCGTGAGTCTAGAATAGCCACTAGCCTGCCTTCGAGCTCGGAGCGGCGCGCCATGGCGACCGCAGCCGATGCCAGCACCGGCGAGGTTTGCATGCTGCGCGCCACTTCCAGCAAATGCGCCGGCGTAATCGGACGCGCGCGCCCCGCATCCGAGCACCAGGTCGTCGGCGGCGCGTTCGCGTTCCTTCAGAAATTCGCGCCAGGCCACCCAGGCCAGCGGATTCCACCAGTTCAGGCTCGAGGCCGGCGCGGCGAGCAAATGCGTGGCCACGTCGCCGCGGCGCACGTGGGCCAGCTCGTGGAGCAAAACCACGCGGCGGCGCTCCTCGGTCCACTTGCGCGGCATCGGCGGGCATCGAAGATGGCCGGCCGCAGCAAGCCGCAAGCCATGGGCATGCTGCCCTCTTCGGCCTCGAGGACGGCTACGTGCCGTGAGATGCCGAGTTGTCGCTCCAGTTGCCCTGCCAGTCCGTCATCGGGGCAAGGTTGGGCGCATTGCCGCAGGCGCCGCAGTCGTGCGCAGGCGAGCAGCAGTTGCGCCAAGTGGCCGCAGCGCCGATGCACCACGCCAGCATTAGCGCGAGACGCCGATCGGGAAGCCGGGATGTCGAATGCGCCGGCAGCGTTGCAGCGAAGCGAGGCGAGACACTGGATGTCGCTGGGGTCGCCACCTTGGCGGTGGTTTCGAAGAGGACTGCGATACCGGGCGCGAGCCTCGCAAAAGACGGGACTCGCAGCGCCGGCACTGAGACGGAGAACAATGGCAGCGCCAGCACCGCCGCGGCCGCGGCGGTCCACACCAGATGACGCGACGCGGCAGACCGGCCGCGCAGCAACAATGCCCCAGCCATGCTGCGCCCAGCACTGCCGTGCTTTTGAGCGCCACACCGCTCAGAAATCGCAAACCATATTGCCTCGTTCATTTGCCCTCCCGCTTAGCCTTTTCGATCATTTTCGCCATACGGTCCAGCTCCTCGCGCGTGAGGCTGTGTCGAGGAAACATCCAGCAGCGCCGCCACGATTTGTTCGGGCGAACCGTTGAAGAAGGTGTCGAGCAGGTGCTTGACCGCGATGCGCTTGGCCTTCTCGCGCGCGATGGTGGGTAGATAGACGTACCGCAGTCCTTCCTCGCTGGTGCTTCACGTGGCCCTTCTCTTCGAGCATGCGCAGCATGGCGCGCACCGCGGAATAACTGGGCGCGTCGGCCATGGCTGCCCGGACTTCGGACGCCGAGGCCTTGCCACGCTGGATGAGAATCTCCAGGATTTGCCGCTCGCGGCGGCTGAGCGCACCGAGCGTGCTCACCGGTTCAGCCCATGCTTAGTGTTTAGCAACATGCCAAAATATTAGCACCTGCGGGAGGGCGCGTCAAGGCAAAAATATCTGGCTGTGTTGAGGGCTGGCGAAGCGCCTAGCGCTGGCTGGATGCGCCGGAATCGCGCTGATCGCGATCCGTGCTCTTGTCATGCGGGTTTTGATTGACCTGGTGGACGGCGTCTTTGGTCTTTTGACGTGCTTCGTCTAGGGCCTGCGTCACGGCGCGATCGGCTTTGTCGAATCCCTGGCGGGCGTCATGCGCTGCCCGGTGCAGGTCCTTATTGGCCTGCTCGCGTGCGTGCTGCGCTTGATCGCGTGCATGCTCTTGGTCCGATCGGCTGCACGCCACGCTGTAGCCGGCCAGCAGCGTTACCACCAATAGTCCCCATTTGCGCATACAGTTCCCTCTTCTTGGACGCCAGGCAGTCACATAAGTTGCGTGGTTTCTTTTCTTTTGCTGAGAACGACTTAGGATAACGCGTGCAGAGCGGCCGATCCCCGACCTATAAGCTGGACTCAGTTGGCGGCAGGCGCACGGTATGCGGACCCGGCTGTGTAGCGTGGGCACAGACGAGTTGCTGTGTACCGTGCGCCTAAAAATCCTAATGCGCGACCAGCGCCTGGATGGCTTCCAATTCCTTGCCCGCCTCGGCTAATTTTCCTTGCGAGACCAACTCGCGGTAGCGATCCAGATGACGGCGAATCTCCGTGATCCGTGCATCGGGCGTAGCGGAAGCGGTTGGCGCAGCGCTCGGCGCTGTAGCCGTCGACGGCTGGGCTGCCTGCTCGGGTGGCGCCACATTGACGCCGGCCAGTTGCGCCAGCGCCTGCTGGTAAGTATCGGCGTAAAACAGATTGTTCCCCATCGCGAGCGCGACCTTCTTCAATTGCGGCATCTTGGCCTGCGAGGCCTGAATGTAGATCGGCTCTACATACAGAAACGTGTGCCCGATCGGCAACACCAGCATCTGCCCGCGCAGTACTTGCGAGCCCTGCTGGTTCCACAGCGTCAGATCTTTCGAAATATTCTGGTCCTGATTGATGCGTGCCTCAATCTGCATCGGTCCCAGAACGATTTCCTGCTTGGATAAGAGCAGCACCACTTTTTCGCCCAAATGCTCACCGTCGCAGCGCGCCATCATCAGTCCGATCAGGTTGTCGCGATTGCGAGGCGTGAAGGGCAACATCAGTAGAAACTCCGGCTGGCTCTCGCCCGGCAAAGTTGCCACGACATAAGTGGGCGCCAACGGCCCGGGCTGGCCGCCCTGCTGGTTGGTGAATTTCGCGACGTCCCAGGCATCCGACTTGTTGTAGAACGTCAGCGGGTCCCGCATGTGAAACAGCCGGTAAATATCGGCCTGTGCCGCGAAAATCGTCTCCGGGTACCGGACGTGCCGGCGCAAGTCGGCGGGCATCGCAGAAGCCGGCTCAAAGAGTGCCGGGAAAAGATTCCGATAGGCCTGCAGCAGAGGGTCCTCGGGATCGAAAACGTAGAAGTGGACCGTGCCGTCGTAAGCGTCGACGGTGGCCTTCACCGAGTTGCGAATATAGTTGACCGACCCGATATTTCCCAGATCCACGCTCTCCGAGTAAGGGTGCACGTCGAGACGTCATGTAGCCATCGATGATCCAAGTCAGATGGCCGTCGTCGGTAAGAACGATGTAGGGGTCCGAGTCCCAGGCCAAGAAATTCGCGAGCGTGCTGACGCGCTCGGTCACATTACGGTGGATCATCATGCGGCTCTCCGGCGTGAGGTAGCCGGTGAGCAAGATGTTCCAGTCGCTCTCCGAGACGGCGGCCGCGGTGCGCAGCAGCAGCGAGGAAATCGGAAAGCCGCCCTTGCCGTCGTAACGCGTCTCGACGTTGTGCTCTCCGGCCGGATAATCGAACTCGGGCTGCGCGGTGCGCACGAATACCGGATCCTGCACCACTTCGCCGTAGTACAACTGCGGGCGCGTGAGTTTCAATCCGGGAACCGTGATTTCCGGAGGTGCATCCTTGATGATCAGCTCCGGCAGCCCGTTGGGCGAGACCTGATTGGCCTCCGCCATGACGATGCCGTAGCCGTGCGTGTAAATGAAATGCGGATTGATCCAGGTGGAGCGCGCATCGCCGAGCTGCGTCAGATCGATCTCGCGCGGAGAGATCATGACTTGGCGCAACTCGTTCTCAATGGTGTAGCGGTCGACATCGGTGTCGGAATAGACGTAGGGACGGTAGGGCTGAAGCTGCGTGATGGCGTCGTGAAAGGCGTGCCAATCCCACAGCCGCACGTTATCGAGCAGCGGCTTGTGCTTGGCGAAATCGATCTGTTCCTCCGGCTTGGCGGGAAAATCGAGTTCGCTGGTTCGTTGGTCGATGCCGAAAGCCGAGCGCGTGGCCGCGATGTGGCGCTCGATGAAAGGCCGCTCGATGGAGATCTCGTTGGGACGGACGTAGGTGGCCGTAACGATAGACGGGACGATGCTGCGCACCAGGAAAGCCGCCACGACCACGAGCGCGATTCTCCACTTGCCGAAGAGCAATGCGGCGGCCGAGACAACGCAGCTTCCGATCAGCACCCATTGCAGCGGCAGCGCGACGTTCTGGTCCGTATAATCGATGCCCACCATGAAGCTGCCGTGCTGATCGAGCAACATGCCGTAGCGGCCCAGGAAGAAGCGCACCGCCAGAGCCAGCAGGAACACAGCGCCCATGGCGCGCAGGAATTTCGATTCGAGCGCTCCGGCCAAACGCAGCTCGCTCAGGTTGATCTCCTGGATGCGGCTCCAGTCGCCCACCGTGGAACGAATCTGCCAGCCGCGCGCCGCCAGCCAGTAAATCAAGCCGGCGATGACAATGATGCCGAGCACCAATCCGAGTAAGTCGGAGTAAAACGGGATTTCGAACAGATAGAACGAAAGCGGATTACCGAAAGCGGGATCGTGCCAGGCGGCCGCGGCGCCGCCCAGACCTTTGCCGCCGAAATAGCGGACCACGGTCCAGGTGTCCAGAGTTCCCATGGACAAGACCAGCGCGATCAGAAAAACCACGACTGTGGAGAGCTTGGCATATAGAGGATGCTCGCCCAGGCTGGTGCGGGCGTGCTTCAACCCACGCGCGTGCGCGATCCAGAAAACCAGGAACGCGACGATCGTGGCGGCGGCCGTTGGCACCATGCTATAGGCCAGCATGCTGAACCAGGTGCGCAGCTGGCCCATCTCGCGCCACCACTGGTAGTCGATGGTCCAGGAAGAAATCAGGCGCGCCGCGACGAACAGGATGATGGCGGCGATGACCATCCACAGGCAACCGCCGCGCCGGGCGCTGCCCTCAATCTGACGATGCCGAAAGGAAGGATCCAACCATTAGTAACTGTACTCTAATTCTCGGCTCTCCACACGACGCGGCCATTCACGATGGTGGCCACCGGGCCGCCGCGGAATTCCCGGCCATTAAAAGGAGAATTGCGGCTCTTGGAAGCGGATTTATTTACATCGAAAATCCAATTGCGCTCCAGGTTCAGGATGGTCACGTCGCCCGGCGCGCCAACAGCCAGGCGTCCGCGATTGAGGCCTAGCACGCCGGCAGGGCCTGAAGTGAAAAGTTCGACCATGCGAGTGAGCTGAATTTTTCCAGTGTGTACCAGCCGTTCCAACGCCAGGCCCACCGCGGTTTCGAGGCCAATGACGCCGAAGGGGCACTTTTCGAACTCCCGCATTTTCTCGCTGCCGGCGTGCGGCGCATGATCGGTTGCAATCGCGTCGACCGTGCCCGAGATAATTCCCTGCGTCACTGCGCCGGTGTCGCAGGCCGAGCGCAACGGCGGTTTCATTTTGTAATTGCTGTCGTAAGGCGGCATGTCCCCGTCGATCAAAGTGAAATGATGCGGAGTCGCTTCGCATGTAACGGCGATGCCTCGGGCTTTAGCAAACGCCACCATGTCGACCGAATAGCGCGAGGAGATGTGCGCGACGTGGAAACGCGCGCCGGTGAGCTGCGCGAGCAAAATATCGCGCGCCACCATGACATCCTCGGAAGCGGCCGGAATGCCGCGCAGGCCCAGGCGCACGCTTTCGATGCCTTCATGCATATCGCCGCCGGCGCTCAGATGCAGATCCTCGCAATGATCGATGACGGGGATTCCGAACGAACGCGCGGTCTCCATCGCCCGGCGCATCAGGCGCGCATTCATCACCGGGCGTCCATCGTCTGAGATGGCGACGATACCGGCCTGTTTCATCGATCCAATGGCGGACAATTCTTCGCCTGCGCTGTCTTTGGTAATGGCGCCGATGGGAAACACATTGACGATGGCGTGCCGCGCCGCTCGCTCGATGATGTAGCTGGTAACGGTGGCGTTGTCGTTGATGGGCGACGTATTGGGCATGCAGCAGATGCTGGTGAACCCACCCGCGGCGGCAGCGTGCGAACCGGACTCGATGGTTTCGGCGTATTCGAATCCCGGCTCGCGCAGGTGTACGTGCATGTCGATGAAGCCGGGCGCGACGACCAACCCGGCCGCGTCGAAACGTTCGGCGCCGCTGACTTGCAATTTTTCGCCGACGGCCGCGATCTTATCGCCTTCAATCAGCACGTCCGCGATCGCGTCCAGTTTGCTGGCGGGATCGATCACGCGGCCGTTTCGAATAATCAGCTTTCGCATGGATTAATTGCTCACGATTCGCTCCAACACCGCCATGCGCACGGCGATTCCGTTCTCCACCTGGTTGAGAATCACGGAGCGCTGTGAATCGGCCACTTCGGACGAAATCTCGCGGCCCCGATTGATCGGGCCCGGGTGCATCACCATGACGTCCGGCTTGGCCTTGTCCAGGTGCTCCAGCCGCAGGCCGTAAAACTGGAAATATTCGCTGGCGGCGATGGCGGGTTCGTGCAGGCGCTCCAGTTGGACGCGCAGCATCATGATGACGTCGGCATCGCGTATGGCCTCGCGGATATCGTACGTCAGAGTTACTCCGGGCGTGATTTGCGCCAGCTCGACCGGCAACAGCGAGGCGGGTCCGCACAACACGATCTGAGCGCCGAACTTGGACAACAAATACATGTTGGAGCGCGCCACGCGGCTATGAGCGATGTCGCCGATGATGGCGACGCGCAACCCTTCCAGCGTCGCGCGGCGATCCAAAATAGTGCGGGCATCCAGCAGCGCCTGCGTGGGATGTTCATGCGTCCCATCGCCGGCGTTGACGATGGGCGTCGGCAGGTAACGCGCCAGGAAGTGCGGAGCGCCGGAAGCCGAATGCCGCATCACGATCAGGTCGGGGCGCATGGCGGCGAGCGTGTTCAAGGTATCCACCAGCGACTCACCCTTGTCGACGCTGGATCCGGAAGCCGTGATCGAAATGGTGTCCGCGCCCAGGCGCTTGGCCGCGATTTCGAAGCTGGTGCGAGTGCGGGTGGAGGCTTCAAAGAAAAGATTCACCATCAGGCGGCCGCGCAACTGGTCGGACTTGCGTCCTTCCAGCTGCTGGCGCTGGAAATGCTTCGCCCGGTCGAGAATGGCTTCCATTTCGACGCGATCGAGCGGTTCAATTCCCAGCAATCCACCCGGCATTGCAGCGGCCTAAATCTTTTCCACCAGGAGCACCTTTTCCGCCAGGTCCACCTCCCGAAATTTCACCTCGACGATTTCGTTAGCGCTGGTCTGGACCATGCGGCCCACATAGCGGGCTTCGATGGGAAGCTCGCGCCAGCCGCGATCGATGAGCACCAGCAGTTGCACGCGCGCGGGGCGGCCTTTGTCGAACAGAGCGTCCAGAGCCGCGCGAACGGTGCGCCCGGTGTACAGCACGTCGTCCATCAGGATGATGTCTTTGCCGGTTACCGGAAAGTTGATTTCGGTGGCGCTGTGCACCGGCTTCTCGGAGACCGTGGAGAGATCGTCGCGGTATAAATTTATGTCCAGGAATCCGACCGGGATCGCCAGGTTTTCCAGGTTCTTGATTTTTTCGGCCAGGCGCAAGGCCATCGGAACGCCCCGCCGGCGGATTCCAATGAACGCCAGCCGATGGAGATCTTCAGTTTTTTCCAGGATCTCGTGAGCCAGCCGCACCAGCGTGCGGTCGATCTCAGAAGCGCTCATCAATTGAGATTTTTCGCGTGTGGGCAGCATGCAAGTTAAACGCCCCAGCGTAGCACATCAATGCTTCAGCCGGTCGTGGATTCGCTTGGCAAGCTTCTCGATTTCCTCGGTCTTCTTGAGCGTGGCCAGCGACAGGACGTAGCGATCGTTCTTTTCCAGTTGTAGCTTCAAGTCGTCGGCGAGCTTGGATAATTCCCGCGCGTCGTCCAGCGACTTCTGGTATTCGGCTTTCAGGATTTCGTCGCGCTGAAGCTTGCCGTTAGGCAGGCGGATGTCGTCCGGCGGAGGCTCGACTTCGCCGGGAAGAGGCGGTTGCGCAGCCGGCGGGATCTGCGCGGGCAAGACCAGCGCGCAGGCCAAAGCAAAAGTAATTCGAAGCCGCATAGTTGCACCTTTGTTCACCATGATACCGCCCGGTCTACTTTATAATTCATTCATGGCGCATGTCGACAAACATCCTCCCGGAGATTTCTGCTGGCTCGAGCTGGCAACCACCGATCAGAACGCCGCGAAAACTTTCTATGGCGCCTTGTTCGGATGGAACGCCAACGATACTCCCACGGGTCCGAACGATTTTTACACGATTTTTCGGATCGACGGCCGTAATGTAGCCGCGGCTTTCACGCTGCGCAGCGAGGAGCGCGGACGTGGCCTCCCGACGCATTGGCAACCCTATGTTGCGGTCGACAGCGCGGATGCTGCCGCAGCCAAGGCCGCCGATCTGGGTGGAACCGTGGTCGAGGCTCCGTTCGACGTGTTCGATGCGGGTAGAGCGGCTGTGATCCGAGATCCCACCGGCGCGTTTTTCTCGATCTTTCAGGCCAAGCGACAAAAGGGATTAGGAATCACCGGTGAGCCTGGCGCATTCTGCTGGGCCGATCTCAACACGCCCGATCCCGAGCGCGCCAAACAGTTTTACTCCGGTTTGTTCGGCTGGCAATTGGCCGCGGGCGACGAGGATTCGTCGGGTTATCTGCATATCAAGAACGGCGACCAATTCATCGGCGGCATCCCGCCCGCGCAGCATCGCGATCCGAAGACTCCGCCGCATTGGTTGATTTACATTCAGGTCTCCGATGTGGATGCGACCGCGAAACAGGCGCAAGAGCTGGGAGCCCGAATCTATGCGCCTCCCATGACCATAGAAGGCGCCGGGCGCATGGCGGTGCTGGCCGATCCGCAAGGCGCGGTCTTCGCGCTCTTCAAGTCAGCGCGACGCGAGTAGCGCGACTCGACGATAATAGCCACATATGCAGGAGGTCAACGTCGGCATCATCGGACTCGGCAACGTGGGCACGGGAGCGCTCACGATCCTGACCGAGAATGCCGATCAAATCGGGCTCAAGCTGGGTTTTCCGCTGCGAGTGAAAGCGCTGTGCAGCCGGTCCATCGCCGCTAAGACTCTGCCGGCGTCTGTCGAGGGGGTCTTCCAGACCGCCAATTGGCGCGAGGTGGTGGAGCATCCGGAGGTCGATATCGTCGCCGAGCTGGTGGGCGGCACGCACGTTGCGCGCGAGATCATCGACGCCGCCATCGGGCATAAAAAATCGGTGGTCACGGCGAACAAGGAATTGATGGCGCTGTGCGGCGCTGAGATCTGGGACCGAGCCATCGCCGCTGGAATCAACCTCGCGATGGAGGCGAGCGTAGCCGGCGGCATCCCGATTCACAGCGTGTTGCGCGAGGGCATTTCCGGCGACCGCGTCACCACGCTGTACGGCATTCTCAACGGGACCAGCAATTTCATCCTCACCGAGATTGAAAAGCGCGGCGTTTCGTTCAACGAGGTGCTGGAGGAAGCGCAGCGGCTGGGCTACGCGGAAGCCGACCCCAGCGCGGATGTGGATGGCTACGACGCGCGTTCGAAGCTCGCGATTCTCGCCGCGCTAGCCTTCGGCGAAAAAATCACGCCTTCCGATATCTACACAGAAGGCATCCGCCGCATCCAACCGGTGGATTTCGATTACGCCCACCAGTTGCATCACACCATCCGCTTGGTGTGCTCGGCGCGGCAAACGCATGCGGGCCTGATTCTTTCGGTGCGCCCGGCGCTGATCCCGCAATCCACCATTCTCGCCAGCGTGCAAGGCGCGTACAATGCGGTTTGGGTGCTGGGAAAATATGGCCAAGACACGTTCTACTACGGCCGCGGCGCTGGTTCGGCGCCAACCGGAGTGGCCGTGGTGAGCGATCTGATGCGCGTGGCGCGGGAGATTCGGGCCGGCAGCCCGGAACGCGTCTCACCCTTCGCGCACGAGCGCCTGGGCGAATACAAACCCATCCCCGTCACGTTGCAGCACTCCGCTTATTACTTGCGATTCCGCGTCGAGGACCGGCCCGGAATTATCGCGGCTCTATCGCGCGTGCTCGCCGACAAGCAGATCAGCCTGGAGGCCGTTCTACAACTGCCGTCCGACAACTGGCGCGACCGGCCGTTTGTGATCACGGTGGAGCCGGCGTCCGAGCAATCGATCCGCGAGGCGCTGGCGGAGATGTCGGCCAACGATTTTCTGGTTGAGCCTCCGCTCGCCATGCCCATGGAGAAATCATTGTGAAGAAACCTCTTGCCAACAGCCCGCAAAACGGAGTGCGCCGCGAAACCGTTCCTGACTGGTTTCGTGGTGCGCGTCGCACCCTTTGCGGGCTATCGTGTCTGTTTTTGTTGTGCGCGGCGGCTTTTCCGCAAGTCGCCGAGAAAGCCAACGAAGGTTATAAGACCACGGAAGGCCGCGCCGCCGTTGCCAAGGGGCTGGCCGCGCCGGATCGCGAAGCACGGCAGCACCCGCGCGAAATTGTCGACGCCATGGGTCTCAAGGTCGGCGACGCGGTGGCGGACGTCGGCACCGGCGTCGGCTTTATGCTTCCGTATTTGAGTCACGTGGTGGGCGATACGGGAACGGTTTACGCCGAAGATATCCAGACCGATTTTCTCAATCAGGCCAAAACGAATGTAGAGCTCCAGCATCTGACCAACGTCAAGTTCGTGCTGGGGACGGATCGAGATCCGAAGCTCCCAGCCGCTACCCTTGAGGGCGTGCTGGTGTTGGACGTCTATCATCATTTCGATTATCCGGAAGCGATGCTGTCACACATTCGCGACAGCCTGCTTTCCGACGGCAGGCTGACGATCGTCGAGTTTTACAAACGGCGCGGCGCCATGGGCAACGGCGATCGCGCGCTGGAGCATATCCGGCTGGATCAGGCCGACCTGATTAAAGAAGTAGAGGCCAACGGATTCCGTCTGGTTTCCAAAAGCGATTTGATTCCCAACAGCCAATACATCGCGATTTTCCAGAAGAAGGAATAGGCGAACGAATTACGGGAGCGCCAATGCGACGATCTCCGGCAACTGTCCCGGCCTTCCACTTACAGTAAGTGCGATAAATTGCTTGTCTCCGAGCTTGTAAGTCATCGGAGTGCCGAGCGCGATCCCTGGCAGGTCCGTGGACGCAAGTTCCTTGCCGCTGGCCTTGTCATAGGCCACCAACCGCGGCCCATCGTTGGAACCGCCGGCGGACAATGCGTAAATTAAGAGCGTCTTGGTCAGCAGCGGACCCGGCACCAAACCATCCCCACCCAGTGGAGGAAGATTGAGCGGCTTCAGCAGAGAATTATTCCTCAGACGGTTGCCATTTCCGGTGGGAACCATCCAAACATGTTCGCCTGTGTTCATGTCGATGGCGGTCATCCGCGAGTAGGGAGGCTTGAAGAGTTGAAGGCCTCCCCGCATGACCGGCGGAGTATGGCGCGCTTCCATGTACCGCAGGTCGCCGTGGAATTTTGTGTCCTCCAATTCCAGAGCGTTCAAGGACCAGGCATTCCGCGATGCCACGTACAACATCCCGGTCTCCGGATCGACAGCGGCGCCGCCCCAATTGCCGCCGCCGCCCGAGCTCGGACGCTGGATCGTTCCGGCCAGTGAGGGTGGCGTGTACAGCGGCCCCAACTTGAAACCCTTCACCGCTTCGAGCGCCATGGCGTGAATCGCGGGCGTGAAGTCCACCAAGTCGCTTTCGTTGGAACCCTGATATTCGTAAGGCGCGGGCTTGGTAGGGAACGGTTGGGTCTGAGACGCCTCTTCTCCAGGAACATCGGAGGCAGGAACTGGCCGCTCCTCAATCGGCCAGATGGGCTTTCCGGTTACGCGGTCCAATGCAAAGACGAAACCTTGCTTGGTGATTTGCGCTAGCGCCTTCACGGGTCTGCCATCCACGTTGATATTCAGCAAATTCGGCGCCGCGGGATTGTCGTAATCCCACAGGCCATGGTGCACGGTTTGGAAATGCCAGACGCGCTTTCCGGTCTCGACATCCAGACAAAGGATGGTTTCCGCGAACAGATTATCGCCGTGGCGATGCCCGCCATAAAAATCCGGTGCGGTGGTGTTGGTGGGGACGTAGACGTAGCCGAGCTCCGGGTCCGCGCTCATCATCGACCAAACCGTGGCTTTGCCCGCGTACGCCCAGGAATCGTCTTTCCACGTTTCGATCCCGTATTCGCCCGGGCGGGGCACGGTGTGGAAAGTCCACTTCACCTTTCCGGTCCGCACGTCGAAAGCGCGCAGCCAGCCGGGGATCTGTTCCTTGTTGATGATGTACGACGAGATCGACGCAGGTGTGATGACGACGTCGCGCACCACCAGCGGCGGGGATTGAACCGAATAAGTGAGAGCGTTGAGAAAATCGCGTTCACCGCGCTTGGCCCGAGGCAAGCCATCCATCAGATCCACACGGCCGTGAAGGCCAAAATCCTCGCAAGGGCGACCGGTCTTGGCATCCACGGCGATCAAGTATCCATCGCCCGTTCCCCAGAAGATTCGTTCGTCGGTGCCGTCAGTCCAATAAGCCACGCCGCGCTCGTTCCATCTTGCGGACATGGTTGTGGTCCCGGCCTCGTAGCTTTTCGGGTTGTACACCCAGCGCGTCGCGCCTGTGTCCGCGTCCAGGGCCGCCCCAACGGAGGCGGGAGAGTTGAGATAGAGGACGCCGCCCACCATCAACGGCGTCGCCTTGAAATTTCCAGTGGAGGGCGCCGCGCCGTCGCGCCACCGGTTTGGATCTATGCGTTTGAGCTCTCCGAAAATGACGCTCGGCGCCGCGGTCCATTCGCCGCCCCCAGGCACGCTTACGCTCAGCGCCGCATCGGGCGTCTTTGCGCGCCAGGCGATCCTCAGCCTCGAAAAGTTGTCTTTCGTGATTTGATCCAGCGGCGAGTATTTGGTGCCGGCCAGGTCGCCGCCGTAGGTTTGCCACTCGCCGCGCGAGGTGGTGGGCGGCGCGGCACTTTGAGCAAACAGAACCATGGCAGCGAATAGAAACGGGATCCCGGCCTGACGAATGGTTCTACCAACAGTTGGGTTGCTCATTAAATCCTCGCTTTCCGGACGACGGCCCTTAAGGAATACTAACTCATGACGGATCGCCGGGCCGGTACTTCGCTACATCTGAGCACTATCGCAGGGCAGGCCAGCGGCCCTGTGTTATGATCCTGGTTAAGATCCACTTTGAGCGCCGGAGAGGTGGCTGAGTGGTCGAAAGCAGCGGTTTGCTAAACCGTCGTAGGGCCATAAAGCTCTACCGGGGGTTCGAATCCCCCCCTCTCCGCCAGAGCGCAAGTCGTCGACGGGATCTAACGGCGAATGTCTTACATTAGCTACTTTTGTAATTCACACGTGCTCCATTAATTAACCCAAAGCGTGAGGGCTCCCATGGCGGCGACGACCGCTTTATATATTTTCCTGGGTATCGCTGCCATTCCGTTCGTTTATTATTTGCTGGCACTGTACAGTTCGTGGAGATTCTTCGCGAAGCCTAACCGGTGGAGCAACAACACGGATTTCACTCCGCCTGTCAGCACCCTGAAGCCAATCCGCGGCCTGGATGCGGAGGCCTATCAGAACTTCGCCAGTTTCTGTGAGCAGGACTATCCCGCTCATGAACTGCTCTTTGCGATCGGTGACGGCGACCAGGAGGCCCTCGAGGTCATCGAAAAGCTGCAAAAGGATTTTCCCCAACAGCGCATTCGAGTGATTCACGTCTCCGGCCACAAAGCGCCGAACGACAAGGTTGCGAAGCTGGCGCGTTTGGCGAGCGAGGCGCAAAACGAAGTATTGGTGATCAGCGACGCGGACGTCCGTGTTCGCCCGGACTACTTGCGAACAGTAGTTGCACCCCTTCGTGACGCCGCTTGCGGGGCGGTCACCTGTCTGTATGTCTCGGTTCACGAAAGCACGCTGATTGAAAGACTGCAATCCATTGGGATGATCAGCGATTTCTATCCTGGAATTTTGGTTGCGCGCGAATTGGATGGCGTCAAGTTTGCCCTCGGCCAGACCATCGTCACCACGAAAAAGCATTTGGCGAGTTTTGGAGGATACGCGGCCATCCAGAATCGACCGGCGGACGACTTGCTGGTAGGACGGCTGGTATCCGAACAGGGATTTCGAGTTGAGTTATTGCCCTATGCAGTCGAAACTGTCGCTGATTTCAAATCGCTGCGCGAACTCTTCGTTAAGCGGTTGCGCTGGATGACGGTGATGCGGCACATGCGGCCCTGGGGCCATTTTGGCCTCGTTTTCACACAAGGGCTGGCTTGGTCAGTAGCAGCTTTCGCGGTTCATCCTAGTCGAGGGGTCGCTCTGCTGTATCTGGGGGGCTACCTGTCGTTGCGAATCGCGCTGACGTTGCTGGTCGGCGTATGGGGACTGAAGCAAAAGAACGTCTGGAAAAAGCTACCGCTGGTGCCCTTGTGGGATGCGTGGGCGCTGCTGATTTGGCTGCTGAGCTTTGGCAGGAGGAGCATAAAATGGCGCAATATCGACTATCGCATCCGCGACGGAATGCTGGTGCCGGTGGTGGTGTCGGCCCAGCGCAAGTGACGCTCGCGCGCGCGCGCCGGTACTGAAGAACATGACGCTGAAAATTGCCGTGGCCGGAGCGGGCATCTACGGCGCAACGGCTGCTATTCGGCTCCGGGAACTCGGCCATCGCGTGGATCTTTTCGATCCACTGGGAGTCATGCGTGCCGCTTCTGCGATTAACCAATATCGAGTGCATGCGGGTTACCACTACCCTCGCAGCCCGGAGACGATCCATGAAGTAAGCCAGGCTCGATGCGAGTTTGCGCGTGAGTTTGCGCCAGCCATCGTCAGAAACAGCCGTCATTATTACGCCATCCCCAAGGAAAAATCCTTGACCTCGCCGGATGCCTACGAAGCGGTGATGGAGAAGAACAACTTACCGTTGAGCATGTGCCGTCCTGACTGGATGGATTTCACGTTCATTGATCGCTGCTATGCGGTCGAGGAAAGTATCTACGATCCGGATCTCTTGCGCCAACTTCTGGAAGAACGTCTGGAGGCGCGAGGGATCAAGCTACAGCCAAGCGAGTTTAACGCCTCGCTGCGTCCCGACTACGACTGGGTGGTTTGGGCAACCTATGGATTGGGACCCAGCAAGGGATTTTTCAAGATTGCGAAATATCAAGTCGCGGAAAAGATGTTGATCCAGCTTCCCGCGGAATTGCAGGGAGTGGCTTTGGTGGTTGTGGACGGGCCTTTCACCGCGTTCGACCCGTATGGCAGTTCCTCGCGTTCTTTGTTCGGCTCTGCTAAGAATACGAACCACTGGACCACCGCCAGTCCCGACGATCCCATACCGGAACCCTATCGCGGCGTTCTAAACGGACGCGAGTTCGTGCCGGTACCCTTCACCCGGTTCGAAGCCATGCGCGCGGATTGCCGTCTCAGTGTTCCGTCCGCCAAGGATGCAATGTACATCGGGTCTCGATTTACCATTCGCGTGGTGGAGGACAATCCAGAGAGCGATCGCCGAACACTTTATGTCCGCGATGGAGCTCCGGGAGAGATCCACATTTTTTCCGGAAAAGTGGTGAGCGCGGTGTTAGCCGCCAGGATCGTCTGCCAAAGGATCGCTAAAGGATATGAGTAGAGGACTGGTCTACGCGATTCTCGGCAGAGGGAGTTGGGCCGGCAAAATCCACACGATTCTGACGGCTGAGAATCGCGATGTGGTCAACTTGGTCGAGAGCCGGCAGGCTGCGAATGAAGGACCTTCAGAATACAGAGCTCGTCTGGCCGAGCAAATCCGCGCGAAGGGCGCCCAGGCAGTGTGGCTCTGCGTCCCTCCCGGACCCCACGTCAGCGTAATGATCGAATCGGCGCTGGACGCCGGGCGTGCACATTATCGCGGAGAAGCCCTGGTACGGCTCGCGGCAAATCACAGCATCGCTGATAGAGCGATCCAGATCTCTGGGCCGAATAGTCGCAGTTCACTATGAGTACTGCCTTCTGACGGAAGTGGAGACGTGGCGGACCAACTTCGTATCCGACACCGGAATCCGTTTCGGAGGACGCTTCTTTCTGAATCGCGTCAATCGCACCGGGGTTCCGGCAATCGACAATTTGGGATCGCACTTGGCCGCGATCCGGGCATTCGCGGTGCCGAAATCGGAACTGGGCGAGATTCACTGTGGATACGAGCAGGCCGATGAACGATGCGCGTGGCTGGAGCGAAAATCGCAGCGGTTCGCTTTCATCGATCTGCTTGCCAGACAGGAGCCCGTCATCCAGCGATTTATCGATAAATTCGAACGAGCGGTGGATATAGGAAGCTTCCCTCTGGACTTAAACCATGCGCTGCGCGTTCGAGAGGATCTCGCCGCGCTGCGGTTTAAAAGCTAACGCTTGCGATGCAGGCCGAAGAGGCCGCCCAGTATACCGCTCGCTTCCAATCGCCTGCGGAAAGATAACCAATCGCAGAGATCAGATTCGCAACGAACAGGATGGTCGGAATGATTAGACATTTCTGATATCGCATAGCGCCGCGGGAATCGCTGATCCCCGCTGCATAAGTAGTGCCAGAATGCATGTTCGATTCTCAAGCGCGTTCTGCGATTCTTGCTAGCCGAGCTTTTCAACATCACGAGGTAGGGTGTGATCTCGATCCTCGCCGCCGCATTCTGACCCTGGCTCGGTTAGCAGTCACTGCGGCAAATAGCAGTGCTGCGGGAGCCAGGAAACCGAGAACGGGTTCCGGGACGGGGTCCGGATCGGTGCTAGTCTCAGTCAACGTGAGCGTCATTGTCTCCTGGAGGAAATCGAAGCTACCCGAGACGCCGGTATAGCTGCCGTCCTCTCCGAAGGGGCCAAACGGCGTACTCTGTGCGTACGGAGTGAGCGCGAGCGCCAGCGTCCCCGATCCTTCAAACGGAGTCACGTCCGGCCCGGTGCCGGAAGTGTCGATCAAGCCGTAGTTGTCAAGCACGCAAGTGAGCGCATCGTCGCAGCCATTGCCGTAGTTCACAAAACTGTCGTTCTCGGAGATGGATGAGTCGGGGCCTAAATCAGGCGACGAGATTCCCTCGGTGAATGTGAAACTGACCAGGACTCCCTGCACGCTATCGTCGTTATAGAACCCGTACTCGTAGTAGAGCGAGTCCTGGATCGTCCAGCTCACAGAGGTCAGGTCCTGCTGCTGCGGGATGCTGAAAATAAGCGGATCGCAGTCAAAGACGCCATCGATGCATTCATCGCTCGTCACGGGGCCATAGGCGGTTGTGGTCGTTATCGTGGAAGCGCCGAGTGACAGCGCGAGTAGAACAAAAGCACTGAGTCTCACTAACATGGACTCCTCCGAGGCGATTAGGCAAAACGCCGTAGGTTCCCACTTAAATACCTGGACTTACTGACCGGTCAGAAGCGGCAACACCTTTGCTATACCGTCGTAACGGCAACACACATCTACCGGCCGTTTGGCTAATCCTGGTCTAATTCTTTACAGTCATCGCGTCCGAGTTCACAGCCTTCTTCCCAGTAATTCCCTCCAGGCCGGCAAGGATGCCGCGGTAATCGTTCTTGTCGCATTGCATCGCTAGGCCGCCTTTCTTGTCTCCGTCGGCCCATGTCAACCCAACGAAATGCTTTTTTGATTTCGTCAACGCCATCAGTGCACCGATACCGAACGAGACCAGCGCAAGCCCGATCGCGGCGCCCACTCTTCGGTGCACGTCCTGGCCGTAGCTGATTTCAGTAACTGAGCCTGCCGGTATGATTACTAGGTCTTTTTTGTCTTTCACGAATCTGATTTGGTTATTTTCCATGTACAGCTTCAGATCATTGCCTGGCTTGGCGTCGGTGATGGACCCACCGTCATAAGCGACCTTGTAACCGCCGTCGGATGCCGCGAACACGTAAGTTGGAAGCGCGATGCAAAGCGCAATCGCGAGCAAACGCTTCATGTTGTCTCCTGAGGTGCCGCGGGTATATCCAGCGAAATCCGTGACGCAGTTATGACGATCACAGTTAGTCTTCAACAATGAGCACTGGAGCTCTCATTGCAGGCGCTTGCAAGGCGCGTTATGAACGTTCACACAGTTTCGCGGAATGAAGTGATATAGACGCACATCAATAAATGCATTTGGATTGCCCAATGCCGTGGTTGCGGTAATCAGTAGCTTTTGATTTGGTGGCTCTGGCCGTTCGAGTGAGGCCGCCCGAGTGGTTTAGCGCTCTTGCGCCGGTTGACCCAAGGAGCCTTCTCCGTCGCATCGATCGGTACGGTGTGACCCGAGTGATCGAGCCACACCGCCGCCGTTTTGGAAACTACTGCGGATATGTTGTCGGGATCTTCTCGTTCACCACGAAGATGTCGAATGAACCAGTCCCGTGGTGTAATCCCATCCCGGGAGCGCCGTGTACAGCCCGTTGCTGCCGACAATCACGTCGTTGAAATATGGACTGCTTGCGCTCGACCCGCCATTGGCGAGCTGATAAATCAGCGGGCCGGCGAACCCCAGCTTGTTCTTATGCGCGGTCTGGATGCGCGCCCACGATCCCATCGCAAGCGGCGATGAAAGACTGGTTCCGCCGATCAGCTCCTGCGCTCCGTCGACGTAGATAATGGCCGAGCAGATAGCCAGCTCGGTGCCTCCGGCGCACATCGCGACATCCGGCACGCCGCGGCCGATGCCTACGTTCGAACCCTCGCTGGTGGGAACGATCGGCAGCGTGCCGGATCCAGTGTAAGACTGCCAGAACGGCGGAAATTCAAAGTAGCTCGCGCCGCCGCCTCCGGATTCCCAAGCGGTTTCCGAGTTGTAGGTGTAATTGGCATTGGAAAGCAGATTCGTGCCTCCCACTGCGATCACATAGGGCGACGTGGCGGGATAGGAAACGTCCGGAGCTCCTGACAGCGGCACTCCGTTGGTCGGCAGCACCGGACAAGCCGAGCCGTTGTCGGCCGAGGAGGCAAACGGAGTGATGCCATGCAGCGCCGCTTCGGCGAACACTTCGTCATCCATGAGCATCGCTCCATCCAAATAGGGGAAAAACTCACATTCGCCGAACGACATGTTGAAGGCCCTTACCTTGTTGTCTTCCACCGCTCGATTGAACGCCAGCGCCAGTTCGGTACGTTCGCAAATCCTTCACCACTTGAGTCAGATCGCCTTCCGCGATGACCCCCACAGCCGTGCTGGAACCCGCAGGAAACTTCGCCGCCCGGCATTTTTGGATTGTCCGCCGGGCATGCGGCATCGTAGGCGATCTGATATTGCTGGGCCGTGTAGGTTTCGTTGGCAACCGCTGGCGTCGGGCAATTCGGCAGCGTGCAAGGAACGGTGGTCTTGTGGATGTCGGAACGCATCGCGGCCAGATTGTTCAATCCCAGCACCGCCAGAACCGTGCCGGACAGAGAACTCGGTACTTGCGCGTCCTGAATGTTCGCGAAGACTGTGACGCCGTTTTGCGAGAAGTTTACCAGTGACGTGTTGAATGCTGCCTCGGCTTGCTGCGCGGTCCCATCGGCCTCAATCATCAGTTGATTGGGTTCCACTTGGATATCCGAAAATCCGAAGCCGGTAAGATAGTTCTGGACCGCTTGCAGTTGCGACGATGTCGCGCCGAATTGTGCGACAAACTGATCCAACGTGAGCGACGTTCCGTACATCGGATCGCCGGGCGTCAGCATTCGCTTGAGCGTGGGCTGCACCTGGCTGGCGTTTTGCATCTTGAGACCGACCACGATACGCAGCGACGTTGTGGCCGGCAGCGGATCGAGTTGGGTTGCTTTCTTCAGTGAAGGACCGAGCGCTTTAGTTCGAGTTGAAACCCAACCTTGGCCGTGGACCAGCGGCGGAAGCAGGAATGCCAGAACGCTGGAACACAGCAGCACCGGCCTGCGGGCTGCGATGCGGATTGAGCCAAAGTGTTACACAACTACAGAGTGGTGCTGTATGATGAATTACTACATAGAGCAGGTTTAGTAATACGGCGTACGCTGGAGAGGGCTACTTACGGACCTCGTTGCGGAACACCTGGCCGGCCTTCATCACGAAGACCACGTTTCGCACCGCAGTGATGTCGTCCAGAGGGTTGCCTCGCACGGCAACCAGATCAGCTTGCAGACCCGGCGCGACGGCTCCGATTTTGTCTTGCAAGCGCAATGACTCGGCGGCGAGCGAGGTCGCACTGACAATGGCGTCCATGGGCGCCTGACCGCCGTCTCGAACCCGATAGATGAACTCTTCCGCGTTGCGTCCATGCGCGCCCGCCACCGCGTCGGTGCCGAAGACGATCTTGACGTGATGCGCGATGGCTTTCTTCAGCACCGCCGACATCATCGGCAGGCCCTTTTCCATATACGCGAATCCCTCTTCGGTGTAGTTGCCGATCCCCAGGAACTTGGGTTTGTTCTCCAGGTAATTGTGCAGCACCAGAAAATTCGGGTCGAAATACAAACCATGGTCGGCGATCATTTGCAAGGTAGCGTCGTCCAAAAAAGCCCCGTGCTCGATGGACGTGCATCCGGCCAGCACCGCCGCCCGCGCCCCTCCCGGAGCATGCGCGTGGACCACGGACCGCATGCCCAGCGCCCGCGCTTCTCCGCAGGTGGCCTGCACCTGCTGATCGGTCATGGTCTGCTTTCCGCCATCGCGAATGCTGGCCGTGGCGAACAACTTAATCACATCCGCGCCGTCCTCGTGCATTTTGCGAACATAGGCGCGAATCTGATCGGGCGTTCCGGTGGTTTCCGTGACGGCCCTCAATGACGTGAGAATCCGCGGACCCGGCAGCGTTCCGGCGTTGATCAACCCGCGCAAGTCGCCGTCGATCTGCTGGCCCAGGCTCTGCACAGTCGTGAAACCGCCGCGCAGCGTGGCGTAGGCGTTCGCTTCGGCGCGCAGCGCGATCTGCTGCGGCGTTTCCTTGCTGTCGCGCCCGCCATCGTCGTATCGATTGTTGGCGTTGAAGTGGTAGCCGATGTGCACGTGCGTGTCGATCCAACCCGGCATCACGGTCAGCCCGCTGAGATCGTAGGTTGCGGCGTCGCGCGCATCCACAACCCGCTCAATGCGCTGTCCGTCTACGACGATTTCCTGATTGCGCAGAACGTGGCCGTGGCCATCCAGCAGCGTGGTGGTCTTGAGCACGATCGGCTGGGCGCAGCACGAAACCGCAACAAAGAACACGGCGTTGATAGCGTTCTTCATAAACTGAGCCGTAGTGTACCTCACTGGCGGGGACGAATCGCAAGCGAACTCCTACGGCATCCGCCCCAAGCGCGGTCAAAAAAACCATTAGCACCAATAGGTTGCCCTGTAGCCGCGCCTCCGGTCCACCGATTTAATACCGATAGCACCAGCCCGCACGGGCATCCGTTTATGAAAACTATTGGAAAATATCAAATCGCCGGGGAGATGGGGCGGAGCGCCGCGGGAGTGACCTGTCAGGCGCGCGACCCGTTTCGCGATCGCGAATATGTGCTGAAGATTCTCAGCCCCCTGGCGGCCCTCAGCGCGGCTTTCAAGGACCAGCTCTATCGCGATTTGGCCGCAAGCTGGGAGCTCGAGCACTTGCATATCGCCAAGGTACAGGACATCGGCGAGCTCGAGAGCATTGTTTACATCGCCACGGAGCTGCTGCCGGGCCGAACGCTCGCAAGCTTCTTGTCCGCCGAACTTCCTTCCATTCCCGATAAGCTCACGCTGATCGCACAGGTCGCGGAGGCGCTCGCGTGCGCGCATTCCCACGGAGTGGCGCACGGCGACATAAAGCCCAACAACATTTTCATTACGGACCTGGGAAAGGCCGCTGTCCTCGACTTCGGAACGGGAACCTGGCAGGCCTTATTACTCGCGTCCGGTGTGCGCTTGAACGGGCTGCTGCCCAACTACCTGGCGCCCGAACAGATTTTGGGTGAGTCTTTCGAGGCCAGCTCCGACATCTTCTCCACAGGCGTGGTGCTGTATGAGACATTGACGGGCGAGTATCCTTTCCAAGCTGCGCCGGGGGTGATTCCGCGCGAGATCGTGCATGCTCAACCAAAACCGTTGCGCGAGTGGAACGCACAGATTCCTGAAGAGCTGGAACAGGTTGTTTTTCGAGCGCTGAACAAAGATCCGCGAGAGCGTTTCCAGACCGCCGGCGAGTTCGCGGCGCATTTGTACACCATCGCGGAGCGCTTGCGCCGGGAGCCGCCCGCGCCGCCAGTAGACCTTCGGCCAACGCTGGCCAGCGATAATGCGCCCCGAGAGGAAGAGATACCGGAAACCGCCGAAATTGCCGAGCCTACAGCATCGACGCTCGAAGTGCCGGCGCCGGTTGCTGAAACCGTGGCTGCGGTTGAGATCGCTCCGGCGGTTGCCGGGGCCATTCAACCTCCGCCGATCGTTAACCCCGTGCCCGCGCCGGCCGCGGTTGCTCCGCCGCCCGTGACGCCCATACCACCGCCCCCAGCCGCTCCTGCTCCGGCGGCCATGCCCGTGACACCGGTGCTGCCGCAAGCGCGGCCTTCGCCGGTCCCGAGCAAAAGACGTCTGGTCACGTTCGCGATGGGCGGGGTGATGGCGCTCGCAATGGTGGGCGTGATTGTGGTTCGCCAGAATAGCGCCGCACCCGGACATCAGCCCGCGACACCAGCGCCGGCTACGCACGCGATTGGCGTCGTACCGGAAGCGCCCAAACCCACGGCTTTTACGGCGTCCGCCAGCGCTCCCCAACCAGCCCCGGTGGAAACTCCCGCCAAGCCCACCGCCGAACAGATTCTGCGCGGCCCGGTGAGGCGGCTGTGGGAGGCGGGTGACTACTCGCAGGCCATGCGGTTGGTGGACGAAGTTCTGGCCGCCGATACCGCGAATGCCGAAGCGCACGGCTGGAAGCGAAGAATACACGATGCGCAAGAAGCCGAAGCCGAGATCAAATAGAGATTCCATGGGACGAAATACTCTTTGTATGCTTTGGGCGGCCGCGCTGCTGGCGGGATCGGCCGCTTTCGTTGACGCGCAGCCGGTGGCTCGCGTGTCGCCAGTCAAAACCGGCAATTCTTTTCTAAACGGCGCGCCGCTCACGCTCGATCAGGTGATCCGAATCATCGGCCAAGACGCGATTCCGCTGCGGCGCCGCAAGGAAGCCATCGAGAATCGTGGGGTCGATTTTTGGATGTCCCCCGCGGCGGTGGCACGGCTCAAAACGGCGGGCGCTCCGGAAGATCTTCTGAACCTCATCAAGAGTAAAGCGCAGCCGGCGCCTCGGCCGCCTGATCCTCCCAAACCTCCGCCCCAGGGAAGCGTCAGCATCAATTGCGCCCCCGCCGAGTGCGAAGTGGCTTTGAACGGCGCGGCTCGAGGGTCCACCAATAACGGCTCGCTCGAACTTGCGAGTATCGCGCCCGGAAATTATGCCGTCGACTTGGCCCGCTCAGGCTATGTGACGCGGCAGAATGCAGTGACCGTGGAATCCGGCAAGACCGCCACGCTCTCGGCGACGCTGGACCCGACCCGCGAAACGCTGGAAGCTTTCGGAAGCGCTCTGTTCCAGAAAGTCCTCAAATCTCTGGGCGGCCAAGAAGCGCTGAAGGAACTCGCGACGCTGCAGGCCGCCGGAAGCGCAAGCGTTCTGACGAGCGATGCGAGAAGCGTTCGGTGGACCTTGCGGATGCGCACGCGCGGCGGCCGGGCGCTCTTCCAAGCCACGGCGGGCGCGGTAACACATGAAGTACTTTTCACCGGCAGCGAATTTACCGCCAGCAAGAGCTTGAAGGGGCAGGACGCTCTCGAACTTCCGACCGCGTTGGGCTGGATTCACGACAATCAGGTTGCGGCGCTGATGGCGCGCCTGGATATGCCGCAATACAAGATACTGGCCGCGCAGGCCGAACCCGTACCCGGCGCCGAGTACGCGCTGACCGCCGAAAGCGGCACCGATAAGATCACAATCGGTCTCGATTCCGACATGCGTCCGCAACGCGTGCACATCGTCACTGAGACAGGGATCGGGTCGCTCATGATCACTTATTCGGACTACTCGCAAGTGGGCCAAGCATGGTATCCCAAGAGCATGCAAGTGAAACCAGACGGCCAGCAACGCGGCGTCGAAGTGCACTTTGACAGCATGGATCTGGATACAAAGTCCAAAGACGGCGAGCTCAGGCTCAAGGGCAGGCTGTTTTCCAATCTTTACAACTGAGCTCCGCGCCCGAATTGGCGCGAGGCGAGCCCGCAAACATTTTCGAACCTTTTCCGATTTTGTCTCGTCTAATACGGCATGGATCGGCTAAGGCAGGCAGAACAAAAATATCGCAAGGCGTTTGACGAGTTTTCCGCGCAAGTGCAGCGCGTCCAAACCCTTACGTCGCAAAAGCATGTCGATCCCAAGATCATCGAAGCCGCGCTGCTCGATCTGGAACGCGCGCACGTGAACTATGACATCTACCGCGACCGTTGGGTGGAACACTTCCTGCCGGACACAGCCAAAGCGGCTAACGAACTCGAGCATTCCCACGAGGACTGTATTCGTACCATCGCAGGCCTGCTGTGGGAGAACGCCGGGCGTCCGGAGGGTACTGCGGACGAAGACTGGCGCAAAGCCGAAGAGATCGTGAAGCAGGCCGCAGCCGCGGTGGCGGCCTAGCTCACGCTCCGCAACATTTCTTAAACTTCTTTCCGCTGCCGCATGGGCAGAGATCGTTGCGTCCGGGTTTCCCGCCCGGCTCCGAAGGCGCAAGCTCGTCGTCTTCTTCGGGCACCTCATCTGAATCCTCGGTGAAGAAGACGGGCTTGTGCCCATGCAACATCAGGCGCTGATCCAAAGCTAGGCGGACCAGTTCCTGCTCGTCGGCATCCAGTTCCCCTGCCACGCGCTCGATCTTGTTCAGCAACGCCTGCACGCGGCCGCGCGAGGTTTCGCCTGGCACTGCCAACGCATAAGCGAACAGCGCCGGCGTCCGATGTCTGGGATGCTTGAAGAACGCTTCCAAGCGCGGCGCTTCCGACGACAGATTGAGATATCCAACCGCCCAGATGGCTTGGCTTTGAATGTCCTGATCGGGGTCGTCTAAATGTTGGGGTGGATACGAGGCAAAGCGCCGGTCCATGGAGCGCGCCATGGCCTTGAGAGCCGCCGCGCGGCTATCCGGGTTCCGATAAAGTTCCTCGATCGCTCGAAAAACCTTTTCGTTATCCGAATGCCTGGCCAGAGCCACGGCCGCTCCGGACTTTTCTTCCACCGACGCATCCGGGTTGTCGATTACGGCGAACATGGCGCGCCGGACTTCCGGCTCATCGCTCACTTCGCCCAGCGTCTCCCAGCAGGCTTGCCGGACCTTCGTATCCGGATCGGCCTTGGCCAATTCCAACAAGCGCGCGCGCACTTTGAGAGGAATGTCGGCCGGAAAACTCGCGGCCACTTGCGCCCGCAGCGTTGCCGAACCCCGCTCCAGCATGGCCAGCAGTTCTTCTTCATCCAGAGCGTCGAACTCGGGTGAATCTTCTTCGTTGTATTGGCTCCAGATGTCGTACTGCTGGCGCTCGTCGGTGTACTCCAGGCGATCAAGCGAAAGTAGGCGCATGGCCGAATCGATATAACCGATGGTTCTCGAATCGCCTGGCAGAACGTGTGCGCGCGCGGCTTCGAGCGCCGGAAGCGCGGCTGGATCGCCGTAGATTTCCAGTGCCAGCGCGCCGTCCCAAGGCTCCCGGTCGAGCCGGCGGATCAAAGCTTCGAGAATCCGCGGATCGCGGACGTGCAGCGAAGCCAGAACAAAAGGAACATCGCCGACATCGTCCTGTTCCAGTTCCTTCAGAAGCTGGAGCAAAGGATCGACCGAGGGCGCGCCCAACTCAACGAAGGCTTGGATCAATTCATCCTCGATGTTCAGAGGATCGCGCCGGACCAGCGTCATCAAGAATGGCAACGCTTCCGCAGTCCGGAGATAGCGGAAGATATCCACCAGCACCTGATCGAGGTCGAGCCGGTCGTCGAGATGGTCTTCAGAGGCGAAGCGCAGCAAGTCCGGCAAAGTGCGCTCGGGATCGTCGACCAGCGCGTGCAGAAAGCGATGGTCGATACCGAGGTAACCGCGTGCCGCCGCCTCCAGCAGCTTGTAAGGCGGCGTTTCCGCGTACTGCGCCGGCTCGATAATGAGGTCGGTGCGAAGCAAGCAGTGAATCAGCTAGCGCGACCTATTCGGCTTCCTTGACGACGTGCACGCTGATTTCCGTAGTCACTTCGCGATGCAGCCGCACGGGAATCTTGAAATCGCCCAGCGTTTTGATGGGTTCTTCGAGCGCGATTTTGCGGCGATCGATGGTATAGCCCTGCTTTTCGAGCGCCTCGACGATGTCTTTGGAGGTCACCGAACCGAAGAGCTGGTCGTTCTCGCCGGCTTTCTGCGCAATGGTCACGCTTAGATCGGCCATCATTTTGGCCAGGTCGCCGGCATCGGAAACCTCCTTCGCTTCGCGGCGCAGATGACCCTGGCGCTCCTGTTCGATGATTTTCTTGTTGGATTCGGTGGCCGGGACGGCCAGACGTTTGGGTAGTAGGAAATTGCGCGCATAGCCTGGGGCCACCTTCACCAGCTGGCCGCGGGAGCCGAGCTTCTCGACGTCTTCTCGTAAGATCACATCCATTTGAAAACTCCTTTAGATTGCCGACGCGAATGGGATGAGCGCGATATTGCGCGCCTGCTTGATGGCTTGCGCCAGCCGCCGCTGATGCGGCGTACACACGCCCGAGATGCGGCGGGGCACGATCTTACCGCGTTCGGAGATGAAGGACGAGAGCATTCGCACGTCTTTATAGTTGATGTCGTCGATCTTTTCCACGCAGAAGCGGCATACTTTCTTACGCCGGAAATACTGCTTCTTGGTGGCCATGGCCTTGTCGCCGCCGGTGGGCCGCATGGATCCGCTGATGGGGCGTCCGCCTCTTGATTCCGCCATGATTTACTCCTTTTCCTTTCCGGCCGGAACCCCGGGCAAGGGCGCGCCGGGCCGTGGACCGGCAGGTTCGGCGGGGCTGGCCGGACCGGCATGCTCGCCGGGAAGGCTGGGCGCTGCCACCGGAGGGGCTGGACGGCGTGCCGCGCGCTTCTCGCGATCCTTGCGCCGCTTCTCCACTTTTTTCATCTTTTCGTCGACGCGCACCGTCAAGAACTTCAGCACTTGATCGGAAACTCGCAGGCGGCGCTCGAGCTCATGAACCGTTTCGGGCTTGGCCGTGAATTGCAGCAGCACATAAAAACCCTCGCTGCGCTTCTCGACGCGATAGGCCAGCTTGCGGACGCCCCACTTCTCGGCCTTATCCACATTCCCGCCGTGATTGGCAATTAAGACCGTCAACTGTTCGATCAGTTGATCGATCTGTTCTTCCGGCTCATCCGGCCGGATGATAAACAACTCTTCGTAGATCCTCATTCTTCCTCGTTTGAGCCTGGGGCGCGACGATTAAATTTCGCCATGGACTTTTCGACGCCTTCGGCGATTATGGACTCCACTGCCTGGGCTGCGTAGTCCAGCAGCAGGTCCAATTCCTCTCTCTGCGCCCGCTTCAACTTCGCGAGCACAATGCTGGCGCCGTCTTTTTCGCGACGGCCGCCATGAATGCCCAGGCGAACCCGGGGGAAATCCTTCGTTCCAACCACGCGGAGGATGGAATCCATTCCGCGATGTCCGGCCGCCGACCCATTGGGCCGGATGCGCAACGAGCCCCACGGAAGGTCGAGCTCGTCATAAACCACAATCAGGTTGCCGGCTGGAATCTCGTGCTTAACCAGCAACCCCTGCACCGATTCGCCGCTCACGTTCATGAACGTTTGCGGTTTGGCCAGCATCACTCTCCGGCCCGCTATGCTTCCCTGCCCAACCAACGCCCGCGAATCTTTGCGCTTAACCTGAATCCCGTTGCGCTCGCCCAACCGGTCGACCACCAGGAAACCAAGGTTGTGGGCGGTGCGTTCGTATTCTTCGCCAGGATTTCCCAGGCCGACCACCAGCTTGTCGAGCGCCAGCTTGTCCGACGCCGCCTTCTTAAACCAAGACATGACAATCCAGCAGCGCCGGCCGGCCGAATCCTGGATTCGTTAGCCTTTCTTCTTCCCTTTCTCGGGTTCGGCGGCAGCCACCTCCCCCTCTTCTTCCTTCTTGCCCTTCTTGATGACTTCGGGCTCGGCAGGAGCAGCGGGCGCGCCTTCCACTCCCGCTTCGGCCGCGGGAGCAACCTCTTCGGCCTTCATGGCGACGCAGTGCGCAATCACCTGCTCGGGAGGGCTGAGGAGCATCATCGATCCGCTCAAGGCGATATCGCTGGCCCGAAGATTCTGGCCGATCATCAGCTCGGACACGTTCACGGTGAAAGAATCGGGGATCTCATTGGGAAGGCACTCGATCTCCACTTCCCTGGTTACTACTTCCAGCAAACCGCCCTGTAGCTTGACGCCCTGGGGCTCGCCGACGGTCTGCACCCGGACATTGACCTGAATGCGCTTGGTAAGATCGATGCGCTTCAAATCGACATGCAGGATGTTGTCGCGCACCGGATCGTTCTGCCAGTCGACGATCATGGCAGGCGTTTCTTCGCCACCCTGGATCGCCAATTGGAAGATGGTATTGTGACCGGTGCTGCTGTGGAGGATCCTGGTAACTTCCTTGGGATTCACCGAAACTGCGACGGCGGGCTGGCCGGCGCCATACAAAACCGCCGGCGCGAGGCCTTTCACGCGTAAACGGCGGGCCTCGTTCTTGCCGCGTGAATCGCGGCGCTCGGCACTGACTGTAATAGAATCTTTCATCTCATACTCCCGCGGGCGCCAACCTGCCGTTCAACTGGCAAGTCCGGCCGGCCCGGCTGTTTCAAATTCGTTATAGAAAAAGTGTGCTTACCGAACCGTCCTCGTGGATGGATTGGATGGCCCTGGCGAGTAGCGGCGCCACCGACAAAGTTTTAATACGCGTGGACCGCTTGGCATCGTCGTGCAGCGGAATGGAATTAGTAACCACCACTTCCTGAAGTTCGGATTCCTCGATGCGTTCTACCGCCGGCCCGGACAGCACGGCGTGCGTGGCGCAAGCGGTGACGCTCACTGCTCCGTGCTTGAGCAGCGCTTCGCAGGCTTTCACCAGCGTTCCGGCGGTATCGATCAAGTCGTCCACAATCAAACATTGCCGCCCCTCCACGTCGCCGATGATATGCATCACTTCCGCGACGTTCACATCGGTGCGGCGCTTATCGATGATCGCCAGCGGGGCGTTCATATGCTTGGCGAAGGCGCGCGCGCGCTCGACGCCGCCTGCGTCGGGCGAAACCACGGTCATGTCCCTGCGCCCGATGGAATCGAAATACTCGAGCATCACCGGCGCTGCAAACAGGTGATCGACGGGTACGTCGAAAAACCCCTGGATTTGCGCCGCGTGCAGGTCCAAAGTAAGCACACGATCCGCGCCGGCCCTTTGAATCAGATTCGCAATTAACCGGGCGGAGATGGGCATTCGCGGCTTGTCCTTGCGGTCCTGCCGCGCATACCCATAATAGGGTAGCACCGCGGTGATGCGTTCGGCCGAAGCGCGCTTGAGCGCATCGATCATGAGCAGTACTTCCATCAAGTGCCGGTCCACGGGGGTGCAGGTGGGCTGCACCACGAAGGCGTCGGCGCCGCGGACATTTTCGAGGATCTGCAGCCGGATTTCGCCGTCCGAAAATGGCTCGACCGAAGCGGCGCCAAGCGTACAGCCCATGGCCGCACAGATCTTGGCCGCCAACGCTGGGTTGGCGTTGCCCGTGAAGATTTTCATTCGCTCGAATCTCATTCTGCGTACCGGTCGTGGGGCGGCCATAACGTATGTTCGGAGAAGGCTGACAACTGCCGCCGCCAAAGCGCACGGTACTGGCTGCGGCTTACCATCGTAACAGGATATACACGATGCCGGGCCGGATCGCTTCGGAAAAATTCGGCCGCTCGATCCCGCATTTCGCGGCCCCCGAATATCCCGAAGATCGAAGAACCGCTCCCGCTCATCAGCGCCGGTGCGGCCCCCAACTTCAGCAGCTTCCTCTTGATTGATTTTAGTTGAGGGTGCAGGCGGAATACAACTTCCTCGAAATCGTTGCGGCCAGGCGTCGGAGTCCGCCCAGGTAACTTTCTGGAAATTCCGTAAGATGTCGGGCTCTTTCGCATGTTCCGGTTTACGCTCCAGCGCGCGGTAGGCTTCGGCCGTGGAGGAGTGGATTTCCGGGGCGATGACGAGCGCCGGCAGCCGCGATTGGCGCTCCGGAAGTGGGTACAACTCCGTTCCGCGGCCCAATCCCAAAGCCGTGCCGCCCAACAAGAAGAACGGTACATCGCTTCCCAACTCGGAAGCCAGCTCCATCAATTTTTCGAGCGCGAGCGGTTTCCCGAGCAGCGGAGGCAAGGCCAGCAGGACCGCGGCTGCATTGGTGGATCCTCCGCCGAGGCCTGCGCCGAGCGGGATGTTTTTCTCTAAAACGAACCCGAACGCGGCCTGTTTTCCCTGTGGCTTCCAGAATCAGATGTGCCGCTTTTTCAACGATATTACCGGGGATGCTCAAGTTAGACTTGATCTCGATTCGCGTCGGCCCGCGGCGGTATTCGATCTCCAGCGTGTCGGCTAGCGAGATGGTTTGGAAGATGGTGCGTAGCTCGTGATAACCGTCCGGCCGCTGGTGCAGGACCCTGAGATCCAGGTTGATCTTGGCGAGCGAACGAACGCGGATGCGCGGCGGCATCAGTAGTGCAGGAGCGAGTAGACGTCGTAGCCGTTCAGCCTCTCGCGGCCCTTTAAGGCATCCAGTTCCAGGATGAATCCTAGCCCCGCCACTTCGCCTTTGAGGTTCTTGACCAAGCGCGCTACCGCGGCGGCCGTTCCTCCGGTGGCCAGAACGTCGTCGATGATCAGGACCTTCTGGCCAGGCGCGATGGCGTCTTTATGAATTTCGAGCACGTCGGTGCCGTACTCGAGCGTGTACTCGATGCGCTCCCGTTCGGCCGGCAGCTTCTTCTCTTTGCGGACTGGAATGAAGCCATAACCGAGCGCATAAGCCACCGCGGGCGCGATGATGAAGCCGCGCGCCTCGATCCCCAGCACGACGTCGACGGGCGTGGATTCGTACCGGGCGGCCAGGCCGTCGATAACGCCCTCGAAACCGACGGGATCTTTGAGCAGCGTCGTAATGTCGTAGAAGTTAATGCCGGGCCTGGGGAAATCAGGCACTTCGCGGATGAGCGCTTTCAGATCCTGCATTTGGGGAATCCGTATTGTAACCCGCGCCGTGTCGGTTGGTCCATACTTGAGTCATGTCGACGCCTACGCGCGGCTCCAGCGGAAAGCCTCTAGCATCGGAAAAGATTGTGGCATTCGCTGCCACCACGAACCAGGAGCGCGCCAAGGAATTTTACGGCGGCGTGCTCGGGCTGGCTGTGGTCTCTCAAGACGATTTCGCGCTGGTCTTCGACGCGAACGGCGTGATGTTGCGAGTGGCGACGGTGCGCGAGGTGGTGCAGGCGCAGTATACCGTTCTGGGCTGGGAAGTGACCGACATCGTAGGCAAGGTAAGGGAGCTGGAGAAGGCAGGCGTGAAGTTTGAGCGCTACTCGTTTCCCGGCCAGGACGAGATGGGGATTTGGACGGTGCCGGGCGGGGCGGCGCGCGTGGCCTGGTTCAAGGATCCGGACGGAAATGTGCTGAGCCTCAGCCAGCACGGGTAGGGCAACCTTGTCGGGAAAGGTGCGGACCGCGTGGTGCGTCCGCCTCGCAACGGCGTACACTGGACTCGGTGCTGCTTCAGCTCAAGAACATCCGCAAGCGCTTCGGCGGCGTTACCGCTTTGCGTAGCGCCAATCTCGAAGTGAACGCGGGCGAAGTGCACCTGCTGATGGGCGAGAACGGGGCGGGCAAATCCACGCTCATGAAGATCGTCTGCGGGATGCTGGCGCGGGATTCCGGTGAGTTCCTGTGGCAGGGGCGCAGCGTTGAGTTCCGAAACCCCGCCGAAGCGGCCGCGTGCGGTATCGCGATGGTGCATCAGGAATCGTTGCTGGCGCCGCATCTGTCGGTGGCTGAAAATATCTTCCTGGGACGCGAGCCGCGCCGGGCGTTTGGTCTGATCCATCGCGGGCGGATGCTGGAACGCGCCGCGCGCATCATCGAAGAACACCGCTTTCCGCTGCAGGCCGATTGGCGAGTGGAGAAGCTCAGCCCCGCGGGCAAACAGATGGTCGAGATTTGCCGCGCCATCCAGCAAGGTTCCAGCCTGTTGATTTTCGACGAGCCGACCTCTTCGCTGTCCAGCGCCGAAGCCGAGGAAGTGTTCCGCATCGTGCGAGCGCTGCGGGCGCGCAACATGGGCGTGATTTATATCACCCATCGGTTGGAAGAGCTGCGCTCCATCGGCGATCGTGTAACGGTGCTGCGCGACGGCGAAACGGTCCAGTCGGGCGAATTGCGCGCGATCTCAGCCGATCAGTTGATACGCCACATGGTGGGCCGCGAGGTTTCGGCTATTTACACCCGCGAGTCTTTGCCGCCCGGCGAGGAACTGCTACGGGTTCAGAATGTCACGCGCGCGGCGGTGTTCGAAGACATCACGTTCTCTCTGCGCGCGGGAGAGATCGTCGGGATGGCCGGATTGATTGGCGCCGGGCGTACGGAGCTGTGCCGCGCGTTGTTTGGCGTGGATGCCATCGATCGGGGCAGCATCCACTTGGGCGGGCAAGCGCTGCGGATGCGCTCGCCTCGCGACGCGGTGCGCGCCGGAATCGCGCTGATTCCCGAGGATCGGCAGCGTGCCGGATTGGCCGGCGGCTTGCCCGTGGGTCATAACTTGACCATGCCGGCGTTGGCTGCGGTCTCTCGATTCGGATTCTTGAATCGCGCCGCCGAATCGCGCGCCGTCCGAGATCTTACCGCACGATTCCGCATTCGCGCCGAGTCCCCCGCGCAACTGGCAGGCCGGCTAAGCGGGGGCAATCAGCAAAAAGTCGCCATCGCGAAATGGTTGCTGGCACGCTCGCGCGTGTTTTTGTTCGACGAGCCCACGCGCGGAATCGATGTCGCCGCCAAGCGCGAGGTTTTTGAAATGATGGACGAGCTGGCGCGCCGCGGAGCCGCCATTCTCATGGTCAGCTCGGAAATGGCGGAACTGCTCCAAGTGGCCGACCGCATCCTGGTGATGCGCCAGGGGCGAATCAGCGGCGAGTTGCAAGGACGCACTACAGCCGAAGCGATCCTGCGCTATGCGGCCTTCCAATCCAACACCGCGGCGGCCGGAGACCACGCGGGATGATCCAGCGGCTGCTGCCGTTCTTCACCCTGATCGCGCTGTTCGTCATCCTTTCCATCGCCTCCCCGAATTTTCTCACCGCTACGAATCTATCTAGCGTGGTGCGCCAGACGGCGGTCATCAACATCATGGCCCTTGGCATGACGGTGGTCATCATTGCCGGGGGAATCGACCTATCCGTCGGCTCAATCCTGGCGTTGGCTGGACTGCTGGGCGCGATGACCATGGAGCATAACGGAATCGCCTTGGGCTTGATTATCGGCGTGATCGTCGGCGGGGCGTGCGGCATGGCCAACGGCCTGATGACCACCGGTCTCGGCATCAATCCGTTCATCGTGACATTAGGCACTATGGGAATTTATCGCGGCTTGGCACTTATTATTTCCAAAGGCCTGCCGGTTCACGAAATTCCGCCGTCTTTTTCTTATTTAGGCGAAGGAACTCTGCTGGGTGTGCCGTTCGTGCTCTGGATCCTGCTGTTGTGTGCCGCCACGGTCCACGTAATTTTGGAACACACGCGCCTGGGCCGCTATGCGTTTTCAATCGGCAGCAATCCGGAGGCAGCTTTTTACGCAGGCGTGCCGGTGCGATTCCACACCACCGCCGTCTACGCGCTGGCTGGCCTGCTCACCGGCCTGGCCGGAATGATCGAAGCGTCGCGCTTGATGACCGGACAGCCGACCAGCGGCCAAGGCTACGAGCTCACGGCCATCGCGGCGGTGGTGATCGGTGGGGGAAGCCTGCGGGGCGGCGAAGGCAGCGTGCTGGGAACCCTGGTGGGCGCTTTCATCATGGGACTGCTGGCGAACGGCAGCGATCTGCTGGGAACGAATCCCTATTGGCAGCAGGTGATCATCGGCGCGGTCATCATTCTGGCCGTGGCTTTCGACGAGTTTCGCAAGCGCCGCGCTTAGGCGTAGAACTATCCTCCCAGGTATAGGCCCGGATGCGCTGAGAGTGACAAGAATAATTGTCATCGCATCTAAGGGGTTTCTCCGATTTCGCAATACCGGGTTGGGCTGATAATTTACTCATAGCGATGGAAGAATCCGTTGCAGAGCCGATGGAAGAGATTTCCTGAGGAGAGGAGAAAAGCAATGACACGAATCACCAATCTGGTTTTGAAGCTGAAAGTTCTCAAAGACACGCGCGGACAGGACCTCATTGAGTACGCGTTGATGGCGGGATTTGTGGCGGTCGCGGCGGGCGCAGTTATGCCCAGCGTGGCCACCAGCATCAGCACCATCTTCAGCAAGATCTCCAGTGTGATGGCGGCTGCCGCGTCACAGAGCTAAGGCCAGCGTTCGTTAAACCGCTTGGGCGCCGGACAATGCCCGGTGACCTCGTGTCGAAATATGCCAAATGTGCCTCATCCAGAGGACGTTTGAGGCATCCGTGGCGGTCTCTCGGGGCCGCCACGCTCCTTTACACGAGCTAGGTCTTCTTGACGTACTTCTTCAAATCCTTCGGGCCAACTTCGGCTCCGTACACGTTGCCGTCGTGATCCACGGCCACACCCTCCGACATGCTGGAGCCGCCCTTGGGATTCGGATCCGGAATGAACGCCGTCACCTTGCCGTCCTTGATGCTGCCAATCCGGATGCCGCGATGACAGCCGGGATTGTGTCCATAGCCGTCCTGGTCACGGGATTCTGAATCGGTCACGTATAGCACATCGTTCTTGGTAATGAAGATGCCGCTGGGACGTCCAAACTGTTTCCACTCCGCGATGAAGTTGCCGTTCTGATCGAAAATCTGGATGCGATTATTGGAGCGGTCGCCTACGAACAGGCGCCCTTTGGAATCGAAAGCCAGCGCATGCGGGCCGTCGAACTCGCCCGGTCCGGTGCCCTGCTTACCCCATTCCTTGATGAATTTTCCGTTCTTGTCAAACTTCACGATGCGGTCGTTGGGACAATTGCAGCCGGCATGGCCGTCGGCAACGAAGATGTCACCGTTGGGAGCGACCACCACATCGGTGGGCGCGCCGAACTCGTCCGGGCCGGTGCCTGAGACGCCTTTTTTGCCCAGGGTCAGGAGGATTTTGCCATCGGGACTGAACTTGAACACCTGCAGACCCTTGCTTCCGTCCTTAGCTTTCTGATCGTCGGTTACCCAGACATTCCCGCTCTTGTCGACGAAGAAGCCGTGCGGCTGGACGAACAGCCCCGCGCCAAAATGGCGCAGAACCTTGCCGGTTGACTTATCGAATTCGAGGACCGGGTCGAGCGGCGATTCCGTGCAATTATTGGCGCCGCAGCGGTCGTACGCCCAGATGTTTCCGTCCGGACCGATGTCCACGCCGGCGGTCGATCCCCATTTCCTTCCGTCGGGAAGCTGCGCCCAGCCGGTGACGGTCTGATACGGGTTGGGCGCGTCGTTGGGCGGCGCAGCGCTGGGCGGCACACCTGTTTTCGCGGCTGTTGCAATCATGGCCACGCCGGCGGCGGCCGCCAGCGCGATTAACGCTCGTTTTGTATTTGGCATTAGAGTCTCCTTCCAATTCGTGTAAAACATAATAATACTTCCTTGGCCATCACGCGTGATACCTTGAGAAGCATCTTCACCTAAGCCGGGAGGATCCGCATGTTGAGATTTTCGCGCCGCGTACTCTTGCTCGCTGCCTGCGCCGCAACCGTTTCTTTAGCTCAATCGCCGCGCCCGATGACGCTGGTGGACGTCATGAACGTGCCGCAGGTCAGCGATCCACAACTCGCGCCGGACGGCCGCACGGTCGTGTTCGTCGAGGCGGAAGCCCACTGGAAAGCCAACAAGCGCGTTCGCCATATCTGGAAAATAAACGCGGACGGCTCGGGTCTGGTGCAGATGACCAGTGGGGCCGATGGCGAGGGCAGCCCGCGCTGGTCGCCGGACGGCAAGAGCATCGCCTTTATTGCCAAGCGCGGCGACGAGGAGGCGAATCAAATTTTCCTGATTGCACTGGCGGGCGGCGAAGCGCGGCCGATCACGCAGCACGCGTCGGCCGTTTCCGATATTCAATGGTCGCCCGACGGCAAGAGCATTTACTTCCGCGCTCCCGAGGCCGAAGACCGAGCAGCAGAAGGCGCGCGAAAAAGCCAAAGACGATGTGTTCCTGTTCGACGAAAATTATCAGCAACAACACATCTGGCGCGTGGACGTCGCCGATGGGTCGGAACATCGCATCACGCAGGGCGATTATTCGGTAGGCTCGTTCCAGCTTTCTAACGATGGCAGCAAGATCGCCCTACACCGCGCCCCTACGCCTTTGCTAGAGGACAGCGATCGGAGCGAAGTCTGGGTCATGGATTCGGCGGGTTCCGGCGCAAAGCAGATCACGCACAATCATGTGGGCGAGAGCAATGCCATGCTTTCGCCGGACAAATCGCGCATTCTGTTCCTCTCGCAAGCCAATCAGAATTTCGACATCTATTACAACGCCAAGTTGTTCGTCGCGCCGGCCGCCGGGGGCGAAGCGCGGGTTCTGATGCCCGACCTGCCGTACGAGATCGAACGCGCGGCCTGGTCCAAGGACGGCAAATCGATTTTCTTCCTGGCCAACATGGGCGTGCATAGCGAGCTTTTCAAAGCTGGCGCTGGACGGAGGAAAACCCGAACAGCTGACCAACGGCAAGCACGCCATCAACGCCTGGACGTTTGCGCGCGCGGCCGATCGCCAGATTTATACGGTCAGCGAAATGTCGAGTCCGGGCGAAGTCTGGATGGCCGGCGAGTCGGCCTCGTCGCCCCACAAAGTGACATCCGTGTTCGAATACCTAGCGCGCGATTTCCGGCTGCCTCGCCAAGAGCGCATCGAGTGGAAAGGCAAGGACGGGACAAGCGTGGAAGGCTTGCTCTATTACCCGCTCGATTACGCCGCGGGCACGCGCTACCCGCTGGTGGTGCAAACCCACGGCGGCCCGCAAGCCTCCGACAAATTCGGCTTCGGCGGAAGCCAGAACTACGTCGCGGTGCTCGCGGCTAAAGGCTACGCAGTGCTGCAGCCGAATTATCGCGGCAGCACCGGCTACGGCGATACGTTCCTGCGCGACATGGTGGGGCATTATTTTCAGAACGCGCATCTGGACGTGCTGGCGGGCGTGGATTACCTGATCGCGCAAGGCATCGCCGACCCCGATCACCTGGTCAAGATGGGCTGGAGCGGCGGCGGCCACATGACCAACAAGATCATTACTTCACGGACCGTTTCAAGGCCGCGTCCTCCGGCGCCGGCGCAGCCGACTGGGTCTCGATGTACGCGCAAAGCGACATGCGCACCTACCGCACTCCGTGGTTCGGCGGCACGCCCTGGCAGAAGGACGCGCCGATCAGCGTTTACTGGGACAACTCGCCGCTCAAGGACGTCGCGAAGGTCACGACGCCGACGATTTTCCTGGTCGGCCAGAACGATCAGCGCGTGCCCGAGCCGCAATCCATCGAGATGTATCGCGCGCTGAAGAGCAACGGCGTGCCGACGCATCTGTATGTCGCGCCGCGCGAGCCGCATGGCTGGGAAGAACTGCGGCATGTGCTGTTCAAAATGAACGCTGAGCTGGACTGGTTCGAGAAATATGCGATGAATCGTCAATACCCGTGGGAACAGGCTCCGGCTGCGCAGTAGTGGGTACGGCGCAGTTCGTTTCGCGCCATTTTGCGGCAAACTGGTATCAAGGAATCTGACTAATGATTCGAAAGTACTCGCTCGTCATTGAGGGCGGTCCCAGCGGCTACAGCGCTTATGTACCGGAACTGCCCAGCAATTCTCGTGACCGGGGTCTCGATTGAAGAACTGACCGCCCGTGCTAAAGAGGCGATCAGTATTTACTGGGAGAACCTGCGCACTGATCGATCTCCGACTTCGACAGTTCGGGAAATAGAAGTCGAGCTGCCGGCCTGAGAACGCGCGGGCGAAACGTGCCCCCTTCGCGATGGAAGTCTATCTCATCGACGGAACTTATGAGCTGTTCCGTCATTATTATGCGCTGCCATCTGCACGGGATGCGCAGGCCAGGAAGTCGCCGCAGTGCGCGGTGTGGTCGGCTCCATTCTCGGCATGATCAAGCAGGGTGCGACACACCTTGGCGTCGCCACCGATCACGTTATTGAGTCCTTCCGCAATCAACTTTGGGCCGGCTACAAAACCGGCGAGGGCGTGGACCCCGATCTTTTGAGCCAGTTCCCGTTGCTCGAAGACGCGCTGACTGCGATGGGCGTTGCTCTTTGGCCGATGATCGAATTCGAAGCCGACGATGCGCTGGCATCGGCCGCAACCGCTGCGGCTCGAGATACCCAGGTTGATCGCGTGATCATTTGCACGCCCGATAAAGATCTGGCTCAGTGCGTGCGCGGGACCCGCGTGGTGCAGCTGAATCGGCGGACGCGGACCATCAGCGACGAGGCCGGCGTGGTCGCGAAGTTTGGCGTTCCTCCCGAGTCGATTCCCGATTATCTGGCCTTGGTGGGCGACTCAGCCGACGGTTATCCGGGACTGCCTGGCTGGGGCGCGAAATCGACCGCTGCGGTGCTGGCGCGCTTCGGCCATCTGGAATCGATTCCCGAGGACTGGCGCGAGTGGCACGTGAACGCCACGAGCGCTGGAGCGCTGGCGGCCACGCTGGCGCGCGAACGCGATCAGGCGTTTTTGTTTCGCACGCTCGCCACGTTGCGCACGGATATTCCGTTATTCGGCTCCGTCGACGAGCTGCATTGGACCGGCCCGACGTCCGCGTTCGACGAATTGGGCGCACGGTTGGACGCGGCGGTAACGGAAAAGACCGTGCCACGCTCGCGCAACAAGACCAGCGCCGGCGCACGATAGCATAGGAATCGTGCAGCTTCCTGTAAACCCGCCGCTCCTGCCGATGCTGTCGAAAAGAATCGGCGAATTGCCCGCGGAAGGCGAATGGATTTTCGAACCCAAGTGGGATGGATTTCGGGCTTTGATCTTTCGCGACCGGGACGAAATCCTCATTCAGAGCCGCGACGAAAAACCACTGAACCGGTATTTTCCGGATCTGCTGGAGCCATTGCGAACGCAATTGCCCGCCCGCTGCGTGCTGGACGGCGAAATCGTCATTGCGCAAAACGGCCGGCTGGAGTTCGACACGCTGCAACTCCGCCTGCATCCCGCCGCGTCGCGCGTGAAGCTGCTGTCCGAAGAAACGCCGGCCTCGATTGTTTTCTTCGATCTGCTTTGCGAAGGCGATCGCGATCTGCGAGCTGAACCTTTTCGCGAACGCCGCCGGGCGCTGGAATTGTTGCTATCTTCCGCCGTGCCGCCAATTCATCTGACTCCGGCTACTGAAGCGTCCGCCGTAGCGTCCGATTGGTTCGCCCGTTTCGAAGGCGCGGGCCTGGATGGCGTGATGGCGAAGCCGGCTTCCCTGCCCTATGAATCGGACAAGCGCGTGATGTTCAAGGTGAAGCACGAGCGCGATTGCGATTGCGTTGTGGCCGGGTTTCGCTGGCACAAGAAAGGCGAGGGAACGCTAATCGGGTCGCTACTGCTGGGGCTCTACGACGACTCGGGCGCGCTGCAACACGTCGGCGTCTGCGCCAGCTTCACGCAAGAAAAGCGGCGTGAACTGGTGGACTTTCTCGCGCCGTATCGCGAGAACGCGCTGGCGCATCATCCCTGGAAATCCTGGGCCGGCGATGGCGAGCCATCCGGTCAAATGCGCCGCATGCCGGGCGGGCAGAGCCGCTGGAGCCAAGGCAAGGATCTGTCGTGGGAACCGCTGCGGCCGGAGCTGGTGGTGGAAGTCGCCTATGAGCACATGCAGGGGCCGCGCTTCCGTCACATGGCGCAGTTTCGAAGATGGCGTCTCGACAAAAAAACGGAGCAGTGCACCTACGCGCAACTGGAAGTGGTCCCGCCGCAGGAATTGATGGAAATTTTCGGGCGGCCCTAACCGCGCGGGCGCTAACCGCGCGGCCTTTTTAGCTCACGCCATTCGCGCGTTGGATCGTCGTCGGGATCCGGCGTCTCCTGCGGCGGTCGCAGGTCCTCGGGGACGTGCCGCAAGTTCACGCGAATACGTGTCCAAGTGGACGACCGGCCTCGCATCGAATCCACCAAAACGTCGTCCACGGCGAGGAGCTTCGCCACGGCGGCATGTTTCTTTTTCCATCGTTCCAGACCCGCCAGCGCTGCTTCTTTATCCGGCGAATTCGCCACCACGATGAGCGGCATCTTGACGCGCGGCGCTTTCACCCGCGGGGTTTTCGCCCGCGACGGTGCGACGCGCGGTGCTTCGCCCTCCATCTTGCGGAAATGCGGAGGCCAAGGCGCGTCACCAAGCCCCTCCGCCTCGTCTCGGGCCGCCAGCTCGAGCAGTTTTTCGAGAGATCCTACCGCTGCGTCCATCCGGGCGTGCGGATCGCCGAACTCTGCGAAACGCTTCGGCACGGTCAGGACGGTGAAATCCGCTGGATCGCAGTCCGGCACCTCGTTCCAATGGAGCGGCGTGGACACGCGGGCGTCGGGCAAAGGCCGCACTGAATACGCCGAGCAGGTGGTGCGGTCCTTGGCGTTCTGGTTGTAATCGAGGAACACGCCGTGGCGCTCCTCTTTCCACCATTTCGAGCTGGCCAGCGCCGGCACGCGCCGCTCCACCGCGCGCGACAACGCCACCGCCGCGCGGCGTACTTCGCTGAAGGTCCAGCGCGGATGGATGCGCACATTGACGTGCATCCCGCGCGAACCGCTGGTTTTGGGCCAGCCGCGCAGCCCCACTTCTTCGAGCAGCGCCTGCACTTCCAGCGCGACGGTGCGCACGTCCGCCCAACTGACCCCTGGCCCCGGATCGAGATCGACGCGCAGCTCATCGGGATGATCGAGATCGGCCGAGCGAACGGGATGCGGATGCAGTTCGATGCAACCCAGGTTGACGATCCACGCCAGTCCCGCTGCATCGTCGACGACCAGCTCTTCCGCGGTGCGGCCGGAAGGAAAGGACAGCGTCACGGTACGCAGCCAATCGGGACGGTCTGCGGGCGCGCGCTTCTGATAGAACGCTTCGCCCTCGGCGCCGTCGACGAAGCGCTTCAGCACGATGGGACGGTCGCGAATTCCCGCCAGCGCGCCGGGCGCGACCGACAAATAATAGCGCACCAGGTCGAGCTTTGAAAGCTTGACCTGTTTCGAAAAATACGGCTTGTCGGGATGCGTGACACGCACTTCACGTCCATCGATGGATAGAACTTCAGCCGCCTCTTTCCCCACAAACTCAGCCTACACCGTCCTGTTACTTGGCTTCGCCTTCGAACTTGATGGTCGAATCCACGGAATAAATTCGGACGCCGGTTCCGAGCGGGCGCAGCATTTGCAGAACAATGGCGTCGCCGCGCGTCTTCATCCAGAAACTCGAGCTGCCCTCGCGCTCCACTGAGAATTGGCGGGCGGCAAACGGGCCAAGTTGGACCTCGAACGCGCTGGAACAAAGCGGCGTTAGTTCCACCGGCGCACGCGATTTGCCTGGTACGGAGTACAGATTCCCCGACGAATAACACAGCCAGAGTTGGGCAAATTTCTCGGAGGTGTTGACCACCGAAACCTGGTCGCCATGCATTTCATCAATTTCGCTCGAAAACAACGGATTGCGCAGCGGATAAGCGACTTCGCGCGCGGTGGTGCGCAACTGGTTGTCGACCACGCATTCGGTGTGGCCGGAAACCGCGATCACCGGAGACAAATCCGTGGACGGAACGCGCTCCCGCACCTTTACCCAGGCCGCGCCAGTTTCTTCGTTGATTTCAAGACGAAAGCTGGCTCGCTCGCTGGGGGCGAGGTTCAGCGTCAACTGCGGATGATCGACCAGCGCTACCAACGCGCCGCTGGCCCGGTGCGCTTCCACTTCCAAAGTCACGTCCCGATCGCCCAGGTTCTGCAGATCGACGCTCGACCAGCAGGACGATCCATATGCCAGCGACGGCAGCACGCTTTCGACGATCCGCTCTTTACCGGAGGCGAATGCGCAAACAGCACACAAAAGAATGCAGACCAGGCGCGGGGCCATCATCCTTACTCTTCGACAGAATGGGCCGCGGAGTTGAACCTTAATTTAAGCGGGAACCGGAACCACGCAGCCGGTCAGCTTGGTGGGCTTGACGGTCACGGACATGCAAAGATAAGTCGCTCCGGCCAACGTTTTTGGAACCGCGTCGTACACGTCCAAGTCGCTCGCGTCCTTGGGCACCAGGAAACCGTCCGCCAGTTTCAGACCGCTGAGATGATTGCGCACGAAGTCGGAATGCTCCCTCGGAATCGCGATGTACGTTCCGGTGCGCAAACGGAGCCCTTCGTGGACGCTCGAGCAGGCCGCGGCGGTACTAGCGACATCCACGGGTCCGGAACCCAGTATCCATTGGTGGTCGAGCCCTTGCGTTTGCAGGTTGGCGACTAGCGCGCGCATGGCCACCAGCGCCGGTCCGGCAACCACCGGCATGGCGAGCATCGGCAGATAAGAGAGCTTGCTCGAATTGCTGCCCATTTCGAGAAAGGCCGACACAAAGGTGCCGAACGCGGATTTTCTGCGATCCTTCATGAAGCAACTGAAAGCCAGTTTTCCGACACCGTTCGACAGCGCGATGGATTGCGATTCGGCGGTGGTCTCCTGCAACGGAATGTTCGCGGCGGCGCTGGCCGGAGCGGCCGCGGGCTTGGCGGCTTTGCTGGCTGTTTTGCTTTTACCGCCCGGCGAAAAAAACGCGCCCAGTATAGTGGAAGCCAGCGGCATGCCCGCGGGAGTCTGAGCGGCCGACGTTTTGGCCTGCTGCTGTTGCTGCATGTCCAGATAAATTCCGCCCGAGGCGAATCTCTCAAACTGCCGCGCGTCGCCCGGGCTGAGCCGGAGGCGATTCAAGCGCAACTCGACGATCGTGTCGCCCGAGGGATGCAGCATCTTGGTGGGAACTTCTGAGCCCGAGATGAGCGCGTGCTGGTCGTCATCCAGGTGAAAGAACACCGGCTCGCGGCCGAAGCCTACGACGCCCGCGTTGGTCGCGGACGCTTCGATGATGGGCGTCTTGTTGCTCAATTCGCTGAGGCCCGTGCCTGTATTTTGTCCCAGGCCGGTGCGATTTGAAAGGGACTCGGGCTGCCTGCCAGAGCCGGTGGAAATTGCAGAAGAGCTGGGGGGTTGGCTGGTCGACGGTCGGGCCGCGGCTGCACGCCCGATCAGCATTTTCGACGGCACGCCCATGCGCTGCGCCCAGAAATCGGCCACGCCGGGAGCTACTGCCGCTGTTTGGGCCCAGGCAAGCTCCTCGAATTCAGAAAATCCCAGAAGCAGCGCCGGTGCGCTCAACAGCAACGAGCGGCGATCGGTGTTCATGGGGAGCGCCTTTCTCTCGGCCATTGTAGCTCCATCAACGAGCAATATGCAGGCGCTCGACGCACGCGATCGACTCTTCCACCCCTATTGCCGCGATGCCTTGGGGACTGACCAATGTCGCCGCTGACGTCGCTCGCCAAGGCGCCCACGTGATGGAGTGTTCCACTCTTCCGAAGAGCACGACTAGCGGGATACCAAACGCGGCGGCGATGTGCGCCGGTCCGCTGTCGTTGCCGAAGAAAAGCGACGCGCCGGAGATCAGGCTCATGATTTCGGCGAGCGGCGCACCGGCCAGCACTCGAAAAGATCGAAAGGGATTCAAATCGTCACTCGCGGCGCCGATGAACACCGGCTCCAGTTTCGAAGATCGGCGAACGTGCTCGGCTACTTCGACGAAGCGTTCCGGGGGCCAGGTTTTGTACGCGGCGGCGGCAATGGGGTGGAAGATCGCATAAGGCGGCGCTTCGGGAGGCGGAGCGGCGAAAAGGCGCGCGCGCGGAATGTCATGCTTGGGGCATCCCAGGTAAAACATCGCGGACGCCAGGTGCTCGGCGGTGTGGACCGGGCGCTCCATACCAAGAATTTCCTGGGCGCGAGGAATCGGAACGTTGTAGACGAACGCGCCGCGATGGTGCGCGAAGCCGGCGCGAATTTTGGCTCGCGACCAGGCCGTCAGAAACATGCTGTGCCTTCCGCCGTGCAGATTCAAACATAACTGGGGCCGCCATCGCCAGAGCGTGGCGAACGCCGGATCCAGAATTGCCGACAGCGCGGGATTGCCTTCGAAGATGGCGCGAAACCGGTCTTCTACAACCACGCCGATCTCGAGATCCGGCCGCGCGTTTTTCAGAATCTCGATCGCCGGCGTGGTCAAAACGCAGTCACCCATGGAACGCAGCCGCACGATCGCGAGGCGTGCTCCGCGCGGGAGGCGTTCCAAGGCAGGGGAGTTCATCGCAGTTGCAGCGCGGCTTCCCGGACGCGGTCCGCGCCGACACGCGTCATGCAGCGATGGTCGATGGGACACTCGCGCAGAAGACAGGGGCTGCACTCCACCTTTTCGCGGACCACAGTTGCGAGCGAACCGGTGGGGCCGGTGGCGGCTTCATCGGTGGGGCCGAATATCGCGACGGTGGGAATTTCCAAAGCGCAGGCGATGTGCATCGCGCCGGAATCATTGGTCAAGTACAGCGTGCAGGCCGCGGCCAGCTGGATGAACGCGCCGAGCGTGGTCTCTCCGGCGAAATTGTGAACCGGGATTCCTTGATTCTTTATCGACGCAGCTACCTGTTCGCAGAGCGCGCGCTCGCTTTGAGAGCCGAAAATCGCGACGCTGGCGCCGAGTTCCGCAGCCAGACGCGCGCCTGCCTCGGCGAAGCGCTCCGGGAGCCAGCGCTTGGCGCCTCCAAATGCCGCACCGGGGCTGATCCCGATGGTGGACCCTCGTAATCCGGCGTCAGCCAGGCGTTGAGCGCCGGAAACGCGCAATTCGGCCGAGCGGCTGAGACGCACGGCTGGGTCGCTGGGAATCCTCTCGATCAAACCGGCCCGCTCCAGCATCGCCAGATAATAAAAACGCTGGTGCGGAGGAATCTCGCCGCGCGCGGGCACCGGAATAGCATGGGTGAGCAGGAAACCGCGTCCGTCGCGCGCATAGCCGATGCGGCGCGGAATGCCCGCCAGCCAGGCCAGCAGCGCGGCTTCGAAGGCGTTTTGCAACAGAATCGCGCAATCGAAACGCTCCCGCCGCAGCATCCGCGCGGTTCGCCATTTGCCCGTCCAATCGCTCGCGCCTCGGCCGGACGTCAGTGGAATCACGCGGTCGGCGAAGGGCTCATGCTCATACAGCTCCGCCACCCACGGCCGCGCCAGAACCGCGATATAGGCCTTCGGAAAACGCGCCCGGATGGCCTGGAGCGCGGGCAAGCTGAGCACGGCATCGCCCACCCAATTGGTGGCACGAACCAGAATGCGGGAAAAGTCGGGCAATAGTCATTTTAACGCCTGGACGCGAGAATATAGATATTTTCGATAACACCCATAATGCGCGGGAAACGGCCGATTCCTGCCTGATACTTATAGCTTGGAGTAATGTATGAATCTCGGCGCGGGCATTTCGCCCGCCAGCCTCGGGCAGCCCGCATCTCGCGGACCCTGGCTGCGCATCGAGCGAGAGTTTGCCGCCAGCGGAGATGCCTCCAACGTCCAACTCAGCCTGACCAGGGCCATCGATGAATTAGCTGCGAGCGCTTACGCGGTCGCAATCGAACCCGTGTTGCCGCAGGGGGCCGCGATGGTGGCGCTGGGTGCGTACGGCACGGGCCAACTTTTTCCGTATTCCGACGTCAGCGTCCTGATTCTGCTCGAAACCGAGTCGCCCTGGGTGGCGCTTCGCGACGTGCTGGCCGAGTTCGTGCGCGAGCTGTGGGATCTGGGAATCCGGGTGAATCACGCCGTGCGAACGGTCAGCGAATGTCTGGACGCGCGCGAGGAGAATCTGGATCTGAAAATCGGCTTACTTGAGCAACGTTTCGTAGCCGGCGATCCAAAAGTTCAGGAGCAATTAGAGAGCCGCTGGCCGGCCTTCTTGGCTAAAAACGGAGCGAAACTCGCCCAGCAGCTTTGCGATCGGACTCGTCCGCGACACGCCAAGTATCAGGACCGCGTGCGTCATCTCGAACCCGACGTGCAGGACACGCCCGGAGGATGGCGGGACTTGCAGCTGATCGGATGGTTGCCGCGCCTGCGAGGCGAGCGCGAATTTGCGTCCGACCAATTCAGTCCAGCGGCTGCTTTTCTGGCAACGGCGCGCTGCTTTCTGCATTACCGCGCCCGTGCCGACCGCAATCTGCTGGATCTCGATGCGCAGGAGAGCATCGCCGGCCAGCGTTATTCGCCTCATCCCTCCCGCATCGAATGGATGCGCGAGTATTACCAGTACGCCGCCGCGGTTTCGAACCAGGCACGCCATATACTGCAGGCCTTCGAAAAATCCGATAGCTCGCTGCTGGGGAATTTTCGCGAGTGGCGCTCGCGGCTGTCGAACACGGACTTCACGGTGGCGCGCGACCGCGTGTTGCTCCGCAATCCCAGCCACATCGATCACGATCCCATCCTGCTGCTGCGCCTGATCGAGTTCATGGCGCGGCACGACATCGCGCCGTCTTGGGAAACCGAGCGGCGGATGCAGGGCGCGAGACCAGCTCTGGAGTCCTTCTGCGCCGGACCGCAGCCGCTATGGCCGGCGTTGAAAAATGTGCTGGCGCTACCGCACATCGCGGCCGCCTTACAGACGGTCCAGAACACCGATTTGCTGAGTGCGTTATTGCCCGAGTGGCGGCACATCGAGAATCTCAACCTCGCTGATGCGAGCCAGCGTTACAGCGTGGACGAGCATGTGCTGGCCGCGTGCGAACGCGCGGGCGAACTGCGGGCCGCCACCGATCCAAGCCGGCGGCAATTCTGCCAAATGCTGTCCGAGGTCGACAATCCAGCGGTGCTGCTGTTCGCTTTGCTGTATCACGACATCGGCAAGGACTCCGCCAGCGATTCGATCGGCGTCGCCGTGACGCGCGCCGCCCAAGCCGCGCGGCGTATCGGAATGCCGCCCGACGAGCAAAGCGACGTGGAGTTCTTGATCGAGCATCAATTGGATCTGGCGGAGGCGATGAGCGGGCGTGACGCCGCTGATCCGGCCATCGCGCGCTGGCTGGCCAAACGGATCGGCACCATCGAGCGGCTCAGATTACTCGCGATTCTGACCTACGCGGACATTGCCGCGGCCGGACCCGATGGCATGAGTCCCTGGCGCATGGAACAGCTTCGGAGCATCTACGAAATTACGCGGCATGAGCTGACTCGCGAGTTGGAAACCGACCGCATCCAAGAACTACCGCGCAGCTTCGCGCCTAACGCGGAGTTCATCCGGGGCTTTCCGGTTCGTTATCTGCGCGTGCACCGGCCGGCTGAAATCGAATCGCACCTGCAGCTTTTCGAACTCAGCCAGTCCACCGGCGTGGCGATGAATCTGGAGCGCGTGCAGAGCGCATATCGTCTTACTGTGGTGGCGCGCGACATGCCGTTTCTGTTCGCTTCGTTCGCGGGAGCGCTTTCGAGCTTCGGCTTGGACATTTTGAAAGCCGAAGCGTTTTCTAACGCGCAAGGCCTGATTCTGGACACGTTCATTTTCGCCGACCTGAAACGCACACTGGACCTGAATCCCACGGAAGTAGACCGGCTGCAAGATTTAATCCGGCGCGTGGCGCTGGGCAAAACCGACGGGCGAAAGCTGCTGCGCAATCGCGAACTGGCGCAGGTCAAAAAGCACAGCGCCGAGCCTGTGGTCCACTTCGATTCCGACGCGTGCGAGACGGCGACGCTGATCGAGATCATCGCCGATGACCGGCCGGGACTACTATGCAGCCTGGCGGCGGTGCTTTCGGGCGCAGGCTGCAATATCGACGTGGTGCTGGTCGACACCAAAGGCCATCGCGCGATTGACGTGTTTTACGTGGCGGCGGAGGGCCGCAAGCTGTCGCAGGAGATGCAGGCCGCATTGAAGAGCAAGCTCGTTGAGGCGTGTTAGGGGGCCAATTCTTCGATCCAACGGCGCATGCGTGCGTAATGCGAGCCTTTCCAATAAACGCGGCCGCACTTCTGACAGCGATGAAATTCGTCGTATTGTTCTATCGTCTGCCCGGCGGGAACCAAATTTCGCGCTTGCTCTTTTGAAATGGACTCGAGGAGGCCGTTGCACGCCATGCATCGAGTGAAGGGACGAATGGCACGCCTCAAATCGAAGCGGTGCATCACTTCGGCGATCTGCCGGCGGCTGTTGGTTTCTCGCACCCAATAGCCATGCGTGATGATGCCGCGCTTGAGCAGGCCGCGATCGCGCGTCAGCAGGATGCGGTGCTGGTTGGCTGAGATCCGCGCCAACTGCGCATCGGCGAGCGAACGTTCATACTGCGCATCGAAGCCGAGCATCCGCAAATAAGCGGCGAGCTTTCCTAAATGCACGTCGAGTATAAACCGCGGATTCCGCAGCGGCTGAGGCCGAAGCCGCTGCTCGCCTGCTACGTCGAAGGATTCAAAGACTGGGTAAACAGCGATCCGGTCGCCGTCTTGAACCAGATAAGAAAACCCGACTGACTCGCCGTTGACAGCGATCAAATCGACTTCGGTGTGCGGCACGCCAAAGCTCTCGATCATATCCTTCACCGCGCCTGGCGTGAAAAAGGATTTTTCCAGAGTCTCGAATTGCTGCTCCCGCGGAAGATGGTCGTTCAATTCGGCGTAGAAGCGAAAAAAGGCACGGCCCAATTTAGCGGACTGCTGTCGCGAGCGACGAGTTAGGCGCGGTATAAACCACTTCGCCATTGACCAACGTCATCAGGCATTTCAAGTTTTTGATTTGGCCGCTCGGAACCGCGTAAAGATCCCGGTCCCAAACGGCAATATCCGCGCGCTTGCCCACTTCGAGCGTGCCGATTTTCTTTTCCAGAAACATTTGGCGCGCGCCCCACGCGGTGTAGCTACGCAGCGCGGTGTGGATGTCCACGGCTTCCGCCGTCCCAAACGGTTGTGGCCCGTACGTGCCCTTCGCCGTTTGACGCGCCAGAGAAGCCCACAGGCCATAGCGCGCCGCAATCGGTGTCACCGAGTAATCCGACCCGCCGGACCAAAGAATGCCTCGCGAGAGCAACGTCTTCAAAGGCTCCAGACGCTGATCGCGCTTTGGCCCGTAATTGCCCGCGTAAATATCGCCGATCCACCACATGAATCCAGGCTGCATCTCCGGGTATCCGGCGTCGTATTTCTTCTGCAGTTCGGCCATCACATCCAGCGCATGCGGAGTGGGAAGATTGGCGTGAATGATGCTGTGGCGCAGACCGGGGTGCGGCTGCTCGTGCTCCACTTGAGCGTAAGTATCCACCACCCAATCCATAGCGCGATCGCCGACGGCATGCGTTCCAACCGGCACTCCGTTCTGATGAAAAAGGCGGACCATTTGCCGATACACGGCCGGGTCGGTCAACGGATAGCCGCGATTCGGCGCGCCTGACGAGGTAACGTCCGGTGTCTTGCCGTTGCGGAGCCAGTCGTCATAAAGCCAGCCGGTGCGCCCGCCGCCGGAGCCGTCCATATAGATTTTGGCGCCGCAGGAAAGCAGGCGATCGTCGCCCAGGCTGGCGGGCAGGCGCGGCACAGCTTTAATCTCAGCCAACGCCTTGCGAGCGGTTTCGACCGTCGTACCGGCGTGCCACAGGACGCAGATGCGCTCTTTGAGTTGCCCCTGGTCGAGCAGCGCCTTGTAGGCGTCCCAGTGGATCTGCTCGATATCGGGATCTTTGACGGCGGTCATGCCTTCGCTGTGCAGCTCCTGCTGGATGTGGAGAATGCCCTCGCGCATTTGCCCAGGCGTGGTGGGCGGGATCAGGCGAACGACAGCCTCCATGGCGCTGTCTTCTTTGATAACGCCGGTAGGATTGCCGTGGGAATCGCGATCGATGGTGCCGGCCACCGGATCGTGCGTGGCGGCAGTGATGTGAGCCATCTTCAGAGCGAGCGAATTGGCGGCTCCATAATGACCGGTTGTCTGCATCAGCCAGACTGGGTTCTTGGTAGCGACGGTGTCGAGATCGGCCGCCGTAATGTAGCGATGTTCGGCCAGCTTTCCCTCATCCCAACCGGAACCCGTGATCCACTCGCCCGGCTTAACTTTTGCGACCTTGGCCTTGACCCGCGCCAGGATGTCAGCCACCGAAGTAGCATCCGACAGCTCGACGCCGTAGAGTTCGTCGACCCCTCCGTTTGCGATGTGAGCATGGGTGTCGATGAGGCCGGGAGTGGCCGTGTCGCCGTGCAGGTCGATCACGCGGAGGCCGCGCACGTTGCCTGCGAATTTCAGGACTTCGTCATCGCTGCCGGTCTTGACGATTACGCCTTGACGGATGGCCATCGCCTGAACCGCCGAATCTTTCGCGTCTACGGTGAGTATGTGGCCGTGCAACAGGACGAGATCGGCCGCGGCTTGCGCGGCGACCATCTGAGGCAATAGCAGAGCGGCTAATAGGGCGCTGGTTAAGAGGAGCGTGCGGCGCGGCAAGGTCATTGGATTTTTCTTCGCGGAACAATTCTCACATATTTTGGTGCATGCGGTGCCAAGTTGGTTGCTCGTGGCCTACGCGAGTATACTCGTTCGTGGAGAACCCGAATGCGACAACTCTGGTTGATTCTTGCAGCGGCGGCGATGACGTTAACGCCAACTGGCTTGGCTCAGGAGTCCCGCCCGTACAAAGTGCTGAAGTCGGCCAGGGTCGGCGGCGAAGGCGGTTGGGACTATATTTATGCAGACTCGGCCGGCCGCCGCCTGTATATTCCTCGACGCGGAGCGCCCAATTCGGGTGTGGAGACGCGGCTCTCCATCTACAATCTCGACACGCTCGATCTGGTGGGCGAGATTCCCGGAATCGGCGGCCAAGGTACCGCGGTGGATCCCAAGACCGGCCACGGCTTCACCAGCAGCAAGCCGATCTCGATGTTCGACACCAAGACCATGAAGCTGATCAAGACCATCGATGCGGCCCCCGGGGCGCGGCCGGACGGCATTTACTTCGACCGCTTCAACCAACGGGTCTACGTTTTCAGTCATCCGACCAAGGACGCGACAGTGATCGATGCCAAGACCGGTAATGTGCTCGGCACGATTGATCTGGGCGGCACGCCGGAAGAGGGCGTGGCAGATGGAAAAGGAATGCTCTACGTCGTCAGGCAGGACATGCCGGGCGGCGTCACGGCGGTGGACGTGAAGACCATGAAGGCGGTGGCGCATTATCCGTTCCCGGACATAGGCCGCTGCAACGGGCTGGCGCTGGATGTAAAGAACAAGGTGCTGTTCGCCGCGTGCGCAGTTTCGGGGAATCCGCCCGCCCAGCCGCCACAACCCAAGATGGTGATTCTGAGCGCGGTGGATGGCAGAATTCTCACCACCCTGCCGCTGGCCGGAGGGTCTGACGGCGCCATCTTCAACCCTTCGACGATGGAAACTTTCAGCACGCAAGGCAACGGCACTTTGACGGTGGTGAAGGAAAAGAGCCCAACCAGCTTCGAGGTGGAGCAGAATCTTCAAACCATGAACGGCGCTCGAACTATAGCCTTCGACAGCAAAACCAACCACCTGTTCACCATGAGCCAGGAGCGCGGGCCAGCGCCGCAGGCAGCGCCAAGCGGAGGACGGTTCGCGTTCGGTCCGCCAGTACCGGGTTCGTTTACAATTCTGATGATTGGAAAATAGGGAGGGCTCATGCGGTATCGAGAGATCGCTTTCGTTGCGGGACTAGCGGGGATTATATCGCTCTCGCAGCCAGCAGCCACGGCGCAGGCGAAGCCAAAGAGTTCCACTAACAATAGTTGGACGCTGCCTCGCACTGCAGACGGCCAACCGGATCTTCAAGGCATCTGGGCCAACAACAATGCCACGCCGCTGGAGCGGCCCAAGGAGCTGGCCGGGCGCGCGCGTCTCACGGACCAAGAAGTGACCGCCATGCGGAAGAAGGCCGCTGAACTCTACAACGGCAAAGGCGACGCAGCGTTCGGCGACGACATTTTCCAGACCGTGTACGCCAGCCTCAAAGGGTCGGAATCCGGCCCCCACAAAAAAGCCACGAACGAGTTTGATGGCGGCACGGGCGACTACAGCTCGGTCTGGATCGTCCAGCGGGACTGGGACAACCGGACATCGCTCATCACAGATCCACCGGACGGACGGCTGCCCCCTTTGACGCCAGAGGGCAAGAAGCGGCAAGAAGCAGCTTTCGCGGCGCTGAGCCGTCCAGCCAGGAGCCCCGCCGACAGGATGTTGTCGGAACGCTGCATCACCTACGGCTCACCGCAATTGATCGCCGGGTACCAAAGTTACTACCAGATTTTTCAGACCGCCAATTCCGTCGTTCTGATGACCGAAATGATTCACGACGTGCGCATCATTCCACTGGACGGACGTCCTCACGTTCCATCCAACGTCCAGAATTGGTTTGGGGATTCGCGCGGCCGCTGGGAAGGCAACACGCTGGTCATCGATAGCACCAATTACAAACCGGCCAGTTTCATGCCTGAGTCGAGCGAGAAGCTGCACGTAATCGAGCGCCTCGCCCGTACGGGCCCCGAAACCTTGAAGTACGAAATTACGATTGACGATCCCGACACCTGGACCAAACCCTGGAGCTTGATGATCCCGTTGCGGCACTCGCCGGATCCGATCTTCGAGTACGCCTGCCATGAAGGCAACATCGGCATGGCAGGTATTTTGGCGGGCGCCCGGGCCGAAGAAAAAGCTACCGCCGAAGCCGCGCGGAAAGCCAAGTAGGACACGAGAGGAAACATGAAACGATTAGTGCGCATCGCCGCTGTTGGATTCTTCGCTGTCGTTTTCGCGTTCGGCCAGGCGCGTGAACGCTGGATACCGACCTGGGTGGCAGCGCCCGAACAAGGCCGGCCTGAACCGGTGCGTCTGGGCCAAGCGCGCGGGCCGGTGGCGTCTCAATCTCAAGCCGCATCGCGGGGCAACACGCAACGGCCGGCCGCGCCAATCGTCAGTTTCAACAATCAGACTCTGCGCATGATCGTTCGCACCAGCATCGGCGGGAACCGCGTGCGCATCCAGCTTTCCAACCTCTTTGGCGCCGCGCCACTGCGGATTGGGTCCGCTCACATCGCCCTCCGAGCCAAGGATTCGGCCACCGTTCCGGGTTCAGACCGCGCCTTGACGTTCAGCGGCAAGCCGTCGTTCACGATCCCGCCCGGAGCCGTCGAAGTGAGCGATGCGGTGAACCTGGACGTGCCGCAACGAGGCGACCTCGCGGTGAGCGTTTTTGTTCCCGGCGATACTGGTCCTGCGACACAGCACTCGGTGGGTTTGCACACCACCTATATTTCCAAGCAGGGCGATGCCACGGCCGCGTCTGAAATGACCGATGTAACCACATCTCAATCCTGGTATTGGCTGTCCAGTGTCGAGGTCGTCGCGCCGGCGAATGCAGCGGCGGTGGTGACCTTCGGCGACTCGATTACCGACGGCACGCGCTCGACACCCAACACCGATTCGAGCTGGCCCAGCTTTCTCGCCGCGCGACTGCAGGCCAATCCGGCCACGTCACACATCGCAGTGCTGAACGAGGGTATATCGGGCAATCGCATCACCCGCGACGGCATCGGCCCGGCCGGCCTGGCCCGCTTCGATCGCGACGTGCTCACGCAGCCCGACGTGCGCTGGGTCACGATTCTCATCGGCATAAACGATATCGGCGCGGGCATCGGAGAGTTTTTCGTTTTCGGACCCAGAGACTCGAGCGATAACCCCACGCCGGACGATATTATCGGCGGCTACCGTCAGATGATCGAGAAGGCGCACACGCACGGGATCAAAGCGATCGGCTGCACGCTGACGCCCTTTGAAGGCGCGCCTTATTATTCCGAAAGCGGGAACGTGGTGCGGCAGGCCGTGAACCAATGGATTCGGACCAGCCGGGCCTTCGATGCGGTGGTCGATTTCGATGCGGCCATGCGCAGCCCCGATAATCCCAACCGCATTCGCGCGGAGTTCGACAGCGGCGATCATTTGCATCCGAACGATGCGGGCTACAAGGCCATGGCTGAGGCTGTTGATCTTTCGATTTTTCGTCCGGCGATGACCGCCAACAAGTAAGCGAATGCCCGACCATCCCTTTTGGCAAACAAGGAACTCCGATTGAAGAAAAAGTTTTGTTACCTGCTCGGCGGGACGGCCTTCTTCCTGCTGGCGTCAGCGCTTTTTGCACAAACTGACGAGATCCAAGTCTACGATGCCGCGATTGCCGAGCCAGGTGTCTTCAATCTGATGGTCCACACCAACTTCACTCCCATCGGCCGCAAGACGCCGGACTTCCCCGGCGCCATTATCCCCAACGACTCCGTCAATGGGGCCTGGGAATGGGCCTACGGCGTCACGGACTGGTTCGAGCAGGGCCTTTATCTGCCCGTGTACACTCCCTACTCGCAAGGAGCGTGGCGCGACCATCGACGGCTTCAAGCTGCGGGAACTTTTCGTGCGGCCGCATGCGGCGGAACACAAGTTCTTTTACGGTATTAATTTCGAGTTCAGCGTCAATCATCACTATTGGGAGTCGCAAACGATTCACCTCCGAGGTCAGGCCTATCGTGGGAGTGCATCTGCATCCTCTCGACATCATCTTTAATCCGATCGTCGATACCGATTACACCGGCGGACTTCGGGAACCTCGAATTCGTTCCCGCGACGCGCGTGGCCTACAACTTCAACGACAAGTGGGCCGCCGCCGTCGAAGAATATGCCGATCTCGGGCCCTTGCGTCATTTTGAGCCGTTGAACGATCAATTCCATGAGGTCTGGGCGGTCATGGATCACAACAGCAAGATCGTAAACATCGAAACCGGCGTCGGCTTCGGCGTGACTGCGGGGGCGGACAAATTGACATTCAAGCTGATGTTGTCCCGCGATCTGAACTCGCGTCACCAAAACTGAATCCGCAGCCAGTACAATGGCGCTTTCTACGAGCGCCGTCCCTTCTTCTCATCCCTCATAATCGAAACATGGAAGAGCGCGAGTTGATCCGGCGATGGGTCGAGACCTGGAAACAAGCCGGTCCGGAGCTCGAAGCCATCCATCGCCGTGAAATCCGCGAGGCTGACAACCTCAAGACTTTGGCGCTGCTGGAGGGCGCATTCAATCACGCTTTGCGGACGCTGCCGCCCCGTCCTTCCTCGGGTCTGGTCGAAATGCAGGCCTGGTTTCGAAAGCTGCGCCAATGATTGCGCTGTTTGAGGCGGCCAAGCAACTCCAGGATTTCTCGGACCGTCAAGGCTGGCGTTCCTGCTTCATCGGCGGTATCGCGGTTCAGAGATGGGGCGAACCGCGTGTAACGCGAGATGTGGACCTCGCGTTGCTAGCCGGCTTCGGCGGGGAGGACGAATTTGTCGAGACTCTCTTAGCAGCGTACCCGCCACGCGTCGAGCATGCCGCTGAGTTCGCCCGGCGCAACCGGGTCCTCTTGCTCCAAACAACCTCAGGAGTGGGAATCGGCATTTCATTGGCAGCCTTGCCTTTCGAGGAGCTGCTCGTTAGCCGCGCCACAATCTTCGACTTCGGCCCGGGACTCGACATTCGGACTTGTTCGGCGGAAGATCTCCTTGTCCTGAAGCTGTTCGCGTCAAGGCCACTGGACATCTCCGATGCCGAGGCCGGAAATCAAGGGTGACCCGGCGATCTTTGCCGCGCTAGCCCGATTGCGCCATTTGTAGCAGCGCCACCAATTCGCAAAGATGTTAGCGGGAGGTTAACGTGCTCGCCGCCGCTAACATGTATTCACCACCTGATCGTAGGTGTTTTTGAAAAGAGAGAACGCGGGCGGAGTCTAACTTCCAGAGGTAACTTATGACTCATTTGAAAACCCTGGCGCCGGCTTTGACCGCCTTGCTCTTCGCGGCCGCGGGCGCACTCTGTTTGAACGCACAAATTACCAATCCAATTCGAGCGCATATTAACCACAGCTTCGTCGTCGCCGACAAGACCTTGCCTCCCGGCGAATATACCTTCCGGATGGAGAGAAATGCGGGTCTCAACGTGATGCGAGTTGAGAATCAGCGCGGTGACAACGTCGCGCAGTTTGAGGTCCGGGAAACGGTCGCGGATCATCGGCCCCGGCACTCCGAGCTCGTTTTTCGGAAATTTGGAGATACCGAGTTTTTGCACAAGATTTTCGAAGGAGGATCGAAAACCGGCTCGGAACTTACTGAAACCAGCAAACAAGAGGCCAGCATGGTAAGCCAGGGCCAGCACTTCATGGAGCATACCGAAGAACAACCGTAGGACTACCGCCGAACCAAAGCGTCTACTAGCCCCGCGGCTTAACCTTGCATTTCGCGGCACGTTTGCTATACTTGTGTCTTCATGCGCTCCGCCGCTTACAACTCGTTTCGATTTTGGTACTGGTTTAGTGCCTAAGTCGCAGCGAGTGGCGTTGGCGTAATTAGCAGAGATAGAAAAAAACAACCCACTCGAAAGAGTGGGTTTTCATTTTTAGGAGACACGCAATGATCATCTCGATGAAGCTCCACTCTTCCAAACAGGAGATTGAACAAGTGTGCGAGCGAATCCGGGATTTCGGCTATAAGATTCACGCCATCGAGGGCGAAGAGCGCGTGGTAATCGGCGTGGTCGGCGTGGGCGACGTCACCGCGTGCCTGGAATCGGTCGAGGCCATGCCGCAGGTTGAAAAAGCGGTGCGCATCTCGGCGCCCTACAAGTTTGTCAGCAAGGAGTACCACGCCGAGCGCTCGCGCATTCGCGTCAATGGCTTTGAGATCGGCGGCGATGAGTTCATCGTAATGGCCGGGCCTTGCTCGGTGGAATCGGAAAAGCAGATCATGCAGGCGGCCGAAGGCGTGGCGGCGGCTGGAGCCAAGCTGCTGCGCGGCGGAGCGTTCAAGCCGCGCACTTCGCCCTACGATTTTCAAGGACTGGAAGCCGAGGGCTTGAAGCTGCTCGCCAAGGCCAAGCGCGCCACTGGTCTGGGAATCATTACTGAAGTGATGAGCGACAGCGATGTCGATCTGGTAGCCGAGTACGCCGATGTGATGCAGATCGGCGCGCGCAATATGCAGAACTTCGCGCTGCTGAAGGCGCTCGGCAGGTGCGGCCGCACGGTCCTGCTCAAGCGCGGCATGAGCTCCACCCTCAAAGAACTGTTGATGTCGGCCGAATACGTGGTCGCGCATGGCAATCCCAATGTGATCTTGTGCGAGCGCGGCATCCGAACCTTTGAGACCGCGACGCGCAATACTTGCGACATCACGGCGGTCGCGGTGCTGAATGAGCTGTCGCACCTGCCGGTGATTCTCGATCCCAGCCACGCTACTGGAAAACGCAGCCTCGTTCCGGCGCTCGCGCGCGCCGCGATTGCCATCGGCGCCGACGGCCTGCTGGTGGAAGTGCACCCGGCGCCCGAGAAGGCCATGAGCGATGGCGCGCAATCGCTCGACCTGGTTGCAGTTCCGCAAGATGATGCAGGATTTCGAGCCCTACATCCGGCTGTGGAAAGAATCGCGCGTGACCGAAGCCGCCACAGCGGCGGTGTAATCCGTGGCGCGCTTTCGTCTGCAGGCCTGGCAACTGGCTGCGTCGCTGATTATCGTTTGCGCGCTGGCCGTCACCGGCGTGTATATGTTCAGGCTGCGCGGCGGCTCCAAACCGTCCGACCTGGTCGCCTATCTTCCCGCCGAAAATGCCACGGTTGTCTATATCGATGTCGACGCCATACGCCGCTCCGGCATTTTGAACCTGGTGGCCGGCTCCAAAGCCGCCGAAGAAATCGAATACAAACAATTCGTCGACGCCACGTTGTTCGACTACCGCCAGGATCTGGACGCGGTCGCGGCCGCGTTCAAGGACAACCAGGTATTTTTCGCCCTGCGCGGACGCTTTCATTGGAAGAATCTGATGGACTACGCGCGTCATCAGGGCGGGTATTGCCGCAGCGGCTTCTGCGTCACCACCGGCAGCCGGCCCAATCGCAGAATTTCCTTCTATGCGCTGCGCCGGGATGTGATGGCGATGGCCATCAGCTCGGACGATTTCGCGGCTTATCAGGTCGCCTCGAAGCCCGCGGCGCGCCCGCTCGCGCCACCGAGCGAGCCGGTTTGGGCCATGGTCCCGATCGCTGCGTTACAGCGTGCCGACGACTTGCCATCCGGACTGAAGCCGTACGTCAGGGCGCTCGGAAACGCCGAGCAGATCGTTTTTACTCTCGGCCCTCAGGGCGATCATCTGCAACTGACGCTGAATGTCACTTGCCGCGACACGCAAACTGCTTCGGCGTTAGTGGTGGACTTGGAAGGCACCACCAACGAGCTGCGCAAAATGCTTGACAAGGAACATCAAAAGCCAGACCCAGCCGACTTGACCGCTCTGCTGGTGGCGGGCAGCTTCCGCCGCGACGATCGCAGCGTCTACGGCCAATGGCCGCTGGACCGCGCCTTCGTGGACGCGCTGGCCAACTCGAATTAGCATCGTGATAAGCTCTTGGGTCTAGGGAAAACGCCGGAGGTGAGGTGTCGTCTCGAAGTGGATTGAGGCGACCGCGAATATGGCCCACTTGCCGAATTTCAGCATCGAATTCCTGGAGGACGCCGCCGATGGTTTGCGCGTCGTCAGGCATCCGATGTGGACGTTGCGATGCTTGATCTCATCCCGTGAACGCTTACCCCGTAGCCTTCGAAATGAGGTTACGTTCAAGGAACTGGATGTCCCAGGCGTCTACGTCCTCACGGGCCCCTGCGCATTTAGTCAGGATGCGGACAAAGGCTTTGATACGCAGCTGTACATCGGCCAAAGCGACAGCGTTGCGGAGCGGCTGACGAGTCACCTTAAGAACGAAAGGAAACAATGGTGGAGAACGGCGGTTGTTCTTTCGCTACCCGAACCGAATCCCTTGAACCTCAGCCATTGCAGGTACCTGGAATCAAGGCTTTGCTCGCTGGCTCGCGCCGCAAAGAAATCCTCGATCAGCAACAAAGTTGGACCGCAGAGCCCGTCTCTGTCGTTTGCGGACCGGAATGTCGCTGATGAGTTTTTGGAGAAGGCCCTACTGATATTGGCTGCAATCGGCGTCAACTATTTTGAGCGAGAGCCACCTGTTACTCCGCCACCACCAAAACCGGTGCCGCCGGAGAATTTGATAACACTCCTCGACGAGCTTCGTCGCATGGCCTCCCCTCCACAATGTCCAAGAGCAGAGTGGTATTACACCTTTTCGCCAGATTATCGGGCAAAGGTTGTCAGCAACGGCGATTTCAGAGTGTTCATGAGGGTTGTCTGGACCAAGCACTGGCTTTGGGCAAAGCTCGCGGACGTTGGTAAGTTTCAACTCAAGAATTTGGCCGACATCGACGAGCAGTTCCGTGGCGCGGTCACGAGCGCGTACCACAAGGCAGAGCTATATCTAGGCCGCTGAACCTGACCCCTCGAACACGCATTTTCGAGATTGGCACGCGTCATAATGGAGTCCAATGGAAAAACGCAAACTCGGCAAGACTGGCATGGACGTTACCGTACTCGGCTTCGGCGCCGCCGAAATCGGCTTTCGAGGCGTTGCTCAGGACACCGTCAACCAGCTCATCAATGGCGCGCTCGACGCCGGCCTCAACATCATCGACACCGCCGAATGCTACCCCGCCAGTGAGGAAAAGATCGGCCAGGCCGTCTCCAGCCGACGCAACGATTTTTTCCTTTTTTCCAAGACCGGGCACGAGGCCGACGGCGATCATTGGAATCCGGCGAAAATGACCGACGCGGTAGACCGCAGTTTGAAACGCCTCCAGACCGATCGCCTGGACTTGCTCCAATTGCATAGCTGTTCGGAAGAACAGCTCCGCCAGGGCCACGTCGTCGAAGTGGTCCAGCGCGCCCGCGAATCCGGCAAAACGCGCTTCATCGGATACAGCGGCGATGGCCGCGCGGCGCTGTACGCGGTGGAATCCGGCGCCTTCGACACGCTGCAAATCTCGGTCAGCATTGCCGACCAGGAAGCGCTCGATCTGGTGCTGCCCGCGGCTGAGAAGCGCGGCTTGGGCGTGATCGCCAAGCGTCCCATCGCCAACGCCATCTGGAAACAATCCACCAAGCCCGACCCTTACTATCAAGCCTATTGGGACCGTTTGCACCAGCTCGATTACGATTTCTTGAAGGGCGATCTCAAGCAGGCCGTCGGTACCGCTTTACGGTTCACCCTCTCGGCCGACGGCGTCGATACCGCCATTGTCGGCACCACGCAGCCGGGCCGCTGGCGCGAGAACGCGGACTTGTTGAACGCGGGCCCGCTGGATGAGGCGGCTATACAGGCTATCCGCTCCCGCTGGAAGTCCGTCGCCACCGCCGATTGGGTCGGACAGACCTGATTTTGTGTTACATTGACTGTTTACGGATTAGTTGCAACTCCGCATTTTTACCCTTCAGATTTGATCGACAGGAGATAGTTATGAACCTTCGTCCGCTCCACGACCGCATCCTCGTTCGCCGCCTGGAGGAAAAAGAAGCCATGCGCGGCGGCATTATCATCCCGGACACCGCCAAGGAAAAACCGCAGCAAGCCGAGGTGGTCGCCATCGGCAGCGGAAAGCTGCTGGAGGACGGCCAGCGCGCCAGCATCGATGTGAAGGCGGGCGACCGCATCCTGTTCGGCAAGTACTCGGGCTCCGATGTCCGCATCGACGGCGAAGAATACTTGATCTTGCGCGAAGATGAAATTTTGGGAGTACTCGGATGAAAAAGCTGTTCTCGATCGCTTTGCTGGCCCTGGCCGGTGTGGCCTTGGCCTCGGCGCAGGCCAAAATCGGCATCGTCAATTCGCAAAAAGCGCTGCTCGATACCGAAGACATCAAGAAAGCCCAGAAGGACCTGGAGACCAAGTACAAGCCGCGCCAGGACCAGATGGCCAAGCTCGACAAGGAACTGCAGGACATCCAGGCGCAGCTGCAGAGCGGCCGGTTGAACGAGTTGGGCCAGCAGGAATTGAACGCCCAGGGTCAGCGCAAGCAGCGCGAACTGCAGCGCATGCAGCAGGACCTGCAATCGGACGTCGAGAGCGAGCGCACTGAAATTCTGCAGCGCGCCGGCACGCGCATGCAGGAGGTCATCAAGAAAGTGGCCGATGAAAAAGGCCTGGACGTGGTGCTCGACTCCTCCAGCACTCATTATTTCAAGGCCCCGCTGGATATCACCACCGACGTAGTCGCCGCCTACAATAAAACCTACCCAGTGACAGCGGCCGCGGCCGCACCCAGGCCCGCTCCGGTAAAATAGTCGTAGGATGTCCAGCTATCTGGAGGCCTACGGCGCCGCCGAGGAACATCGCAGCCGGCGCGTTCGGCTGGTTCGAAATGTTTCGATCGGGCTGGCCGCCGTGCTTCTGGTGGGGCTGATCGTCTTTTTCGTTTTCCGCAATCGTTCCGAAGACCAACAGATCAAAACGTTCGTCCAGCTCCTGCAGGCGCGGAATTACACCGAAGCGTACCGGCTGTGGGGCTGCACCGAATCCCACCCCTGCCCGGAATACTCATTTCAAAGATTTCAAGAGGACTGGGGACCGGCCAGCGCGCACGCCAATGAATCGTCGGCTCACATCGCCATGTCGCAATCCTGCGGCTCCGGCGTCGTGATCCGGTTAGCCTACGCGGGCTCGGAAGAACCGGTTCCGCTGTGGGTGGAACGCTCCAACCGGGTGATCAGTTTCGCTCCCTGGGAAGAATGCCCCGGCACCAGACACTTGCAACTGGGCGCGTTTTTCCGTTCGCTGTTCCACAAGTCGTAGTCGCCGCGCTCAAGGCACCACCACCACTTTTCCAAATTGCTCTTTGTTCTCCAGGTACCGGTGCGCCTCCGCGATGTCGCGCATCGGAAACACGCGGTCCACCACCGGCTTCAGCTGGCCTCGAAAGACAAACTTCAGCACCCGATGCAGTTCGCCCAGCGTTCCCATGAAGGAGCCGAGCAGCGCCTGGTGTTTGGTGAACAGCGGACGAAGATCCAGCTGGACATCGTAGCCGGTGGTGATTCCGCAGGTGACCCATCGCCCTCCGCGGGCCAGGCTGGCGGTGCTTTGAGCAAACGTGGCCGCACCCACATGCTCGAACACCACGTCAACGCCGCGCTGGTTGGTGATCTTTTTCACTTCCGCCGCGATGTCCTGCTGGTAATGATCGATGACGTAATCGGCCCCCAGCGCCGTGGCCTTGGCCATTTTGGCTTCGCCGCCCGCGGTTGCGATGACGCGGCAATGAAACAGCTTCGCGAGCTGAATGGCAGCCATGCCAACGCCGCTCGAAGCAGCCAGCACCAGCACATCCTCGCCGGCTTGCAGTCCGGCGCGCCCGAACAACATGTGCCAGGCGGTGAGAAATACCAGCGGCGCAGCCGCCGCTTGCTCGAAGCCGAGATGATCGGGAATCGGAATTACGGCGTACTCGGGCGCGGTCATATATTCGCGATTGCCGCCCGGAATGCCGCTGCCGAATAACGTGTACTGGCTGCATAGATTGTCCTGGCCCGACACACATTGCTCGCATTCGCGGCAACTGACGCCGGGCGCCAGCAGCACGCGCTGGCCTGTCTTAACGCGCCAGCACAGCTCACCGGCTTCCACCACTTCGCCTGCAATATCGCTGCCCAGGATGTGCGGCAACGTTTTCACGCGCGGCTTGCCCTGGCGGATCCACAGATCCAGATGATTCAGCGCGCAGGCTTTCACGCGAATCAGGACTTCGTTGGCTTTGCCGGCGGGAACTTCGATGTCCTCATACTTCAGGACCTCGGGCCCGCCATATTCATGGATTCTGACGGCTTTCATTAGACCCAGGGGTAATATTCCAGTGTATTAGCGGTGGAGAAGCGAATGCTCACCCGAAGGTGAGCATTCGACCACCATCTGCCTGGATTTACAGGCGCCCTGTTTTTGCCAGGGGATGTATGGGAGAAGCAGATTCGACGGAAAACGCAACCGTCAAAACCTGTTTGTGATTCAGATGATAGGGCCACGCAGGTTATGAGTCAAGTCGAAAAACTGGCCCGGCAACAATCCCAAGTAAGGCACTGACATAGAATGGCTTACCGTTGTGAATCGGTTTGCGAAATTTTGTGGAAAAGCCTGTGGATTTCCGTTTCGCGCCCAGGCTCTTGGTTTCTAAGGTAGAGAAAGCCGAGGAGTTATTTGCCGCTCAGACTAAGCGTGGTAAGCGACTCGCCAGCACTCAAGTAACCAAACTTTCTCGCAATCACCCGCATGGCCCCAAAAGCCAGCCCGGACGCCACACAGAAGCCTAGAACGAGACCTGCTAAAGTCATGATTCCCAAGATCATCTGACCGGCGGTCTCAGGCTTGATCACGATGGGAAGCGGTTCGTTCCAGGAAAAAGAGGCCTGATAGTTTATTTGCGCCAGCAGCTTCTTAGCTTCGGCGGGATCGACCGCTCTGTCTGCCGTTGCCGGGGCTACCAAGGCCACCAGCGCCCCGCTGCGCTTCACGACAATGCCTGGGGTCTTTTCATACGCCGGTGCCTGCTGGCGGGCCATTTCAAGCGTCGGATAAGAGAAAATCGCCAGCGTCACCTCGCCTTTCGGCTGCCGGTACCGGGCCACGGCCGCTTCGGCGCCAAATTGCAGAGCCACGGCCGATTCGGAAATCTGGGGCAGATCGTCGTGCAGGCCAACCGGGCCCATAATGTAGCGTTCGGAATTGGGTACCATGCCCTTTCGCGGCAGATAGTCCTTGATCACCGAAACGGACGCTTCGGAGAGGCGTGGCAGAGATCCGGCCAGCGTCGCCAGATCCTTGGGGCACTTGCCGGAACAGGCGATCAGGTAATTCCCAACGCGGAGCGGGCGATCGCTCGTCTCAAGCGAAGCCGCAAAGGCGCCGGTCGGGTCCTTGTAACGGATGCCCGTGACTTTAAACGCGCCATAGTCGGCTTCTTCGGCGGCCTCGCGGCCATATTCGTCGGGGGCCGATTGGTCGTGCAGTTCGCTCGCGGATTTGCGCTCGTAAGGGCCCAGCTTGTCCGGCCAGATGGCCGCGCCGGCGCACGAGCCGAAGATTAAGGCGAGAACTAAGCTCCGCAGCATTTTTTGTATTTCTTGCCGCTGCCGCAGGGACAGGGATCGTTGCGGCCGGCTTTCTTTTGCGAGATGGCCTGCTTCTTTTCGCTGGCCGTACCGCTGCCGCCGGCGAATTGCAGCTCGGCCATTTCCTTGTCCTTCTTGCGCTGGATATTGCGGGTGAAGTCGGCCACCACGTTCTGCGCCGCGCGGCGATCCTCGCCATTCGCGGTCACGAGCGCCCCTTCGTGATCTTCCTCTTCCTCGTCTTCGTCCTCGTCGTCGGGCGAGAAAGGAAGCACCGGCCGCGCGCGTCCGCCGTTGACTCCGCCGCCGTCGCCATCCTGACCGCCAAAGTCACCCGGCTGGGCCGTGGTCACTTGCAGGAAGAACAAATACCGGATGGTCTCGTCTTCGATGCGGTCCATCATGTCCTGGAACATGGTGTACGATTCTTTTTTGTACTCGATCAGCGGATCTTTCTGACCGTAGCCGCGCAGCCCAATGCCTTCCTTCAAGTGATCCATCGACAGCAGGTGGTCTTTCCACTGGTTGTCGATGACGTTGAGCATGATCATGCGCTCGGCCTCGCGCATGCCTTCGGGGCCGATCAGGTCTTCCTTTTCCTGATAGCGTTTCTTCAGCAGCGCGTTGACGTGTTGTTCGATCTCGGGCCCATTCATGCCGGTCAATTCTTCCGGATCGACCTTGACGCCGAACGCCGAGAGCACGTCCGATTGCAGACCGGCGAAATCGAACTGGCTGGGATGGGTGCGCTCGGGGCAGCGCCGATCGATAAACGAAGCCACGATGCCTTCGATGATGTCGTTAACCCGCTGCTTCTGGTCCTGGCCTTCGAGCAGCGCGCGACGCATGCTATAAACAGCCTGGCGCTGCTTGTTCATGACGTCGTCGTATTCGAGCAGGTGTTTGCGGGAGGCGAAGTTTTGCGCTTCCACCGCTTCCTGTGCCTTGGCGATGCGCTTGCTGATCAGCTTGGACTCGATCGGCACGTCCTCTTCCATGCCGAGCCGCAGCATCAGCTTCTGCATACGCTCGCCGCCGAAGATGCGCATCAGGTCGTCTTGCAGCGATAGATAGAAGCGCGAGCTGCCGGGGTCGCCCTGGCGTCCGGCGCGTCCACGGAGCTGATTGTCGATGCGCCGCGACTCATGCCGCTCAGTGCCCAGCACGTGCAGCCCGCCGGAGGCGACCACTTCATCGTGCTCCTTGGAGGTCTCCTCTTTATAGCGGTTGAAGATCGCATCCCATTCGGCCCGCTCGGGCGTTCCCACGCTGCTGGTCTGCAACAAATCCGGATCTTTGTTTTCCTTCTTCAAATGCTCTTTGGTCAGGAATTCGGGATTGCCGCCCAGCAGAATGTCGGTGCCGCGGCCGGCCATGTTGGTGGAAACCGTGACGGCGGCCTTGCGCCCGGCCTGAGCGATAATGAAGGCCTCGCGCTCGTGATTTTTGGCGTTCAAAACCTCGTGCGGAACGCCCATTTTTTTCAGCCGGTTGGAAAGCCTCTCCGATTTCTCGACCGATATCGTGCCCACCAGCACCGGCTGGCCCTTCTCGTACAGTCCCTTGATTTCGTTGGCGGCGTTGCGGAATTTTTCTTCCTCGGTGCGATAGACGGTATCCTGAAATTCCTTGCGCTGCATGTGCCGGTTGGTCGGAATTACGCTGACTTCCAGCTTGTAGGTCTTATCGAACTCGGCGGCTTCCGTTTCGGCCGTACCGGTCATGCCGGCCAGCTTCTTGTACATGCGGAAATAGTTCTGGAAGGTGACGGTGGCTAGCGTCTGATTTTCGCGCTCGATCTTCACCATTTCCTTGGCCTCGATGGCCTGATGCAAACCATCGCTCCAGCGCCGGCCGGGCATCACGCGCCCGGTGAATTCGTCCACGATGATCACCTGCCCCTCCTGGACCAGGTAATCCTTGTCGCGTTGGAACAGGACATGGGCCTTGAGCGCCTGCTGGACATGATGCAGCGTGCCCCAGTTCTCCGGCTGATACAGGTTGCCGCAGCTCAGCAGCTTTTCCACTTTCCCGATGCCTTCTTCGGTAAGCGCCGCGCTGCGATGCTTTTCTTCCACCGTGTAGTCGCCGGTGGTGTAGGTCTCGCCCGGCTCCTTGCCCTTGATCTCCTCGCCGCGCACCAGCTTCGGAATAATGCGGTTGATCTTGTAGTATTTGTCGGTGGATTCTTCGCTGGGGCCGGAGATGATGAGCGGGGTGCGGGCCTCGTCGATCAAGATCGAGTCGACTTCGTCGACGATGGCGTAGTTGTATATTTTGAGCTGCGAACCCAACTTGGAGTCCGAAAAATAGAAAGAAGGGATCTGGCGCTGAACGCAGTCGCCCAGGCGGAACTTCATGTTGTCGCGCAGGTAGTCGAAACCGAACTCGTTGTTGGTGCCGTAAGTGATGTCGCAGGCGTAGCTCTGGCGGCGCTCGTCGTCGTCCAGGTCGTGCACAATGATGCCCACCGACATGCCCAGGAACTTGTAAATGCGCCCCATCCACTCGGCGTCGCGCTTGGCCAGGTAATCGTTGACCGTGACCACGTGCACGCCTTTGGCTTCGAGAGCGTTCAGATACACGGGAAGGGTTGCGACCAGCGTCTTGCCTTCACCGGTGCGCATTTCGGCGATCTTGCCGCGATGCAGGACCATGCCGCCGATCAACTGCACGTCGAAATGGCGCATGTTGAGCACGCGGCGGCCGACCTCGCGCACCACGGCGTAGGCCTCCATCATGAGGTCGTCGAGCGGCTCGCCGTTGGCCAGGCGCTGCTTGAACTCCTGCGTTTTGGCGGCCAGCTCGATGTCGGAGAGCTGCTGGATTCGCGGCTCCAGGTCGTTGATAGCGGCGACCGTAGGACGCATGCGCTTGACTTCGCGCTCGTTCTTGGTCCCGAAGACTTTCGCCAGGGTGGTATCGAGTATGGACACGCTACTTTTATTTTAGCGGATCTGAGCGGTCATGACCGGCTTTCGGGTGGTAATCGGAATGTCGATTGCGTCATACATGTTCACCCTCCAGGTTGTCCCAGGTTGAGATTTGAGAATTGGATGCGATCAGGGGCAACAGTGGGGATGCGGATGCGCCGGGACTACGTGGATTGCGAGCCTGATGGAGTGTTTCATCTGGTGGGTCTGAAACGAAGCCAGACACACATTACGTGCTCGCGATCCATGGTAGGTTTGACGCAGTGATCGCTGTCGCCGCTCACGCCGCGCGGCCGGGCTCTAGGCCGAGTAGATTTTGCGCCATCCGCCAGTGTGCCAGAAAACGCCGGTGAGTGTTCCGCCTACGATCCCAGCGACGCCTCCCACAGCCGTGCCCACTCCTTCGTCGAGTCCGCAAAACCATCCACTTTTGTTGCTGCAGTTGTTTGCTTGCGCGTGTCCGATGCCGTAGCCGATGGCGAGTCCGGCCGCGGTTCCCACTCCCAGGCCGATCAGCGCATTGCGCAAGCGGCGATCTTTTCCCTTGACGGAAACGCTCAAGATCTGCGTACGGCCAAATGGCTTCGAGCCACCCGCTTGCCTGAGCACCAGATTGCTATCCGTGACGCTTTCCAGCGTACCCTGAATTGGCTTTGCATTTGCGGACGCCACGCGGACTTCCGTCCCCGGTGCGAGCATCCGTAGGGTGTCCCATTTCGACGCCGAAGTCTGTGCCGCGGCGGCGAGAGAAAGAATCGGCAGGAGCATCGCGGCGCGAGTCAACATGCCGTCAGTCTAACACCCGTTAGCTCCTGAAATGACGGCGCACTCTTCCATTACTTTTTCGTATTCGTGGTTTGGCATAGAGTAGAGACTCCGCAAAAAAAGTACCTGGCGCCCGCGCTCTCGGGTCCAGAAGACCTTGAGCTAACGTACCCTGCGCTCGCCCATCTCACCCCGACGCTCACCAGAAAATCGACAACTTGCAGGTCACCAGATTGAAGTTCATGGAGAGCTGCCCCTCATTGATTACTTGATCGGGTTGGGCAGCTTGTCTTTGCCCCGGATCTGGGCCATGCTCATTTTGTTGGTTTCATCGATGATCTTGAGGAAGGCCCGTTCGCTCCAGCCAAGGCCCACCGCCGGCACCAATTCGGGTGTGTCCAGTGAAGTGTGATAAATCACGTGATCGATGATGTGGAATGATGGCGCATACGGACTCACGGCGCCTAGCGATCCGCCGGCCCGGGCCTCCGGCACCTTGTAGACCGAGACGTTGAAGTCCTGCAATGTCTTCTTGACCAGTTGCTGGAATTCAGGGCTACCGCTGGCAAACCAGCGCCGGGCGCTGACAGCATTGGATGTCATCAGGTCAGCATTGAACATATACAACAAAGTCTGCGAGGTGTGCTCGGCGTTCAGCACGACGGCCACCTTGCTCCAATCATGGGTCTTGATCATCAGATCGCGTCCGGTTTCTCCGTGGTGATGATCCGGAGTTGCGACAAAGACCATAGTCCGAGGGCGGTCCGCCCGCGGAATCGCCGCGTAATGCCGGGCGATGTCGATTGCTGTCGCCATGCCGCTGGCGTTGTCCATCGCTCCCTGGAAAAAGCCGTCGGTGTGCGACATCACCATGACCTCCTCGTCGGAGGCGCCGGGCAGGACGGCGTAGACATTTTGGCTGGTCAGGTTCACTCGATTTGAGATATCGAGTTTCAGGTGAATCTGGACCTTCTGGCCGGCTGCGAGCAAATCGCGCAGCATGAAGCCTTCATCCTGGCTAATCGTCATGGTAGGGATGGCGCCGGCGCCGGTGGGCGCACCTTCCGGATCGAATTGCCCGTTGCCCGGCACCGCCATGACATTGATGATCATCGCTGCGCCGGCCTTGGTCACCAGGGTATCGGAATTGAAGAGACCGGCCCGGTCGCTGGCGGAGTGACTACGGCCACCCGGCACGAAGGTGCTGTAGATGAGGACGGCCTTGCCTTTCAGATCGCGGCCAAGTAAATCAGGCGCTGCGCCTATCCCTACCCAAATGGCCTCCGCAGTGATGCCGGACGCAGGCGTCGGCTTAGTTTCGTTGATGGGAAAAAGGGTCAGCAAAGGGCCGCTTTTGCCCCCTGCTGTATAGCTGCCTTCCCAGTGGGTTGGATACCAAAGTTGCTTCACGGTGAAGGGTTGGCGCGTGACCTTCAGGCCCAGCTTGCTGTATTCGCCGGCCATCAGCTCAGTGGTCATCTGGTCGTACTTGGTGCCCGTGATGCGACCCCAATACTGTTCGCCGTCATCCAGACTTTTCAGGGAAATGGCAGTAATCTTCTTGATCGATTCCTTGATGCGGTAACCGTCCACATCTTGGTAGGCTTCCTGGCCAGGCTTTAGCGGATAGTCGGGATATTCGTGATCATCGATGAGGAGCTTATCCATGTCGCGTGGCAAACCAAGACCGTAGGTCTTCTCAACTTTCGCCCCCGGCCTCATCTGCGCCATGCATGCGGCGGAGGAAAACAAGATCGTCGTCAGTACGGCGACCATGATGGTCACCGCCCGCATTGGACTGTGCGTCTCTTCTTTCATGTTTTGCGCCCTGCCCCTCTTGAAGGATGGTTCCGAATGAAAGTTCAACTCAGTTTACCCGAGCGAGAAAAAGATAGACGGGTATCCGTCCCCTACTTTTTCAAATTCGCAGGTTGGCGTGGAGTTGTTCACCCATCTGTAAACGTGTGCGGGCGGCATGTGCAATGTCGATGTCCTCCGCGCCAGTTAGTCGAAGGAAGAGTGGCTGGGCAGCTTGGATCACTCCTCTTCGAATTGCCCCCAGTAACTGGCGCTTTTGGCCCTGCGTGGATCGATTTTAGTCCAACTAATCCGCCAAGTGCTGGATGACGGCGTAACCGGAAGTTACTTTTCTTGACGAGCCGCTACAGGGAAGTTTCAGGACCGGTCCACGGGAGCCCGGTGTGATCCCGCCGGGACGGGTCACCCCCCGGCCAGGTGCATCTTAACCAGGACGGCCTCTCGATCCCGGCGCGCCCGCGCGGATAGGCGGTGCAACGTGAAATAGGCGATCGCCCCGGCGGGATTCAGCACAGCCAGGAACGCGAAGCCACCCCAGTAATCGCCGGCGAGCTCACCGATCAGCATTCCGAACAGCCACGGCCCAACCGCTGAGCTCAACATGCCGATTCCGGCATAGACTCCAGTACCGCGCGCGATGGCCTCCGGACGGACCATGGTGTGCATCAGCGCGCCGTTCAACGCTCCGGTGGAACTGGCGACAAAGATCAAAGTGGAAAGCAGGAGCGCGCTGCCGGTGGTCGAGAGCATTTGCGCGGGGATGATCAGCAGCACGAAAGCGACCGAAACCGAAGCGCCCGCGAGCGCACCCATCATGCTGCGATCGGCGAGGTAGCCGACCAACAGCGTCAGCACGGTGGCCAGGACGTAGCCGATGGTGATCCATCCACCCATGTCCTTGAAGGGGACGTGCCGGAAGGTGGTGAGATAGCTGGGAATCCACTGCACCAGCGTGTAGATGGTGGTGGCGGATGCGAACTGCGCAACCGTGACCAGCCAGAAGGGCGCGCTCTTGAGGAGTTCGCTGAAGCTCAGGGGCTCGATGTGACCGGGACTCTTGCGGTCGCTCTCGATATCGCGGAGTTCCTGCTCGCGGATGCCTTTGCTCTGGCGGGGCCAATCGGCGACGAAGTAGAAGAGGACCACGGGGAGCAGAGAAACCAGCGAGAGAGACGCCAGCGTGCCGCGCCATCCGCTGGACAGGATTAAGGCGGTAACGAGCGGGACGCCGATGGCGGTGCCCAGCGTGGAACCCGTGATCCAGAAGGCTTGCACGCGGGAATGCTCTCGCACCGGGAACCAGCGATTCGTTAGCGCGTTGCATACGGGCCACAGGTTGCCTTCAGCAACGCCGAGCACGAATCGAATCCAGAGGAGTTCCTGTATGCCGTGGGCTTTCGAGGAAAGAAACAGCGTGCAGCCCCATCCGAGGATTCCGGCCATCGCGCAGAGGCGGGGGCCGAACCGGTCGACCAGAAAGCCCCAGGCGAAGATCGAAATTCCGTAGCCGATGAAGAAAGTGGACATGAGCCCGCCGAGCTCGGCGTCATGGCCGGCGAGGTTTAGTTCCTTGAGGAATCTCGAGTCGGCGATGATGAGCGAGACGTTGGTCTTGTCGATCTGGGCGATAATCCACACGAACAGGAGAGTGGGCGCGACCAAGAGCCAGCGGCGGCTTCTGAGCCAGTTGCCCGATGCCGCATTCGTGACGTCAGTCGCCATATCTCAAACCACCCGGACACACAGACTGGAAGGCCCGTGCCGCAGGTTGCAATGGTATCATCGCGCCGGATGGACACGTTTACTAAATTCACCCGCCGGCGGCTGCCGGCTTATCTGGCCGGCGCATTGCTCGCGTTGCTGGCTCCCTGGGCGCCCGCACTCCTCGCGCAAGCCGAGCGGCCCTACGTAATTTTGGTCTCCATCGATGGTTTCCGCTATGATTACGCGCAGCGTTTCCAGACCAAGAATATTCTGTCGGTTCGCGATGGCGGCGCGGCCGCGGAGTCGATCATTCCATCTTTCCCTTCGCTTACGTTTCCGAATCACACTTCGATAGCGACTGGGTTGTATCCGGAGCATCACGGCATCGTCGGCAATTCCTTTTACGATCCGGCGCGCGCGGCCGAGTTCACTTTGCGGGCGAGTTCGACCGAGGGATCGTGGATGGATCCGCGCGCCACACCGCTGTGGGTGCTGGCCGAGCAGCAACATATGACCGCCGCGTGCATGTTCTGGCCGATGTGCGATAGCGAGATCCGCGGTGTACGTCCGGCCTACTGGAAACTGTACGACGATCGTTTCCCGGATACCAGGCGGGTGGAACAGGTGCTCGATTGGCTGAAACTTCCGCCCCAGAAACGGCCGCACTTTATCACGCTGTATTTCAGCGGTGTCGATCACGCCGGGCACAGCTTCGGACCGGACGCCGCGGAGACCGCCCAAGCCGCTAGAGTGGTGGACGGCATGCTCGGCAAGCTGCGTCAGGGCCTAGATGCGCTGGGTCTGCCGGTGAATTTGATCCTGGTGTCCGATCACGGCATGCAGCCCGTGGATGGCGAGGTAAGTCTCGGCATAAAAGAATCGCAGGCGCGGGTGGCGATCGACGGCCCGCTGGCGCTGATTTACTGCCGGGATGCCGGGACAATCGACAAAATCTACCAGCAGCTGAAGAAAAACTCGAAGCTGGAAGTGTACAAGCGCGCCGAGACGCCCGCGGCCTGGCATTACCGCGAGAATCCCCGCAGCGGAGACCTGGTGGCCATGGCGAAAGGCCGAGCCATCCTGGTCGGCGACGAGCCACGGCGCCGCGATCCACCCAAGGGCATGCATGGATACGATCCACAGCAGGACAAACTGATGCAAGGGATCTTTTATGCCATCGGCCCGAACATAAGGCCCATGAAGATTGCGTCCTTCGAGAATGTGAACGTGTATCCGTTCATCGCGAAGATATTGGGGTTGAAGGTGGAGGGGAAGCTGGATGGGTCCGAGGCGGTGCTGGATCCCATTTATAGGCCAGCGGCCCCGCGTTCCCGTACTACCGCGGCCGGGAATTGACGCCACGGCGCCAGACACCCCAGAAGCGGACGTTCATACCGCCGCACTTATTGTTGTCGCTGGCAAGCAGATACTTGCCGATCAGGGCGAGGTCGATGTTGCATGATTCGGCGCTGCCTTCTTCGTAGTGCAGACGATTGCCCGTGGGCGTTGCTTCACCGGCGATCGCACCCTCGTGCACGTTGTCGCGGCCGCCGCGCCAATAGGCCTCGCCGTCGAGCGACAGCTTGCCGGGAGTGTTGGAGCGTTCAATCGTGATGCGATTTTCGCCCTGTACCCAGGTCCCGAGCCAGGCAGTTAGAGGCGGGTTCGGATCGGCTTCGACCGGCTGAAAATCTGCAAAACGAACCCAACCCTGCGCCGAGCCTTTGGCGCTGCTTAGATAACCGCAGGTCCACCCGCCCTCCGAGCGTCCAATCACAACTAAGTCTCCGGCTTTCAAAAGCATCGGCAGACATTTCCGGCCGACGGCGCAAGCATAATAAGCCGTGGTTGGCTTCGCGATTTCCGCGAGTTTCGCGTTGACGTCGAACCCGTCGAATTCGCAGGCGAAGGTGGGAACCTGCTGTCCGGCGGCTGTGCATGTTGCTGCCGCCAACGCAGCCACGGCAACCAGCAATCTTCGGCAGATCATGCCGGGCTTATTCTAACGCGCCAGCCAGGGCCCGTAAGCCCGACTCTGGTATTCTCGAAGGCTGGCACGGGACACGTACAGGAGGCCGGGTTGAGGATTGTGGTCGGAATCTCGGGAGCGAGCGGGTCCATCTATGGCATCCGGCTGATGGAGAAGCTGCGGCAGCGCCCGGAAGTCGAGATCCACCTGATCCTGACGCGCGCCGGGGAAAAAACCTTGTTTCTGGAGACCGGCAAGCTCGCGCACGACGTCAAAGGCCTGGCCGACTGCAGTTATTCCATCGACGACATCGGCTGCCGCCTGGCCAGCGGATCGTTTCCGACCGATGGCATGGTGATCGCGGCCTGCTCGGTTCACACCATGTCGGCCATCGCGGCCGGAATCAGCTCCAACCTGCTGATCCGTGCCGCCGACGTCGCACTCAAAGAACGCCGCAAGCTGATCCTGATGGTCCGGGAGTCGCCCTTCCATTTGGGGCACCTTCGCACCATGACGGCCTTGGCGGAGATGGGAGCGATCATCGCGCCCCCCCTCCCCGCCTTCTACCACCAGCCGCAGGGCATCTTGGACCTGGTGGATCACAGCGTGGATCGTGTCCTCGATTTGTTGGGATTACCCGATCCGGAAGCGAAACGTTGGGACGGCCCGGATACATCTAACTAGAGTGCCAAGAAGAAGTGTGTCGTGACCCCTCCCAGACCCGTAGGTTTAGACTGAAGGTGCAACCATTCCCGTGCTTAGCGAACAACCGCCGATGAGTATGGAAGAGTCGAAAATTCAAAACGGACCTGGGGAGCAGGCGCCCGGGGAGGATCCGGTTCTCCGGGAAAGCGGGACCGTCGAGGCGCTCAAAGCGAGGCTACGAGAGCAAGAGCTACGCCAGGCCGAGGCGCTCGAGCAATTAACCTATGCGCTCATGCACGATCTCAGCGAATTGTTGCGGATGGTTCGCAGCTACGTGCAAATGCAAAAGCGGCGCGAACTCACCGAGAGCGCCGAGGCCAACGAATTCGCCACCTACATTCTGGATGGCGCGCAGCGGATGGAACAGCTCCTGAGCGACCTGGTGGTGTACTCGCGCCAGTTCCGGCCCCTCGACAAAACACCCGTGGCGGTGGATTCGGAGGCGGTTCTGGAAGGCGTTCTGCTGAATCTGGACGGTCTCATTCGCAAAGGGCAAGCATCCGTGACCTACGATCCCCTTCCGAAAGTGTTGTGCGACAGCACGCAGCTCAGTCACTTGTTCCGGCACTTATTGGTCAATGGCCTCACGTTCCGAGGGGCGGAGCCGGCGCGCATTCATATGTCCGCGGTGGAGCAAGGCGGTCAAGCCGAGTTTTCCGTGCGGGACAATGGCCTGGGCATCGATCCGCGCTTTCACGATCAAATCTTCGCGATCTTCAAACGGCTGCATGGCCGCGACTATCCAGGCAACGGGATGGGGCTGGCCATTTGCAAACGGATTGTCGAGCAAAATGGCGGGCGAATTTGGGTGGAATCGGCGCCGGACCAGGGATCGACCTTCCACTTCACGCTGCCTGGTTAGTAACCGAAACTCTGGATGCCGGGTTGCAACAGGACCGGCGGAGGAACCATGCCCCGCAGCCTGGCCCGATTGTTTCTAACATTGATTTCCGCTCTGATTCTTGTTTCCGCGACCGCCCTGGCGATGGATCACCACGCGTTCAACGGCCAGTGGCGACTGATTCCCACGCGCAGCGAATTCAACGGCCAGCCGATGATTCAAAGCGGCACCCTGACTATTGGTTATCGAGACCGTAATATTTACATCTCTCACAACTACGTTTTTGATGGGCAGAATCAAACCGTGAGTTACCACAGTAGCCTGGATGGCCAGGTGAACAGTACCATCCGCGAAGGACAAGCTTACAAGACCAAAGCCAAGTGGGAAGGGGACCAACTAAAGGTCACTTCCACGCAAGGCGCTCTGACGACGGTGGAGCATTACCGGCTGAATCCGGACGGGACTCTGGCCGTGACGGTGGAACGTCCCGATCATCCGGCCGTCACGTTGTTGTTTGAGCGGGAATAGGTCGCGGCCGCCGCACTTTGGGCGCTAGCTTCCGTTGGCCGCCCCCGTCCCGTTATAAAATTGTCTTAAATGAATGGAAATGGCCTTGAGGCAGGGATGCGTGTGCTGTTGGCCGAGGACGACGAGCAGCACCGCATCAGGCTAACCAAAGTGATGCAGTCCTGGGGCATCGCGGTGGAAACTGCCGCCGACGGCCTGGAAGCGCTGGAAAAGCTGGGCCAGGTATCGCCCCACGTGTTGCTAACCGACTTGATGATGCCTCGCGTCAACGGCTTCGAGCTGTTGAAACGCCTGCAGGGACAGGGCACGGTCCTTCCGAGCATCGTCATGACAGCGTTTGGCGATATCGACACCGCCGTCCGAACCATCCACGATCTGGGCGCGTACTGGTTTCTCGAAAAACCGATTCAACCCAGCGTGCTGAAGGTGCTGTTGGAGCGCGCGGCCGGGCAGAGTTATTTGGTTGAGGAGGCCGAGCGCCTGCAACGCCGGCTGCGCTATGAAGGCATCTTGCAGGACCTGGTGGGCGTCTGTCCGGCCATGCAGCAGGTTTTTTCGCTCATTCAGCAGGTAGCCCCTTCCAAGGCGTCGGTGATGGTGACGGGTGAAAGCGGAACCGGCAAGGAACTGGTGGCGCGAGCCATTCATCGCTTGAGCCCGCGGCGCGAGGGACCCTTCGTAGCGCTGAATTGCGCGGCGCTTCCGGACACTTTGATTGAAAGCGAGCTGTTCGGGCACGAGAAAGGCGCTTTCACGGATGCAATCGAGCGGCGCATCGGCGCGTTCGAGCTGGCCGATCATGGGACGCTGCTGCTGGATGAGCTGGCGGAAATGCCCATCGGCACTCAGGCCAAGCTGCTTAGAGTGCTGGAAGATTCTTGCGTGCGCCGCTTGGGCGCCAAGAGCGAGATTGCCGTGGACGTGCGCATCGTCGCTTCCACCAACAAGGTGCTGGAGGAAGTGCTGAAGGACGGCCGCCTGCGCGAGGATCTTTACTACCGCTTGAACGTGTTCCAGATCCCGCTGCCGCCGCTGCGCCAGAGAGAAGGCGACATTCCCCTGTTGGCCGCCGCGCTGGTGGACGCACTGAATCGAAAGCACGAGACACGCGTATCGGACGTGCATCCGGAGGTGATCGAACAGTTCCGGCGCTATTCCTGGCCAGGAAACGTGCGCGAAATGCGGAACACGCTGGAGCGCGCTGTCATCGTGGCGGGCGAAGGGACCGTCATGCCGCACCATCTTCCGCCGGGTTTCGGTTTGCCTTCAGGCTCCGTCGTGGCGCGCCAGATCGTGGAGCCCGGAATGGTCCATTTGCCGTTCGGCACCACGGTCAAGGAAGCGGAGAAAGCCTTGATCACGATGACCACGCAGCACGCCAACAAAACACGCGCGGCCGAGATCCTGGGCCTGAGCCTGAAGACACTGTTCAACAAACTGAAGGAGTACGGCGCGGCGGAACGAGGCGCCGCCACTTAGCCCTTCGAGCCTGCATGCCTCGCTTCCTCCTCCTGATGTGGCTCGCGGCAGCCAGCGCCGTTGCGCAAGTGGCGACGTTTTCCATCGTCGCTTACGATCCCGCCGCCGGCGAATGGGGTGTCGCTGTGGCATCTCGATATTTTTCGGTCGGCTCGGTGGTCCCCTGGGCCGAGGCAGGCGTGGGCGCTGTTGCGACACAGGCCAACGTGAACGTCGGCTACGGGCCGCACGGTTTGGAGCTGCTCCGCCGGGGCTGGACGGCGAAACAGGTCCTGGATCGTTTGCTCAAAGACGACAAGTTCGAAGGCAAAGACGGGCGCCAGGTTGCCATCGTCGATTCGAAAGGCAACGTCGCCGCCTATACCGGTCCGAAGGCGAATAGCTGGGCGGGCGACCGGCAAGGCAAAAACTGGTCGGCGCAGGGCAACATTCTGGCGGGCCCGCAGGTGGTCGAATCCATGGGCCGGGCGTTTGAGACGACTCCAGGCGACCTGGCCGAAAAATTCTATGCCGCGCTCCAGGCCGGCGATGAGGCAGGCGGCGACGCACGCGGCAAGCAGTCGGCTTCAATGCTGGTGGTGCGGAAGCAAGGTGGCCGCAATCTCAATAACGACCGTCCGATTTACATCAACGTCGACGATAATCCGCAGCCGCTGGTCGAACTGCGGCGTCTGCTGGATTTGAATCTCGGTTATCTGTATCAGGATCGGACCGGCAAGTTTCTTGACGCAGGCGAGATCGAGAAGGCACGAGAAGCCGCCCAAAAGGTCATCCATTATTCGCCACAACGCGCCGATGGCCATTTGGCTCTCGGCCTGCTCGATTACAACGCGGGCGATAAGCCAGGTGCGCTCGCCGAGCTGAGCCAGGCCCGCTCTCGGGCCGATAACTCCACATTCCGCGGCCAATTCGAAGCGGCGGCGCGCCGTCCGGCGTTTCAAGCGATCCTGGACGACCGCGAATTTCTCAGGCAGCTCTTCGGGGAGTAGCGAACTTTGCGGAAACCCAAGAAGTTCGATCAAAAAAAAGGCGTGCGGCGGCTGGCGCGCGAACGCGTTGGGTCCGTGCCGGCGCCGAAAATCATCCAGCCCAAGTCGCGCCGGAAACCGAAGTACAAGAAGCCGCCCGGATCCGAAGAAGAATAGCGCCGCTTCCTCGTTCAGGAGCCGCTTCCGCCGGGAGTGAAGGCGTTGGAGATTATCCGAATCAAAAGCGGCAGAACCCAGGCGGGCGTGATCGCCACAAGAGCAGTACCCTTAGATGATCTTGCGAGAGTGGCCAGCCCGACGGTCAGCACCACGATGTACCAAAGCTCAAAAATGGAGAAGAAATTCACGAGTGCGTACAAAGCGCCGTGCAGGTCCTGCAGAAAAATATCCAGGCCGAAAGCCGGCGTGAGCTGCTCGATTGAGTGGATCTCGTCGCCCTTGGCTCGGATTACCACGTACGCGGCGATGGATTGCAGCGCCTGGATCAACGAGCAAGAGGCCATGAGCGAGAAAACATTGCGGAATTTCGCGCGCGCACCGGTCATCGAACCCATGACGCTGACGAACCACGCCAGAATCAGCGTCCCCACGATGAGCTCTACTGGGATGAGGGCCGACTGCACGCGGGAGATCGTATGGGCGAAGTTTCGGGCGTTCTCCATGCGATCCGGCGACAGACCCTGTTGAGCGGCTTGCGCCGCCAGGATGGAGTCGGTGAGTTGCGTGGAATAGGGCATCATCAGATACCCCACTACCCCGTAAATGATGCCCATAGCGATCAAAGGCCACAGCCAGGAAAGCTTGGCCGGGATTCGCTTGGCCGTCGCGGCCGGATCGACGAACACGTTCAGCATTCCGACCAAGCCGCTGGCGACGCTAGGAGCTTTTTCTTCGGCGATCATGCAGCCTCCCTTGAATCTCCCGGATGCAACCAGGGTACAACGCCTGATGCGCTGAGCGTGGGCTTTTCGCCGTGAGTGGCTGTGCCCTGAACGTCGTGCTGTGGTGAAGTAAAATCGCCAAGCTTGATTGACGCGCCTCGCCAGACGTTCTGAGATTCGTCGTGCTTCTTGGCGTGCAGCGACGGGTGTTGTAGGTTGCCGACCAAAGAAATCAGGAGGCGGAAAACGATTTGCGAAGAAATCCAATCGCTTCATCAGCGGTGTCGAACGGGCCGTAGTAAGGACCCTTGCGCGCCCCTTGCAACTGAGCATCGATCTTCCGGCGCTGAGCCGGGGTGTAATCATCCTGGGCGTCAGGCAGCTCTGGAATGATGTTAATAATGCCGCCCGAAACCTTGAACTCGACACGATCTCCAGGCCGGATGCCGGCGCGGCGCGTTACTTGAGCGGGAACAGTGAGCCGGGTTTTACTCTTCACGGTGATCATCATAAAGCTTCTTGCTACCTGCCTCGATTGTAGGCCGGCATTGGCCTCCGTGGCCAGTTTGTACGGGCCGCGTCTTGGGGCAGCTCGACTATTTTTGTACTGGGTTTTCGCACTTGTGTGCGCGATTCGGTCTAGGACTCGGCCGCTCTTCTTGCTATAACTGGAAGACTTGAATCCCGAACCACCACCTAGTCCGGCGTCCCCAAAACCGGAACGAAGGTTCTACGTGGCTCTGGCCTGCTACGCCGCCATTGCCTTACTCGCCGGGCTCACGCTGGACGGGAAGTTTCGGCTGGCGGTTTGGCTTTTCCTCGCCTACTTAGCTTTCAGAACCTATCTCCACCGGCTTCAAAAACCTTAGTCCCTCAAGCTGGCCCCAAAACGTCCGATACGAAGAGAAGAAACACAAAGCCAGCTGCGTTCCAAAATGGAACGCGAGTCCCGATTCGGTATGGGCGGCATGGCCAGATCGTTCCATTACGATACTGCCTCGATCCAGTACTGAGACGGCGCCCTGCTTCCGGCCATCCGAACCAGACGGCTCCAACCAGCGCCATGTCATTGAAGCTTAGGACCGGCGGGGTATTCCACCTAAGAGAATCACTTATTCTCTCCGCAAATCTTTCCCTACCGTGACGCACTGGCCAGCGGTTTGCATTCAGAGAGGCGTGCTTCAAATCAAGATCAGCCAGGGAAAAGACACCGGGGGAAGAACTTCAATGAAAACTAAAACAGCTCCGTCCATCCAGACCGCCAAGACCGCGCGACGGGATCGCATCGTGCTCGAGCATCTTGCCGTTGGTCAAGGCCATCGCCGTTCGAGTGCATGAGAATCTGCCAGTGCATGTGGATCTGGACGACCTGGTTCACGCCGGCGTTCTGGGCCTGTTCGATGCCGCCGCGAAATTCGATCCCGATAAGCAAGTGGCGTTTTCGAGCTACGCCAAGCACCGCATCAAGGGCGCTATTCTGGACAGCCTGCGGCAACTGGATTGGGCCTCGCGCGATCTGCGCCGCCGTCACAAACAAGTGGAAGCCGCCACGCGCGAGCTGTCGGCCACTTTGCAGCGCACGCCAACCGAAGCTGAAATCGCCGAGAAGCTTGGAGTGGATGTGGAGCGCTGGCGTCAGATGATGCTGGATCTGCGCAGCGTGGGCCTGATCTCGGCCTCCTCGCGAACCGCCGAGCACGACGATCTGCCCGGCCCCGGATTTCCCCAGCAAGCCCGAAACGCAGCCCGACCACATGTGCTGCCGCGAGCAGATGCGCTCGGCGCTCGACGTGGCCATGAAGACCTTGCCGGAACGCTACCAGAAAGTGGTCTTTCTGTACTACACCAATGAAATGACCATGAAGGAAATCGGCGCCGTGCTGGGCATCAACGAAAGCCGCGTTTCACAGATCCACAAATCGGCGCTGGAGAAGATGCAGGTGGCGCTGCAGTCCAACGGCATCAGCTCGGTTTACGCGTTCTGATCCTTGCAGCCGGCTTTACAGTGGACCGATGTGAACGTAGCCGTCAAGCTGCAAGTTCACCATCGAGACCATGGCCCATAGATCGACCTGAATCTCCGGCAGAATGTCCTTTTGATCGATCTTCTTCCCGGTCACTCCCTGGCCGCACACCCGGAAAGTCACGCCGGCGTCGGTCAGTTTCCTGATCATCTCGATATTGGGGTTATTCAGACCTTCGGTACGCTTCTGATAGGCTTCATTGGTGAAAATCATTTCTTCTCCGCCGCCATGGAGGACCACGGTGATCTTGCGATGATCGGCCGGCACGCCATATTTCGCCAGCGTATTGACGTACGTCGCGATCGTGATAGACCCGGACTGACCTGTTCCGGCTTCGGAGCGGCCTTTCCGATATCGAACACCACCTTGTACATCCTGTTTGGGTCAGGCAGCTCTTTCGCGCCCGGAACGTCTCGGGAAACCGGGCTGCCCGGTACCGCTAACTGTTGCGCATAAACCGAACCGGCCAATCCGACAAGAGCAGCCAATGCGACGAAACTGAGCGATCTCTTCATACGGCCTCCAGGACAAGGGATTTTGTACATTAACGAGGCTATCACGTTGGGAAACGCGCCAAGAACTAATCCTCCGCATTTTCACTCCGTGCACGCGTTCTAACGAACGGTCACGTCCAGCAACGCCAGCCAATACTGAACGGATTGAAGCGCGAAGCCAGTCAGAATCAGGGCCACGCCGAAAACGCCCATCCGTTTTTCGCGGTACATGATCGGCGGTCCATTCCACAAAGGGCGTGCATGCGCCGAACACGACCGTGACCACGCCGATGGCGAGTCCCACTCTCAATCCCAGTGCGATGGCATGTTCTCGCTCGTTCGCCACCAAGCTGCTGATATAACCAGCTGACAGCGTAACCGACGGCGCGATTGATGCCGCCGCTAGCAATTGGAACCGAGTCAACCGCGGACGTGTCGCGGGTTTATAGTCGACCGTTGGCCGGATGCCGAACCGATATGCGAAGGTTTGCCCGAGCGGTGCTCAACACGCCGAACGTGACGCCGAATCGCGCGCCGAACAAATAGGAGGCGCCCAAGGCAAAACCGCATCCGCGGATCGCGCTCATGGCCGCATCTAACCAGAATGCCCGGCGTCGGCTTGTGCCGGGAAGCACGCGAAAATTCCCAGGCCAGAGTGATGCCGTGCGCCAAACCGCTGGCCAGGCCGAACACAGGCCCGAGCGCGAGGCCGTAACCAATTCCGAAGAGGACTCCGTAAGTGACGGCACGCGTCAGAGTCCGCAGAGGTCCATGTTCGCCGCCCAGCAGATCGTAGGCTAGATACAAAGCACCCAGCACGTCCAGCGAGCTGCCGACAATGCTGATCAGCGCGAGGGTGTGCTTGTCCATGGTCATGCGAATATCGCTAAACGAGCGTCACGGACTGGCCGTTCGCCAGCACCAGAAACGAATCCGGCCGGCCGCACGCGTCGAGCTGCTGCTTGGGAGTATTGACGGCCTCATCGCCCAGTTGGAAGGTGCCGTGATGAATCGCGATGCTGGTCTCCGCGCCCAGGATCTCATGAGCCTGAACCGCCTGCTCGGGACCCATGTGGATGGGCGACATGAACCAGCGCGGCTGGTATGCTCCGATCGGCAGCAGCGCCAGGCGGGGCGGTCCGAAGCGCTCGCGGATGCCGGCGAAATGCTGTCCGAAGCCGGTGTCGCCCGCAAAATAGATCATGCGCTCCCCGCGTTTCAATCACGTAGCCGCACCACAAGGTTCGATTTCGGTCGAAGATCCCGCGCGCTGAAAAATGCTCCGCCGGCACGCTGTGAACCGTGGTTTCAGCCAGTCGCACCGATTCGCCCCAATCCAATTCGTGGACCGGGCCGATGTTTTGGGCTCGCAGCAACTCGGCGATACACCGACCGGAACGACGAATTGCGATTCTCCGCGCTCCGCCAGCCGCCGCAAGGTGAAAAGATCCAGATGATCGTAGTGATTGTGGCTGAGCAGCACGGTATCGATGCGCGGAAGATCCTCCCAACGCACGCCCGGGTTTCTTCGGCGCCGCGGACCGATCCAGCCCAGCGGGCTCGCGCGCTCCGACCAAATCGGATCTGTCAGGATATTGGACCCGGCTTGTTGGAGCAGGACAGTGGAGTGGTTGATTAGCGTCACCCGCAACTCAGCGCCTTCCACGCTGGACGGCGGGTTGGTTGGTTCGACATCCGAGATAAAAGGCGGGGAGAGCTCCGGCCGGCTGGTGAGCTTCCAACGCAATACGTCCAGCCAGCCGCGCGGCTGCGCGCCACCGATATTGAAGTAGCGCTTCCCATCAAAGTGCTTGGGAAATGGCGGTAGGGCGTCGGCCTGCACGAATCTCATTTACTCACAACTGGGCGGGGGTTTCGCTAGGCGATCGCCAGCCGGCGTTCCACCTACTTTCACTTGGTGCGAGCTTCGGCTTCCGCCAGCCAGCCGCGACGCAGCTTCTCCGGCGGCACGCTCGACAGATACGGTTTGAGGTCGAGAATCGGCGTGCCATCGAGCATGTCAACTCCGCGGACTCGCAGCACCGGACCGTCTCTGCGAATCAACTCGACCACCGTCAGGGCAATCGGATTCGGCCGTCGTGGCGAACGGGTTGCGAACACGCCATGCGGCCGGTTGTCGCTGGGCGGATTTACCACCAGTTTCAGGCCCTCGGCTCGATCAAACGCCCAGATGACGAATAAGTGAGAGAAGCCTTCTATATCCGCAAGCCCCGGCTCCAATTCCGGCAAAATATCCAGCTCGCCTTCGACGTCGTGCTGGGCGCCAAGTCCCCTCGGAATTTGCTCGGTATCCTGGTACGGACTCCTCACATATCCGATCGGCTTCATTGAAAACATGGCGGCTCCTTTACCTCCTCCGGGCCTTGATCGCGATCGGCGTGCCTTCAAATCCGAAGCGTTTTCGCAACTGATTTATCAGGTAGCGCTCGGTGGAAAAATGCAGATCCTGACCCTGGTCGGTGAACACGACAAAGCCGGGAGGCCGCACCGAAGCCTGAGTCATGTAGTAGATCTTGATGTCGCGGGACGGCTCCAGCGTCTGGACGAAGCGATTCAACTCGCCCGTCGTGATGCGCTGGGAAGCCGATCGGTAGGCCTGCTCGATCAGTCGAAATAAACCTTTGACGCCAGTGCCGGTTTTCGCCGACACGAAAGCGATGGGCGCGTAGTCGAGAAACTTCAGTTCGTCGCGAACGGCCTCGGTAAAGCTTCGCTTGCCTTTTTCGCCATGCAGGTCCCACTTGTTTACGCATAGGATGACTCCCCTGCCCTCCTCGTGCGCATAACCGGCGATGGTGGCGTCGGAGGCGACCACGCCTTCGGTGGCATCCAGAACCAGCACCACCACATTGGCCATGCGGATGTGGCGGCGCGCCATCACCACGCTGAGCTTCTCGGCCATAAGCTTGGTCTTGCCCTTGCGACGGATGCCGGCGGTGTCGACGAAGACAAACTCCACACCGTGCCGCGTCAGCTTTTCGTCCACTGCATCGCGCGTTGTGCCAGGGACTGGCGACACGATGGAGCGCTCGGAGCCCACCAGCGCGTTCAACAGCGTGGATTTACCGACGTTCGGCCGTCCGATGATCGCCACTTTGATGGGCTGCGTTTCCGCGGCCGGAGCTTCTTCGGCCTCGCCCTGCGGAAAATCGCGCGTGACGTGCGCTAATCAGTCGTCGAAGCCGATACGATGCTCGGATGAAATGGGAAAAAGATCCGCGAAGCCGAGCGCGTGGAACTCGTGCGCCAGGCTCTCTCGAGCGGTGGTGTCGATCTTATTCACGGCGAGCGTGACTGGCTTGCCCAAGCGCCGCAGCATTTTCGCCAGGTCCCGATCGGCGCCGGTGATTTCGGTTCGCCCGTCGATCAGAAAAATGATCTGCGCGGCGCTATCGAGGGCAAAGCGCGCCTGCTTCAGGATCTGGCTGGGAATCAGCTCGGCGTCATTCTGTATGATTCCGCCGGTGTCGATCAGTTGAAACCGGCGGCCGAGATACGACGCTTCGCCCTGGATCCGGTCGCGCGTGATCCCCGGCTCGTCGCCCACAATGGAGCGGCGCGTCCCGGTTATTGCGTTGAATAGGGTCGATTTACCGACGTTCGGGCGGCCGACGATCACTACGATTGGAAGCGCAGTTGCGCCCGGGGTTTCGGTTGGCGGATTTGCTCGTGCGACCATGTAAGTTAGCGATGCAACCCGAAGTCCTGAGTCACACTAACGATCATAGCGAAGCGCCTGCGGCCAACCAGTCCATTCGCAACATCGCCATCATCGCGCACGTCGATCACGGCAAGACCACGCTGGTGGACGCCATGCTCACGCAAAGCGGTCTGTTCCGCTCCAACGAGCAGGTTGTGGAGCGCATGATGGATTCCAACGAGCTGGAGCGCGAACGCGGCATCACCATTCTCGCCAAGACCACCGGGGTGCATTATCACGGCGTGAAGATCAATATCGTCGACACTCCCGGCCACAGCGATTTCGGGGGCGAGGTGGAGCGCGCGCTGAAGATGGTGGACGGCGTCATGCTGCTGGTGGATGCGAGCGAAGGCCCGCTGCCGCAGACGCGTTACGTTCTCAGCAAGGCGCTGGAGGCCAAGCTGCCGCCGATCCTGGTGATCAACAAAATCGACCGGCCGGACGCGCGTATTCAGGAAGTGCTGAACGAGGTCTACGATCTGTTTATCGATCTCGACGCCGTTGAAGACCAGTTGGATTTTCCGGTCATCTATACCAACGCCAAGGCAGGCATCGCGAAGCTGAAGCCGGAGGATGAATCGACGGATCTGCGCCCGCTGTTCGACACGATCTTGAAGAATATTCCCGCGCCCACGGGCAACGCCGAGTCGGTGCTGCAGCTTCTGGTGGCGAACCTGGACTACAGCGATTATCTGGGACGGCTCGCGATCGGGCGCGTGTTTTCGGGCGTGCTGAAGTACGGCGACGAGGTCTCCATCGCCAAACTGGACGGGTCTTATCACAACACGCGCATCACGAAGCTTTATTCGTTCGAAGGCTTGAAGCGCGTGGATGAAACGCTGGGGCGTCCGGGCGACATTCTGGCCATCGCGGGCGTGGAAGGCATCACCATCGGCGACACGATCACCAGCGTGGAGACCCCCCAGCCGCTGCCGCGCATTCAAATCGACGAGCCCACTATATCGATGGTGTTCACCATCAACACCTCGCCGTTCTCGGGCCGCGAAGGCCAGTACGTGACCTCGCGCAATCTGCGCGATCGCCTGGATAAGGAGCTGCTCACCAATGTCTCGATCCGCGTGGAGGAAGCAGGCGGGCCGGATGCATACAAAGTAATGGGCCGCGGCGAACTGCAACTGGCGATCCTGATCGAGATGATGCGCCGCGAAGGTTTCGAGCTGATGGTGGGAAAGCCCGAAATCCTGACTAAAACGGTGGACGGGAAGCTGCGCGAGCCGGTGGAAGTGCTGGTGGTGGATTGTCCGGAGTCCTTCGTCGGCGTGGTCATCGAGAAGCTGGGCTCGCGCAAGGGCAAGATGTCGAAGATGATCAATCACGGCTCGGGCCGCGTGCGGCTGGAATTCCACGTGCCTTCGCGCGGGCTGATCGGGCTGCGCAGCGAAATGCTGACCGATACCAAGGGGACGGCCATCATGAATTCGCTGTTCCATGGATACATCGAATGGCAGGGCGATATTCCGACGCGTCCCACCGGCTCGCTGGTAGCCGACCGGCCAGGGCGCACCACCGGTTATGCGATCTGGAACCTGCAGGAACGCGGCGAGATCTTCATCACGCCGGGAACGGAAGTCTACGAAGGCATGATCGTCGGCGAAAACGCGCGAGATGCCGACCTGAACGTAAACATCGTCAAAGAAAAGAAGCTGACCAACATGCGCGCTTCCACGGCCGACGAAGCCATTCGCTTAGTCCCGCCGCGAATACTGAACCTGGAGCAAGCCATCGAGTTCATCCGCGACGACGAATTTGTGGAAGTGACGCCGCAGTCCATAAGGTTACGGAAGAAAGTCCTGAAGGCCAACCAGCGATGATCGATAACGCCAAGGCGCTTCGCGATGCAGTAATCCTCCTTGTCCTGATCGCTCAATCTGAGCGAGACCTTCGTGAAGGCCGTTGGCTCTCGCAAGAAGAAATGGAAGAGAAACTGCGCAAGACGTTCAGGACCTGAGACGCCTCGGCATGGGAGTTGAAGACGACGTCCTAGCGGGTTCGTTCTAAGTTCTCCTCCCAGTTCGCGCGCGGAATCAAAAACGCGACAAGGAGCGCCGTGATACTGGCCGTTAGCACCGCGATCTCCTCGCTTTTTATCGCGGGGATGCCGTTGCACAAATTCTTCCGCGCAGTGGGGCTTCATAGTGCTTATCAGTTGGGGACTAACACTGGCGATTGCCTTCTGGAATTTCGCGTTTCTGATATTGGACGACCTCAACAAAAGAGACTGGGATCGATTTCGGTTCGGCCAATGACGTCGGCAGCGCTACCCCAGCTTTGATCGCAGCAACTCGTTGACCGCCCCCGGGTTCGCCTGGCCTTTGCTCGCTTTCATGACTTGGCCCACCAGGTAGCCCAGCACCGCAGTCTTACCGGACTTGTATTGCTCCACCTGCTTGGGATTGTTCGCGATTACTTCGTCCACGATTTTGCCGAGCGCATCTGTGTCGCTGATCTGGCGCAGGCCCTCGCGGTCGATGATGGCGCGCGCCGCGTCGCCGCTTTCGATCATCTTGGCGAAAATCTCCTTGGCGAGCTTGCCGCTGATTTCGCCTTTCGCGATCAGGCTCACCAGTTCGCCCAAGTGCTCGGCCGATACCGGCGATTCGGAAATATCCCGGCCCTTCAACGCGCCCATGAGATCGCCCGCCACCCAGTTCGCCGCAGTGCGCGCATCGCCGGCACTGGACGCGACTTTCTCGAAATAGTCGCTGATGGCGCGCGTGGCCGTCAACACTTGCGCGTCGTATTCGCGCAGCCCGTAACTGTCGATAAACCGGCGGCGCTTATCGGCCGGAAGCTCCGGCATGGCGGCGCGAATGCGCTCCAGCCAAGGCTCGCTGACGCGCAGCGGAACTAAATCCGGCTCCGGAAAATAGCGATAGTCGTGGGCGTGCTCCTTGCTGCGCATCCCCACCGTTTCGCCGGTAGCGACGTTGTACAGCCTGGTTTCCTGCTCCACTCTTCCACCGCTCTCGATTAGTGCCACCTGCCGCGCGATTTCGTAATCGAGCGCCAGCTTGGCAAAACGGAACGAATTGAGATTCTTGACCTCCGCCTTGGTGCCGAACTTCTCGGCGCCCTTCAGCCGCACCGAAACATTGGCATCGCAGCGCAACTGGCCTTTTTCCATGTCGCATTCGGATACGCCGACGTATTGCATCACCTGCTTCAGCTCGGTGAGATATTCATAAGCCTCGTCGGAAGCGCGCAAGTCCGGCTCGCTGACGATTTCGATCAGCGGCGTTCCACTGCGATTGAGGTCGACGTAGGTATAACGGTCGGAATCCTTGAAGCCGTCGTGGATACTTTTGCCGGCGTCGTCCTCAAGATGAACCCGCGTCACGCCGATCCGTTTCCTGACGCCCTCAACGGAGATATCGAGCCAGCCGTGCTCGGCCAGCGGCTGGTCGTATTGCGAGATCTGATAGCCCTTGGGCAGGTCGGGATAAAAATAATTCTTGCGCGCGAATCGCGAGAATGCGTTGACGCGGCAATGCATCGCGAGCGCGGCTTGAATCGCCATCTCGACCGCCTGCCGGTTGAGCACCGGCAACGCACCCGGCAGCCCCAGGCAAACCGGGCAAACGTTGGTGTTGGGCGGCGCGCCGAAACCGGTTGGACAGCCGCAGAATATTTTCGTGCGCGTGTTCAGCTGAACGTGCACTTCCAGCCCGATCACCGGCTCGTATTTAGCGATTTCCTCCGGCGTGGCAACCGCCGCGATACTTGAGGACATTGCTTAATTATAGAAGGCTGACCCGCGTCACTCTATCTATTCGTGTCGCACGGCTTCCAGGGGATCGATGCGGGCAGCGCGGCGGGCCGGAATATACGCCGCAAGAAAAGCCACGCCAATGATTCCCAGAGTGGCAATAGCAAGAGGCGCGACAGAAGGTATCGTTAGGCCCGGTATCACTGACAAGGCTAGAGATCGGGCAGCTATCGCCAGGGGAACGCCGAGAACCAATCCCGCGCTGACGGTGGCCAGCGCGTCTTCGAGGACCAACCACGTCACGTCACGCGCAGTTGCTCCCAGAGCCATGCGGACGCCGATTTCGTTGGTGCGGCGCGAAACCGTGTAAGCCAGCAGCCCATACAGCCCGACACCCGCCAGCAATGCACCCAATACGCCGAAGAAACCCGAGAGCGTCGCGATGAGCCGTTCCGGAACGATGGAGGCGTCGATCTGATCGGCCAGGGTGATCATCCACACGACGGGGATTCCGGGCAGCACCGCCGCGATGGTGCGCCTTACGTCGGCTGCTGTTCCTTCCGGATCAATGTCCGTGCGAATCAGGAAATTCTGCGCGACCACGTACCCGGTGCGGAATGCCGGCAGGTAGACGGCGCGCCTGGCTGGCTCGCGGATCTCCGAGTAGTTTGCGTCGCCGGCTACTCCCACGATTTCGTACGTTCGAAGTTCCCGCACACCAGTCACATGCTCGAGCGTGACGCGCTTTCCGATTGGGTCGCGGTTCGCAAAATAATACCGAGCGAAAGTTCGATTGACGATCGCCACGTTCGGTTGCGTCTGATCTTCAAACCGGAATCCCCGGCCGGCCAGAAGTGGTATTCCGAGCGTCTCAAAGTAGTGCGGTGCCACGTAGGTGATCGAAATCCAGCGCCGATCCTCCGGCCGCTCCAGATAGCCCTCCACAATGGCAAACCCGCTGGCACCGGCGCCAGATAGGGGAGTCGGCCCACTGAGCGAGGCCGAGCGCACTCCGGGAATCCGATCCAGGCGTTCCATGATTTCCTGATAAGCGCGCGGCAATTGTTCGCGGCTGTAATTGCTCGCCGACGGGTCGAGCGTAACCAATAGGACGTGATCGCGCCGGAAGCCCAGGTACGTTCGTTCGAGACTTGCCAAGTTCGCGATGAACAGCGCGGCCGAACTCAATAGTAAGAGCGATACGGAGACCTGCGCCGCAACGAGGCTTCGTCCCAATAAGCGCCGGGCCGGGGTCTCGCCTTGGCTGCCCGTCAGCCGCATCGCCGATCCAGGCACGGTTCGGAATGCAGCCCAAGCCGGAGCGGCTCCAAAGACCAGGACCGCTACCATCGCGATCGCCGCAGTAAACAGCAGGACTTGAAGGTCCGGTCGGACGCGGAGGTAAATGATTTCGTGCTGTCGTCCACTAGCCAGGATCCGCAACAGCGCGGATGTTGCGTAATACGCGACTATAGCGCCCAGCACGGTCCCGCCCGCTGCGAGTACTGAAGCTTCAGTCAGCACCTGACGCAGCAGACGCACACCACTCGCACCTAGACTGGTGCGAATCGCCATTTCGCGCTGACGGCCCGCGGCACGCGCCAGCAACATGCTCGCCAGATTGATGCAGGCAAGCAGCAGGAGCAAACCAACTACTGTCATCAGAATCGTTAGGGGCTCGCCAAAGCGGTCGCGCACCGTGGCCAGACCGTTCCCGGCTGGTTCTACCTGTATGCTCAATTGCCGGACCAGCGGATCTTTGCTGTCGGCGGCCCTCTCGTCGATCGTGAAGCGGTAGAGAACGGCCATCTCAGCGCGGGCCTGTTCAAGAGTCGTGCCAGGTTTTAGTCGCGCAAGCAGGGCAAGTCTGGCTTGGGCGTCCGGTTGATGCGGAAGCCAGACGTCGGTTTTCGCTTCCACGCGAAGTCCTACAAACTCAGGAGACGTGACGCCGATAATAGTCGCCGGTACATCCTGTACCGAGATTCGCTTTCCTAGGATGCTCGCGTCTTTGTGGAATCGGTTAGCCCACTGGGACCAGCTCACCACCGCAACCGCGCCTTCCGGGCTCACGAGATTGTCGCCCGGGCTGACCGGCCGGCCAATCGCCATCTTCACACCGAGGTCTGAGAAGTAGTTGCCGGTGACATACTCGGCGATTCCAAAAATTGGCTCCGAGCCATCGGAAACCAGGCGCGCGCGATTATCGATCGTTGTGCCGATCAGAGCCGAGAACACATGGTTGTTGTCGCGAATGTGCTCGTAGCTGCGCCATGACCAGTAGCCGTTCCCGCGAGGTTCGCCGGGGTATTTCTGGAGAAGCTCCACCAGTTGCTCGGGATGTTTGACCGGGAGCATCCTGAGCATCGCGGTCTCGAGGAGACTGAAGATGGCTGTGTTGGCACCGATGCCGAGAGCCAGCGAAATCAAAGCAATCGCTGTAAATCCCGGACTGCGCCGCATCCCGCGAAGAGCGTAGCGTATGTCCTGGAACATAGCTGTGTGTATTCTACTTCTTTAACCAATGCAGTATCGGGCCATTTAGGGAAAACAGTTCTAAGAGTTGAACTACGCCTTGGATATCGGTGACGCTCGTTGCGAAACCGATCAATGACCAGCCGAGAACGAAAACTGCCTCGAGGAATCTAGACATGGCAACCTCCTTGAGCTTCCGCGATCCGTTACTGCCTTTGACCCGAGAGTGAAGCCGTCCCCAGCAACCCTCCCAGGCCCATGGTTTCCACCGCCGACGACGGCACGATGACCATCGCGCCTTTTTCCTTGATGGCCTCGTACAGCATGTTCATCGCGCGCAGATGCAGAGCGATGGGATTGTTCGAGTACACCGTCGAAGCCTCGGCAAACTTGGTCGAGATCTCCGTTTCGGCTGTCCCCAGAATGATGCGCGCCTGGCGCTCCCGCTCGGCCTGCGCCTGCCGCGACATGGCATCTTCCAGCGCTTGCGGGATGTGCACATCGCGGATCTCGACCGACTGCACGGTGATGCCCCACGGATTGGTCTTCTCATCCAGAATGCGCTGCAGTTCATGGCCCAGCATCTCGCGCTCCGTGATCATCTGCGCGAGATCGTGCCGGCCGATCGATTCGCGCAACGCCGTCTGCGCGCTCATCGTGATGGCGTTGTCGAAATCCTCAACTTCCAGAATGGATTTCTCCGCGATTCCACACCAGCCAGAAAATGATGGCGTCGACGTTCACCGGCACGGTGTCGCGCGTCAGGGCCGATTCCGCTTTGACGTCGGTGACGCGCACGCGCTGATCGACGTACTGGCTGACACTGTCGATGACGGGCACGATCATGAAGAGCCCCGGCCCGCGCAACCCCATGTAGCGGCCCATCCGCAGGACCGCGGCCTTCTGCCATTGCTCGGCCACCTTGATCGCGAACAGGAAATACAAGCCGATCAGAGTTCCGGCAATCGCGAAGGCGGGTTGATTGTACACCAGCGTGGCCGACACGCCGCCTGCCAGCGCGATCAGAAATACAGCTACACCGATGCTGCTCAATTGTGATCCAGCCGACCCGCCCGAGCCGCTCGAATCCTTAGTACCTCTTTGTCTCAAGATCGTTCGAAGTGGCATGACTAACCCCTTTCATGTTCCTTTTTCAACTCGTCGAAATAATCCAGCAGTTCTCCGAGCGAGATGCCCTCGGCGCCCGCTTTGGCCAGCAATTCGCCGGCTAGCTGCGCCACACGCCTGCGCCGCTCCACTTCACTCGCTTTCGGCGTTTTATCCGTGACGAACGTGCCGGTTCCCTGCTGAGTAGACAACACCTCGCGGATCTCCAGCTCGCGATACGCGCGGACAACGGTGTTCGGATTTATCGTCAGGTCCACCGCGAGCTGGCGCACCGTGGGCAGTTGATCGCCGGGTTTCAAAGTTCCCGACGCTAGCCCGCCTAAGACCTGATCGATGATCTGCCGGTAGGCCGGGACGCCGCTGCGCGTGTCCAATCGAACCTGAAAACGTCGATCTTGCGCCGCTGAGGTCATCTACTTTGATAGTGTACTAGTCTTATAATACACTGTCAAGAGAAAACACAATTTCGTCGTAAACTTCCAGCCTCGCCAGCCGTTTAATGATAGTAGGCAAAGCAGTAAAGCAATGAGAAATCGAAGCTTTCTGGCGGTAGTGCTGTGTTGTGCGGGCGTGATGGTCGCCTCGGGCAAAAAGCCTGTGAAGCCGGCCAATGAAGAACAACGGCAAGCCAAATTGTTCCAGAAGAAGCTCAATGGCGATCAGCAGATCCTGCACGCGCTCGACCGGCTGACGTTCGGCCCGCGGCCCAGCGATGTCGCGCAGGTCAAGAAGATGGGGCTGAAGAAATGGATCGATCTGCAGCTTCATCCCGAGCGTATCCGGGAAAGCGCGAACCTGGAAGCCAAGCTCGAACCGCTGGAGTCGCTGCGCATGTCGCCGCTCGAGGTGGTGCAGCATTACCCGGCGCCGCAGATGCTCCTGGCCATCGCGCAGGGCCGGCAACCGATGCCGGAGGATCCGTTGCTCCGCGCGAGCGTGCAACGGATGATGCAGCGCTACAAAGCGCGCAGGGATTCGCCAGGGCAAGGCGCCCCGAATTTTGATCCGAATGCCGAGATGGAACCGGCCAGGCGTCTGAACGAAGTTCTGAATCCGTCGGAATTGTTGATACTGCGCGGTGGTTCTCAAGATCAAAAGCGCGCGCTGCTCGCCAATCTGCCGCCGGAGAGGCTGGAAGAAATGCTGATCGCGATGCCGCGGCCGCAGCGGCAGCAACTGGTGGCGATTGCGCCAGTGCAGGCGCGCCGGACCATCATGCTATTGAACGCGCCGCAGCAGGTGGTGGCCTACGATCTGCTGGACGCGAAGCTGTTGCGCGCCATCGAGAGCAATCGCCAGTTGGCCGAAGAGCTGGACGATTTCTGGTTCAACCACTTCAACGTGTTTTACGACAAAGGCTCGGACCGGTTCTCGATACCCGAGTACGAGCGCGAAGCCATCCGGCCGCAACGTGCTGGGCAAGTTCCGCGACCTGCTGGAAGCCACCGCCAAGAGCCCGGCCATGCTGTTTTATCTGGACAACTTCGCAATCTGTCCGGCCCGACCTTGACGCCGCGAACAAGAACGCGCAAGGTCAAGCGCGGACTGAACGAAAATTACGGCCGCGAGTTGATGGAGCTGCACACGCTGGGCGTCGAACGGCGGCTACACGCAGAAGGACGTCACCGAAGTGGCGCGCTGCTTCACCGGCTGGACCATTCGCGAGCCGCGGCAGGGCGGCGGATTCTTCTACAACGACAAGCTGCACGATAAAGGCGAGAAGATCGTGCTCGGGCATGTGATTCCGGCCGGCGGCGGCATGGACGACGGCGAAAAAGTGCTGGATATCCTGGCCAGTCATCCCTCCACCGCGCATTTCATTTCGAAGAAGCTGGCGCAGCGCTTCGTGGCCGACAATCCGCCGGAGCCGCTGGTGGACGAAATGGCCGCAGACGTTTCTCAAGACGCGACGGCGACATTCGCGAAGTGATGAAGACCATGCTGACTTCGCAGGAATTCTGGTCGCAGGGCGCTTATCAGGCCAAAGTGAAAACGCCGTTCGAGATGGTGGCGAGCTCGGTGCGCGCCCGGATGCCAACGTGACCGACGCGTTCGCGCTGGCCAATCAGGTGGGCAACTTGGGCGAGCCGCTGTATCGCAAGCTGGAGCCCACCGGCTATTCGAACCTGAATTCGGAATGGGTCAACTCGGCGGCGCTGCTGGGGCGCATGAATTTCGCGCTGCAACTTGGCGCAGAATCGCGTGCCGGGCGTCAAAGTGGATGTGTCGCGATTTGAGCAGCGATCCGGCGCCGGTGTCGCAAAGCCTGTTGTGCCGCGCCGCGTCGCCGCAAACGCGCGACGGCATCGAGAAGGCGCTGGCCGAACAAAAGCAGAAGCAGAACTCCGGCGCTGGTAGCCGGGCTGGTGATCGGGTCGCCGGATTTTCAACGAAGTAGGCTTGAGACAGTTTGAGGTGCTTGGCATGACGTCACGACGTGTTTTTCTGAAAGGCTCGGCTTTCGCGATTTTCGGCGTCGGCTCGATTCCGGCCTGGCTTTCGCGCTCGCTCTACGCGGCCGATGGCCCCCAGCGCGCGCAAGAAAATTCTGGTCGCGATCTTCCAGCGCGGCGCGGTCGACGGCCTCAACATGGTGGTGCCGTTCGGCGAGAAGCACTATTACGAGCTGCGGCCGTCCATCGCAATTCCGAAGCCCGACGGCACGCCGCAAACCGCCGATCGATCTGGATGGATTCTTCGGACTGCACCCGTCGCTCGCGCCGCTGAAACCGACTCTACGACGCGCGGACATCTGGCGATCGTGGACGCGGTCGGCTCGCCCGACCCTACGCGTTCGCATTTCGACGCGCAGGATTACATGGAATCCGGCACGCCGGGCCTCAAAGCCACCACCGACGGCTGGATGAATCGGGCGCTGCCTCAAAACCGACCGGCCCGGTTTCGCCGGTGCGCGCCGTGAGCCTGGGCGCGAACCTGGCTCGCAGCTTGCGCGGACGCAACGATGCCGTGGCCATCAACAACCTGAACGATTTTCAGATCCGCGATCCGCACGGCGCGCGACGGCTTCGAGAGCATGTACGAAACGACGCTCGACACCATGCTTCACGGCACCGGCAAAGAGACCTTCGACGCCGTCAAACTGATGCAATCCATCCAGAAGCAGAGCTACACGCCAGCTAACGGCGCGAAATATCCGGGCGGAGGATTCGGCAACAGCCTGCAACAGATCGCGCGGCTGATCAAAGCGGACGTGGGCTTGGAAGTCGCCTTCGCCGACATCGGCGGCTGGGACACGCACGTCAACGAAGTCGGCCGCGCAGCCGGCCGCCGGACAGCTCGCCAACAACCTAGCGCAATTCGGCCAGTCGCTCGCGGCCTTTTATCAGGACCTGGGCGATCGCATGGCGGATGTCGCCGTGGTCACCATGTCCGAGTTCGGACGCACGGCGCAGGAGAACGGCAATCGCGGAACCGACCATGGCCATGCGAACGTGATGTTCGTCATGGGCGGCGACGTCCAGGGCGGCAAAGTCTACGGCGATTGGCCCGGCCTGGCGGACGGAACAACTATACGAAGGCCGCGACCTGGCGCTCACCACCGATTTTCGCGACGTGCTGGGCGAGCTGGTTTCGAAACATTTGGGGAACGCGAATCTCAAAGCTGTATTTCCGGGCTACGAGAATCCCAAGTTCCGCGGGCTGCTGGGCTAGGCCGGCGAAGTTTCGGTAGTCGGGGCGACAGGCGCGCGGCCGAGCGACTTCAATTCGTCCAGCGTGCCATTGAACCGGTTGAGATCCACCTTGCTTAGAATCCCCGGCAGCGTTGCTTGCCGCGTATGTTGCCAAAAAGTCCACTTGGTCCAGGGCTTGGGAACATCGGGCGCTGATTCAGTTGTATATTGCGCCAGCCACACCGGGTATTGCTCCAGAGCGGAAGCATTATGCAGGATATCGGTCATGAAGGCCGGGCTCAAATATAGAATCGGTGTCAGATGCAAACGATCCTCGACCGCACGCAGCCAACCCAGTGCGAGCTGAGCACGCTGCAACACCGGAACTCCCTGCCACTCTTCGGGAGCCTCCAGGTCCAGCACAGGCGGAAGATCGTCCGGTTCGAGCCGGGGAACCGTCCGCAAAAATAAATCCGCTTGTGCGGTGACTGAAATCGCGGGATGAAAGAAATGGTACGCGCCGCGGACCAGTCCCGCTTCCGCCGCCGCTCTCCAATTGGAGACGAACCGTGCGTCCACGTGCGAAGCGCCTTCGGTGGCCTTGATAAAGCAGAACTCGATTCCCGCTCGGGCTACGGCCGTCCAATCCACAGCCTGTTGGAAATGGGAAACGTCGATACCTTGAAGAAAGGCAGAGCCAGGCGCATTGGGCGGATTCACGCCCTATTTTAGTACGCCCATTTTGTCGAACGGCCAATAAATGAACACCGCTTTTCCGTAAATATAGCGGCGCGGCACCAGGCCCCAGGCACGGCTATCGTTGGACGAACTGCGGTGATCGCCCAGGACGAAGTATTCGCCGGCGGGCATTTTCTTAGCCGGCATGGAATTGTCGTCGCGATATTCGGAGGGAACGTAATCTTCCTCGAGCGCGTGTCCGTTCACGACGACGGTGCCGCGGTCCACTTCCACGGTATCGCCCGGGACCCCGATGACGCGCTTGATATACGACTTGGTAGGATCGCCCGGAAACCAGAATACGATGGTATCGCCGCGATCGATGCTCGAAAAGTGGTAAACGAACTTGTTGATGAAGATCCGTTCTTGATCGTCGAGCGTAGGCATCATACTGGTGCCCTCAACCTTAACCGGCTGATAGAGGAACAGGATCACGATGACCGCGAGCACCACGGAGAACAGCAAGTCCCGCGCCCAATGCAGCAGCGCACCGAGCAATGACCGCTTGTTGGCGGCGGCCGGAGGGGTTGGAGGCGGGGATGTTGGCGGAGCCACGTCTACGTCCATCACCTGATGTCTTCTCGAACTATTTTCGCACCGCGCCGCGCCATCCGGCAAGGCCGTTTGCCCAAGATGGGGACGGCATCCGTTGCGGTTTGGCCGGGAGCGGCGATAAAGTCGATCTAACTCTTGAGACGTCAGGCTTGGAGCCAGGGTTCCGCGATGCCCAAGGCCGCCTAACCGTTACCCAAGAACGTAGTCTAAAGGACGGATGGATGCGGAGGCCGGCGGCGCAGTCGAGCGGGCGCAGTCCGGTGACAGCGAAGCCTTTCGATTGCTCGTCGAGCAGCACGCCCGCGCCATTTTTCGGCTCGCTTTTCGTATGACTGGCAACGAACAAGACTCCGAGGACGTGGTGCAGGAAACTTTCTTGCGCGCCTACCGGACGCTTCCCGCTACGAAGCCCGGTCCAGTTTCTCCACCTGGCTGTATCGAATTGCGTCGAACTACGCGCTCGACCTGATCCGCACGCGACGGCGTCACGAGGAAAAGCGGGAGCGCGGTAGTGCCGAAGACCGGGACATCCTGCACTCGATTCCGGAGTCGGGTCCCGGGCCGGACCGGCTCTTCTATGGCACCCAAGTCAAGGATCGTGTGAACGCCGCGCTCGACCAACTGAGCGCTCAGGAACGAACCGCGTTCGTGCTGCGGCATTTCGAAGGCTTGTCGATCGCCGAAATTGGCGATGCGCTTGGAACCGGCACGAACGCCACCAAACACAGTATTTTTCGAGCCGTGCAGAAGCTCCGCAAGAGTTTGCAGCCGGTAGCAGGTACCACAACATGAATCACTTGAGTGAAGAACAACTGGTGCTTTTTTATTACGGCGAATCCGGAGAGGCCAGCGGCATCGAAGCGCATATGGCTGAATGCGAGCAATGCCGCGCCGATTTCCGCGCCGTGCAGCTGGTATTGAACACGGTGGATTCTGCGCCAGTCCCCGAGCGTGGCGCCGGGTATGGGGAAGCCGTGTGGCAGCGCGTCGGCGGGCAGCTTGGCACCCGCAAGCGCAGGCGTGTTTTCAGTTGGTGGATGTGGGCGCCCGCGACGGCGGCGCTGGTGTTGGCGGCTTTTCTTGCCGGACGTCTCTCGCATCGCAACGAGCCTGCGCAAACGGCGGCCAATCAACAACAGGTGCGCGAGCGCATCTTGCTGGTTGCCGTCGGCGATCATCTGGAGCGGTCGCAAATGGTGCTCGCCGAGTTGAGCAACGCTCCTGACGAAAAAGGAACACTCGACATCTCCGGCGAACGGCAGATGGCGGAAGAACTGTTGGATGACAACCGTTTGTACCGCCAGACGGCGCGCACCACGGGCGACACAGCCGTCTCCAGTGTCCTGGACGATTTGGAGCGCGTCTTGATTGAGATCGCGCACAGTCCCTCCGAAGTTTCCAGCGCACAGCTGGCCGAGCTGCAACAGCAGATTGAAAGCCGCGGGTTGCTGTTCAAGGTGCGCGTGCTCGGTTCGCGTGTGCGCGACGAAGAGAGCACTCCAATGGTTGAAAAAGACAAGAACAGGAAAAAGTTGTAAGGAAGATCGACATGATTCGAAGAAACAATTTGCTATTGATCCCCGGATTCCTGGTTGCCACACTGGCATTCTCTCAGCAGCCCGCGCCGCCTCTTCCGCCAGAACCGCCGGCATCGCCGGTTGCTCCCATCCCTCCGCTCCCGCCCGATTTTCCGGACCTTTCGCTGCTGGCCTTCCAGGACAGCTCGCGTGCCGACCGCGATGCCGCGCGGCGCGCCCGAGACGTTGCCCGCCAGCAACAGGATCGCGATGAACGCTACTACCGCGAAGGGAAAAGCTACCTGGATCGCAAAGAATACGACCGCGCCATCGAGGCCTTTGATCGCGTCATCGATGCCAAAGGCAGCCGCGCCGATGGAGCGCTCTATTGGCGCGCCTACGCGCAAAACAAACTGGGGCAGCGCGACGCTGCCATCGCTACTCTCATCGAACTGCAGACCAACTACGCAGCCAGCCACTGGCTGGACGACGCCAAGGCTTTGCAGGTGGAGATCCGGCAACAGAGCGGCCAGCCGGTGTCACCAGAGTCGGCTACCGACGAAGACCTAAAGCTGCTGGCTCTGAACAGCCTCATGAACTCCGACCCTGAGCGCAGCGTCCCGATGCTCGAAAATCTTTTGAAGAGCAGCAACTCGCCGCGTCTGAAAGAGCGGGCTTTGTTTGTGCTGGCGCAAAGCCGGTCGCCCAAAGCACGCGAGATCCTGGCTTCGGTGGCCAAGGGCGGCTCTAATCCCGATTTGCAAGCCAAAGCGGTGGAGTATTTGGGCATCTATGGTGGCCGCGACAACTTGCAACTCCTGGTTGACGTATACAAAAGTTCCAACGACACGCAGATCAAGCGCGCGATTCTCAACAGCTTCATGGTGGCCGGAAGCCGCGAAAATCTGCTGGCAGTCGCCAAGTCGGAGACGAATCAGGAACTGAAGCTACATGCCATCCAGTTGCTCGGCAATGTGGGTGGGTCGGCGGACCTGGCCCAGCTGTATTCCAGCGAATCCTCGCCGGAAGTGAAGCGCGCCGTCATTCAAGGGCTATTTATTTCCGGCAATGCCGACAAGCTGCTCGAGCTGGCGAAAGCCGAAAAAGACGCGAGCTTGCGCCACTTGGCCATCAATCAGCTGGGTGTCATGGGGCGCAGCAAGACCGGCGCCACGTTGGCGGCCCTGTATCCGCAGGAGACCGACCAGGACAACAAGCGAGCCATCATCAATGCGCTTTTCGTCCAGGGCAACGCGCCGGCGCTGGTGGACATCGCGCGCAAGGAGACGGATATGAACCTGAAGAAGTTCGTCGTCACCCAGCTATCGCTGATGCACTCGAAAGAAGCGAACGATTATCTGATGGAGATTCTGGCGAAATGAGGCAGACGGGCTGGATTGCGATGGCGCTGGCCGCTGGTTCCGTGCTGGCGCAGCAGCCTCGGGTTGAGCATGCACGTTTCGAAAGCCGGGCGGTTTCGGGTGGTCTCGACGCTACTCTGCGCGCGATCCTGAGCGCTCAAACCGCTCCTGCCTGGGTCGGGTATGCCGAGCCGATGATTCCAGGCGACCGGCAGATGTGCTGCTGGAATGACGACCAGCGCGCATGTTTTCTCGAGCCGCATACTGGCAGACAAGCGGTCTCTGCGTCCGCCAACCAGACGGTCAAGTTGGAAGGCCCGACCCATGTAGTCGTCCTGTACCGGATTGAAAATCATCAGGTCGAAAAGGTTCGAAGCTTCACCCCAGAATGCACGCTGGACGCCGGCGGTCTGCCATTCGTCTGGCTGACCGGCGCGACGCCTGGCGAGAGCGTCCGTTATCTCCTGAGCATCGCGCAGTCGCAGCGTTCTAGCGGAGCGGTTTCCGCCATCGCACTGCACGCCGATCCGGCAGCCGATCAAGCGCTGGAGCAGCTCGCCGGTCCCGCCGAAACTGACCAAGTGCGGCGTCAGGCGATTTTCTGGCTTGGCAACGCGCGAGGCAGGCGCGGGTTCGAAGTGGTTACCCGGATTCTGCGCGAAGATCCAAATGACAAGATCCGCGAACACGCCATCTTCGCGCTCACGCAGAGCCAGGAACAGGAAGCCATGAGCTCGGTAGTGCGCGCCGCGCGTGACGATAAGAGCCCGCACGTCCGCGGTCAAGCGCTGTTCTGGCTGGCCCAAAAAGCGGCGCAGAAAACGGCGCAAGCCGCCATTTCCGACGCCATCTCGAACGACCCCGAAACCGAAGTCAAGAAGCGCGCGGTCTTCGCCCTAACGCAAATGCCGGCCGGCGAGGGCGTGCCGCTGTTAATTCAAATAGCGCGCAGCAACCAGAACGCCGCGGTTCGCAAGCAAGCCATGTTCTGGCTGGGACAAAGCAAAGACCCGCGCGCCCTGGCTTACATCGAAGAAGTCTTGAAATAGCGGGCGCGGTTCATCCAGTAAGCCCAAGCGATCAGCTCCGCTCCCGGCGCGAGCGGCATGTCCGGCCGGTGGCTGATAACGTCCAGAACCCAGTGATTCAGCACCGCACCGAACGGAAGCAAAGCGCCGCGCCTGGCAAAGGCCGGAACCTCTCGATCCCGCCGATCATAAAAACAAAAGCGAGCAAGTCAGCCAGCATCGCCGCCATCGTCCAGGTTCCGAGCGAGATTTTGGGCTCCATCTTTTTACCGGCCAGTCCGACGGCCAGATGTCCGGTGAACATGACGCGGCTGCTGCTATTCGCCGAAGCCGTGCCTGGTGCGCAGCAGCCGCAGATTCTCGCGAGCCTTGAGGTCTTCGTTGGAATAGAAGCGAGCGCCCGGGAAATCGTGGGTTGCGATGGCGTGTTCCATGCGCCGGAGACAGAACTCGACACGCTTCTCCGCTTCGGCGATATCGTCTGGTACAGCCGCGCCCGACGCCTTCGCGGACGCGAACCATAACTCCCGCGGCACCCCAGCGGGCCGCATCATCCTCAGATCCGGAAAAGATCGCGCGCGGATTGAACTGCTGGTAGTGGCCTTAGCGATCCATTCTATGGGCGCGCTCAACACCAGGCCAGCCAGTTCCGTGGACACAAATCGGCAGTACGCGAACGGGCCACGCGCACGTTGCTCTTGGGACGCCCGGCCAAACGCATCCAGCATTTCGTCCTCAAAGAACAACCTGTAATCCGCGGGAAAGAGCCGCAACAAGGCTCGATAAGCCGCCTTCATCATTACGCCTCCTTGGTCCTCAGCCGCGCGGATGCGGCGCGCGTCAATTGCTTCATCCGCTCCACCTCGCATTCCAGTTGCCGGCGGCCCGCCACAGTCAGCCGGTAAGCTTGCTTCTCGCGCGAGGTGTCTTCCTGTTCGAAGCGCTCGATCCATTGGTCTTCAAGCAGCCGGCGCAGCGCTCCGTAAAGCGTGCCGGTGCTCATGCGAACCCGGCCGTTGCTCAGGCCTTCGATATCCTTCATCAGCGCGTAGCCGTGCCGCGGCCCGGCGGCCAGGCTGGCCAGGATCAAAAGCACCGGCTCGGTGAGCGGCTTGGCCCCCCCGTCCTCCGGTCGCTCCTCAACATGTCGCATAACGACATGTTATGACGCGACACCCGCGTTTGTCAAGCCAGGTGCGGGGTAAAATTAGGTGTGAAACCTGCGTCCTTGCTTCTCCTCCTCCTCACTCTCCCGGCGGCCGCTCAGACCACGCCCGGTTTCAGCACCGCCAACATGGACACCACCGCGAGTCCATGCGTCGACTTTTACCAATACGCCTGCGGAACCTGGCTCGCCAAAAATCCGATTCCGGCGGACCACTCTACCTGGGGCGTGGCCAGCGAACTCAACGAGCGCAACGAAACAATCCTGCACGGCATTCTCGACAAGGCCTCCGCCAACGACCCGAAACGCGCGCCGGACGATCAGAAGATCGGCGACTTCTATTTCTCCTGCATGGACGAAGCCGGTATCGAGAAGCGCGGCATCCAGCCCTTGAAGCCCGATCTGGACCGCATCAACTCGCTCGCCAACAAATCCGCGCTGGCCGGCGAGGTGGCGCGCCTGCATTTGCTCGGCGCCAATGTGCTATTCAGCTTCGGCTCCAGCCCGGACTTGAAAAACTCCAGCATGGATATCGCGGATATCGATCAAGGCGGCCTCGGCCTTCCCGACCGCGATTATTATCTGAACACCGACGCCCGATCGGTGGAGCTGCGCCAGAAATACGTGGCGCACGTTCAGAAAATGCTCGGCCTTCTGGGCGAACCGGCCGCCCAGGCAACCGCCGACGCACAGGCAATCCTGCGCCTGGAAACGGCGCTCGCGAAAGGATCGCTCGACCGCGTCTCGCGGCGCGATCCGGTACGCACCTACCATAAGCTTCCGCTCGCCGATCTTTCGTCGCTCGCGCCCGGGTTGGACTGGCCGCGCTATTTCAAGGCCCAGGACACGCCGCCGTTTTCAGACCTAAACGTATCGGTTCCGGATTTTTTCAAGGCCATGAACGCGGCCGTCGCGCAAACCAGTCTGGATGATCTGAAAGCGTACATGCGCTGGCATCTGGTGCAAGCCGAAGCATCGCTGTTGCCGAAAGCTTTCGTGGATGAAGATTTCGCCTTCTACGGCAAGCTCCTCACGGGCGCCGAGCAATTGGAGCCGCGCTGGAAGCGCTGCGTCGGAGCAGTCGACTCCGACCTGGGATTCGCGCTGGGACGCAAGTTCGTGGATCAAACCTTCGGCGCGGAAGGCAAGGCGCGCACGCTCAAAATGGTGGAACAGATCGAGAAAGCGCTCAACGACGACATTCATTCGCTCACCTGGATGACGCCGGCCACCAAGGAACAGGCGCTCATCAAGCTGCGCGCCGTCACCAATAAAATCGGCTATCCGGACAAGCCGCGCGATTATTCCTCCGTCAAGATCGTACGCGGCGAGGCCGTCGGCAACGATGAGCGCGCCACGGAGTTCGAAGTGCATCGCGAGCTGAACAAGATCGGCAAACCGGTGGACCACAGCGAATGGCTCATGACGCCGCAGACCGTCAACGCTTATTACTACCCGCCCGAGAACAGCATCAACTTCCCGGCCGGCATTCTCCAGCCGCCTTTTTACGACAATCGCATGGACGCGGCGGTTAACTACGGCGCCGGCGGATCCATCATCGGCCACGAGCTGACGCACGGCTTCGACGACACCGGGCGAAAATTCGGCCCGCACGGAAATCTGAAGGACTGGTGGACGCCCGAGGACGCCAAGGAATTTGAAAAGCGCGCCGACTGCTTTGTTCAGGAATATTCGGCTTTCATCGCGACCGGCGACCTCCACGTCAACGGCAAATTGACGCTCGGGGAGAACACCGCGGATAACGGCGGCATCCGCCTTTCGTTCATGGCCATGATGGACTCGCTCTCCGGCCATGCTCGAGTCTCCCATTGACGGCTTCACGCCCGAGCAGCGCTTCTTCCTCGCTTTCGGGCAGAGCTGGTGCACCAACGTCCGGCCTGAAGCCGCGCGCCTGCGTGCCCAAACCGATCCGCATTCACCGCCGAAGGATCGCGTGAACGCCGTCGTCCAGAATATGCCGGAGTTTCAGAAGGCTTTTTCGTGCGCCGTTGGACAGCCCATGGTTCGCATGCCGGCCTGCCGGGTCTGGTAAAAGCGCACGCGGCCGGACTGAAATTCGTGAGTAACCTTTCCCGCCCCGCCCAGTATTTACTAACGTGTACGAGGCCAGCGACAGCAGCCTGATGCAGGCCGTCCGGGAGGGCGACCTGGGCGCGCTGGCCATCCTGTTTGAGCGCCACCATCTCCCGCTGTTCAATTACTTCGTGCACATGAATGGGAATCGCGAGCTGAGCGAGGATCTGGTGCAAGATGTTTTCGTCCGCATGCTGAAGTATCGTCAAAGCTACCAACCGGAGCGGGCGTTCGCGGCTTGGATGTACCAGATCGCACGCAATGCGCAGTCCGATTCGATCGGTAAACGCAAACTCGAAGTGGCGCTGCCAGACCGCGAGTTCGCGAGCGTGAACGTTATGGAAGAAAATTTGAAGCGCAAACAGGAAATCTCGATTTTGAAGCGCGCCATCGCCCGGCTGCCGGTAGAAAAGCGCGAGCTGCTGGTGCTGAGCCGGTTTCAGAATCTCAAGTATGAAGAAATCGCTTCAATCCTGGGTTGCGATGTAGGAGCGGTGAAGGTTCGCGTGTATCGCGCCGTGAAGGCGCTGGGGCAGATCTATTTTGAAATATCCGGAGAACGGGCGTCATGAATTGCGATGAAGCAAGAACCCAATTCGTGGATTACTGGCGTGGCACGCTGGAGGATTCGCGCGCGGAATTTGATGCGCATCTGGCCTCGTGCGAGCGCTGCCGTGCCGAAGCCGAAGAGCTGAGAGACATCTGGAGTACGCTCGGCACTCTGCCCGAGGAAGATCCCAGCTTGCGATTGCGCGCGCGCTTCTACGATTCGTTGCGCCAGTGGCGCCAGCGCGAGTCGAGGCCGGCCTTCTGGTGGCTGCGTCATCCGGCTTTTCAAACCGCGGCCGCGATGCTGATCCTGGCCGCCGGAATCGGAACAGGTTATATGCTGCGAAGCCGCGAAATATCGGAGGTCTCGCAATTGCGTGGGGAGGTTGATAACATGCGCCAGCTTGTGGCTCTTTCTCTTTTGCAGCAGCAAGGCGCCAGCGATCGTTTGCGCGGCGTCAGCTATGCTTATCGCGTCGAACCGGACGATTCGCAGGTGCTCTCGGCGCTGCTCACTACCGTGGATCACGATTCCAACGTCGATGTGCGCCTGGCCGCGGTGGATGCCATGAAGAAATTCACCAATAATCCGGTGGGACGAAACGGACTGGCGCGAGCGCTGGCCAAGCAGGATTCGCCGCTGGTCCAGATTGCGATTCTGGACGAAATCGTGGAAGTGCACGATCGATCCGCGGCTCCCTCAATTCAAGCTCTGGTCTCGAGCACGGATGTAAATCCTGAAGTGAAGCAACACGCGCAATGGGCACTGAGGCAACTGCAATGAAAAATCTACTTCGTTGTCATCGCCGCCGTTTCGCTGGCCTACGGCTTCGACACACAGGAAAAAGAGACCATTCGCCAAACCTTCCCCGCCGCGACTCACTTGGACGTCGACAACGTGTTCGGCTCGATTCACGTGATTGGCTATAACGGCAGCGAAATCCAAATGACCGCCGAGAAAACCATTGACGCCGATTCGCAGGACCGCCTGGACGCGGCCAAGCGCGAGGTCAAGCTGGATACCTCGCAGTCGGGCGATGGGCTCAGGATCTATGTCGACGGCCCGTTTCGACACCGGGATAACGGCCATCGCGGTTACCGCGTTAACTACGATTTCGAACTCAAGGTTCCGGTCGGCACCGCTGTCCGGCTGGCCGCTGTGAATCACGGCCACATCCGCCTCGAAGGTACCTCCGGCGATTTCGATCTGAGCAACGTCAACGGTGGAATCGAACTGGCTGGGGCGAGCGGCTCGGGCGCGGCCCACACCGTGAATGGCAAAATCTCCGCGGGGTTCGCGCGAAGCCCAGCCAGCGCCAGCTCCTTCAAGAGCGTCAATGGCAGCATCGAGGCGTCTTTCCCGCCGAATCTTGCAGCCGACATAAGCGTGAAGACATTGAACGGAGGCGCCTATACCGACTTCGATATGACCGCGCTGGCGCAGCCTACGCCCGTGGCCGAGCGCCGCGGCGGAAAATTCATCTATCGTTCCGGCAGATCCACGGACCTGCGAGTCGGCGCCGGCGGTCCACAATTGAAGTTCGAAACAGTGAACGGAAGCATTCGGATCGTCAAACGAGGGCAGTAGTCATGAAATTTCTCACCACCTTTATCTCGCTTCTCGCCGTGGCCAGCATAGTCCGGCCGCTCGAGGCGCAGCCCGACCGTGTGACCGTTCCCTTTAGCGACGCCTCGCGCCCCAAGTCGCTCAAGGTCTCGCTGGTCAACGGAAGCATTTCAGTCAAAGGCTATGACGGCAAGGACGCCATCGTGGAAGCGCAGAAAGGCTTGGGCCGAATCCGGCGTCCCGAGCGTGAACGTGCCGACGGACTCCGCCGCATCGACACCAACGCCACCGGCCTGACCGTGGAAGAATCGGACAACGTCATAACCGTTGGCACACGCACACCGGGCCAGGACGTCAGCCTCAACATTCAAGTCCCGTTCGATACCTCTCTAAAGCTGCATACCGTCAACGGCAAGGAAATCGCGGTGGACCAGATCACCGGCGACATTGAAATCGACTGCACCAACGGCAACGCTACTGTGTCCCACAGTTCAGGCGCCGCGGTGGTGCACGCTCTGAACGGCAATGTGCTGGTGTCGCTGGATAAAGTGCCTGGCGATAAACCCATGTCGTTCAGCTCGCTCAACGGCAACATCGATGTGACGCTGCCTTCCGATGCCAAGGCGCGGCTTCGGCTGAAGACCGACAACGGCGCAGTCTACAGCGACTTCGATATCGCGCTAGGCTCGTCGGGCCATGCATCTCCAGTGGAAGAAAACAAGCCCGGCAAGGGGCGATACCGTGTTCGCTTCGACCGGACCATGCTGGGCACTATCAATGGAGGCGGCGCCGAACTCGCGCTCACCACGTTCAACGGCAATATCTATCTGCGCAAGGCCAAGTAACAAGCCGGCTCGAGCAACTCGATAGAATAAAGCTTCTGCGCTTCCTCGGAATTGACTTCGGATGGGAGAAAAATCCCAGCGGCTTGGCCCTTCTGGAGCAGGATGGCCCGTCACTTCGGCTGCTGAAACTCGAATGCCTCGCAGACCCCGGCGAGATCGTCGCCTGGGCGGATGCAAACGCAGGCCAGCACGCCGTGATCGGAATCGACGCGCCCATCGTGATTCCCAACGCCACCGGCATGCGCGCAGCCGACCGCCTGGCGCACTCCAAATACGGCAAGTTTCACGCGGGCGCCTATCCGGCCAGCCGCGCCCGAAGTTTTTGGCGCAGAACAACGCAGCTTTCCGCCGATCTCGCACAGCTGGGCTTCTGCCATGGCGATGAGCTGGCTCCGCAATGCAGCGGCCGTTACCAGATCGAAGTACATCCGCACGCCGCCTCGGTTCAACTGTTCGAGCTGGATCGCATCGTCAAGTACAAGAAAGGCACGCTAGCCGAGCGCGCCGCCGGCCTGAGCACTCTTCGCACTCTGATCCTCGATAAACTGCCGCACCTGATCCCCGCGCTCGATCCGCCCGATCTCCCAGAGATTCCGAAAGCCGGAAAAGCGCTGAAAGCCTGCGAAGACCAGCTGGATGCGTTGCTGTGCGCCTATATCGCCGCTCACTGGTGGTATTGGGGACGCGAGCGCAACGACGTGCTCGGCGATTCGAAGAACGGCTACATCGTCGTGCCGCACCGCCGGACTCCCGAGTTGCAACTGGCCGACCTCCGCGAGCAGCACCTGATTCGCGGACTGCGCGAGACCGACCTGAATCCCGACCCGATCGCCCAATTCGAACAATGGTTCGCCGAAGCTCGCTCGGCCGGCGTCGCCCAACCCGACGCGATGACCCTGGCCACGGTCTCGCGCGACGGCCAGCCCTCCGCCCGCATGGTCCTGCTCAAGGAAGCAACCGCGGATGGGTTCGTTTTCTTCACCAACTACCGCAGCCGAAAAGGCCGCGAGCTGGCCGAGAACCCGCGCGCGGCGCTGGTCTTCTTCTGGCAGGAGCTGACACGCCAGGTCCGTATCACCGGCACCGTGACCAAGACCAGCCGCGCCGAATCGGAAATCTACTTCACCACTCGCCCGCGCGGCGCCCAACTCAGCGCCTGGGCTTCGTGGCAAAGCACGCCCGTGGCCGACCGCCAGATCCTTGAGTCCCGCGTCTCAAAGCTCGAAGCCAAGTACGAGGGCGCCGGCATCCCCGCGCCGCCGAACTGGGGAGGCTACCGGCTGCGCCCCGATTCAATCGAGTTTTGGCAGGGACGCCCCAACCGCCTGCATGACCGGCTCATCTATTCGCGCCAGCCCGATGGCCGCTGGCGGATCGAGCGGCTGGCTCCCTAAGCCGCCCGCCCAAGGCCATTCGCCGATTCTACGCCTCCGTTCGCCGATCCGCGGTCGAACGGCCCCCGACTCGCTGCTACGCTTAGATCGTGCCGCCAGACGATCAATACGGGCAAAGGCTACGGGACAACATCGAGCGGGACGTGCACGACCGCATCCAGCGCAAGATGGCTCGGTTCGAGGACCGCATGAGGAACCGCCGATATCGCTCCGGCGGCTCCGGCATCGTGATCGGCGCCATCATCGTCCTGGTAGGGCTGGGCCTGCTGCTGGACAACATGGGTATCGTCCAATTCCACGATCTCTGGCAGTACTGGCCCGTTTTTCTGATCGTCTACGGGGTTTCGCGCATTCTGAGCTGCCAGGCGGTTTCGAGCTTGGTCTGGGGCGGTGCGGTCGCTCTCATCGGCGCGCTCTTGCTGCTCGACAACCTCGACCTTATCCAGTTCAACTTCAGTTATGTTTGGCCGCTGGCGATCATCGCCTTTGGGCTTGCCATGCTGGTCAGGGCCCTGGATCGCAAGCGCTACTTAGAAGGGACGCCGGTCGCCAAGGAAGGGGCTCCCGCAAAAAGCGAACCGGTGCTCAACATCGTCGCAATCTTTTCCGGTTCCCGGCGGGTCATCGACACGCCCGATTTTCGGGGCGGCGAAGTCGTCGCCATCTTCGGAGGCGTTCGCCTGGACCTGAGCCGCGCAGCGATCACCATCGACAAAGCGGTGCTGGATATCAGCGCGGTCTTCGGTGGCGTCGAGATCCGCGTGCCTGAAAACTGGAATGTCCAAACCAAAGGCGTCGGCATCTTTGGCGGTTTCGACGATAAGACCATCCATCCCAAGCCAGCAAAGACCAACCAACCAGGTGCCGGCAAGAAGAT